>NZ_RJVK01000001.1 GCF_003752135.1 Caminibacter pacificus
AGAAGGTTAATTGGAGACTAAATAAAATATAGACAGGTTTATCGTTATAGAATTATCAAGAATTTTCTACCTTCTTGGGTAGAAGGTTAATTGGAGACCTTCCTTTACCAAAGAAGCACCTTGAAGATATAACTTTCCTCATTTTCTACCTTCTTGGGTAGAAGGTTAATTGGAGACACTAAAAGTTATAGATAGCATCATTGCCATAGTAAAATAAGATTTTCTACTTTCTTGGGTAGAGGGTTAATTGGAGACGCTACCAGGACTACTGCCATATAAACAGCTGTAACAATCCCCGCAGATTTTCTACCTTCTTGGGTAGAAGGTTAATTGGAGACGGGAAACCAAGTTCTTCTGCCAGGATTTTTCTATATTTGTTTATATTTTCTACTTTCTTTGGTAGGAGCTAAATTGAGATTTGTGATTTACCATTGATGTTTTTTTGTTTTCTATTTTGATTAGTAATTACATTGAAACTAAAAAAACAGTTTTGTATTTTCAAGAATTTCTCCCGTCATTGGAAATGATTGGCTTAGTTGATGAAAGATTTAATTTATTTTTGTGAGTTAAGGAGAAACTTTTTTTAGAGGAATAGATTTTATTTCATTAAGGATAGATTGTCTTGGATTTTTGGGGTCTATGTTTTTTGGGCGGTATTTTTTATCCCAAAGGTTGTGGGCTTTTATCCACTCCTCGCAGCAGTTTAGATTAAGTATGCTGAATGTTTTTAGAGGGTATTTTAGCGCAAGTGCGAAAAGGAATCTATTGGTAACTGTTTTAGGGCATTTTTTTATTTTGATTTCTTTTTTTAATCTGTTGGGAAGGTTTAAGGCCGAGATTACTTTTTCGTGGTTTAGGTGTTTGTAGTAGATGAGGTGATATAAAAAAAAGCTCTCAAGAGGATTGTTTTTATAAAGTTTTGCGAGGTGAAAAAACTCTTTTTTGCTAAATTCTAAATTCAGAAGTTTTTTTGCTATTCCAAGAACTATAAAATAATAAAACCCGTAATAAAGATACTTGCTTTTAAACATTTTTTCAAATTCCATATAAATTCTCTCACGGCTCAAATCGCTTAAGTCTATGCTTTGGCAAAGTTTTATAGTTTCGGGGGCTACTTTGAATTTTAGTCTGCTTGCAAACTGCATAGCTCTAAGTACTCTAAGAGAGTCTTCAACAAAAGTATTATCGTCGATATGTCGGATGATTTTGCTTTGAATATCTTTAATACCTCCCCAAAAATCGAGTATTTCACCCGTGAAGATATTTTTCATTAAAGCGTTCATTGTAAAATCGCGTCTTTTTGAAGCCGTTTTTTCGTCCTGTGTGAGTGATACCTCAAAGCCCCTGTGGCCTTTTGCCACTTTCGTTTCAACTCGGGGCAAGGCGATGTCGAAATTTTTCCATTTATACACAAAAAAGCTTTTGCCAACCCCTTTAGCGCCAAGTTTTGCCATTAACGAATCGAATTTTTCAGGGTCTATGTCATATACTTCTATATCGTACTCTTTTGGTGTAATGCCTAAAATTTCGTCTCTTACGCAACCCCCGACGAAATAGACTCTTTTAGAATAAGGTGCAAAAAATTTTTTTAGAAATTCGATATCTTTTTGCAATTTTTGCCTTATTCGTTAATTTTTTCTTCAAGCCTTGCAAGCAGGTATTCAAGAAAGTTTAAAGTTACGTCAAGTTTGACATCTAAATTTTGAGTGTTCGGAGATTGGAGTCCGTCAAAAAGTACGAGAAGTCTTTCTCTTAGGTGTTTTAAAAATTCTTTGTCGCACTCTTGTTTTTCTTCTTCGATATGTTCGAAGATTTCCTCTTCTTCTATTTCTTGGAGTGTTTCGAGTATTGTTTCTTTGATATCCATTATAACTCACTTAGCCATTTTTCAAAATCATAGCGGTTTTTTTGATTGATATTTTCGAATTCTTTGAGTTTCAAAACGTTCACCCCTTTAAATTTTCTTCTTTTTTCGAGTCTTTTGATTGCCTCGATTAACTCTTTATCTTCAGGGTATTTTTTTAACAGCTTGCGGTAAATATCCAGGGCTTCACTTTTAAAGCCCTGGGATTCGAGTATTTTTGCGTATGTTTTAGTTAGCGGCATGTTCTGCTATCAAGCTTCCCATTTCTGTTGTCGTTACCACTTCTTTTGCGTCGAAACTTGCAAGGTCTTTTGTTCTGTAGCCTTTTGCAAGTACTTGTTTTATTGCGTCTCTGATTTTATCACCCGCGGCTTTTTCACCTAAATAATCAAGCATCATAGCAGCACTTAAAATAGTAGCGATAGGGTTTGCTATACCTTGTCCCGCTATATCCGGAGCACTTCCGTGAATAGGTTCGAAAAGTCCGACTTTTCCTCCGATACTCGCACTCGGAAGAAGACCGATACTTCCTACAATCATACTCGCTTCATCGCTTAAAATATCACCGAAAATATTACCCGTTAGGATAACGTCGAATTGTTTCGGGTTTCTTACAAGCTGCATTGCGGCGTTATCTACGTACATATGTTCAAGTTCTACTTCAGGATAGTTTTTTGCAACTTCTTCTACAACTTCTCTCCAAAGCTCGCTTACTTCAAGTACGTTTGCTTTATCTACAGAAGTTACTTTTTTGTTTCTTCTCATAGCTTCTTCAAAAGCGACTTTTGCGATTCTCTCAATTTCGTCTCTTGTATAAATCATAGTATTGTAAGCTTTGTTGTCGTCTTTGTATCTCGGCTCTCCGAAATAAATACCGCCTGTGAGTTCTCTTACTACCGTTAAATCAACGCCTTTTATTACTTCCGGTTTTAGTGTTGAAGCGTTTACGAGTTCGTCAAAAATTATCGCAGGTCTTATATTTGCAAAAAGTCCTAATGATTTTCTAAGTTTCAAAAGACCGCTTTCAGGTCTTTTTTGTTTTTCTACGTTGTCCCATTTAGGACCTCCGATTGCTCCGAAAAGTACGGCGTCGGAATTTAGACAACCTTTTATAGTTTCGTCCGGACACGGGTTGTCGAATACGTCGATTGCGCTTCCGCCGATAAGATATTCGTTATACTCTAAATTAAACCCTTCTTTGCTTGCAACCGCGTCAAGAACTTTTATAGCTTCATCTACGATTTCGGGACCGATTCCGTCCCCTTTTAGTACCGCGATTTTATA
Organism: Caminibacter pacificus; assembly: GCF_003752135.1. Classification (NCBI taxonomy): domain Bacteria; kingdom Pseudomonadati; phylum Campylobacterota; class Epsilonproteobacteria; order Nautiliales; family Nautiliaceae; genus Caminibacter; species Caminibacter pacificus. Next base: position 3,149 of record NZ_RJVK01000001.1, read on the forward strand.
ATTTTTCATTGTTTTCCTTTAAAATCTCTTTTGCGTAGTTAATAAGTCCGCCGGCTGCAATCAGCTCTTGCATAAACGGAGGAATAGGAGCGAATTTGTACTCTTTTCCGGTATCGATATTATGAACGATACCTTTATCAAGGTCGATTTTTACCAAATCTCCTTCGTTAATTTCGTCCGCTTCAAGAAGTTCGAAAATAGGAAGTCCCATATTGAAGCTGTTTCTATAAAAAATTCTTGCAAAACTCTTTGCGATTACCGCAGCAACTCCGGCCGCTTTTAGAGCGATAGGAGCGTGTTCTCTACTACTTCCGCTACCGAAGTTTTTACCTGCGACTATAATATCTCCCGGTCTTACTTTTTTAGGAAACTCAGGGTCAGCGTCTTCCATAACGTGTTTTGCGAGTTCGTGAGGGTCGGATGTATTAAGATATCTTGCGGGGATGATCAAATCCGTATCGATATTATCGCCGAATTTCCACACTCTTCCTGTAATAACGTTCATAAATTTCCTTTTTTGGTTTGAATTTTATCAAATTTGGTTTTAAAAATAAACTTGTTATATAATAGCACAAAAGGAGAGGATATGAAAATCAGTAGCTGTTTTGTGAAATCTTTTAGGGATTTGTTTAATGTTGACGTTTTGAAAGTGGTGCTTATTAGCGCGTTGCCGCTTTTTTTGTTGATTTTCGGTTTTTTGTATGCGTTTTGGGACCAGATTATTTCGGTTAGTTCTTTTTTAATCTCATGGGTGCCTTTTAGCGTTTTGAAATTAAACGGAGCGTTTTTTATTCTGTTTTTCGTTTGGTTTATTTTGGTTCTTGTCTCTTTTGCGGTTGTGACGGCGATTTTTTCGCCTATTTTTCTTAATAAGTTAAAAGAGAGAGGTTATTATCTCTATTCGATAATTACGATAGGCTTTTTTTCGCTTCTTTATGCGGTACTTTTGATTAAAAATTGGGATTATGTTTTTGAGGAAGTAAAAAGACTTCTTACTATTCTGCCTTTCGATACGGTTTCAAAAGGTGTTAGTGCTATTGTTGCGGTTTATATTTTTTATAACTTTTTTATTTTAAGTCTGTTTTTTGTGATTTTTATTTTTTCAAAGCCGTTTTTGGAAGCGATAAGAGAGCTTGAATATCCGGAGCTTGAGATAAATGTCGAGGATAAATTTAAGTATAAAAGAGCGATTTTAAAAGATATTTTGATATTTATCGCTCTTTTTGCGGTGCTATTTCCTCTATTTTTCATTCCGGTGATAAATGTAGGCGTTCAGTTGTTTTTGTGGACTAAACTTTATAGGGATTCGTTTTTGTATTTCGTTTGCAACGAATACTGCTCAAAAGATGAGTTTGAAAAATTAAGCTCTCAAAGTTTTAAAACTTCTTTTGTAGCGTTTTTGGCGGCGCTTTTTAATCTGTTGCCTATTATTAACTTTTTCGCTCCGTTTTTTGCCGTGATTATGTTTTTCCATTGTGTTATGGAGCTAAAACTTGCGAATAAAAATATAAGCGTAAAAGAAGAAAACTAACTTTCTTCTTTTTTTCGTTATTACTAATTTCACAAACTTACAAATTCACTATCTCAACATATTCATCCAAAGATTAACCACCCTCAACAAGAGAGCAAATTTCGACCATTACAAAAAAGCTAAAAAGCCCGGACCTTTTCAAGCTTACGTGCTTTTTTTAACGCTTTTTTTTCATTGAAATTCGCAATCGTCTCGGGCTACTTAATTTTACATTTAATCAAATCTTCAATTTCACAAACTCACTATTTCACTATTCCCTAACTACCTCTTCAAATTATTAACAGTTTGAAGCATTTCATCACTTGTCATAATAGCTTTACTTGCCGCGTCATATGCTCTTTGACCGGTAATCAAGTCCGTCATCTCTTCTACAAGCTGTACGTTGCTCATTTCAAGAAAGCCTTGTCTTACTTCTCCTATTCCGTCGGTACCCGGTGTCGCAACTATCGGGTCACCTGAAGCTGAAGTATTGATATAGAGATTGCTACCAAGAGAGTGCAAACCTGCGGGGTTAATGAATTTTGCAAGTTGGATTTGACCGATTTGTTGCATTTGTGTTTGTCCGGCTTCAAGAATACTTACCGTTCCGTCGGTTCCTATAGAAACTTGTACGGTTGTCGGAGGTAGAGTGATTTCTGGGATTAATTTATATCCGTCGCTTGTTACTACGTTGCCGTCGGCATCAAGCTTAAAAGCTCCGTCTCTCGTATAAGCTATACGGCCGTCGGGTAATTGTACTTGAAAAAATCCGTCGCCTTGTATTGCCAAATCGAGATTGTTATTCGTTTGTTTTAGGTTTCCTTGAGTAAAAATTTTAGTAACGGCGGTAGGTCTAACTCCAAGCCCGACATTAATACCCGTAGGTGAAATAGTTGTTGTAGATGTCGCCGTACCGGCGTATTCCATAGTCTGATAAAACAAATCAGCAAATTCCGCTCTTTGTTTTTTATAACCTATCGTATTTACGTTTGAGATGTTATTCGAGACGACATCTATTTGCATTTGTTGAGCCATCATACCTGTGGCTGCCGTATAAAGACTTCTGACCATTTTCATTCCTTTATAGGATTTTTAATTCGTAGCAAATTTCGTTCCGTTTTTTAACTAACATATAAGTTTCACAAACTCACAATTTCACTATTTCACCACTTTTCTCCCATTACGCCCTAACGCTCCCGAGTTTCTCAATAGCGTCTTTTTGCAAGTCGTCCATAAATGTTGTCATGGCTTTTTGATATCTTTCTACAAGCCTGTTTGTTTCTATCAAATCCGTCATTTCACGAATAGGGTTTACGTTTGATTTTTCTAAAAAACCTTGAAGAGTTGAGTTTTTCGTATTTATGCTTTCGCTACCGGGTACGAATTCCCACATTTTATCACCGACTTTTTTTAAAGTTTTAGGGTTGTCTATGCTTACGATTTTTAACGTTGCTATTTTTTGATTGTTTACGTAAACGTTTGCGTCGCTGTCGATTACTAGATTTTTTGCATTAAGAGGGATTTTTATCGGTTCGTTTTTGGTGTTTAGGACTTTAAACCCTTCTTTTGTTACCAAATATCCTTTGTCGTCAAGTTCGAAATTCCCGGCTCTTGTGATTCTTTCGCCGTCTTGGGCCGAAATTATGAAAAAGAGATTTTTTCTTTTTAGTGCGATATCAAGAGGATTTGAGGTTCTTTGCATATCGCCGAGTGAAAAGTTCGTATATTCCTCCACGATTTGAGGTACTTTATTGAGGTTGTGGTTTATCCATTTTGCGGCTTCTTTTGTATTGTTTTCAAGAGGAAGTTCGCTTCTTTTTTCGCTAAAGAGCCTTTCGAAATCGCCGATAATAATATCGTCTTGTTTGAAGCCGGGCGTATTTACGTTGGCTAAGTTGTTTGAAATTACGTTTAATCTGTTGAATTGGGTTACCATTGCACCGGTTACGTCATAGTATCCGTTAATCATTAATTAACCTTTTTTTTGTAGAATAAAGCAAATTGCGTTCCCAAAAAATATTGTATAATTACGTTTCGGGTTAAGAATTTAGAAATTTTTAAATTTTTAACTTCTTCACCCAAACTACACAAGGAGATTTAATGGCACTTCCAAAAGAGCTTGTTAAACTATTCAAAGATAACAAAAACGGTATCGTTACTTATGAAACTATTGTTAATTTTTTCGAAAAAGCCCCTACTAAAAAAGATGTAAAAGAGATTTTAGAACTTGCAAAAGAGAACAACGTAAGACTTATGACCGCCGCTGAGGTGGCGAAACTTAAAAACTTAGAAGACGTAGTAAAAAACGAAGAAGAGAGAGAAAGAAAAAGAGAAGAGCTTGCCGAGGATATTTTAAAAGACAAAGAACTTCTCGAGTGGAGCCGCTCGGATAGTCCCGTTAGGATGTATTTAAGAGAAATGGGTCATATTCCGCTTCTTGATAAAGACGAAGAGATTGAGATTTTCAGAAGAATTCAGCTTGGAGAAGAGATTATTCTTGATGCTATCACTTCAATTCCGTTTTTGATAGACCTTGTACTAAATTACAAAGAACCTTTGTTAAACAGAGAAAGAAGAGTAAAAGAGTTGTTTAAAAACTTCGTAGATGAAGAGGAAGTCGAAGACGAATCAAGCAAAGAAGGCAAAAGAGCGAAAAAAATCTCTCTTAGAGAAAAAAGAATTAACGAGCTTTTCAAAAATCTTGAAAAAGCCAAAAAAGAGTGGGAAAAAGTTATCGACGAGTACGATAGAGTACTAAAAGACACTTCAATGCCCGAAGATGAGAGACTTCATAAAATTTTACAACTGACATTTAAAAAGAAAAAAGTAAAAGACGCACTAAATGAGCTCGGATATACTTCAAAACTTATCAACGAAATCGTAAAAACCGTAGAAACGGCTCTAAAAGGTGATAAGGATTTCGAAAAAGAACTTAAGAAAAAAGAATACAGACTGCCGCTATTTAACGAGCAGTTAAGAAAACTTCATAAAGAGATTTTAAGCAAAATCACTGAGCTTAGCAAAGAAGATATCGCGGCAATGGTACCTGAGCATACTATGGTGAATATTTATATGGATATCAAAAAACTTGTCGAAGCTAAAAAAGCCAGCGAAAATATGTTCGGAATGGACCCTAAAAAGCTTGAAGTGATTTTAGAACAACTAAAACGCGGTAAAAAAATCGTAACCGAAGCAAAAGAGAAAATGGCGCGCGCAAACTTAAGACTTGTCGTTAGTATCGCGAAAAAATATACCAATAGAGGACTTCCGTTTCTTGATTTGATTCAAGAAGGAAATATCGGGCTTATGAAAGCGATTGACAAGTTCGAATTCGAAAAAGGATACAAATTTTCAACTTACGCGACTTGGTGGATTAGACAAGCGATAAGTAGAGCAATTGCAGACCAAGCAAGAACGGTTAGAATTCCTATTCATATGATTGAAAACATCAATCAAATCAATAAAATTATCAGAAAACACGTCCAAGAAGAAGGAAAAGAGCCGACTCTGGAAGTTATCGCAAAAGAGATGAAAATGCCTATAGAAAAAGTAAAACAGATTCTAAAAATCTCAAAAGAGCCGATTTCTCTTGAAGCGCCTGTTGGTGAAGAAGAAGATGGAAAATTCGGAGATTTTATCGAAGATAAAAGCTTTAGTAACCCTTATGAAGAAGTGGTTCAAGAAGATTTGAGAAAACATATCGAAGAGATACTCGAAAATCTAAACGAAAGAGAAAAAGCGGTAATCAAAATGAGATTCGGTCTTATGCCTGATAAGAGCGAAAGAACGCTTGAAGAGATTGGAAAAGCTCTAAATGTAACGCGTGAGAGAGTGAGACAAATCGAAAGCAGCGCTATTAAAAAACTCAGACATCCGAATATCGGAAAACTTCTTAAAAACTATCTTGAGGGGTGATTTTGAAAAAGTGGGAGCTTATCGAAGCGTTTTTGATTCGCTTCATTAAAGAAGAGATTACTAAAACGGGACTGAAAAAAGGGATTTGCGGCTTAAGTGGGGGTATCGATTCGGCCGTTGTGGCCGTTTTGGCTAAAAAAGCTCTTGGTGAAAATTTCAAGGCTTTTATGCTTCCGAGTCAATATTCGAGCAAATCAAGCATTGAGGATGCAAAAGAGCTTTGTGAAAAATTCGATATCGATTACGAAATAATCTCCATAGCTCCTCTTTTGGAAGCTTACCCAATTGATGATAAAGTTAGATTCGGAAATTTTTCGGCTCGTATGAGAATGGCTATTCTTTATGATAAGAGTGCCGAGCTTGGAGCTCTTGTAATCGGTACGAGCAACAAAAGCGAACTTATGCTCGGATACGGAACGCTTTTTGGGGATTTGGCAAGTGCTTTAAATCCGATAGGCGATTTGTATAAAACCGAAATTTTCGAATTTGCCGAGTATCTCGGAGTGCCGGATAGTATAATCAACAAACCTCCGAGTGCCGATTTGTGGCAGGGACAAAGCGATGAAAAAGAGCTCGGGTACGCATACAGCCAAATAGACCCGGTGCTTGAGGATTTCGTAGACAATAGAGCTACAAAAGAAGAGCTTTTGAAAAAGTACGATAAAGATTTGGTCGAATTCGTTATTAAAAAAGTTTATCAAAACCAATTCAAAAGAAAACCGCCTATAATCGCAAAATTAAAAAGCAGAACGGTAGGTCACGACTTTTTGTACGAAAGAGATATTAGGCTTTAAATTGAAATGAAAAATGCAAATGAAAAACAGAATTTATAATTTTTTTGAGGAGATGCTTTTTTATCCTAAATGGTATCATTGGCCGCTGATTATCGCTCTTTTACCTTTTTCTTTTATTTATATGACGATAGCTCATTTTAAATTTCCTAAAAAATTCGAAAATTTAGGCATTCCTATAGTTTCTATAGGGAATATAATAATCGGCGGTAGCGGTAAGACTCCTTTAAGTATCGCAATAGCTAAGCATTTCGAAAAATATAAACCGGCGGTAGTGTTAAGAGGATACGGCAGAAAAAGCAGAGGACTTTATGTGATAAGTCGTGAGGGCGAGATATTGGAGGATGTCGAGGTTAGCGGCGATGAGGCTATGGAGATAGCATTAAAGACAAAAGCATCGGTGATTGTCAGTGAAAATAGAAAAGAGGGAGTTTTAAAGGCAAAAGAGCTTGGTTGCGGGTTTGTTATTTTGGATGACGGATTTGATAAACCTTTTGAAAAGCTCAATATCGTAATAGATACGAAAATAAAAAATCCTTTTACTTTGCCAGCCGGAGGGTATAGATATCCACGACTTGCTCTTAGGTTTGCCGATATGGTTTTGGAAGAGGGTAGGGATTTTAAGAGAAAAATCGATTGTCCTAAAGGGGATATTTTAATATCAGCCATTTCAAAACCGAAAAGACTGCTAAAATATTGCAAAATGCCTTATAAATTTTTTCCGGATCATTACGAATATGAATTTGAAGATATAAAAGAATTCAAAGATAAAAAGATAGTCACAACCTTCAAAGATTACGTAAAACTTAAAAAATTTCCTCTAAACCTACAAGTAATCGACTTGCAAATAGAGCTTAAAAAAGAAGTTTTGGAAAAAATCGAAAATTATTTGATAAAATTACAACAAAAAGGCGATATATGAGTATTAAAGAAGAGTTAAAACAAGATGAAGAATTATTGGTAAAAGTTTTTCAGCTTGAAAAGTTCATAAAAAAATATAAAAAACCGATAATCGCAACACTCGTATTAACAGCGGCAATTTTGTTGGGACTTAGTATTTATAATTACATTCAAACAAAAACCGCAATCGAAGCTAATAACGCACTAAGCGCACTTATGCAAAATCCTAACGATAAAAAAGCTTTGGAAGTTTTAAAAAGCGACAGAAAACTTTACGATTTATATCTGCTTCAAAAAGGTGATTATGAAAAAATAAAAACAAAATCTCTTGAAGAGATAAAAGCGTATGAAATCGCAATGCATAAAGGTACTATCGAAGCTCTTGAATCATATCTTAACAATCCGAAATACAAAATCTTAAAAAATCCCGTAAGAGTGGCGCTTATAAGACTTTATTTGCAAAAAGGAAACAGAAAAAAAGCTCTTGAACTTGCAAATCAAATCGATGTTACTTCAAAATATAAAGAAATCGCAACTTATTTAATCCACTACGGGATTGCAAAATGAGAAAATTTTTAATAATCCCGGCACTTCTTTTTTTGGGGTGTAGCACCAAAGACGTTTTTATCCCTAAAAACACTCAAACCAAAAAATTACAACAACAAACCCAAGCAAAAGAGCTGTATGACTACACTAAAAAAACATTAACTTTCAGAGAGCTTGATTTGGTGTATAAAAAACCAAAATCCTTTATTGACGACGGCGCTTGGGGAGAATACGAATACTATACCAAAGACGGACTGAAGCTTGGAAAATTCAAGCTTATAAACGATGATTTGGCGGCAAACGGTTATAAACTTTTACTTATAAAAGAGAAAAAAGTCATTATTCTTCCATATTTGATTTTAAATGCTACGAAAAACGGAGATAACATCGCAATAGTATTTGAAAATAACGCAATGGGTGTTTATAATTTAAATAAAGGTCTTATTTTTTATCAACCGAGCGACGAGGTTTTGAGTGTGAAGTATCTTGGTGAATCTCCGCTTTTTTATCAAGATTTGGTACTTTTCCCGCTTCTAAACGGAAATGTGGGAATTTATGACCTAAGAGCTCACAAATACTTAAATACTTTGGCAATTAGCGAAGGTGCCGTAAATAATAATATCATTTTTCTAAAAATCGTAAACAATCAGCTGTTTATGGCGACACCGAGCAAATTGGTGCTCTTTAATCCGAACTTTTTAATAGACTATAAAGCCGATATCAAACACATCGTAACTGACGGCAAGTATTTGTATCTATTCTTGGTAAACGGAAAGATAGTCAAACTAAATAGCAACCTAAAAAAAGAAAAAGAAATTAATTTGAAATTCGCCGATTATTTCGCTCCTACGATTTGCAAAGGAGATATTTATACCGTAACGAAAAGAGGGTATCTTTTAAAAATTACTCCTGATTTGAACGTAACGGTTTATACGGGTAATAATTTCGATACGAATTCGCCTTTGAGACTCAAAGGATGTAAAATCTACAACGACGATAAGGTGTATTTTATTGAGTAGATATCTTGAAGCGTTTTTGGAATACCTTTTGGTAAATAAAGGTGTTAGCAAAAATACGTATGAAGCTTATAAGAGAGATTTGATTCAGTTTGAGGAATTTATCGGAAAACCAATCATTCAAGCCGATACGAGCGATGTTATTAGGTTTTTGTCTCAAATAGAAAACAAACGCTCCCTAAATAGAAAATTAAGCTCCATAAACTCCTTTTTCGACTTTGCTTATAAAAGAAATATGGTCGATGAAAAACTAAAAATCAAACAAGCGAAAATTCCAAAATCTCTTCCTAAATTTTTAACAAAAGATGAAATTTTAAAAGCTGTCGATTGGATTAATTATCAGGAAAATAGTTGGTTTGAATTAAGAGATAAGGCTTTGATACTCTTTTTGTATGCAACGGGTCTGAGAATCAGCGAAGCACTTAATGTAAAAATCAGCGATATTGAAGACGGATGGGTAAAAGTGACTATGGCAAAAGGTGAAAAACAAAGAGTCGTGCCGATTGCCGATGTTGCATTAAAAGCGATTGAAGAGTATCTGCACAAAAGACCGTGTATGAGCGAGTGGCTATTTGTAAATAAAAACTGCGACAAACTCAGCAGAATCAGTGCTTTTAAAATAACAAAAAAATACCTAAACGTCTCCCCTCACGTATTAAGACATTCGTTTGCAACGGCACTTGTTTTGGGAGGAGCGGATTTGAGAGTCGTTCAAGAGCTTTTGGGACACGCCTCTTTAAACACTACTCAAATATATACTCATATTCAAAAAGAAAACCTAAAAGATACCGTTTTAAAATATCATCCGTTAGAAGATTTGGAATGAAAGAGTTGGTCGAGCTCTTAAGAAAAGAGGGGATAATCTGTAAAAAATTAGAAGAGATAAAACTAAACACAAGAAAAAAAATAAAAGCCTTTTTGGGTGTGAATATAAAAAACGAATATTGTTTTATCGTGGTTTTTGAAAAAAAGAGCAGATTTTTAACAAAAGATATTCATACGCTTGAAGAGATAATGCCTCAAATAAATTTCAGATATAAAAAGAAAATTTTGATACTCAATTCTCCGATTTGCTCTAAAGCGAAAGAGAAACTGAAAGATTGGAGGATTCTTTGGTTTTAGTGGATATAGGGAATACGAATATTCATATTTGGGAAGAAGGAAAAATATACGATATTAAAAATCCTATCGCTTTTGGAGAAGACGTTTTTTATATAAGTGTTAACGAAAACAAAGAAAAAGAGTTTTTAAAGCTAAACCCGAGTGCTTTAAACCTCAAAAATGTCGTTAATTTCGACACTTCTTACATAGGGCTCGGAATAGATAGGATTATGGCTTGTAAAGCGGTGGATGACGGGCTTGTGGTGGATGCAGGCAGTGCCGTTACGATAGATATAATGCAAAACAAAGTGCATTTGGGCGGAGTGATAATGCCCGGAATTTCTTCTATCAAAAAAGCTTATGCTACAATTTCACCAAAACTTGATATCGAATTTGGGGAGTTGAATTTAAAAAAACTTCCTCAAAACACACAAGAAGCCGTAACTTTCGGCGGTATCGGCGCAGTTGTGCTGATGATTAACAGCCTAAAAAAAGATAAAAAAGTCTATTTGACAGGCGGAGACGGAAAATTTTTAAGTAGGTATATTGACGGAGTATATGTAAAAGATTTGGTGTTTAGAGGAATGCTAAAAACGATAAAAGAAGACCTAAGAGAAGGAAAAAAATGACGATTGCATTACCAAAAGGAAGAATTGCCGAGGATGTTTTGGCTATTTTTAAGAAAATATTTAATGAAGATTTTGAGTTTGAGAGTAGAAAACTTATTTTGAAAAAAGCGGGATTTACTTTTTTAAACGTTAGAAATTGGGATGTGGCTACGTATGTCGAAAAACAAGCCGCCGATATCGGTGTGGTGGGATACGACGTAATTACGGAGCTTAGAAGCGACGTGCTCGAGCTTATGGATTTGGGGCTTGGAAAATGTAGAGTGAGTGTCGGTGGGATAAAAGGCGATGATAGTTATAAAAACAAAAGCGAAATAGTAGTGGCGAGTAAACTTGCGAATATCGCAAAAGATTATTTTAGTAAGCAAGGAATTCCCGCTGAAGTTATAAAGCTAAACGGCTCGATAGAGCTCGCACCGCTTGTAGGGCTTAGCGACGTTATCGTAGATATAGTGGAGACGGGGTCTACTCTTAGAGAAAACGGACTTGAGGAAAAAGAGGTTATTATGCACTCATCAGCAAGAATAATTGCAAATAAAAATTCATTTTTAACCAGGAAAAAAGAGATTTTAAGTTTAATCGAAAAAATAAAGGAAGTTAATGGCGCTTGATTTATACGCTCAAATCGAGGAGCTTTTTTTAGATAAAGAAGCGGCCCATATGCTTTGGGGCGAATTTATAGAAATTTTGAAAAGACTTGATGTGAAAAGCGTTCTTGATGTAGGATGCGGAAGCGGAGATTTTTGTATTTGGGCCAAAAACGAGGGGTTTTTAATAGAAGGTGTCGATTTAAGCAAAGAGCAGGTAAAAAAAGCGAATGAAAAAGGGTGTGATTGCAAAGCTCTTGACGTTTGTGAAGTTACGAAAAAATACGAAGCGGCCGTATCGATTTTCGATGTGGTGAATTATATGGATAAAAACGAGCTTAAGAAGTTTTTTTCTTGCGTGGAAAAGGTAATAGATAAATATTATATTTTCGATATCAACACCAAATATGCAATGGAAGATTTGGCGATAGGTACCTTAAAAGCCGAAGATAAAGATAGATTTTCGGTGCTTTATAGTGAATTTGAAGATGATAAGTTAGTTACCGAGATTACTCTTTTTACTAAAAAAGATGAAAACTGTTATGAAAAAAAACAAAAAAGCATTATTCAATATTATCACTCTATCGAAGAGATTGAAAAACTTACGTCTTTAAAACTTGAAGAGATTATTCCTATTTCTTTATACGGAAGCGAAGAAGCGGAAAAGCTTATTTTAATTTTTAAAAAATGATTATCTCGGTTTGAAATTGTCTTTGCTTATGCAAAATTCAGGTACGAAACATTTTTCGCATTTCGGATTTTTTGCCGTACAGATATAGCGTCCGAAAAGTACGAATCCTTGATGAAGTTCGTTGAGGTCCGTTTTGAAAGCTTCTATAAGGTCTTTTTCGGTCTCTTCGACTGTTTTTGCATCGGTAATTCCTAAACGATGTACCACTCTAAAAACATGGGTATCCACCGCCATTCTGTTTGCGCCTTCAAGCTCTATTAAAAATACGTTTGCGGTTTTGTTTCCGACTCCGGGAAGTTTTATTAAATCTTTGTGCTCTCTTGGAATTTTTCCGCCGTGTTTTTCTTTTACCATTTTTGCCATTGCGACTAAATTTTTTGCTTTGTTATTAAAAAAGTTGCACGATTTAATAAGTTCTTTTACATCTTCTACATCGGCACATGAGAGGCTTTCGATATCGGGATATTTTTTAAATAACGCCGGAGTTACCATATTTACGCGTTTGTCCGTACATTGTGCGCTAAGGATTATGGCTACTAAAAGTTCATAGTCGTTTTTGTAATTAAGCTCCGTTTTACTGCCTTTGTAGTGTTCTAAAAAACGTTTTTTTATCTCTTCCAACTCTTCAGGTTTTCTTAATACCATAAACCGCCTTTTTTTGTATAATTTTAACAAAAAGGTTTTAAGTGAAAAAATATTTAAAACAAGCGGTTCAAAAAGGTATTATAAATGAGTCTCAGGCTCTAAAATTGAATGAATTGATAACTCAAAACTCTCCTTTTAAAATATCGAATTTATTGATATATTTCGGAGGTTTAATCGCTCTTGGTAGCGTTACTTTTTTCATAACGCTCGGGTTTTTGTCTCACGGGTATTTGAACGTTTTGATTTCTGTTTTGATTTTCAGCAGTGTTTTTTATTATGTACTCGAAAAGGTGGATGATAATATCGCAAAAGGAGTTTTGGGGCTTTATATCGTAGGGTTGGTACCGGTATTCGTATATGCTCTTATGGCGTACTTTGGATTTTGGGAAGTTAAAAATTACCCTCATTATTACAAATATATCGATATGAGATATTTGATTTTGGAGATATCCACTATTATCGCTTCATTTTTGATGCTAAAAAAATTAAAACTTTCCATTTTAGTTTTACCTATAGCTTTTAGTCTTTGGTTTATGTCTATGGATATTGTAGATTTATTTTTTGGGAAAATAACATGGGATGAGAGAAGAGCGGTTTCGATAGTTTTCGGATTTTATACGATTATTGCAGCGTACTTTATAGAAAAAAAATATAAAGATTACTCTTTTTGGTTGTATATTTTCGGTGTCGTGATGTTTTGGACGGGGCTTAGTTTGAGTTATGATAGTAGTGAGTTTTCGAAATTTATCTATTTTTTAATCAATTTGATTTTATTGGTTGTGGGAATTAAATTAAAAAGAAAAGTATTTTTGGTTTTCGGAACTTTGGGTGTTATTTTGTATTTAGGACATTTGAGTTATAAATTTAAAGATAGTTTTTCTTTTGTCTATATCGTATCGTTTTTCGGATTGATGTTGGTGCTTTTCGGAATCAAATTTAAGAAATTCGAAGAAAAGATAGAAAGCTTCGGATTTTCTTTTAATAAAAAAATATTTTATCCGCTTTTAGTATTGCCTATCATTTTTTTTGGTACGTATATTTATAAATCTCAGAATAAAACAGCCTCTTTACCTGTTGTAGTTATATGCAAAAATACAAGATATTTTTTGAAAAAAGCCAAAGAGGTTAAAATTGAAAACGATAAAAAAATAAAAAAAGTATTTTATATTTATAAAAATCAGGTTTTTAACTCTCCGGAGGAATTTAAAAGAAAATATTGTAAGTAGCGTTTTTGAGGCTCAAAATGATATAATAACGAATATTTTCACAAAAGGAGACTTATGGCTGGACATAATAAGTGGTCTAAAGTAAAACATATAAAAGCAAAAGAGGACGCTAAAAAATCAAAAATTTTCACTAAACACGTTCGTGCTATTATGACCGCAGCAAGACAAGGCGGAGGAAACCCTGATAACAACCCGGCTTTAAGACTTGCGATAGAAAGAGCAAAAGCCGATTCTATGCCTATGAGTAATATCCAAAGAGCTATCGATAAAGCTACCGGAAATCTTGAAGGCGTGGTACTTAGCGAAGTAACATACGAAGGATACGGTCCGGGCGGTGTTGCTATTATGGTTGAGTGTTTGACGGATAACAAAAACAGAACCGTAGCCGAAATCAGACACGCGTTTAAAAAAGCCGGCGGAAGTTTGGGTACCAGCGGAAGCGTTGCTTGGATGTTCGAGAAAAAAGGTATTATCGTTGTAAATAGAAGTTATAAAGACGAAGAGATTATGGAAAAAGCTATTGAAGCGGGTGCCGATGATATTAAAGAAATGGATGAAGTTTTGGTAATAGAGACGGCACCTGAGGATTTCAATGCAGTACTTGAAGCCGTAAACTCGATTGAGGGAATCGAAATTCTTGAGAGTAACGTTCAATTAACCGCAACAAACTTAAGCGAAGTTGATGACGAAACCGCTGAAAAAGTAGAAAGACTTATAGAAGTTTTGGAAGATATCGACGACGTGCAAAATGTTATCCATAATATGGCATAATTAACATACGATTTATACTGAGTATATACAATTAAAAAAAACAAGGAGATAAAATGAAAAAAATAATTTTAGGAAGTATGATAGCTGCCGGAGCGCTTTTTGCGTTTCCAGGTATGATGGGCGGAGCTATGAAAGGCAACGCCGCACTGACAGGAAAACCTCTGCCTGGACTTAAAGACAGTACTGTTTTAGCCGAACTAAACGGTAAAAAAATTACCGTAAAAGACGTAAACGCTTATCTTCAAGGTATTACGGGAGATAACAGAATCAGACTTCAAGACTTACCTGCTCAACACGTTAAACAATTCGTTCAACAATATGTTGAAATGCTTGAAATTTACAACTCAAAAGCAAAAGACATCACAAAAACACCTCAATATCAAGCAGCAGCTAAAAAACTTGCGGTTGATATGTGGCTGAAAAATCAACTTCAAACAATTAAAATCAGCGATAAAGAAGCAAGAGCGTTTTATGAAAAAAATAAAGACATCTATTTCAAAACTACACCAAAAATCAAAGCGAGACATATCGTAGTAAAAGATGAAAAAACGGCTGAAAAAATTATTAACGAATTAAAAGGTCTTCACGGGAAAGCTTTAGAAGATAAATTTGCTGAACTTGCTAAAAAATATTCTATCGGACCGAGTAAAGTTCAAGGCGGAGAGCTTGGATATTTCGATCCTAAGCAAATGGTACCTGCATTCGCAAAAGCTTGTGAAGAGCTAAAACCTGGACAAATGACACTAAAACCTGTAAAAACGAGATTCGGATACCATGTAATTTTGGTTGAAGATAAAAAAGACAACAATTACTTACCGTACGAACAAGTTAAAATGCAAATTATAGAATACCTAAAAAGAGTTAAACTTAAAGACGAGCTTCAAAAAATCAAAGATTCAAGCAAAGTTAAATATACGATTCCAAAATCATAAGGAGGGTGAAAATGGGGATTATGGATTTAGTAAAACCTGGAGTTTTAACCGGAAGTGAAGCGGCAAAAGTACTTGATTACGCAAAAGAGCACGGGTTCGCTCTTCCTGCAATCAATATCGTAGGTACGAATTCTGCAAATGCAGTTATGGAAGCTGCGAGTTCTTTGAATCTTCCGGTTATTATTCAATTTAGTAACGGAGGAGCTCACTTTTGGGCCGGAAAAGGTCTTGATAACGAAGGACAAAAAGCAGCTATTTTAGGTGCTATTGCGGGGGCTAAACATATTCATACATTGGCTGAAGCGTATGGAATTCCTGTAATTCTTCATACAGACCACGCAGCAAGAAAACTTTTGCCGTGGATTGACGGACTAATTGAAGCAAACGCAAAACATAAAGAAAAATACGGAAGACCTCTATTTAGCTCTCATATGCTCGATTTAAGCGAAGAGCCTTTGGAGCAAAACGTACAAACTTGTAAAGAGTATCTGAAAAAACTAAGCGCACTTGATATTATGCTTGAAATCGAGCTTGGTGTAACAGGTGGTGAGGAAGACGGAGTTGACAATACGGGAATTGACAACTCAAAACTCTACACTCAACCTGAAGACGTTGCGTATGCATATAAAGAGCTTAGTGAAGTAAGTGACTTATTTATGATTGCGGCATCATTCGGTAACGTGCACGGCGTTTATAAACCGGGGAAAGTAAAACTTGAGCCGATTATTCTTAAAAACTCACAAGAATACGTAAGAGAAAAATTCGGACTAAAAGATGAAAAACCTATCAGATTCGTATTCCACGGAGGAAGCGGTAGCGAACTTAGCAAAATCCACGAAGCTATCGATTACGGTGTTGTAAAAATGAATATCGATACGGATACTCAGTGGGCGTTTTGGAGCGGCGTAAAATCATATATCGAAAAATATCACGATTATCTACAAAGCCAAATCGGTAACCCTGAGGGCGAAGATAAACCTAACAAAAAATATTACGACCCGAGAAAATGGCTAAGAGAAGGCGAAAAATCAATGAAAGAAAGGGTAATTCAGGCTTACAAAGACCTAAGAGCTATTTAATGCTCTCCTCTCCCATTACCCCTTTTATCTTCAAAAATAACTTCTATCATATTAAAAGAGACGATTTATTAAAACCTTTTGAAGGAAATAAAGCAAGAAAGTTTTATTATTTTTATAAAAACGAATTTCCTAACATAAAAAGAGTTATATCATTTGGTTCGAATCAATCGAATGCCATGTATTCTTTGAGTAAGCTTTGTAAATTAAAAGGTTGGGAATTTATATATTTTACGAATCATATTCCTTCATTACTAAAAAACAATCCTCACGGAAATTATTTAGGCGCTTTAAAAAACGGCGCGAAAATAATAGAAATCGATTTAAAAGGTGATGAGCTGAGACATTACGTATTAAGTTTAAAAGATAAAAATTGCCTGATAATAGAAGAGGGCGGCAGAATCAAAGAGTCCGAATACGGAATAAAATTATTAGCTCAAGAAATTAACGATTATTGTAAAAAAAATGATTTAAAGGTTTTTTTACCAAGCGGGACGGGAACTACCGCATATTTTTTGGCAAAACATCTGGAAGTTGAAGTTTTAACGGTTGCGTGTGTAGGGAATGAGGAGTATTTGAAAAGGCAATGGAGCTATTTAAGCGATAATCAAGAAATAAAAAATTTAACAATTTTACCACCGAGGAGAAAATATCATTTCGGTAAACTTTATAAAAACTTATATGATATATGGAAAGAACTAAAATTTGCGGGTATTGAATTTGATTTGTTATATGACCCGATAGGTTGGGATACAATACTTTTTCACGACTTAAAAAACATACTCTATATCCATCAAGGCGGACTTCAAGGTAACTTTTCAATGCTTAAGCGTTATCAAAGAAAATATGATTAAGTAAATATTAATATGTGTAATTTTGAAGCATGATTCATAAATTTTTCTTATATTAATTGTAAATGAATATTCATTTTGATATCATTTTAATATTAAGCAAAAGGAGAATAAAATGGGAGGATTAGTCACTCTTAATATCGTCTTGCCATGGATAATTGCGTTAATTATCTATTTGGCAAAAAAAGACGTCGTAACGAACACTCTTACTTTTTTAACGTTGCCAATCTTAATCGTAACTGCGTATTTTGCCTATATTCAGCCACATCCGGCATTTATAGAGACGCCAAGCTGGGTGGATATGTTAATTACGCTTTATGATTTCGGATTGCTTGCATACTTCTTTTATCAAGGGGTTGTAAGAAAAAATCACTTAATTACTATTTTGGCTACCATTCAAATCGTTTTTTTAGTGATTGTTATATTAATGATGCCTCATTCATCTACACCGAATATCTATGTAGACAACATTACGCTAATGTTTTATTTAATCGTAGCGATTGTCGGTGTACCGATTGCGATTTTCGCTACTAAATATATGGATTATTCGGAAAAAGGAAAACACTCTTTTGTAGCGATTGTGATTTGGTTTTTGGGAGTTATGAATTTTGCCGTTAGTGTAAACAATATCGAATGGTTTTTTGCACTTTTTGAAACTACCACTCTTGCAAGTTATATTATGATCGGATTTAGAGGAGACAAAGAAGCGATAAACAACTCAAACCTCGCTCTTTGGATGAACCAAATCGGCGGTATTGCGATTTTGGTGGCTTTGATGATTTTTATTAAAGTAAACGGAGTTTATCACTTTACCGACCTTTTAAAACATCCTAATATCATATCAATGGCGGCTTTAGGATTTTTATCTCTATCCGCACTTGTAAAGGGAGCTCAAATGCCGTTTCATAAATGGCTTTTGGGTGCAATGGTCGCTCCGACTCCTGTTAGTGCGATTTTGCATTCGGCTACAATGGTAAAAATCGCTCCGTATTTGATATTGAGAATCGCTCCCGTGATTAAAGGGACTCTTCTTGCCAAACTTTTAATTATTACCACCGGTTATGTATTTGTAGTTGCCGCAGTTATCGCATTAACACAAGACAATTTCAAAAAAATCCTTGCATATTCGACTATTTCTCTTTTAGGTCTTATGATGTTGGCCGCAGCAGTCGGTACTCCTATTGCGATTACCGCAAGTTTGGTGCTTATTATCTTCCATGCGTTCGCAAAAGGATTTTTATTTGTCGAAGCAGGAGTTTTGGAAAAAGCTTTTCATGTTAAATATATTAATCAAATGAGAAGACTTATCGAAAAAGCGCCTTTAACATTAATGTTTATATTCTTCGGATTTTTAAATATGACGTTTGTGCCTTTCGGTACTTTTATCGGTAAATGGATGATGATTGAGGAAGTTAGCAACTTCTTACAACACGGAAGCTATATTATTTTGATTCTTTATGTCGGTGCCGGAAGTGCGTTTTTGAGTATTTTGTATATGAAAGTACTTGGTATAAGCGTTAGAAAAGCACATGGAATTAGAGAAGTTAAATGGGTGAAACTTCCTAAAACGTTCAATTTCGTATCCGTTTGGTATTATGCTTGGTTGCTTGCAATTACGGTATTTATTGCGCCTTTTATTGCGGATTTTATAGTTCCTATAGCAACAACTATAGCCGGGAAAACACCTGATATCAGTGCAAGCGGGCTGACTCTTCATATGTATCACTCAACACTTTATTTCTGGCAAATTTTAGGTGCTTTGGTGCTTTTATTGTTAATTCACGCATTGCCGTATTTCGTAAGATTTAAAGCCGATACGGTACATCCTTATAACTGTGGTGAAGCGTTTCCAAGACATATGGAAACTTGGAATTTCGAATGTTTATCAAGATATGAAGGTTATTTTATAGCGTTCAGTGTGGCGCTGTTTATTATGGTTGTAGTTCTTGGAGGAGGTCTGTTATGATAAGTGCGATATTAACTATTTTGGCTCCGGTTTTCGGAGGTATTGTGTATGGGATTGAGAGAATAGTAAAAGCGAGAATGCAAAGAAGAGTCGGACCGCCTCTTCTTCAGCCTTTTTATGACTTTTTTAAATTAATGGATAAAAGACCGCTTATGATACATTCTCTTCATGCATTAATGGGAATTATGTATTTTGTTGCCGAGTGGTTTGCTTTGGCGGTACTTTTACTTGGAAACGATCTTTTAATTGCGGTATTTTTCCACGTTATAGCGGTACTTGCTTTAGTAATCGGTGCGAGCAGTGTAAGAAGCCCTTATTCGGTACTCGGTGCTTTAAGAGAGCTTATGCATATGATAAGTTACGAGCCTTTGATGGTATTGATGGTCGTTTCTTTTTATTTGGTTGTGGGAAGTTTTGATATCAGAGATATTTTGAGTTATCAAGGGTATCCTATTTTAGAAATTCCTCTTGTATTTGTGGCGTTTTTATTAACTATACCTATGATGCTTCAAAAATCTCCTTTTGATATAGCAGAAGCGCACCAAGAAATTATCGGCGGTCCCGAAATAGAATACAGCGGACCTTTTTATGAAGCTTTATATACCGGAAAATGGATAGAGTACATTTATGTATTTACTTTTGTCTTTTTATTCGGCGGGAATCATTATTGGCTTGGTGCTCTTTTGGTGGTCGGAGTGTTTATTTTAATAAACCTAATCGACAACTCCACGGCAAGACTTGATTTTAGAAAAATGGTGAAATTCGCATGGGGAATTTTAATTCCTATGGCTGCATTAAACGTTATTTTGTTAGCTTTATGGCAATAAGGAGAAGTTATGGGAATTTTTAGCAAATTCAGAAAAAAATCGCCTTGGATTTTACACTACAACACGGGCGGATGTAACGGATGCGATATCGAGATTTTATCAGCTCTTGCGCCAAGATACGATATTGAGAGATTCGGGATGTTAAACAGAGGAAATCCTAAACAAGCCGATATTTTGCTTGTAACGGGACCCGTGACGAAAAATTGTAAAGACGTTTTAAGAAGACTCTATCTTGAAATGGCTGAGCCTAAAGTCGTTGTGGCAATGGGCGCTTGCGCTCACGGCGGCGGAATTTTTAGGGATTTTTATCATGTCGAAAACGGAGTAAATAGCATTATTCCGGTAGATGTTTGGATTCCGGGTTGTGCTCCGAGGGTTGAAGCGTTAATAGACGAAATGGTGGAAGCGATAGAGATTTGGCAGAAAAAATCTAAAGAAAAAGAGTATCTAAAAGACCACGAAAACGTAATTAATAAATTAGGAGTCGAAGATGATGATTAATCCGCAAATGACGATTGAAGAAGTTACCCTTGAAGAGATTGTCGATAAAATAAGAGATTTTTATGATGAAAACGTGTGGAATTATATCACCGTAAACGCTACGGACCTTGGAGATAAGCTTCAAATAGATTGGCTGTTTTCAAAATATAAAGAAAAAAACGTAATTCATATTTTTAGAGTTTTTTGTGATTACGACGCAAAAATACCTTCTATTGTCGAGGTGATTCCGAGTGCGTGGCTTAGCGAATGGGAGCTTGCGGACCTTTTCGGACTTGATGTCGAAAATGCGGCTACCGGAGTTTTTATTGCGCCGGACGGACCTAAAGCTCCACTTAGAGCATCTACTGAGTTTGGTAAATCAAGGAGTTAATGATGGGAAAAATAGTAGTACCTTTCGGGTCGCAACACGTAGCGCTGCCTGAGCCTATAAGTTTTTTATTTGATACCGAAAACGAAATAATTACAAAAGTCGAAGCTCATATCGGATATGTTCACAGAGGTATAGAAAAAGCCGCAATTACGAGATTTGAGTATACTCAGCTTCCGTATTTAACTGCGAGAGTTTGCGGGCTTTGTTCCATTACTCACGCCGGTGCCGTGGTACACGGAATCGAAAAACTTATGGATATAGAAGTAAATAAAAGAATCGATTATTTAAGAATGCTTGTAGTCGAGCTTGATAGAATTCACTCTCATATGCTTGCAAACGGACACGTAGCCGAAGTAGTGGGTTATGAAAACCTGTTTATGCAAACGTTTAGAGCCAGAGAAGACGTAATGGACGTACTTGAGAGAATTACGGGAAATAGAGTTCAATACGATTATCAAACTATAGGCGGAGTGGCAAGAGATATCGACCTTGAGACGGCGGAATTTGCAAAGAAAAAGCTAAAAAAACTAAAAGATAACGTTTTAAAAGTAATGGAATTTCACGATAGCGATTATACTTTCGGGCTTAAAACAAAAGGTGTAGGCGTAATAAGTAAAGAAATGGCGGCGAAATACAATACGGCCGGACCTATCGCCAGAGCCAGCGGACTTGAAACGGATGTGAGAGCGGAATTCGACTATCTGCCGTTTGAAGAAGTCGGATACAAAATGCAATTAAGACATGAGGGTGATGTTTGGGCGAGAAATATGGTGAGATTCGATGAAGTGTTAAATTCAATCGAAATGTGTGAGAATATTTTGGATAATTTGCCTGAGGGAGAACATCAAGTAAAAGTAAAAGGAAGACCAAAAGGCGAAACGGTAGTAAGAGTCGAAGCCCCAAGGGGAGAGTGTTTTTATTATCTTAAAGCCAGCGGTAAAAAGGTAATGGATAGGGTAAGAATCAGAGTACCGACATACGCAAATATTCCTATTTTAAAAGAACTTTTCTTAGGAGCAAAATATTCGGACGCTCAGGCGATTGTGCTTAGTTTTGACCCGTGCATGAGCTGTACGGCGAGATAGGGAGAAAGTGAATTAGTGAAATAGTGAGTTTGTGAAATTGTGAGTTTTTGAAAACGGAAAAAAAGGAGCGATAATGCTTAAAATGTTTATAGAGAGTCTAAAAAACTTAGTAAGCGAGCCGGAGACGATAAAATATCCTTTTGCTCCTTCACCGGAGCCTAAAGGATATAGAGGAACGATACATTATAATGAAGAACTTTGTATTTTTTGTGACAAATGCGAAAATATATGTCCTCCGGGAGCTATTAAATTTGTAGTAGTCGATTACGAAACAGGCAAAAAAGAGTATAACTATAATCCGTATCTTTGTATCTATTGCGGTGCTTGTGTTAGAGAGTGCCCTAAAGCGGAAGAGGGATGTTTGGTGCAGGTTGAGACAAGAACTCCTCCTCTTGGAAGAAGCGTTCCGAAAGGAAAAGAGCTCGGGTATTTTATAAATAGAATCGAAGACCCTAAAGAAGTCGAGAGCAAGTGGAGAGAAATTGAAGAACTTAATATTAAAACGAAAGAAGAGTATAAAGCCTACAAAAAAGCGAAAAGAGCTCAAAAAGCCGCCGCAAAAGCCAAAAGCGAAGAGTAATTGACATCCCCTCCCTTTAGAGTTATAATAATGAATAATAATTCAGGAGGGGAAAAATGAAAATAGCGTTTTTCGAAGTAAAAGAAGAAGAGAAAGAATTTTTCGAAAAAAACCTAAAAAACGTCGATGCCGAAGTGTTCTTTTTCAAAGAAACGATAAACGAACATCAATTACCCGCCGATTATGACGTAATCTCAATTTTTATAAATTCGAAAATCACTTCCGAGATTCTTGATAAACTACCGAGTCTTAAATACATTCAAACACGCTCCACAGGATATGATCATATCGATATTGTAGAGTGTTATAAAAGAAGGATAATTGTTAGTAATGTCAGAGGTTATGCTGGACCGGCTGTGGGGGAATTTGCTTACGGACTGCTTCTTGAAGCTATTAGAAAAATATATATTGCAATAAATAGGGTAAAAGAGGGCAATTTATACTATAAAGACCTAAAAGGCATTGAAATAGAGGGTAAAACAATCGGTGTTTTGGGACTTGGTACGATAGGGTCTCAAATCGTTAAAATCGCTAAGGGATTCGGAGCGAATACAATCGCGTATGTAAGACACAAAAAAGATATGGATGTAAAACAGACTCCCGTTTTAGAAGAAGTACTTGAAAACAGCGACTTTTTATTTATCGCTTTGCCTTTAACTCCTGAAACTAAAAATTTAATAAACAAAGAAAATATTTCGCATTTTAGAGGTAAAGTAATCATTAATCCGGCAAGAGCAGAGATAATTCAAAAAGAAGTTTATGAAAATTTTGATGGAATAATAGCGGCGGACGTACTTCCTGAGAGGGATTTGGCAAAAAAAGAGAATATAATAGCAACGCCTCATATGGCTTATTACACCAAAGAAGCTCTTAGAAGAATAATGCAAATATCACTAAATAATTTATTGGATTTTCTAAGCGGAAGAAAACCGAGACACTGCTTAAAAGAAGAATGCGTTAAAAATTATCATAATTGCAAAGGATAAAAGTGAAGAAATCAATTTTGTTTTTATTTATGGCGGTTGCATTCGGGTGTGAGAGCGATTGTATTACGTGTCATCCGAAACTAAAAGAGCTTTATAATCCCAAAAACAGATATTACAAACAACATGCTTTTTTAAGAGATTGTACCAAATGTCATAAATCTCATCCCACAAAGGGTGAGGATAAATGCGGAGCGGATTGTTTTGATTGCCACAGCAGAGAAAAGCTTATAAACACTCCTATTCCAGATCACCAAAAACTAAAAACCTGTACTAAATGTCATACGAGTGAGAAACTTTATGAAGAACTAAAACCGGGAGGAAGTTGGTTGAAATTACAATGATTTTACATTCCCATTTTTTCCTCCTTTTTTATTTTATATCGGTAAATTTTTTTATTATTTTAATAATTTCTTTTTTATTTATTTTATGGTTTGTACCTTTATAGATGTTTTCTTCGAGTTTTTGAAGAATCTCTTTTATTTCCGGAATGTCGCTATAAGGTATCAGCAAGTTAAATAGTTCTTTTTGGTCGGCTTTTTTTATTTTTGAGAAGATATCGTCTTTTTTCTCTTTTGAGGTTATTTTAGAAATAAAATACCCAAGTCCGATTCCCAAAACGATTAAAATTAAATAAATAGCGTATTCGTAATAGTTTTTTTTGTTTTCGGTGTGTTGTTTTGTAGGTTTTGTTGATGTTTTCGTAACGGGCGGTTTTGGTGTTGTTATAGGTTTTGCACCTATGACTTTGACTTTTATAGGATTAGTCGAGATTACGTTTAGGGTGCCGTTATACTCTTTTAATTTGATTGGAGGAATGGTGTAGTCGTTATCGGCAATGATTGTGAATTTTTTGGTATACGTACCGCAAAGTTCGTTATCTACGATAGAGATGTTCGTATCCGCTTTTGATGCGTAAATAGTGGTATTCGGAATATCGAGTTTAAAATCGGGTAAGTCGTTAAAATCTCCGCAACCTTCTACTTTTAAGATAGCCGTATTGGGTTCGCCGGCATTTATTATATTTTTTGCTTTTAAAGAGATTTTAAAATCCCCGTAAACGCTGTCGTTAGGTATCGGATTTACTTTTACTTTTATTTGATTTGAGTATATTGTTTTATATTTTAAACTTGAGACGCTGAGGTTAAAAAACGGGTCGTTAAACGGATTTTCTTTTACTAAAATACCGATATTCGCCATTAACGGCCCTATTGTGAATTCTCCGGACTTTAGAGGTGTTATTAAAAATTTATATTCTGCTTCGGTATCGGTTGCCGTTTTTAAGATTTCTTGGACTAAAAAACCTTTTATTTGAGGTTTTTGAAGCTGAATGGATTCTACGGGCGGTTTATAATGTAATTTGACGTCAAGAATCGCACTTTGGCCTAAATAGAGATTTTTTTTGGATAGGTTGATATCAAGAGTATAGTCTCCTTTTGTCTGTTTCGGAGTTTTTACTATAATATGAATCGGTTTTGTTGTATAAACTTTTCCGTCGATTATAACGCTAAAAGAAGGAATCGTTAAGTTTTTATCGGGTACGATAATGTAGCTTTTTGAGAGACTCTCGCTCATAGCTCCGTTTATTACTTCTATATTGCTTACAAGCGAAGTTCCGATAATGTTATATCCGTCTATGTTGTTTATTTGAGGAAATTTGATATCTTTTCCGGTGGCGGTTATGGTTATTATAAGTTCTTCTCCTTTTGTCAGCTCTTTTTTATTTACTTTGACACTGACGTTTGCAAGTAGCAATAAAGGGAGAAGAAAAAGTATCAGTTTTTTCATTCTTGGCTCCTTAATGGAATGAGTAGGCTGTTAAATTGTAAATTTTTCAGCGCTTTTTCGTAAAATTTCATTCTTAAATCCGTCGTATTGGATTCTTTTACGCTTAATGTTTTTTGATTCGGCTTTTTATTTTCGTTTTTGAATTTTGAAATTTTTTGATTCACGGCGAACTTTTTATTTTGTTCTTTTTTTTCGTTGTTTTTGTTTTGTTTTTTTTGATTTTTATTTTGGTTTTGGTTATTTTTTTGCTGATTTTCTTTTTGTTTATTGTTTTTATTTTTATTTGCGTCTGAATTTTTGTTTTGATTTTGTTTTTTATTGTTTTTTTGGTTTTGTTCGTTTTTATTTTGATTTTTTTTGTTTTGATTATTATTTTGTTTTTTGTTTTCTTTGTTGTTTTTATTTTTATTATTTTTTTGTTTGTTGTTTTTTTGCTTTTGTTTTTGTTTAGGCGGTTTTTTCTTTAATAATTTTTCTAAAAGTTTTAGATTATATTGTGCGTCTTTGTCTTTTTTGATTTTTAGCGCTTTTTTATAAAGCTCTATAGCTTTTTGAAACATACCGAGTTTTGCATATGCATTTGCCATATTATAGAGCTTGTCGAATTGTAACTTTTTATCATTAATTTTAGAGTAAATCTCAATAGCTTTTTTATAATCTCCGGCTTTATAATAGCTGTTTGCCGCATCAAGAAGTGCTTTTTGAGAGTCTATTTTTAAATATTCTTTTGCCGCTTTTAAGTAATCTTTTTTTTGAAAAAACTCATCCGCTTTTTTTATCGTAAAATAGTCAAACGCAAAAAGCGGCACGAAAAGAAAAATTAAAAAATATCTCATTTTTTAATCCTTATTGAAAAACTTGCTATAAAAATCAAAAGAATAGCTATAAAAAGCGGATAATAAAAGAGCTCTTTTTGTTTTTTAATGGTAATTTCTTTTGATTTGCTGATTTTATTTATTTCGTTTGCTATTTGTATAACGTCTTGGTCGGAGTAGCTAAAATGAACGCCCTCTTGTGAAGTTTTGAATAATTCTCCGTCGATTACGCATGTTTTGCTGCCGACGATATAATTAATCGTATTTTGAAATTTCGGAGCTTTATAAGAGATTGTAAGAAATACTCTTGGCTTTTGAGCAATGTTTTTTGCGGTTTTGAACGCTTCTAAAAAGTTGCTATCACCTCTAAAGAGGTCTTTTTTGCTGACATGTGAGAGCAAATAAAGAATAGAAGAATAATCCGTCGTCAAAGGCGATAGCAAATAAGGATTTTCACCTACCAATATTAAAGCTACGTTTTGGTATTTTAGGTGTTTGAATAAAACTTTCAGTTTATTTACGGCGGCTTCGTATCTGTTTGGATATATGTCTTTGCATACCATACCTTTTGAGATATCCAATAAAATTACCAAATTAAGATTTGAAACTTTCACTTTTTGAGAAGAGTTTAAGATTACCGGTCTTGCAAGCGCTATAATCAAAAAAATATAAGCTAAAATAAAAACAGAAAATCTTCTTTTTTTGGTAAATTTGTTTTTTATAATTACTTTTTTGTTTATTTGTAATGTTTTTGACCTTATCGCAAAAAAAAGAGGAATAAAAATCAAAAGCAAAAAAGCCCAAAAGTTTAGAAATTCCATATTTTTCTCCTATAATCGAATAAAAAGAAGATAAAAAGTATAATCCCGGCAATTAACGGATAGAAAAAGTAATACTCTTTTTGGATTATGATATTGCTTGCTACTTTTGATTTTTCGAGTTTGTTTATTTGTCTATATACTTCTTTTAGTTCGTTTGCGTTTGTGAGATAAAAAAATTTACCTCCCGTTGATTTGGCTATTTTTTCGAGTACCGCCGCATCGACATCCGGACCTAAGCCTATAGTATAGACCTTTATGTGAGCTTTTTTTAATTTTTTTAGTGCTATATCAAGAGGCGTGATACTTGAGTTGTCTTTTCCGTCGGTGATGAGTATTGCTATTTTATTTTTGGCGTGGGAGTTTTTAAAAAGTGTTGTGGATAAAAATAGAGCGTCATAAATAGCAGTTCTACCACCGGCTATTCCGACATAAATTCTTTTTAGTATTTCATTAAAACTTTTTTTATCGAATGTCAAAGGAGAAGCGATATAAGCGATATTTCCGAATACTACGAGTCCGATTCTGTCGTTTTTTCTTTTTGTGGCGAAATCCGAAATAATCGCTTTTGCATTTTCTATTTTTCCGTACTCTCCCATAGACCCGCTGGTATCTAAAATCGTTACGATATCGTATCCTAAATTATTGTTTGTTTTTAATATTTTCGTTTTAACGGGCGAAGCCAATGCAATAGATAAAAGAGTGATAATCAAAATTTCAAAAAAAGATATTTTATTTTTTATTTTGTCAAAATAGCTCGCATTCGGAAAAATAAGCGCTTCCGTTTTTGCCGGACATAAAATCTTGCAAACTATAAATAAAATCGGTATCAAAAGGAAAAAAGGATACTCAAGACTCATCGCATAACCTTATAAACTCTTTAATCATCTCTTTTATTTTTTCATCTATAGGTGGGACGTTCGGTTTGTATTTGTATTTTTGAAGTTCGTTTTCTATAAGCTCGAAAAGTTCTTTGTTGTTCTCATTGATTAAATTTTTAGCGATAGGAGCGAAATTATAAGCCACTTTTTTAGGATTTGAGTAATCAAGCTCTTTTAGCTTTTTAATGAGTAGTTTTTTAGGATTTGGGGTTTTGAATTTTTTGTATAGTTTGTATCCCAAAAAAATCGATACCAAAACCACTATAAAAACAACGAAAAGAAAGATATAAAAGTTATAATCTATTATTTCGACGTTTGGTTTTATATCTTTTATAGGCACGTTCATCTCATAAGCTCCATAAGTTTCATAAAGCTATCTTCGTGAGTGTATATTTTTTTGTATTTTATTTTCTCTTTTAATAAAAACTCTTCGAACTTTTTATCGTTTTGTAAGATATCTTTTTTGTATTTTTCTATTTGGGATTTGTTTAGGTTCGTTGTGACGTTTTTTAAGGTATGAGGGTCTAAAAGCTCTATTTCTCCAAGGGTGCTCGGATTTTCTTCGAATTTGTCTCTTACCCAAAGGACGTAAGTTTCGTGTTTTAGTTTGTGTAAAGGCGGATGTTTGTAAAAATCTCCTATTAAAAACAGAAGTGATTTTTGAAACTTATTAAGATAATCGATAAAGCTAAAATCGTACTCTTTTTTTAAATATTCGCATTCCAAAATTTTTTCAACGAAAATAGGGATGTTTTTTTGAGATTTTGTCGGTTTTAGGTGAGTTAGAGGTTTTTTTTCATATAACAAAAGACTGACTTTATCATCGAAAAGTACGGCGCTATAGCCTAAAATAGCGGCAATTTCGGCAATTGTTTCTGTTTTTAGCGTTTTGGTGCCGAAATATAAGCTTCCGTCCACTAAAATCGTGATAATTACGTTTAGTTCTCTCTCTTCTTCAAATTCTTTAATCAGAGGTTTTTGAAATTTAGCACTTCTTTTCCAATCTATTCTTTTGGCGTCCTCGTTGTATTGGTACTCTCTTAGTTCTTTAAAATCAAGACCTATTCCTTTAAAAGGAGAGGTGTGTCGTCCGGCGAAATTACCGAATACTTTCTGTTTTGCTTTTAAAGTAACGGTTTTAATCATGGTATAGGGATGATTTCGAGTATTTTTTTGATAATTTCGTCGCTTGTCACTTCGTCGGCTTGGGCTTTATAATTTAAGATAATTCTGTGTCTTAACACTTCGGGCGCCACTTCAATAATATCCATAGGCGTTACGTAATCTTTTTCTTTTAGCATTGCGTTTGCTTTGCTTGCGTTTACGAGTGAGATAGTGGCTCTCGGGCTTGCACCAAGCTCGATATATTCTTTTATTTCGTTTAAAGGATGGCGGGTATAATCTACTATTCTTGCTATATATTTAATAAGCTCGTCGTCGATGTGGATGTTTTTGTGCATTTCTTGGAATTTGAAAATATCTTCTTTTGAGAGGATTTTATTTATTGCAGGAGGGTTTTGTAACATTTTTACGATTTTTACTTCATCGTCTAATGAGTTATATCCGACTTTTACTTTTAACATAAATCTATCAAGTTGCGCTTCAGGCAGTGGGTAAGTACCTTCTTGTTCTATAGGGTTTTGGGTCGCAAGTACCATAAACGGAGAAGGAAGTTTGAAGCTCTCTTCCGCAATAGTCACCTGACGCTCTTGCATAGCTTCAAGCAAAGCCGATTGAACTTTTGCGGGAGCTCTATTTATTTCGTCGGCTAAGATTAAGTTTGCGAAAATAGGACCTTTTTTTATTTGAAATTCGTTTGTTTTAGGATTGTATATTTCTACTCCG
This sequence comes from Caminibacter pacificus, assembly GCF_003752135.1. Lineage (NCBI taxonomy): Bacteria > Pseudomonadati > Campylobacterota > Epsilonproteobacteria > Nautiliales > Nautiliaceae > Caminibacter > Caminibacter pacificus. The sequence continues at coordinate 32,792 of NZ_RJVK01000001.1, forward strand.
GTTATGTCACTTGGTAGAAGGTCGGGTGTGAATTGGATTCTTTTAAATGATAAATCGCAGACTATTCCCAAAGTTTTTACGGCTGTCGTTTTTGCGATTCCGGGTACGCCTTCTATTAATATATGTCCGTTTGTAATCAGACCTATTAACATAGAATTGATAAGCTTTTCGTGACCGATGATAGCTTTTTGAATTTCTTGTTTGGCAAGTAGTAGTTTTTCCATACAAATCCTTTTTTAAGTATGGGAAATTATAAGAGGTTATTGTTAATATATGATTAAAAGAAATTTTTGAAAATTTTTTCAAAAAAGTCTTGACTTAGGAAAAGTTTTTCCTTATAATTTCACCCACACAACGACAAGTTGTGAGAATAAAGATGACCCGTTAGCTCAGTCGGTAGAGCATCTGCCTTTTAAGCAGAGGGCCGCTGGTTCGAATCCAGCACGGGTCACCATCTGTCCCCATCGTCTAGTGGTCTAGGATACCGCCCTTTCACGGCGGCGACACGGGTTCGAATCCCGTTGGGGATGCCACTTTTCGGTCGCTTAGCTCAGCTGGGAGAGCACCAGCCTTACAAGCTGGGGGTCGCAGGTTCGAGCCCTGCAGCGACCACCATGCGGAGCCGTAGTTTAGCTGGTTAGAATGCCGGCCTGTCACGCCGGAGGTCGCGGGTTCGAGTCCCGTCGGCTCCGCCATCAAAATTCATTCATCGTTTAAATCCTCAGACACTTTTTATAAAGTCCTTCTTCATAGTTTTGTATTCAATCGACCGGTTTAATCGATTCGAAAAAAGAAAAAGAGGCTTAATTACAATCCGTAAACCTCATAAGTACGCTTTTTTGCTTTCCGATGTAAATAAATTCTATTTGATATCCCTCTTTTAGAAGTTTTTTGACTACCGGCTTTTGGCATAACTCTTTTTTTGCATTTTCGAATGTAGGTTTGATTCTGTCTATATTTATACCTTGTAGAGGTTGTGCGTATGTGAAGATTTTGTTTTGTTTATCTATAAAACTTGCAAAAACTTTGTCGTTTTTTATTCTATTATCTACAACTAAATATATGTTTTGAGCAAATAGAGTCCCGATTGTTAGGGCGGTTAAAAGTATCTTTTTCATTTTTTCTCCTTTTTATTCAAATTATAACATTATGCTATAATTTTTCAAAAAAGGCGGAGTATGAAAAAATTGATTCTTTTAGTAATGACGGGGATGATGTTTGTCTTTACCGGATGTACTCAAATGTATAATTCAAACGAAGTTGCGTTAAGTGACGTAAATACGGAGCTTACTTATCAAACCGGAGTGGTTACGGGTGTCAAAAACGTAGTGATAAAAGATAACGGAAGCGGTGTTTTTGTAGGAGCTTATACGGGAACGGTGCTTGGTAGTATGTTCGGAAGAGGTAAGGGCAATATATTATCGACTCTGCTTGGAGGATTAACGGGTGCTCTTGTAGGGTACGAAGCCGATAAGGCTAACGCGCAAGAGCTTTTTGTCAGACTTGATAACGGCAAAAATGTCGTAGTAATTGTAAAAGGCGTAAATATTCACAAAGGCGATAGAATAAGAATCATAAAAAGAGGAAGTAAAATAGTTAGGGTTGAAAAAATATGATATTAAAAGTCTTAACTACAAAACGACAAATCAGGGAATATATTAAAAGTTTTGACAATCAATTTATCCCCAAAGTCGTTTCAATCGGGGAGTTTTTACAAAAAGCGATTGTGGTTGATGGAAAAAAGTTTATTGATGAGGATTTAAAAAGAATCTATTTATACAAAGCCGTAAAAGATTTGGATATTGAAAAGTTAGGGCTAAATAAAAATTTTTTGGATTTTTTTAAAAACAGCGATTTGATTTTCGGATTTTTGAACGAAGTATATCTTGAGAGAGTGAATCTTGATGAAATAGATTTGGCGGATACTTATCAAGAATATTCCGAGCATATTGCACTATTAAAAGAGATATATGTTAATTATAAAAAACTTCTTGATAGCGAGGGGTTTGTAGATAAAATTACTATTGAAGATTTTAGAATAAACGAAGGTTTTTTTGAAAATATAGAAAAAATTGAACTTGAAGTTTTGGGGTATCTTAGTAAATTCGAAAGAGAGATTTTAAATAAAATACCTATTAATATCGAAGTCTCTTTTGAGGTGACTAAGTTTAATAAAAATCTAATAAATAAAATGTTCGGAGATTTTAAAGAGGGCAGATATATTATCGATTATCATACTAAAAACGTGCTTTTTTATGAAGAAGTCGATAGAAAAATGGATGTTGAGGTTACTCATTTTTCAAAAAGAGCGGACCAGGCGAATTTCGTTTTCGCTTCGATCGAAGAATTCGTAAATGACGGAATAAAGCCCGAAAAAATAGCCGTAATTTTACCCGATGAAAATTTCAGTGAATATTTGAAACTATTTGATAACGCAAATGAGGGCAAAACGAATCTTAATTTTGCTATGGGAGATAGTTTTGTAAATTCAGAAATTTATAAAAAACTAAAAGCAATTTATGATTATATAAGTGAAAACGACGAAATTGCATATCTTAAATGCAAAGATTACTTAGAAGAGTTTCAAACGAGCGATATTTTCAAGTTTATAGATAATAATACGAGTGAAAAAGAGAAGAAAATTTTAGACGAAGAGCTTTATAAGCTTAAAAAATTAAACGCTTATCTTCAAAATCACACAAAGCAAGAAGTTTTAAAATTTATCTTAGAAAGGCTTTCGGCTCTTAGTTTTGATGATGTAAAAGGTGGAAAAGTAACGGTTATGGGAGTTTTGGAGAGCAGGGGCGCGGATTTTGATGCGGTGGTGATCGTCGATTTTAATGAAGAATTCGTCCCGAACGTCAATGAAAAAGACTTCTTTTTAAATACTTCCATAAGAAGAAAAGTAAATCTTCCGACTCGTGAAGATAAAGAAGCTTTGCAAAAAAATTACTATTACACTCTTTTTACATCCAAAAAAGTAAAACTCTCATTTGTAAAAAACGAAGAAAAATCTATAAGCCGTTTTGCCTATGAGCTTGGAATTGATGATGGAAAAAACGGAGATAGTTATTACGCAGAAGTTTTATATAAATTTTCACAACCCGAAAAAGTGGAGTATCAAGAAAAATTCGAATTACCTAAAGTATTATATCCGACTACACTTGATATTTTGCTTAGTTGTCCTAAAAGATATTATCTCTCAAATATTCTCGGTATTTCAAACGAAATAGAAGAGGAAGAGTTTTTCGGAAGCAGATTTCACTCTATTATGGAAAATATAGATAAGCTTAAATTTTCGACATATCTTGAATATTATGATTATATAATTTCGAATCTTTTAAAAGACGTCAATAAAAGAGATTATTTTTATATAAAAAGCGTTTGGGATGATAGGATTTTGGAGTTTGCAAAAAAAGATTTCGAATTTTTAAGTGGAAATATTACAACGGAAGTTACTAAACAGCGACCTAAAAATGATTTTATATTAAAAGCCAGATACGATAGGATTATCGATAATATGGCTTTTGATTATAAAACCTCTACTAAATCTCAAAATTATGAAGAGTCCACCCAAGCCGAATTTTATAAATACATATTGCCGAATCATAAAATTTATTTTTGGGATATTTATAATGTGAAACTTGTTGAGGTTAATCCTGAGCTTAAAAACTTGGATGAAAAATTGTCTCAAATAAAAAATATATCGTTTAAAACGGAAGATGAAAAAAATTGCAAATATTGCGAATTTCAGTTTAGCTGTAATTTATAAAAATAGGGAAAAGGGAGGGGGATTGGGATTTGGGATTGGGTATGTCGGTTTTCGGTTGAAATCATTTTCGGTTGATTTCATATACTAAATCGGTGTATAATAAAAAAACTTAACATTTTTTTCTAAAAATTTTGGAAATTTTATAAAAAAACCGAGTTACAATAGAAAAATATTATCAATTAATATATTTTTCATCTATATTTGTAACTATTACATTAAGAGTTGCTATTTCAATAAATAAAAATTTCAAGAATTTTGATAAACTCTTTGAAATTTGTGTAAAATTTGTGTAAAATTTTACATACAATATAGTGTCAAAGGAGAAGATATGGCAAGAAAACCGAGAGTGAACGATCCGGGGTTTTATCACATCGTTAACAGGGGGGTTAACGAAAGCGTAGTATTTAGTGAGAAAGAAGATTATTTTAAATTTATGGAACTTATGCTTAAAACAAAATATGATTATAAAGTAACTTTCCATGCATTTACTATACTTCCTACTCATTATCATATTTTAATAGAAACTCACCTGCCGAATATTTCGGAAGCTATGAGATTTCTAAATAGTGCGTATGCTGCTTGGTATAACTATAAAACGGGAAGAATAGGACATTTGTGGAAAGGAAGATTCGAGAGCTATATGCTTTTTGATGAAGATCACTTCTGGAAAGTTGTAAAATACATCGAAAGAAACGCATTGGCTCTTGATTTGGTGGATGATATTACTAAGTATGAATATCAATCATTGGCTTTAAGACTCAAAAAGAATAAGTTTTTCGAGATTATCGACGATAGCAAAATTTTAAGCAAACCTCTTGAAGAGTATATCGAGTGGCTAAAAAAACCTCTTGAAAAACACGAACTTGACGAAATTTACAAAGAGCCAAAAATTATTAAAGACGAAGACGGAAACATTAGAGTTATTAGAAAAAAACTACAAGATTTCTTCAATGAATATAAGGATAAAAAAGAAGCTATCAAAGCTGCAAAAGCAAACGGATACAAATATTCCGAAATTGCAAGATTTTTAGGAGTTTCCAACGCTTATGTAAGTAAATTGGCAAAAAGCTAAAATTTAGCTTTTTGCTTATAGTTTGGAAGCTATCATATCTGTCAGTTCAAGTACTCTTCTTGCATAACCGAATTCGTTGTCGTACCAAGTTAAGATTTTAGCTTTGTTTCCGTCAACTACAGATGTAGAAAGTGCGTCGATAGTACTTGAATGCGGATTGCTTATCATATCCGTAGATACTACTTCTTCATATGTAATTCCTAAAATACCTTTCATTGCTCCGTTAGCGTATTTTTCAAATGTTTTGTTTAATTCTTCAGCAGTTGTTTCTTTTTTAAGAGTTACCGAAATATCAGTTACGGCAACATCAGGTACCGGCACTCTAAGAGCCATTGCGTGCATTTTTCCTTTTAGGTTAGGGATTACTTCAATTGTGGCTTTTGCAGCTCCCGTTGTAGTAGGAATGATATTTACGGCAGCAGCTCTACCTCTTCTGTGTTTTCCAGGTTTTTTCTTATCGATAGTCACTTGGCTTGAAGTGTAAGCGTGAACTGTAGTTACAAGAGCGCTTTCCACACCGAATTCGTCTTCTAAAATTTTCATAACCGGTGCCAATGAGTTTGTAGTACAACTTGCATTTGATACTACATGATGATTTTCAGGGTCGTATTCGTTGTCGTTTACTCCCAAAACAAATGTTTTATCTACGTTTTTACCAGGTGCGGTGATAATTACTTTTTTAGCTCCCGCTTCAAGATGTTTTGCCGCGTCTTCTCTTTTTGTAAATTTACCCGTAGCTTCGATAACGATATCTATTCCCATCTCTTTCCAAGGAAGTTTTGCAGGGTCTCTTTCGCTTACGATTTTAATCTCTTTTCCGTCGATTATCAAAGAGTCGTCAGTATATTCCACACTCGCAGGAAATCTTCCGTGAACCGAATCGAATTTAAGCATATAAGCTAAATCTTCAGGAGTTCCGCTTCCGCCGTTTGCTACAACGATTTCTACGTTTTTAGGTTTTGTTTCAACATAATGCCATAGAACCATTTTTCCGATTCTACCGAGTCCGTTAATTGCAACTTTTGCCATTATCTCTCCTTTTTATTCTATTTATGGAATTTTATCATACTTTTTGTATTTAAAACCTTAAATAAGGCTTTGAGACGAATATAAAATGTATTAAAAAAATAGATTTGTAAAATTTTATAAAATATAGTATAATTACGCCTCAAAAATTAAAAAAACGCCTCCTTGCTCCTGAAGCGGGGGCTATAAAGCCAAAAGGAGATTTAATGAGCTTAAGACATTACGAAACGATGTTTATTACGAAGCCGACACTTACTGACGAAGAAAAAGCGGCAATCGTAGAAAACGTTAAAAAAGTTATCACTGAAAGAGGTGGAGAAGTAGTAGCAGTTGACAATATCGGTGTTAGAGAACTTGCATATCCTATTCAAAAATTCGAAAGAGGACATTATTATATAGTTTATTATAAAGCGCCTGCGGAAGCGGTTCTTGAACTTGAAAGACAAATGAGATATAACGAAGATTTATTAAGATTCATGACTGTTAAATACGAAACTAAAAAAGATATCAAACGCTGGGAAGAGATGGCTAAGAATGTTCAATAAAGTCATCCTCATCGGCAATCTCACAAGGGACGTAGAGCTTAGATATACCCCTAGTGGGACTGCTATTGCCAAATTCGGCCTTGCAACAAATAGAACTTATAAAGACAGCGTTACTGGTGAAAACAAACAAGAAGTGATGTTTATCGATATTACAGTATTCGGTAGAAGTGCCGAAATTGCCAACCAGTACCTTGCAAAAGGCAGAAGGGTATTAATCGAAGGAAGACTTGTACTTGATACGTGGGTTGATAGTAACGGACAAAAAAGAAGTAAACATTCGATCGTAGCTGAGAGAGTGCAGTTTATGGATAGTAAAGCGAGTGCTGAAAATAGCGGTTATCAAAGCGGCGGATATTCAAATCAGGGATATAATAATCAGCCTCAGCAACAGCCTCAGATGCAACCACAACAAACACAACAAAACAATAACGAAATTCCGTCAATTGATATTGATGAAGACGAATTTCCATTCTAAAAGGAGATATTATGGCAGCTGATCCAAAGAAAAAATACGGTAAAAAAAGATGTAAATACTGCGAAATGAAAGTTGATTACATCGGATATAAAGATTTAGATTTAATCAAATATTCACTATCTGAGAGATATAAAATTATGCCAAGAAGACTTACAGGTACATGTAAAAAACACCAAGATATGGTACAAAAAGCAATCAAAAGAGCAAGACAAGTCGCACTTATTCCTTACGTAGTGGATAGAAAAAGAGTTATCGAAAATCCATTCGATCTTATCAAGCCACTTAAAGGGTAATCCCTTGTGGCTACTTTATACATAAACAAACAAAACCTCTTTAAAAACCTCGACAAAATTTCTTCAAAAAATCCCAATATTTTAGCCGTTATCAAAGATAATGCATACGGACACGGAATTTTTACCATTTCAAAACTTTTAAAAGAGTACGGAATAAAAAAAGTATGTGTAAGAAACAATCAAGAAGCCGAGCTCGTTAAGGATTTGTTTGAAGAGATTTTGATTTTCAATCCTACGACGGGTAGAAGTTTTAAAAACTTCTCATACGCTATTAATTCTCTTACTCAGCTCAAAAAAAACAGACATCCTAATATTCATCTTAAAATAGATACCGGAATGCATAGAAACGGGATATTAATAAGCGAACTTGATGAAGCTCTTGAATTAATTAAAGAAAAAGAGTTTAATTTAATAGGTGTTTTTTCTCATTTTTGTTGTAGTGAAGAGGTAGGTTGCGATACTTTTATTCAGTATGACAAGTTTTTGGAGATTAAAAAAAGGGTTTTGAAATTTTGCAAACAAAATTCTTTAAATGAGCCTTATTTTCATATCGCCAATTCCACCGCTATTTTCAAACTCCCCGATACTTTGGATTATGTTAGACCCGGAATTGCAATTTACGGAGGAATAGAGGGGTTTGAGCCCGTTATGAGTTTGGTAGCAAAAGCCGTAAGCGTTAGAGAGCTTGATGCCAAAGAGGGTGTGGGATACAATAAAACTTTTATAAGTGATGAAAAGATAAAAATCACTACCGTAGATGTCGGATATGCGGACGGGATACCTTGGTTTAAAAACGGATGTAAATTAAAAAACACTCAAGCTATCGGTAAAATTTCTATGGATTATATGAGTGTTATCGGAGAGCATAAAGAGGTTGTTGTTTTTGATGATATAAAAGAATTCGTTAAAAACTTCGATACCATAACATACGAAATCCTTGTAAAAATGTCTCCGAGAATCAAAAGAGTAGTCAAATGAAACCTATAAGCGTAACTCAGCTAAACAATCAAATAAAATCGATTTTGGAATCTCACTTTGAGATAGTGTTGGTTGAGGGTGAAGTTAGTAAGGTGGTATATCACTCCTCGGGTCATCTCTATTTTACCCTAAAAGATGACAAATCTTCCATAAATTGCGCAATGTGGAGAAGCAATCTTGCTAAAATGAAATTCAGACTAAAAGAGGGTGAAAAAGTATTGGTTTACGGAGCTGTGAATCTTTATGTACCAAGAGGGGAATATAAAATCATAGCCCAAAGTATCGAACCCAGCGGAATCGGAGCTTTACAGCTTGCATTCGAGCAGTTAAAAGAAGAACTCAAAAACTTAGGATATTTTGACGAAAGCAAAAAAAAGCCCCTGCCGAAGTTTCCTAAAAGAATAGCGATAGTTACTTCTTCTACGGCGGCAGCGCTTCAGGATATGCTAAGAATTGCCAAAAAGAGATGGCTTTTGAGTGAATTTTATCTTTTTAATACGCTCGTTCAAGGCGAGGGTGCTGCTGAGGATATAGCAAGAAACATAAAAAGAGCTGATGAGTATGTTTTTGAGGACGGCAGAGGTTTTGATTTGATAATTATAGGAAGAGGGGGAGGTAGCAAAGAGGATTTGTGGGCTTTTAACGAAAGAGTGGTGGCTGATGCCGTGTATCAGGCGAAAACTCCGATAATTTCTGCTGTTGGGCATGAGATTGATTATTTGATTAGTGATTTTGTTGCGGATAAAAGAGCCGCTACTCCGAGTAACGCTATGGAAATTGCCTTGCCTGATAAAAACGAAATATTGATGATGATAGATGAGATGATAAATTCGTTTTCTTATAAAACCTCTCATATTATCCAAAAAAAAGAGAAACTGCTTCACCATTTGATAGAGATTTTCGAAGCCAATTCTTTAAATAAAAAACTTGATATGAAATTAAATGAAATTAACGTTTTAAAAGAGAGGTTTAGGTATTCGTTTAAATCTGTGCTTGATGATAAAAATTTAACTTTGGAATCTTTAAAATCTTCTTTTATAAGCTCTTCTCCGAAAAACAGACTATTAAAAACCGAAGAAGAGATAAAACTATTGAAAAAAAGTTTTGGTAATTTAATGGTTGAAATCATAAGAGTTAAAGAAAACTCCCTGCCTCTAAAAGAGGATTTTAATTCAAGAGCGTTGAATATTATTTTTGTAAAACAAAAAAGCCTAAACTCCCTAAAAGAAGCCTATAAACTCGCAAATCCTAAAAATAAAGAAAAAATTGGTTTTGCGGAAATAGTAAAAAACAATAAAAGAATTCCTCTTGAAAATCTACAAATTAACGACGAATTTAATCTACAAAATACTTCGACGATAATCACCGCGAAAGTTTTAGACAAAAAATAAAAAAATTTTTTTTTCTGCCGATTTTGTTTTAACAAAAAACAAAAAGGACAGAGTATGTTTTGCGGTAAGTACATCAAAGAAATTGAAAAACTCCAAACAAAAATAGAGTATTTGGAGGATAAAAAAAGGGAGCTTGAAAGAGAAAACGAAAGGCTCTCAAGTGAAAATCTTAATTTGAAAATGCAACTTGACGCTCTTGAAAGACAAGCCGGAATGAAACCGAATGTAAATACCTCACAACCGAACGCAATTCAGTGTGAAGTAAATGAAGTTAAAGAACTGGCGGAAGAGAGTGAAGAGAGAGTTGAAGAATTAAAAGCTCTTGAAAAAATGAAAGAGAGTGTTCAGACTTTAATCAAAGATTTAAGAGATACGTTTAATTTACTAAACCTTGAAATCGATAAAATAGTCGGTTTTACCGATACTACAAAAGAGAGTTTCAATCAATTGGGCTCTTCAATCGAAGAAATTAACAATGTTATTCAATTAATTAAAGATATCTCCGAACAAACTAACCTCTTAGCTCTTAACGCCGCAATCGAAGCCGCAAGAGCAGGAGAGCACGGAAGAGGATTTGCGGTAGTTGCCGATGAAGTTAGAAAACTTGCCGAGAGAACTCAAGATGCTACGAAAGAAGTTGAAATTACTATCAATACTCTAAAACAAAGCAGCGGAAATATTACGAGCGAGAGTGAAACTCTTGTAAATATTACAAGTAAAATGTATGAACTTATGAGCGAATTCAAATCGATTTTCGAAGAACTTTATGAAGTAGATATCAATTCCGTAGAAGAATTTAAAGAAGTATTGAAAAAAGTTGAAGATCTAAATAGAAAATTGCAACTTTTAGCAAAAGAGGTAAAAAGATAGGAATACTTTTTGCTTCTTTTTTAAAAAAGGGTTGATATGAGAGTTACACAATTTACTTTTTATAACAACTTCGTAACCGACCAACAAAGAACTTTAAGCGAACTTACAAAAGTCCAAACTCAAATCGCAACGGGCAAAAAAATAGAAAATATGTATGACGACCCTACCGTATATACTAAATTTTTGAAACTTGACGAAGAGATAAATTCCTTTACTCAAATATCTTCATCCGCAAAATTCGCAAAAACATTCGCACAAGAGAGTGATACGACTCTAAATGATATCGTATCAACCCTGAGTAGTTTTAAAAGCAAGCTTTTAACCGCAGCAAACGATACCAACAATACGACGAGTAGAGAAGCTATCGTAAGTGAGCTAAAAAGCGAACTCGAACATCTAAAAAACTTAGCAAATACATCCCTTGACGGAAAATATCTTTTTAGCGGAAGCGCTTTTGATAAAAAACCGATAGAAGACGATTATTCTTATCAAGGAAACGATAAGAGCGTAAAAGCGTTTTTGGGTGCAGGAGTAGAAAGAGAATATAATATTCCCGGAAGCGAGCTTTTCTTAGGTAGAGATAACGACTATAAAAAACATATGACTCTAAATGTTATACAATATGACAAAATGAAAGCAAATCCTCAATTTGTCGTAAGAGGTGCCGATGGGAATCTGTATATCGACAAACATCAACAATTAAACGGCACTCATCCTGATAGTGACAATCCTCCTATAAACGAAACGATAACTATCGATTCTCAAATAAGAATGCTTACGGGAGTTGAGGATAAATATGTTGGTGATGGGAAATATGAAGACGGAATCAGTTATTTTTATATCAAAGGTAGAAAACCAAACGGCGAGAGTATCAATACGAAATTTTCTTTATCGAACTCTCAAAGCGTAAAAGATTTGCTTGATAAAATCGGCGCAGCATACGGAAATACCGCAACCAACAAAGTAGTTGACGTAACTCTTAACGATATGGGTGAAATTCAAATCAAAGACGTAAATAGCGGAAAAATGATGAGTGATTTTTATATGGTGGCAAGCGATAGCGATGAGGCCGATATTTCGGATTTGGTAAAAAACGGGGATTATATCGTCGAATTTCAAAAAAGTAACTTCAAAGGAATAAGAGATTTATCTCAAGCTACCGCGAATAATAGCGGTTTTGACAATAGAGTATTTAATTTCGGATTGAAGTTTATAAACGGAAATAGAGATGCGATTCCTCAGGATTTGGCAAAAGACGTTTTTGGAAGCGAAGCTATAAAAGAGGGTAGCGATACGATAAAAGAGAGTGTCGATTTTGTTAGATTTACAGGTACCGACACAAGTGGGAATGCAGTGGATGTAAATATCAAAATCACCGATACTACCACTATGCAAGATGTGTTGGATACTATTAAAAATAGTTTCGGGGATGTTAACGTATCTCTTGAAAACGGCAAAATAGTAGTTACGGATAATTCTCTTTCTTCCCCGAGTGACGATTCGAAACTATCAATTACAATGCAAACATATAGTGACAGCGATAATGACGGAGTTTTTCATACTCATGACGATATGGTTAAGGCATTAAGAAGAGATGACGTAGCTAATTTTGATAAGTTGTATATGGATAAAAACGGCAACGAAATAAAAGGAAACGTTTCGAATATTCAAAAAGATTATATTACGTATTTTAAAGACGGACAAAAAATTGTAGAAAAAAATCCTAATGCTCAAACTTACGTAACTAATGATACCACTCTTGCGGATAGTATCGGAATTGATGATATAGACGGTAAAGAGTTCGAAGTGACGTTTAAAAAACAAGACGGAAAGTTTCAAAAAGCAATCATTACTTTAAGAAATACTCCCGATGCTGACGGACATTTATCTACTTTTTGGATAGATGAGAACAACGACGGAGTTAGAGACCTCAATGAGGTGTTTGATATATATGACGCAAACGGAAACAAAACGCCGGCAAATACGTTTATTAAAACAACTACCGAAATGGATCCTACTACATGCGAACTTTGCACAAAAGAAAACGTTCAAAAAGGTTTGACTTACAGACAGTTGGGAGATGTGGTTTCTATGCTTGTAAGCGGTAATATCCCTGCCGATAATACACCTCAGGCATATGAGAGTGCTCTTGCAAACGCAAAAAACAGCGTTGAGAGCGGTGTGGATGAAAAAGGTAGATTTTACGTAAAAGACAAACAAAACGCAAATACGAATATAGAACTTGCAATAGACGATAAAAATTCAAACGATTTATATTTTCAAGCAAACAATGCAATTACAATAGACGAACCTCAAACCGACTTTTTTGCGACATTGAATCAAGCGATAGAAGCGGTCGAAAACGGAAATAATTTTGCCGATGCTTCTTCAAAAGACGCAAGAAACTTCGGAATTCAAGGGGCTATTGAAGCGATTGATCACGTAATGGATAGAGTTAGACGCTCTCATGCAAAAATCGGAGCTGTCAGCAACGAATTCGATATGACGATACAAAGAGTCGATATGTTAAAAATAAACGTACAAACATTGCAATCCGAAAATATAGATACCGATATCGGTGAAGCTACAATGAGACTGAATTCTCTAAATACGTCGTATCAAGGGCTACTTGCGAGTATTGCAAAGGTAAATAATTTGACGCTTCTTAACTATTTAAGATAAAATTTCAATAAAAAAAAGGATAAGTGATTTTAAGAAAAGCGTTTTTTGTCTTTTTGGGTGCCCTTTTAATCTATTTTGCTATTTCTACATTTTTACCTTCGGCTTCCGTAGTCGGTAAATTCGGAAAATTTCTGGGTGATAGTAATTTATTATTATTCGGATTTTTGGCATATCTTGATATTTTATTTTTTGCGTGGATACTTTATTTGTGGTTTTTTAACAAATTCAACACTCAAAACTCACTTAGAGCACTCGGTATTATCTTCTTATTTTTGGGCTTTTTAATATTTCAGGCTCTTATTTTTCAAAAAGGTGTTATCGGAAACGTAATAGCCGTAGCGCTTAAAAAATATATCGGAATTTTGGGAGTCGCTCTTTTAGGTTTCGTAATTTTGGCATGGGGCGGATTTTTGATTTTTGAAGAGAAAATTTTCGAATACATACATAAAAAAAGAGCTAAAAAAGAAGAAAATGATGTTTCTATAAATGAGAATGCAAACATAGAATCAAAAGAGAGTTTAGAATTTGAAGAAGACGATTTTGAAGAAGAAAATATTCAAGTTTTCGAGCAAAAAGAGGATTTTGTAGAAAATATTGATGAAAAAGTTACGAAAAGTGACAATGACGAAGATGTTTTGGAAACTTTAAAAGAGTCATTGGATGAAGAAGATTTAAAACCTGCCGCTAAAAAAGCTGAGACAAAAAAGAAAAAAGAGACAAAAGATAATTTTGAAGATATAGCACAAAAAATAGAAGATAAAAACGAACACAAAGTAACTCAAGTCCAAGAGCTTGAAGATACTAAAAAATTATTATCAGAAATAGAAATAGGAGAGCGTGAAAAACCGAGAGATTGGAAGTTTCCTCCTCTTGATATATTGCAAAAACCGCCTAAGAAAAAAAGAGAAATAAACGAAGCCGAAATAGATAAAAAAATAAAAATTTTGCTTGAAAAATTAAAGCAGTTTAAGGTGGAAGGCGATGTAGTCAGATATTACGTAGGGCCGGTCGTTACTACTTTTGAATTTAAGCCTTTACCGCATATTAAGGTTAGCAAAATTTTATCTTTACAAGACGACCTTGCAATGGCTTTGAAAGCTAAATCTATAAGAATACAAGCCCCGATTCCCGGAAAAGACGTAGTAGGTATAGAAATTCCGAATGATAAAATGGAGACTATTTATTTAAGAGAAATACTTGAAAGCGATATTTTCAAAAAATCGAAATCTCCTTTGACTTTGGCTCTTGGAAAAGATATAGTCGGAGCTCCTTTTGTTACGGATTTGGCAAAACTTCCTCATCTTTTGATTGCCGGGACTACGGGAAGCGGTAAAAGTGTGGGAATTAATGCAATGATTCTTTCATTACTTTATAAAAATTCTCCGGATGAGCTTAAATTCGTAATGATAGACCCTAAAATGCTTGAGTTTTCGATTTACGAAGATATTCCTCATCTCTTAACTCCCGTAATTACAGAGTCTAAAAAGGCTATCGTAGCACTTAACGCTATGGTAAAAGAGATGGAGAGACGTTATAAACTTATGGCCAAAAAAAGAGTTAAAAATATAGAAGGCTATAATAAAAAAGTCGATAAAAACGAAAAGTTGCCTTATATCGTGATTATAATCGACGAGCTTGCCGATTTGATGATGACAAGCGGAAAAGACGTCGAGTATGCAATCGCCAGACTTGCGCAAATGGCAAGAGCCAGCGGCATTCACTTGATAGTCGCTACTCAAAGACCGAGTGTTGATGTTGTAACAGGGCTTATTAAAGCGAATTTGCCAAGCAGGATTTCTTTTAAGGTGGGGCAAAAAGTGGATAGTAAGGTAATTTTAGACCAATACGGAGCCGAGAGTCTTTTGGGGCGAGGTGATATGCTATTTACGCCTCCTGGAATTGCCGGGCTTCTTAGACTGCACGCTCCGTTTACAACCGAAGAAGAGATTGAAAAAGTTGTCGAGTATTTGAAATCACAACGTCAAGCAGATTATGACAATACCATAATCAATACAATCGAAAGCGAAGCGCAAGAGCTTGAAGAAGTCGAAGATTTGGACGAATTATTTGAAGAAGCGAAAAAAATTATTCTAAAAGAGAGAAGAACGAGTATAAGTTACCTTCAAAGACGTCTTCAAATTGGGTATAATAGAGCAGCCAATATTATTGAGCAGATGGAGAGAATGGGAATTTTATCGCCGCCTAATGCAAAAGGGCAAAGAGAAATCTTAATTTAGGAGAAAAAAATGAAAAAAATGCTTTTTTTAGCAAGCGGAGCATTACTTTTTTTGGTGGGATGTGCTGAAAAACCTATGGCGAATAACGTAGTGGAACTTGCTGGTAATCAGACGATTGTAGGTTGGAAAGATTATAATAATACGACTCAAAAACAAGTAACAGAAGAACAATGCAAACCGGAAGTTAAATATATAGTACCAAAAGATTCTGACGGAGACGGAGTGCCAGACATTAAAGACAAATGTCCTAATACGCCTAAAAACTTAACTGTAGATCACAATGGATGTCCTGTACTTGCGAGACTTTATATAAATTTTGATTTTAATAAAGCGTATGTGAAAAAAATCTATTATCCTGAAATTAAAAAAGTGGCTGAAATTTTAAAAGCTAATCCTAAACTGAAAATCGAAGTTGCCGGATATACCGATAATATAGGAAGTGCTGAATACAATCAAAAACTCTCATATAAAAGAGCACTTGCCGTTAGAAATTTATTGGTATTAAAATATGGAATTGATGCAAATAGAATCGTAGTAAAAGGTTATGGAGAAAAATATCCGCTTGTACCGAATACTACAGCAACAAACAGAGCGTTAAACAGAAGAGTGGAGATTGTAGCTATCAGCGGACTTAAATAATCTCCTCTCCGTTTATGTACATTTTTTCGACTTCATTTGTGTGAAGGATTATTTGTAGAGGTAAAAGCTCTAAATTTTTAACTTTGTTAGGAAGCTTGAATGCAATGATATCGGCATCTTTTCCTTCTTCCAAACTTCCGTTGTTTAAATTTAAAGATTTTGCGGCATTGATAGTTACCGATTTTAATAAATCTTTTGCAAGAATTTTCGGATGTAAGTCGGTATGCATTAAAAGTGCGGCTCTTATTTCTTTGAATAAATTTAAAGAATAATTCGAACTCATCCCGTCCGTTGCTACGGAGTAGTCTATTGAAAAATTTTTTACTCTCTCAAGATTCAAAATACCTACGTTAAGAAGTCTGTTTGATACGGGACAATGCGCTATTGAGGCGTTTAATTCGCTGATTTTTTGTAACTCTTCGTCGTTTGCGTAAACGCAGTGAATAAAGGTCGTGTGTGTGTTTTTGAATTTTTCTAAAAATTCGAGAGGTTTGATTAAAGGTTTTGCGTTTTTGAAATGTTTTTCAAAGAATAGCTTAAATTCTCCTTCACCTTTATCAAGCCAGCTTCTTTCAGCTTTGCTTTCCATAAAATGCGCTTGAATAGGCAAATTTTTTTCTCTTGCGATAGATATTACTTTTTCCATTAAAATAGGATGAACGGAATAAGGAGAGTGAATTGAGATTCCTACTTTAAATTTTTCGTTTCTTTTTTCTATTTCGAAAGATTCGTGAAGTCTTGCTTGAAAATCTTGATAGAGCATATCCACAGCCCCCGGAGTCGTTCCGATTATCTCGTTAAAATAGACTACTTTTAGGGGTGAATGTTTTATATATTTAAGGTCATCTCCCGTGGAGCTTATTTCTCCAAAAGCGCAAACACCGCTTTTTTTCATCTCTTCGATAGCTTTTTTAAAACACTCTCCCTTACATTCGACGAATAACGTTTCTCTGTGCTCTATTACGGAATTTAGCCAACCTATAAAATCTCCGTATTCAAGTAAAGTTTTGTTGGAGCTGAATTCAAGATGAGTATGAGTATTGATAAGTGCCGGCATTACAACGGAGTTTTTGCCTAAATATATCTCTTTATCGACTTTCGGTAAATTTTTTCCTATTTTTTTTATCTCTTTATCAAAAATAACTTCGGCATTTTCCAAAATAGTGTAATTTTTATCCATACAAACGACATAATCGGCCTTTAACTTAACCAAACCATTTCCTTTTTTAAATGATTTTAGCAAAATTTTAGTAAAATAACACAAAAAAAGGAGAATTTATGAAAATCAAAGTAATTCACGGACCGAATTTGAATATGTTAGGTGTAAGAGAGGTACAACTTTACGGACCGATGAAGCTTGAAGATATTAATAAAAATATGGAAATGGCTGCAAAACAAAACGGATTTGATATCGAATTTTATCAATCCAATCACGAAGGTGATATCGTAGACGCTATTCAAGAGTGTCTCACAGACGGAACCGACGGACTTATTATTAATCCTGCGGCTTTAACTCACTACTCTATCGCAGTTAGAGACGCTATTGCAGCACTTAGAAGTAACGGAATGCCTGTTGTTGAAGTGCATATGACAAATACTGCGGCAAGAGAAGAATTCAGACATAAATCGATGATTTCGCCTGTCGTAATCGGAACTATTACGGGATTTGGGCCATTTAGTTATCATTTGGGACTTGTTGCCATTATGCAAGTTTTAAATGAAATTAAAATGGCAAAAGAGCAAAAACAAGGACAATAATGGATTATATCCTTAACGGAGAAAACGAAATTTATTACGAATGCGGGTGGTCGAGCGATAACGCTATATTTTTATCGCTCTCACACGCTCGCTATGTAATTACGGACGGAAGATATACGCTTGACGCAAAAGAAAAAGCAAACGCCGAAGTAATAGAAGCTAAAGATTTGTTAAAAAAAGCAAAAGAGCTTATTTTAAAGCATAAAATCAAAAAATTAAAAATCGACCCGACAAAATGGAATTATAAAGATTACACTTCTTTGCAAAAAGTCGTTAATTTACAAAACGAACCTAATATGTCTCATAAAAAAAGAATGATAAAAAGAGATGACGAGCTTGAGATAATAAAAGAAGCGGTTAGACTTGGGGCTCTTGCTTTTGAAGAGTTTAAAAACGAAATTGAAGAAGGATTTGACGAATATGAGCTTTCTTATAGATTTAAAGAAAAACTGACTTTAAGAGGTAGAAGAGCTCTTAGTTTCGAACCTATTGTGGCTATCAACGAAAACGCCGCAAAACCTCACGCCGAAGTTAGTGAAAAGCGTCTTAAAAAAGGCGATTTGCTGCTTTTGGACGCCGGAATAAAATATAAAAGATACTGCTCGGATAGGACTCGTACTATTTTTGTGGGCGATAATATCAGTATGTCTAAAAATCAAAAATTTTCGAATAAGGAAATTCAAAAAGTATACGATATCGTGAGAAAAGCGCAAGAAAAAGCCCTAAAAGCCGTAAAAGTCGGAATAAAAGCAAAAGAGCTCGATAAAATCGCAAGAGAAGTTATAGAAAAAGAAGGATACGGAAAATATTTCGTTCATTCTTTAGGTCACGGTGTAGGGCTTGATATTCACGAGTGGCCTTATATCAATTCGAGAAACGAAACGACAATAAAAAACGGAATGGTGTTTACAATAGAGCCGGGAATTTATATTCCGGGGGCTTTTGGAGTGAGAATTGAAGATATGGTAATGATAAAAGATGAAAAACCAATCATTCTTAGCGAGGAGATATGAGAAGAATCATAAAAACCACCTTTTTCCCCGCTCCTTATAAAAAAAGCACCAAAAAAAACGTCGCTTTGATAGGTATAGGCTGTAATCTCGGAAATTGTATCAGGAGATTTAAAAAAGTATATAAAACTATCGATTCTCATCCTAAAATCGATATAATTCAAACCTCAATCATTTATCAAAATCCGCCTTTTGGGTATTTAGACCAGCCCGATTTTTATAATTCGATTTTGGTCGTAAAGACTTCATTTTCTCCTTTTGAGCTTTTGAGGTATCTTTTATGGATAGAAAAGAAATACGGAAGAAAGAGAAGCTTCAAAAACGCCCCGAGAACTTTGGATTTGGATATAATATTGTATAATAATGTTAAAATTAATACAAAAAAACTCATTATACCGCATCCGCATTATAAAAAAAGAGATTCGGTTCTCGTACCATTAGCATTAAAGGATTGAGTTGAAACTAAAAACATACACGGCGCCGACATATACTGAGGCTTTGAATAAGATAAAAGCCGAACTCGGAGATGACGTTGTTATCGTATCAAGTAAAGAGATTAAAAAAAAGACTCTCACAAGTCCCGGGCTTTACGAGATAGTGGTCGCTATTGAGGAAAAACACGAAAAAAGTGTCAATAATAAAAAAAGCGACGTTGATGACGTAATGCTTAGGCTCTCAAAAGCCGCAAAAGAGATAAATACCATCTCCACAAAACAAAACATAGAAAAAAGCGCTAATATTTTTCAATCTCAAAAAGAGCCTCAAAATACCAAAAACTTACAACCTTATAACGATGAAGAGATAAAAGCATTAAAAGACGAGCTTAGTAAACTTTCGGATACTCTAAAGTTTCTACAAGCCGCGGTTTGGGATATTTCTCACAAAGACGACCTTGATTTACCGCCGGAATTTAGCGAAATATATGCACTTTCACGTGCAAGTGGAATGAGTGCCAAACATCTTGACGAGATAATGAAACTCACTATCAAGTATATGCCTGTAAAAATGAGAAAAAACAGAGATACTATAAGACGCTATTTTCATACTCTTTTGAAAAAAATGATTCCTATAAGAATCGAAAGAGAAATAAAGCCGCCTCACAAAAAAATAATGATGTTTGTCGGACCTACGGGTGTTGGAAAAACGACTACAATAGCAAAACTTGCCGCAAGATATGCTTATAAACTCTCTCAAAGACATAAAGTAGGAATTATTACTCTTGATACCTATAGAATCGGTGCCGTCGAGCAGTTGATGACGTATGCTAAAATGATGAGACTTCCGATTGAAACCGTAGTTGACCCTAACGATTTCGAAGAAGCCTTAAATACTCTAAGACATAACGATTATATCTTAATCGACACCGTAGGTAGCTCTCAGCACGACAAAGAAAAAATAGAAAGACTCAATTCGTTTTTGAAAGTAAATACTTTTGCGGAAATAAACGTCTCTTTGGTACTCTCTGCTACGACTAAATATGAAGATTTGTGCGATATTTACAATAATTTTTCGATTCTTCCGATAGATACGTTTATTTTTACTAAACTTGACGAAACCAAAACTTACGGAAATATCTTTTCTTTGCTTCTTGATACAAAAAAACCTATCAGTTATTTTTCTATAGGTCAAGAAGTACCTGATGATTTAATGGTAGCCGATGCTGACTATTTATTAAAAGGTATTTTGAATAAGGAGCTTAGTTGAAAACGCAAGCCGATAAACTGAAAAATTTGGTTCAAAACGAAAAACCAAAAGATTTAAAAACAAGAGTAATTGCTATTACAAGCGGAAAAGGCGGGGTTGGAAAAACTACGATTACCGCCAATTTAGGATACGCACTAAGCGCTCTTGGATTTAAAGTGGCACTTTTTGATGCCGATATCGGACTTGCGAATTTGGACGTAATGTTAAGAGTCAATCCTAAAAGAAACATTTTAAACGTCCTAAAAAACGAGTGTACTTTAAAAGATATCGTAATAGAAGTCGATAAAAACTTTTATTTAATTCCTGGTGAGAGCGGAGAAGAGATAATCAATTTTGCGGATGAGATGAGTTTGAGTAACTTTTTATCTCAACTCGATTATTTTGAAGATTTCGATTTCTTTTTGATTGATACGAGTGCAGGAATCGATAAAAGAGTACAAACTTTTCTTGATGCGGCCGATGATGTTATAATTGTAACGGTACCGGAACCAGCAGCAATAACAGACGCTTATGCAATGGTGAAAGTAATAAGCGAAAAGAGAGATATCGCTTATATGATATTAAATGAAGTACATTCTCCAAAAGAAGCGAACAATATTTTTGGTAAAATAATAAATGTGGCAAAAGTAAATTTAAGAAGCGATTTTAGATTATTGATGCTCGGGTACATAAAAAACGATAAAAGCATCTATATTTCATCGACCAAAAGGCTTTTATTTACAAAAGAGTATCCTAATTCGTCGGTTAGCGAGCAGGTCTTTTCGATTGCGAGAAAAATAGCAAAAATTTCGGAACGAAAAGTGCTTGAAAAGGAAAAAGGACTTAGTAGCTTCTTTAAGAAGATTTTTTCAGGATTTTAAAAAGGGTGGGCAATGAGAGGAGAGAATTTCATATATTTCGCGACGGTCAGCGGATTTTTTATAGGGCTGATTTTCTCGGTTTTAAAGGATTTCGGGGTTGAAGAGCTTTTATTATATACTTTTCTAATCACTTTGATTTTTTATTTAGTGGCTCTTGCAAGCGTGGCTTTTTATGTAAAATATATAGATATTAAACAGATAGAATATTTAAATAAAAAAGAGATAGATTCGGTACTTGACGTGCAGATTAAAGAGCTTGAGAAAAAAGAAGACAGCATATTAAATAACTACGAATTTATTAAAAAAGTCGAAGAAGAAGAGCTGGAAATCATCAGAAAGAATAAATCATGAGTTCGCACAATCCGTATAACGACAACATAAAAGCTTATAGAGACCATTTGGCTGTCGATTATATGCCGGCTGTAAAATCTATGGCCGCAAGACTAAAAGAGAGATTGCCAAGCAGTGTGGATTTTAACGATTTGGTTTCTATCGGATTCGAAGAGCTCGTTAAGCTTGCAAAAAGATACGACCCGGCAATTAACGATAATTTTTGGGGATACGCGCAAACGAGAATTTACGGCGCAATGCTTGATTTTTTAAGAAGTTTGGATACTGTCAGTAGAGGTGATAGAAAACTTATTAAAGAGATTGAAAAAGTAATAGAAAAATATACTTCCAAATTCAATACCGAACCGAGCGATGAAGAGATAGCGGAAATTCTCGATGTTGATGTTGAAAAAGTAAGAAAAGCCAGAACCGCAAGCGATATTTATACGGTAATGCCTATTGAGGACCAAATGAACTACTTCGACGACGTTTCGAAAAAAGTCGAAGAAGAGGAATTAATCGATAAAATAATGGAAGTTTTGGAAGAGTTCGGCGAAAAAGAACAGATGATAATTCAACTTTACTATTTCGAAGAGCTTAGTCTAAAAGAAATAAGCGAGATTTTAGGTGTAACTGAGAGTAGGGTTTCGCAAATACATAAAAAAGTTATTAAAAAACTAAGGGAAAGATTAGCAGATGGCTGATATTTTATCACAAGAAGAAATCGACGCGCTACTTGAGGTTGTCGAAGAGGAAGATATAGCTCCTGAGGAACTTGAGAAAGTTCCCGATATTTTAGAACAAAAACAGGTAACGCTATACGATTTCAAAAGACCCAACAGAGTCAGCAAAGAACAGTTACGTTCAATTCGTGCCATTCATGATAAAATGGCGAGAAATTTGGCAAGTCACATCTCTTCTTTGATGAGAAGTATCGTAGAGATTCAGCTTCACTCCGTAGACCAAATGACATACGGCGAATTTCTTATGTCTTTGCCAAGCCCTACGTCTTTTAACGTTTTTTCTTTAAAACCTCTTGACGGAAAAGGTGTAATAGAGCTAAATCCGAGTATCGTTTTTCCTATGATAGATAGACTCCTCGGTGGCCCGGGAATGCCTTTTGATGCCAATAGGGAATTTACGGATATAGAAATAAACCTTTTGGATCAGATATTAAGAGTTATTACTCAAAATATGAGAGATATTTGGTCTCCGATTATGGATTTGTATCCTGTTATAGAAGCTAAAGAATCAAGTCCGAACGTCGTACAAATCGTTGCTCAAAACGAGATTGTCATAATGATAGTAATGGAGATTATCATCGGTCAAACAAGCGGTATGATGAATATATGCTATCCGGTGATTACGATTGAGAGTTTGTTACCGAAACTTGCGAGTCGCGATTTGATGCTTAGCGAAACGAGTAGCAGAAAAAGTAGAAACAAAGAATTAAGAGCGCTTCTAAGAGGAGCAAAAATCGAGCTTGAAGCTGTGCTCGGATATGCCGAACTTACTATGAAAGAGATTTTGGAACTTCAAGAGGGCGATATCATAAAACTAAACCGCCCGGCGGATGATACTGTGGTAGTTAAGGTTGACGGAAGAGAAAAATTCATAGCCGAATTCGGTGTGAAAAGGTATAGAAGGTCGATAAAAATCAAAGAAATCCTAAAAACTGAACACGACGAAATTAAACAAATCCTTGAAAAACTTGAACAAAAAAGAAAACAAAGACTTGAACAAATAACAGGAGAAGAGAGTGAATGAGTTTATTGAAATACTTCTTAACGAAATAAAATCCACAATTGAGGGATTAATAGGGATAACGCCGGAAATAAATCTTATTAATCACTCCAAAAATACCGGGACGACTTCTCCTTCATACGTAAAAGTATCGGCAAAAGTAAAACCTAAAGGTGAGATAGTTTTTATTATTCCTCCCGAATTTGCGACGGCTGTTACCGATTTGATGTTGGGAGGCGAGGGAGAAGCCAAAAGCGAAGTTAACGAAGACGACCTTGATGCGGTAAAAGAGATTGTTTCTAATATTTTGGGAGCTCTTTCTACAGCTCTTGAAGCCCAAAGCGATATGCCGGATTTGAAATTTGAAGTGGGCGAAGTTACTTTCGTAAGCGTCGAAGAGGATTTTGAGGATTTCGGATATGTGATAAATATAGAATGCAAGGTAAACGATATATTAAAATCTTGTCAGGTATTTTTGGATAAAGCTCTTTATTCTTTGATAGCCAAAGAAGAAGTCCAAGAAGCTGCGCCAAAAGAAGCTCCAAGCGATATTGCAATACCTGAAGAAGCCAAAAACTTAGAGATGCTTCTTGATGTCAAGCTTCAGCTTAGAGTTAGAATCGGTAGTAAAGTTATGCTTTTAAAAGATGTTATTAATATGGATATCGGAAGTATTGTCGAGCTAAATCAACTTGCGAACGAGCCTCTTGATATTTTAATAGAAGATAAAAAAATAGGTGAGGGCGAAGTGGTGATAGTTGACGGAAACTTCGGTATTCAGATAACTTCTATCGGAAGTAAGGCTGATAGGTTAAAATCACTTAAAGGTTGATTTTTTTTAAATTGTTTGATAAATTGCGATTCAAAAAGGCAGGGCGTGTTTAAGTTTAGCGAAATAAGCGATATGTGTATTAAATGCGGTAAATGTATTCCGGGTTGTACCATTCATAGAGTAAATCCCGACGAAGCCACTTCTCCAAGAGGATTTTTGGATATCCTAAAAGGCGTCGAAGAGGGTGAAATCGAGATAGATAAAAATTTTAAAGATACTGTTGAGAGTTGTTTTTTGTGTAATCAATGTGTTGAGGTGTGTCCTAACTCTTTGCCTACCGATTTTATGATTGAAAACGCCAGAGCTAAAGTTGCCGAAAAATTCGGTATTGCATGGTATAAGAGAGCATTTTTCTTTTTACTGAAACACAGATGGGCTTATGATTTGGTAAGTAAGCTCGGATTTTATTTTCAAACGTGCGGATTTAAAATAGAAGAAGAAAAAAAAGCTATCAGAAGCCGTTTTTCACTCCCTATGCTTCACAAAGGAAGACTTCTTCCGGCGTTTAGGAAAACGTCGTTTTTAAAAAAATATCCTGAAAAAATACCGGCGAAAAATCCTCAAAAAAGAGTTGCAATTTTTATAGGATGTATGGCGAATTATAACTATACAGAAGTCGGGGACGCTCTTGTTAAGATTTTGAAATTTTTAGATATTGATATTTTTATTCCTAAAAAACAAGCTTGTTGCGGCGCGCCAGCATATTTTACAGGAGATTTTAAAACAACGGAAGAGCTTATAAAAAGAAATATCGAATACTTCGAAACTTTTATAGATGAAGTTGACGCTATTTTGGTTCCGGAAGCAACATGTACGGCTATGCTAAAAAAAGATTACGAAGAATACATAAAATATCATATGGATTATGAATGGCTAAAAAGACATGAAAAGGTAAAAGCGAAAATTTTCGGAACTACCGAGTGGCTTTATAAATATACGGACCTTGAAAAAAGACTAAACAAAAAGTTAAATTCAAGCGTTACATATCACGACGCATGTCATTTCGGAAAAGTATTCAATATAAGAAAAGAGCCTCGTGCTTTAATATCTAAAGTCGTGGAAGTAAAAGAGATGGAAGATCCGAATGTTTGCTGCGGGTTCGGGGGTATTACAATGCAAACTGAAAAATTCGACCTCGCAAGAAAAGAAGGGCTAATCAAAGCCGAAATGATAAAAAAAGTAGATGCCGAATATGTAAGTGCGGAGTGTAGTGCTTGCCGTATGCAGATAACGGAACACCTTGATAAAGTAGGGGATAATAAAATATTCGTTCACCCTCTTGAAATAATCGCAAAAGCTATAGAGGATTAATTACATTTTTCCTTTATAGCTTGTTGTACCGATTGAAATATTTCGCCGTCTTTTGTGACGAATTCATCTGATTTTTTATTCAAAATCACAACTGTTTTATTGTCATCGCACTCTATTACGCTTTTTGAAGAGTTTTCAAATACTATTTTACCGCTTGCAAATACTGCACAGCTTAATATCATAATAGATAAACTTTTTTTAATCATTTTCTTCTCCTATAAATTTTTTATAAGCATTTTCGAAATTTTCATTCCAATTTAATTTTTGGTTTATTTTTCATTGACGCTGAATTTTAATCAATTATATATATTTCTACTAAAATAAATATTTTTTGAAGTTATAATTTTTTATGATAGCTTTTATGCTTTTTTGCTATAATTTTCCCAAACCCAAAAGGAAAACCAAGTGATAGAATACTGGCAGCATATTTATCAGCATTTTAATCCTATAGCTTTTACGATTTTCAGCTTCAAAGTCCACTGGTATGCTCTTATGTATATTACCGCTCTGGTAGTAGGATATTTTGCGGCAGTAAAATTCGGAGAAAAATTCGGTATCGACAAAAAAATAATCGATGAGTACGTCGTATGGGCCGAGATAGGGATAATATTGGGAGCGAGGATTGGATTTTTTGTCTTTTATGTTCCGAATAATCACTACTATTTAACTCATCCGTGGGAGATGTTTAATCCTTTTGTAAACGGACATTTGGTGGGAATACGAGGTATGAGTTATCACGGAGCGGTTATAGGTTTTATTATAGCTACGCTTTTATATTGGAAAATTAAAAAAGTAGATTTGTGGAAACTTATGGATGTGGTGGCACTATCCGTACCGCTTGGGTATGTATTCGGAAGAATAGGAAATTTTCTAAATCAAGAACTTTACGGAAGAGCGACGGATGTCGCTTGGGGTATATACGTAAATGGAGTATTAAGACATCCGAGTCAATTATACGAAGCTTTTTTTGAAGGGGTATTCAGTTTTGCTATAATCTATTTGTGGTATAAAAGGTATTATAAGTGTAAAGGCGAACTTATCGGGCTTTATTTGATTACATACGGATTTTTTAGAAGCTTGTGTGAATTATGGAGGGCTCCGGACCCGCAGTTAGGGTTTATTTTCGATCATGTGACAATGGGGCAGATACTTAGTTCGTTTTTAATTGTCGGAGGAATTATTATTTTTTATTTTAGGAGGAGAGCATGCAAAAATTAGCTATTGTAGGCGGAGGAATAAGCGGATTAACATTAGCTTATTATTTACAAAACGATTATGAAATTACGGTCTTTGAAAAAGAGAAATGGGGCGGAAAAGCATATACTCAAAAAGTGGATAAATATTTATTGGAAGAGGGTGTAAACGGATTTTTGAGTAATTCTCCAAAAACGCTTGAGCTTTGCGAAGAAATAGGAATTAATCCTATAAAAGCCAATGAAAATTCCAAAATCAGATATATTTACGATGATAAACTTTATCAAATTCCGTTAAAACCTATTGAGTTTTTAAAAAGCGATATTTTAAGTTTTTTTGGAAAACTTAGAGTTGCTATGGAGTTTTTTGTAGAGCCGATTTGTGATAGGGAAGAGACGGTTGCCGAATTTGCGACAAGACGTCTTGGAAAAGAGTTTAATAGACGTATGATGACACCTATGCTTGCGGGAATATATGCTTCCACTCCCGAAAAAACATCAATGAACGCGGCATTTCCTAAACTTAAAAAAATAGAGTGTGAGTACGGGAGTCTTTTTAAAGGGATGATAAAACTAAAAAGAGGCGGACAGCCAAGCGGAGAGCTTCATTCGTTTGAATGGGGAATGAGTGAGTTTATCGAAAAACTTATATCAAAGACAAAAGCTAATTTCGTTGAAAAAGAGATTATTGATATTGATGAGCTTGATGAATTTGATAAAGTGGTAATAGCGACTCCTTCGTACAATGCTGCGGAAATATTGGCAAAATATGAAAATTTAAGCGGATTACTTAAAAAAATAGAATATAATCCCGTAGCGATTGTCGGATTTGATTATGAAGAAATTAAACCGGTTTGTTTCGGGATTTTGACGGTAAAAGATAAATCGCTTGGAATTTTGATGGATAAATATATTTTTCCGAATAGAAACGCTATTAGAGTAATGGTCGGGGGTGCGAGATATCCGGAGATTAAAAATATGAGTGAAGAGGAGATTATAAAAATCGCTGAAAATGACGTGGCGAAAATTACGGGAGCTCAAAAACCGAGTTTTAAATGGATAAAAATACATAAAAACGCAATACCGAATTACTCTTTGGGACATCAAAAATTGGTTGATGAGATTATGAAAGAAGCGGAAAAAATAGGAATTTATTTAACCGGAAACGCTTATAAGGGAGTTAGCTTTAACGATTGTATTAAAAATTCGTATGAGTTAGCTCAAAAATTAAAGGAGTCAAATGTTTGAAAATTTAAGTTATTCGCTTTTTGATTATTTTGATAAGATGCCTTTTGTTGTCAGTTATATTGCCGGGCTTTTGAGTTTTTTATCCCCTTGCGTATTACCATTGGTGCCTATTTATTTTTTTTATATAACCGGGATAAGTGCCAAAGAGCTGCAAGAAAGAGAACTTAACAAAAAGGAAAAAATAAAAATTTTTTTAAATTCTATGCTTTTTATTGCGGGATTCGGGGTGGTATTTATTTTATTGGGTGCGGCTGCTGCGAATTTGATAGGTAATATTTTTGCAAATAAATGGGTTAATATAATAGCCGGGATAGTAATCGTACTTTTCGGATTGAATGTCGGAGGGTTTATTAAGTTCAAGTTTTTACAATTTGAAAAAAGAGCCAATTTTCAAAATGCCGGAAGTTTTCTTTTAGGAGTCTCTTTTGCTCTTGGGTGGACGCCTTGTATCGGACCAATATTCGGAACGATTGTAGGAATTGCCGCTACAGAGCCAGCAAAATCGGTATTTATGATGATTTTATATACTTTAGGACTTGCAACTCCTTTTATTTTAATGGCATTTTTTACTGTTGCAAGTTTAAAACTTATAGAAAAAACTAAAAAATATATGGGGATAATAGAAAAAATAAGCGGACTTTTATTGATTGCCGTTGGAATTTATATTTTTTATAAAGGTATATCATGAAAAAAGTCGTTATTTTTTTAGGAGTTATGCTTTTTGCAAAAGATTTTGTCTTTTGCACGTCTTGTCATAACGGAAGAAAAGAGATAAAACTTTCGACTCTTACAAAGCAGGAAATAGTAAAAAAACTACATGAATTTAAAAGTTCAGAAAAAGGTACGATGAGCTATATTGCAAAAGGTTTAAGCGAAAAAGATATAAAAAAAGTCGCCGAAAAATACGGTAAGTAGATATAAGTAAAAGTTATAATTTTGAAATTTTGAGGAAATTGAGTATAATCATACTCGAAAATTTCTAAAAGGAGATTAAATGAAAAAATTACTTGTAATTGCAGCGGTAGCTGGTATGGCTTTTGCATATACTGATTGTGCTATGTGTCATAACGGTGGTATGGCTCAAAAACTTGACAAATTAACTCCAGCTCAAATCGTAAAAATGATGAAAGAATTCAAAGCTGGAAAAGGTAACCAAACAAT
This sequence comes from Caminibacter pacificus, assembly GCF_003752135.1. Lineage (NCBI taxonomy): Bacteria > Pseudomonadati > Campylobacterota > Epsilonproteobacteria > Nautiliales > Nautiliaceae > Caminibacter > Caminibacter pacificus. The sequence goes on from NZ_RJVK01000001.1 coordinate 61,922, forward strand.
GGTTGGAATCGCTCAAGGAATGAGTGATAAAGAAATTCAAGAAGCAGCTAAAAAATACGGGAAAAAATAATTTCCCAATTTTTTCTTTTTTCTTTTCAATAAGTGACTGACGCTAATAGTTCAATTGTGCTCTCTTATCTCTCGTAAGATTTTCAATTTATTAAAAAAGCCCGAAAAGGGCAAAAAAATTACTCGTGAGTTACAACCGGCATAGGCGGTTCATTTTTAAGTACTTTTTTAGCATTATGGTATTTTTTGTACATTTTCATTCTGTAATTATAGATGTCGTTCATTTCTCTGATATCTTGCATTACTTGGAAAACTCCGTGCCAATGAGCATAATCCGGACTACCCATTGCGGCTGCATGTCTGAATCTCGTACCTTCATAATGCCATAAATAATAGTACAATTTAAAAAACGGATCACTCCATAAATCTTCTTTAATTAGACCTTTTGATGCTAATGTTTTAAACATTTTTGAAGCAGAAGCTTCATATTGATTAAATACTTTTACAGCAGCGTCGCTTCTTTGGAAAAAGTTGTTTGTAAACGTTACTTGGTGACAAGCTAAACAAACTTTTTTCATATCGGCTCGGACCTTTAGGATTTCCTGTTTTTACATTTCCTCTAATTACGGTTTTTCCCGGTATGATTTTTCCTCCGCCTTGCCAATAAGCCCAACCTGCCGTTTCGTTTCCTCCGGTTCTTTCAAAACTTGAAGGCGCCCATAAATTCCATTTTAGTCTTAACGAAACATTATGAGTTGATTTTAATCCGTTTATATTACTCATATGACAAACAAAACATGTTGCGGCTCTAACTGTTTTACCTGGGATGATTTTTTTTGAGTTAAAGTCGTAATTTTTTTTATTGGTTTCAAAAATATGTCCGTGTACGCTTGAATGAAAAATTTCTTTGTCAGGATGATCTGGGCCTAAATGACAATTGCTACAGCTTGCGGGATTTCTGGCTTCTGCTGCGCTAAATTTATGTCGTGTATGACAAGCGAGACAATTTCCAACACCTCCGTCAGGATAAAGTGCCGCTATTCCGTCACTAGGCCATGTATCAGGAGATGGTACGCCGTTTTTATCGAGTTTGATTGCCGTACCGTGGCATTGTACGCATAAATTTGCAACGTTTAAATCTGCAAGTTTAGGATTGTTTTGGTTCGCTCTATAAACAGATAAGTCGTTTCTGATTCCCTTAACCATTTCTTTTCCGCTTATTCCATAAGAGGGATTGTTTCCTTTTAAACTTTCGTAATGATAAGCGATTTTGGTCATCAAAATCCCATTGCCTGATTTGTTATATGCAATCCATTGCGCTCCGGCTCTTGAATGTCCGGAATTTAGATATTCTGTTACTTCTTTGGCGTGACATTTAGCACATGTAACAGAAGATACGGTAATTTGTACCGTCCAATTTTTACCTTGGAAAGGATGAGATTTGAAAGAGGTCGGATAGTCTTTTGGAACTACGTGACATTGAACGCATCCGATTCCGGCTTTTGCATGTTTTGAATGTTGCCAATCTGCGACGATTCCAGGGTCCATTACTTTGTGACAAATTAAGCATTGGTTGGTTTTTACTGCAGGATTTGGTTTAAAGTTTTTTAACTTTATGTAATTTGGATTAGAAGTTAGAGAATTTGCAGCCAAAGATACGGTTGTGAGTGTTGCTACACTTAGTCCGGTTGAAATTATTTTTTTCATGATTAATCCTTTAATCATCCCACAAAACGAGTATATGCCTTCCAAGTGCTTCTAGAGTGCTATATGAAAGTTTTAGAGGTCAGTTAAGTTTTTGTAATATTTAATATAAGAAGGAGTTATCTATTAGTAGTGTCTGTGAGTTTTATTTTATAATAAAAAAAGCCCGAAAGGGCCAAAAAGATTATTCGTGAGTAACAACCGGCATTGGAGGTTCGTTTTCAAGAACTTTTTTAGCGCTTCCGTATTTTTTAAGCATTTTCATTCTATAGTTGTAGATATCGTTCATTTCTCTGATATCTTGCATTACTTGGAATACACCATGCCAGTGTGCATAGTCAGGTGATCCCATGGCAGCACCTTGTCTGAATCTTCTTCCTTCATGATGCCATAGGTAGTAGTATAGTTTAAAGAACGGATCGCTCCATACGTCTGATTTAATTAGACCTTTAGCTTTTAGTTCTTTCATCATTTTGTTTGCTGCAGCTTTGTATTGGTTGTAAATTTTAACTGCCGCATCTACTCTTTGGAAGTAGTTGTTTGTAAATGTTGCTTGGTGACAAGTCATACAAACTTTTTTCATATCTGCTCTTGCAGCTTCAGGACCGTTAGGGTTACCAGCTTTAGGGTTACCTCTTGTTACAGTAGTATCAGTAACTTTTCCTCCACCTTTCCAGAATGCCCAACCAGCAGTTTCATGTCCGCCAGTTCTTAGGAAACTATCCGGTGCCCAAAGGTTCCATTTAAGTCTTAGAGATACGTTGTGAGTTGCTTTAAGACCATTGATTCCACTCATATGACATGTGAAACATGTAGCGGCTCTAACTGTTTTTCCTGGGATTTGTTCTCCAGTGTCGAATTTGTAATCTTCTTCATTTGTATCAAAGATATGTCCGTGAACGCTTGATTCGAATACTTCTTTATCTGGATGGTCAGGACCTAAGTGACAGTTAGTACAAGCTGCCGGATGTCTTGCTTCAGCTGCGCTGAATTTATGTCTGCTGTGACATGCTAGACAGTTTCCAACACCACCGTCCGGATATAGAGCAGCAATACCGTCGCTTGGCCAAGTAGTCGCGTCAGGTCTACCTTGTTTGTCAAGTTTAACTACAGTACCGTGACATTGGATACAAATGTTAGCTACGTTTAGGTTTGCTGTTCTTGGATTGTTTTCGTTTGCTCTATAAACAGGAAGGTCGTTTCTGATACCTTTTTCCATAGTTTTACCGTCAACTAGGTAAGACTTATTAGCACCTTTTAAGCTTTCATAATGATATGAAAGTTTTGTCATAAGGTAACCGTGTTTGTTTTTAGGAGTAGCAAGCCATTGAGCAGCACCTCTTGCGTGTCCTGAATTTAGATATTCTTGTACTTCTTTTGCGTGACATTTAGCACAAGTTACAGATGAAACTGCGATTTGTACCGTCCAGTTTGCACCTTGCATTGGGTGAGCTTTGAATGCAGTTGGATAATCTTTTGGAACAACGTGACATTCAACACATCCTACACCAGCTTTTGCGTGTTTAGAATGTTGCCAGTCTGCAACGATTCCAGGATCAGTAGTTTTGTGACACATTAAACATTGGTCGTTACTTACACCCTTAGGTTTGAAATTTTTAAGTTTTTGATAATTCGGGTTTGAATCTAAGCTGTTAGCTGCGAAAGCAACACTTGCAATAGCAGCTACGCTTAACCCAGCTGTAAGTGCTTTTTTCATTTTCACTCCTTTTCGAGACATTCTCTCTTAAAAATTCTACAAAAACAAAGTGTCTCAAAAGTGCCAAAATGAAACAAAAATTAAAAAAACGGGGGAAAAAGAGAGGAAAGATTAATATTTACCTTTAAGAGAACCGAAATATCCAACTTCTTCGGCTTTTCTGTCAGTATTTAATTCTTCTACTGTAGCATTTAGGTCCATATCTTTTTTCATTTCTTCAAGTTCTTCTTCACAGTAACTCATATGCATATCGGCACTGATTACATATGGAATGTCTTGGATTTTTGTTAATTTGTCTATCTCTTCTTCGACGTTTTTTCCTTCGATAGTTATAATAATAATACCTTTTTCTTTATCTCCGAAATGTACTTCGCACAGTCCGCTATCGATAAGATTCATCCAAACTGAATCATAATTTTGAGGTAAAGTTTTTACTATAATACTTGAAATATTCATGGTTACTCCTTTAAGTTCCAGATTATTACTTCTCCGGTTGAGAAGCTTATTATTTTATTTTCGTTGATATAATAAATTCCGTTTAACGGCATACTGTGACCTCTTAATATATAAAGTAATTTTTTATTAAAATCATAAACTCTTATATCATTGTTTTCGTCGTATTGTAAAGCGAAAGTATCGAGTTTAGGTGATAGTGCTACCGCATAAGGAAGAAAGTTTGCTGTCATTTCGATTTTGGAATATTTTGTCGTAATATCGTAAACGGCGACTCTTTTATCACTGCTTCCGTTTATTACGTAATTTTTTACAAAATCAAGACTTAAAGTTTTATCTTTATTGAATCCCATTATTTTCGCAAGTATTTTTCCGTTTTTTACCTCAATGATTTTAACTGAACCACTTTCATCACCTATTGCCGCTTTCGTTTTTACTCTATTTAACGCAAAAGTAGAGAAAACATAACTGTCGGCTTGGACTTTATATAAAAATTTTTTTTGATTCAAATCGTAAAGAGTTACTTCATCACTTAGAAGACCGAAAAAGATTTGGTGGTTATTGATAAATCTTGCTTTCATAAGAGTCTCTTTTGTAGTGAAGACTTTTGTTAATTTATGAGTTTCCAAATCGAATAAAAACAAATCTCTTTTTGCTTCTTCGTCTTCAGTTAAGATAAGCAAAGTTTTTCCATTTGGCGAAATATCCAAAGAATATACCGGCATTGGTTGTAAATCACCCATAAAATCATGAATTTTAGGAAGTTTTATCGTATATATCGTCTCATATGTTTTGGCGTCTTTTATTTCAACCGTAGAGTTTTCAAGACCGCCTATTATAAATTTTTGATTAAAGGCCAATTTATCGATATAACTTGAAAAGTGAATAACTTTTAACGGTTTAACGATTTGTGATGCAAAAGCAAATATTATTGTTAATGTTAATAATAAAATTTTTTTCATGTCAAGACCTTTATAGAGGTTTGTATTCGATAGCGTCGGTAGGACATACACCTACGCAAAAGCCACATCCGGTACATTTTTCCATATCTATTACCGGACTAAACATTCCGTTGTATATTATAGCATTTTCTTCGCAGATATCTTGACATGAAAAGCAGATTGTTTGATTCCATGCGAGACATTTATTCGGAATTAGAATAATATCCGCTATTTTTTCTTTTTTGTTTTCTATTTTCAATACTCCGTGAGGACAGGTTTGTGCGCAGGCGTCACAGAAAGTACAACCACTGTTTGAAAAATCTAAAACGGGCATTTCATTTTCTATTTTTATGATTTTTTCTTCGCATGCAGTCAAACAATCTTTTGTTTCGCATTCCATACATTTTAAGAAATCTTCTTTTTTTTCGAAATATGGAGGATAAATGAAAGATTTAAAAGGAGAGTTTTTAACTCTCCTAAAAAGGTTTCTTCTGTTTTTGTCTATCATAGACCTTGATTAGCTTTCATAGTTTCGAATTTGTTTTCGATAACAGGGTCAAGTTTAGCTTGAGGTGCGTGACAAGTAGTACAGAAATATCTGCTTCCTGCAACTTTTGGTTTAACTTTATCTCCTTCGAAGTTATCTACAAAGTGATCTTTTGGCATTGCAGGAATACCAAGAGCTTTAGCTTGTTGAGGCATATGGCAGCTTAGACACATATTTTTTCCTACTTTAATAGGCACCATTCCTTTGATACTGTGAGGAATCATAGGAGGTGCAGTAACGAAAGATTTTTTGAATCCTTGTACTTTTCCAGGGATTGGAGCCGGTGCGTGATATTGAACTACAGGAAGGTTTTCACTACCTGCGTTTAAGTCAGTTTTTCTAATTCCTGTAACTTGTACAGTTTTATTGCTTACAGCGTTAGTTTGAGTATTGTTTGTACTACATCCAGCAAGTACAAACATTGCTGCAATACCACTAATTAGTAGCAGTTTTTTCATTGTTTTCTCCTTTTTTGTTGATTATATATCTTAGTGTAAATTCAAGAGCGTTGTCATTACATACTTCGATACATCTTCCGCAATTCGTACATTCGATTCCGGAAATGTAATCGCTTTTTTTGTCTATTACAGGTGATAATACCTGATTTTCAGGGCAAATTTTTAAACATTCACCGCAAGCGGTACAATTGTCTTTGTTATGCCAAACTCTAATAATACTCTTAGAGCCTACAATGCTATACATTGCGCCTACAGGGCAGATATGACCGCACCATCCGTTTTTCAGTACGAATGCGTCAAAAATGAAAATTACAAGTAACCAAACCCAACTAAAACCTAAAGTAAATGCCACGGCTCTTGTAAACATACCGATAGGACTGATAAATTCAAAAGCCGCCGCACCTACTACAGTAGATACGATTAACATCATAACCATAAAAACGTATCTGAAGTTTCTAATTTTAGTTGCATTTATCAAATTGTCTTTTTCATGGTGTGTTTTTCTTCTAACCCATGCTGCGAAATCCGTAATCATATTAACAGGGCATACCCAGCTACAATAAGCTCTTCCGCCTATTAAACCGTAAAAAAGTAAAATAATTACGACACCGATTATCAAATCGCTACTAATAACCGCTCCCGCAAATAGCATTTGCAAAAAAGCATAAGGGTCAGTTAACGGAATGGTGTTAAAAAGTTTTGAAAAACTTAAGTTACCCATCAAAATTTTAAGACCCCAATAATTAGCCGCAAAATACAAAAATAGAATTGTTAGCTGGGATATTCTTCTTAGAATCAAATATCTGTTTTTAATTATTGATCCCATGTTACGCCTTGGTTAAGATTTTGAATAGGACTAAGCTTGCTTCTACCAGTTTCAGTCGTTGTTTTCGTAGAAGCGTTTTTGACTCTTTGTTGGTCTTTTTTATCCCAGCCTTTTACGTATCTATCACCGGCTTTTCCTAAGAATACGTCTCTTGGGAATACTTTAATAGCTGCTTTTTCAGTAACGCATGCCATTTCGCACATACCGCATCCGGTACAAGCGTCTTCATGTACTACTGGAATACGATAAGCGTGTTTCCCGGTTCTTTCGTTCTTTTTCCATTCGATAGTTATCGCTTTATCCATTTCTGGACAAGCTCTATAGCAAGCCGTACATTGTAATCCCCAAAAGGCGATACAACTGCTCGGGTCGATTACCGCAACGCCCATTTTCGCATAGTCGATTGCGACTTCGCCTTTGTCGTTTTTACACATATCGGGCGTTAATGCCCCTGTCGGGCATGCATACATACACGGAATATCATCACACATAAAACAAGGTCCGGTTCTTGCTATAAAATAAGGCGTACCTATAGCGACGTTGTCTCCGGGTGCGCCTAATTTTAAAGTTATGATTTCATTTCCGTCAATTATTACTTTGTTTTCTCTGTTTTTACATGCTTCGACGCATAATCCGCATCTAATGCATGTTTTTAGAAAATCTTCTTCTTTTAAAGCCCCAGGAGGTCTTAATGTTAGGGGCTTGTTTTTATTTTCTTCAACAAAAGCGCCAACAATAGTACCTCCAGCAGCCGCAGCTGCTGAGGCTTGTATCAAAGAAGTGATAAACTGTCTTCTTTTGTTATCCACAAATTACCTTTACGCTTTATAAATTTTAACTGCCGCTTTTTTATAGTCTGTTTCTTTACTCATAGGACATGTCGCGTCAAGACAAACTTTGTTGATTAATACTTTTTCGTCGAACCATGGAACGAATACAAGTCCTCTTGGCGGTTTGTTTCTTCCTCTTGTTTCGACTCTTGCTTTTACTTTACCTCTTCTACTTTCGATAACTACAAGATCGAATCTTTGAAGACCTAATTCTTTAGCGTCTTTAGGGTTCATATAACAAAGTGCTTCAGGCATTGCTCTATAAAGTTCCGGTACCCTCATTGTCATTGTACCACTATGCCAATGTTCAAGTACCCTACCTGTACATAGCCAGAAGTTATATCCGTCATTATCGTATTTAGGATCTTCTGGGTGAACCATAAACGGTCTGAAGAATATTTTCGCTTTGTTTGGTAACGGATATTTTTTCTTAGGATTAATAGGTCCTTGTAATGTTCCTTTTGGAATTGCTTTAAGAAGAGGACCGTAGAATGCGAATTTTTCACCAGGTTTAGCATATTTTCTTGCATATGGGTCGTAGTTAACGTTGAATCTCCATTTAGTTTCTCTTCCGTTTACTACCGGCCATCTTAGACCTCTAACTTTATGATATGTATCGAAGTCCGCAAGGTCGTGTCCGTGTCCAAGACCGAATTTTCTGTATTCTTCCCAAAGTGCTTTTTGAATGAAGAATCCGTATCCTTTAAATACTTTTCCGTCACTTCCAACAACGTTTCTGAAGTCTCCCTCAGCTTCTGTGTTAGGATGCATTTTTCCTGTTTGAGGGTTTTTAGCAATCGGATCTGGCCATGGGAAGTTTTTGTGATATTCAGGTCTATTGAATAGAACGTCAAATAGTGTATCTTCAGGGCTGTATCCCATTGCTTTTGCTTCTTCTAATACGTCTGGAAGTACTGTTCCGTCAGGAAGTTTCCACTCATGCCATACTTCTTTAAGTTTAAATCTTTTTGCGAATTCAGCCATTGTCCAAATGTCAGTCATTGCGTTACCCGGAGCTACTACTTGTTGTCTCCAATGTTGTGTTCTTCTCTCAGCGTTTCCGTATGCTCCCCATTTTTCATAAATCATAGCTACCGGTAGGATTAAGTCTGCAACTCTTGCAGATACACCAGGATAACATTCGTTTACAACAATGAAGTTATCCATTGTTCTTGCTGTTTTTAACCAGTGGTTAGCGTTAGCTGTGTTTTGCCATGGGTTGTTTACGTGTACCCAAGCCCATCTGATTTTACCTTCTTCCATATCTCTCATGATTTTTAGGAAGTGGCTACCTACTTTAGGGTTAAGTGTTCCGTGTGGTAATTTCCATAATTTTTCAGTAATTTTTCTATGTTTAGGATTTGCTACAAGCATATCCGCCGGAAGTCTGTGTGCGAACGTACCAACTTCTCTTGCTGTACCACATGCACTTGGTTGTCCTGTAAGTGAGAACGCACCGTTTCCTGGTTCGGCTTGTTTTCCTAATAAGAAGTGAACTGTGTATACGATTTCGTTAATCCAGCTACCTCTTACGTGTTGGTTGAATCCCATAGTCCAGAAAGATACTACTTTTCTATTCGGGTCACAGTAAAGGTCTGCAAGTTTTTTAAGTTTTCTTTTGAAGCTTTCAAGTGATTCGTCTTTATCACCTTTTGCTACTTTCGCTACATAATCAAGTGTATAAGGTTCTACCGCTTTTTTGAAATCTTCAAAGCTGATTTGCCAGTGTTTGAAAGGAGCTTTTCCTTTGTTGTGTTTCATAACCATTTCATCACCGGCTTTCCATTTACCGATTGCGCTAAGTGCTACTGCTTCTTCAGGTGTAACAACTTTAACGTCTTGTTTTCTAATTGTTTGCATTTCTTTTTCAGAGTATCCTAGTTCTTTTGCTTTTTTAGGATCTCTTAGACCGTATCCCGTATCAACAAAACCTGTTGCGAAGATTGTGTGTTTTTTAACAAAATCCCAATTTACTGCGTTTCTATGAAGAATTTCTCTTGCGATATAGTTCATAATAGCAAGGTCTGTGTTTGGTCTGAAGATAATTTCCATATCCGCAAGGTTAGAACATCTGTTTCTATATGTAGATAGGTTAACTACATAATATTTATCAGGGTTGTTTAGTTTAGCATCCGATACTCTTGACCATAAAATCGGATGCATTTCAGCCATATTTGCACCCCAAGTTACAACAGTGTCAGTAAGTTCGATGTCGTCATAACATCCTGCAGGTTCGTCAATACCGAATGTTTGATAGAAACCTACAACCGCACTTGCCATACAGTGTCTAGCATTTGGGTCGATGTTGTTACTTCTCCATCCACCTTTTACAAGTTTAACCGCAGCGTAACCTTCTTGAATAGTATATTGTCCAGAACCGAATACCGCTACGCTTGTTGGTCCGTATTTGTTGTAATATTTTTTAAATTGTTTTTCCATTTCGTCAAAAGCTCTTTTCCAGCTTACAGGTCTGAATGGAGCGTTTTTGTCGAATTCTCCGTTTTCGTTTAATCTTAGTAACGGTTGAGTAAGTCTGTCGGCACCGTACATAATTTTCGCGTTGAAATATCCTTTGATACAGTTAATACCTCTGTTTACAGGGTTTTCAGGGTCACCTTTTACCGCAACAACTTTATTACCTTTTGTTGCGATCATGATACCACATCCGGTACCACAGAAACGGCAAACCGCTTTATCCCATTGCCATCCTGCTTCAGCAGCATTTGCAGCAGCTTTTGCTTCTTCAGGAATAGTTAATCCTGCAGCGCTTGCAGCTGCAACTGCCGCTGTAGTTTTTAGAAAATCTCTTCTTGTCATTGACATTATGCACTCCTTTTTGGATTTTTACATAATAATAATACCGCTTTTTACTTTAATTTAACATAAAATTAATTGTTTTTTTGCTTTTGTGGCACTTTAAAGGCACTTTACAGAAGAGATAAAATGTCCTATTTTATGGGCTTTTTTATAATTTTTAATTATTGCGATAACAACAAAAAAATGAATGAGCGGTTATTTATATTCTCAGTCACTTTCTTTTAATGCCTAAATTTTCGCTATTTTAAAGTTTCGATTTTTTCTTAATATTGTGTTAATATAACTATTTTTTATGATATAATCAATCAAAAAAAGGATTTGCGTGAAAATATTGCTTGTAGAAGATGATGATTTTATCGGTGAATCTATAAAAGAATATTTGGAAATGCAAGGAAATAAAGTTGATTATTTTTCATCACCTACAAAAGCGCTTGAGACAATATATCCGAGTCATTACGACATATTTTTATTGGATATCAATATGCCGGAAATCAACGGATACGAATTTTATGAAGAATTAAAAAATTATACGTCTGATGTACCTGTTATTTTTATTACGGCATATTCCGATATCGACCATGTAGAAAAAGCATTCAAATTAGGTGCGGCGGATTATATTAAAAAGCCTTTTGAGCTTAAAGAGCTCGAACTTAGAATAAAAAGATTGGTATTTAAAAATACAAATAGAATTAAAATTACGGATAATTACTCTTTTGACTTGGGTAAATTAAAGCTTTTTTACAATGATGAAGAGGTTGAACTGACTCAAAATGAAAGATATTTTCTAGAAATCTTAGTAAAAAACATCGGACAGGTAGTTGATATGAGCACTTTAAGAGACTACGTTTGGGAAGGAAAAGATATTTGTGACAATACCATTAGAACCCAAGTTAAAAAATTAAGAAGTAAGTTAAAAGAGAATTTTATTAAAAACGTAAGAGGGAGCGGATACAAAATTGAGAAAAACGGATGAATTTAAATTCGATATCATAACCGCCTTTTCTATTTTTGCATTTTTAATAATTGTTGCCGTAACATATACAGCTATTTACATTTTTACGGATATCACAACTCAGGAATTCAAAGACAAAGTAAAACTTTCGGCCGATAATATCTACTATATTTATCAAGAAAAAGTAAATAATATAAAGAATGCTACAATCGCACTTTCCAATAATGATATTTTTAATACTAAATTTACAGTAAATCCCGAAGTAATAAAATCCGTATTTAAAACTATGCTACTTGCCAATTCCAATTTAAGCGAAATAAACTATTATAATCGATACGGAAAATACGTAATAGGTTGTGAAAAAGTAAAAAACAGAGTTTTTTGTTTAAATCGGGATTCCAAAACACTTCAAGTAAATAATTACAAGTCCAATAAGAATCTTTTTTTTAAAGAGTATTTGAGTGATAAAGGACTTAATTTAACGCTTATCAGTCCTATTCAAAAAGGTAATAATAACGGATTTATTGAGGTTAGGGCTTTAATAAATAAATTGGATACGTTAAACAGTGATCTTTTTTATACGGTAATTATTAATAAAAAGGGGCAAATTTTCTTATCTAATTTTTATAAAGCAAAAAGTATTTACGATTTATTTAGCTATTCTCTTGGAGATAAGATATTAAAAACGAAAGAAGGTTTCGTAACCGATGATATTTACGTAAAAGAGCTTTCGCCTAATATAAAAATAGTTTTGATACAAAATAAAAACCTTATAAACAAAACCAATGAAGTATCTAAGAAAATGGTATTAATAATGATAGCGATTTCTATTTTGCTTGCTATTCCTCTTGGAATTTTCTTTTCGAAACCTTTATATAAATTTTATGAAGAACTTGATTTGAGGGTAAAAGAAGAGATAGAAAAAAGACAGCAAAAAGAACAAATGCTTATGCACCAAAGTAAACTCGCTTCTCTTGGAGAAATGTTAGGTAATATCGCACATCAATGGAGACATCCGCTAACAAGACTTTCACTTTTAATTCAAAATCTAGAAATGGCCGCGCAAATGAATAAACTTGATAAAGATTTTATTCAAAAATTTAAAGAAAAAGCGCAAGCTCAAATAGAATATATGTCTCAAACGATTGACGATTTTACGAATTTCTTTAAAAAAGATACGAAAAAAGTGGAATTTTGCCCTAAAGAGATTATAGAAGACGCTTTAAAACTTATGGAAGGTAGAATTAAGCAAAACAAAGTAGAGGTTGTTTTGGATATTAAAAAAACGGAGCCTATTTTAGGGTATAAAACTGAATTTTCTCAAGTCGTTTTAAACATTATTAATAACGCTATTGACGTTTTGAAAGAAAGAGATATCAAAGATAGAAAAATTTTCATAAGAATCGACGGTAAAAAAATTGAAATCGAGGATAACGCAGGAGGGATTCCGGAAGAGATAAAAGATAAGATTTTCGAACCTTATTTTACTACTAAGTTTCAATCTCAAGGTACCGGAATAGGGCTTTATATGAGTAAAATCATTATATCTCAGCATTTTAAAGGCAAGCTTTATGCTTACAACTCCGAAAAAGGCGCCGTTTTTGTTATAGATTTGTCAAATTAATGTAAAAAGCACTTTTGGAGCACTTTTTTTGCATATAATGCTCTAAAAAAAGGTGGATAAATGAAAAAATCAACAGTAGGTGCGTTAATTGTAGGAGCATTAATCGGTCTTGGAATTTCTTATGTTGCCGCTGTAGCGGTAGATAAAACGGGAACACCTGCGTTTTGTTCTAGCTGTCATACGATGAAACCGATGGTTGAAAGTTTTCATTATAGTGTGCACGGAGGAAACAACCCGCAAGGATTTGCAGCTCATCATTGTACGGATTGTCACTTGCCTCACAACAGCTTAATCGGATATTTGGTAGCTAAAGGAATCAGCGGAACAAGAGACGCATTGGCACAGTTCGGAATTATCAAAAGAGTTGATTTCAAAGAAAACTTCTGGGAAATGAAACATTACGTATATGATAGTGCTTGTTTAAAATGTCACCATGGTATAAAAGAACCTGAAAAAGCTATCGGTCTTGCAGATAACGTAAAAGAACTTCATCAAAAATATTATTGGGATGCGAAAAAAGCAGGAAAAGACGTAAGTTGTGTAAGTTGTCATAATGACTATACAATGTCTCATTTTGCACATCCAAACCTTCTTGAAACGCTTTCAAACGAGTCAAAATAATTTTTTTCCTCTTTTTTCTTCGATTAATATAAATTTAATGTAATTTTTTTGTTACAATACAACAAAAAAGGCGAAAAAATGAGAAAGTTTTTAGCATTGGCACTTTTTGTTGTGTCCGTTTTCGCTTTTGAGTGGAGCGGAAAAGTAAACTGGGCTATGAATTATCAGCTTGCAAAACAGCTGGCACAAAAAGAGCATAAGCTCATAATGGTGGATATCGCTCTTACTAAATGTCCTCCGTGTAGATATCTTGCTACTAAAGTATATACCGACGATAAAGTTGCGAATTACATTAATCAAAATTTCGTACCGGTATTTTATTTAGCCGACCAAGATCAAATTCCAGCTGAGGTGGAAGCTTATTTTACAGGTTCTACTCCGACTATTTTATTTATCAAACCGAACGGTGAGTTGTATTTTAGAATGATTGGAGCAAGACCTCCTCAAATGTTTCTAAAAATTTTAAAAGATGTAAACGAAAAATATAAAGGTGCGAAATGAGTGTAGTTAAAAGAATATCAAGAGCGTTTTTCTCTCTTGAAGTTGCGGTAGTATTGTCAATATTTTTTATGGTGGCGCAAATTTACGCTACTTTGGGATTCGCTTCAATGACTGAAGCGTGGAAGTATGTGTATGAAACAAAATGGTTTGAAGCGATAATGTGGCTTTTGGGATTGAATTTAGTTGGTGTTATGATTAGATACAAAACTTACAAAAAAACACCTATTTTTCTTTTACACGTTTCAATTATCGTAATTTTGTTAGGAGCTGCTATTACTAGATATTTCGGCTATGAAGGAACTCTTCATTTAAGAAACGGTGAAACCAAGTCGGTAATTATGGTACAAAAAAGCAAAGGAAACCCGAGTAACGTTTATCCTGTTAAATTAGGGTTTGAAGTTAGACTTGATAAATTCGTTATGAGAAAATATCCGGGTAGTATGCAACCGAGCTCATATGATAGTTACGTAACGGTTATAGACAAAAAACATAATAAAGAATTCCAATACCATATCTATATGAACCATATTTTGGTTTATGGCGGATATAGGTTTTATCAGATGAGTTACGATCCGGATGAGAGAGGTTCTATTCTTTCCGTTAATCACGACCCGGGAATGTGGGTGACTTATTTCGGTTATATCTTACTTGCGATAGGGTTTTTATGGAGTATGATTTATAAAAAATCAAGATTCAGACTTACTATTAAAAAATTACAACAAAGCGGACTTTTTGCTATCTTACTTATGCTAATGATTGGCGGAACTTACGCAAAAGCGTTTGATTTTAACGAATACGCTCAAAAATCAAAAGCGGTGGCTGATGAGTGGAGTAAAGTACTTGTACAGCAAAGAGGAAGAATCGAGCCTATGGATACGCTTGATTTGGATATAGTGCATAAACTTACATATAAAGCTAAAATGTACGGAATGAACTATAATCAAATCGTAGCAGGAATGGTGGCATATCCTGATGAGTTTCAAAAACTACCTCTTATTTACGTAGGACATCCGGCAATTAGAAAAATGCTCGGAATTAAAGGAAAATACGCTCCATACAATGCATTTTTCTTACCGAACGGGAATTTTAGATTCAGTAAAGAAATAGACGAAGCGTTTAAAACTCCTGACAAAGACAGAACAAAATTACAAAGAGAATTTTTAAAAATAAATGAAAGAGTTTATGTTGCATTTACCGTTTATACGGCTAAAATTTTCAAGATTTTTCCGACTCCTAATTCTAAAAAAATGAATTATCGCTGGTTTAGTATTGATGATATTAAACAGGCGGTAAAAATGAATCTTATGGACCCGATGACTGCTAATTTTTATTTTAATTTATTCAAAGATTTGGCTACGGGTATCAAAACATATAACGTAAAACTTGAAAAAGAGACAAGAGAAAAAATCTATCAGCTTCAAAAAGACTACAGCGGTGAGATATTACCAAGCCCTGGTAGGATAAAATGGGAAATTACATATAATAGATTACAAATTTTCCCTAAACTTATCGGTGTTTATACGACACTCGGTCTTTTAGCGATTATTTTAGGATTTATCGAAATTATCAAACTCAAAAGATTCCCGAAACTTGAAACTACTATTGTATTATTAGGATATTTGGGATTACTAATACATACTGCGAATATGCTTTTAAGATGGTATGTGGCCGGGCACGCTCCTTGGTCGGATGCATACGAATCAATTGTATTTATTGCATGGGGTTCAGCTTTTGCATCGTTAATTTTCTTTAGAAAATCAATGCTTGCTCTTGGTGCTGGTCTTTTTGTAGCGGGAATGTTTATGATGGTAGCTCACTTAAACAATATTAACCCTCAAATTACGAATATGGTGCCTGTATTGAAATCATATTGGTTATTGATTCACGTGGCGGTTATTACTTCAAGTTACGGTTTCTTGGGTGTTGGAAGTATGTTAGGACTTCTTAACTTGATACTTTTTGCAATGAGAAAAAAATATGACCTTGATAAACAGATTAAACAGTTAAATAATATTATCTATATCGCGTTATATATCGGACTTGCCCTGCTTAGTATCGGTACTTTCTTAGGCGGTGTTTGGGCGAATGAGTCTTGGGGTAGATATTGGTCTTGGGACCCTAAAGAGACTTGGAGTTTGATTACTATGATTGCTTATGCATTAATTATTCATACTAAAATGATTCCTAAAATGAGAGGAGAGTTTATATTCTCATTACTTGCATTCTTATCGTTTTTCTTTGTATTGATGACATATTTCGGAGTGAATTTCTATATCGCTCAAGGTCTTCATAGTTACGGTCAAGGTACTGCGGAAGGATATTGGTGGATTAATGTAATATTTGCAGGTATGGGAGCTTGGATTGCAGTTGTACTTGTAACTTTATTTATGGGAATAGTTCAAAAAATGAATAAACCTATCGAATTAAAAGATGATAATCACGCTAATGATTATCATCCGGAATATAAAGGAGAAAAATAATGGTTTGTGATTTATGCGGAAGTGATAATAATGTTACGGCTTATAAAGTCGAACCGAAAGACGAATATGTGAATTTATGCGAAACTTGTCTCTCTCAAATCGAGAGCGGCGAGCTTGATGAAAATCATTTTCAATGTTTAAACGATTCAATGTGGAGTGAAAAAAGTGCGGTTAAGGTGTTGACATATAGACTTTTAAAGAAATTAGGCAGAGGCGATTTGCTTGATATGATGTATCTTGAACCCGAAGAGCTTGCTTGGGCGGAAGCGGAAGCGGAAGAAAAAAGAGACGCAAACGGAAATCTTTTGAAAAACGGCGATAACGTAATGGTTATAAAAGATTTGAACGTAAAAGGCGGAGATACTATAAAAAGAGGTACGATTTTCAAAAACATCAGACTCGGAGACACTCCGGGGCATATTCTGGCAAAAAATATATATATCAAAACGGAGTTTATTAAAAAGGTGTAGCTATGTATTTTGTAATAAGTTTTAATTATCGCAACTCCGATGTGGTTTTAAGAAGTAAATTAAGTGAGCTGACTTTAGAAGATTTTGCAGATTTTAAGGAAGTGATGTTCTTAAAAACGTGTAATAGAGTTGAGGTGATTTTCGATAAAAAAAGAGATATAAACGAACTCTATGATAAAGTTTTTCATAAGGTAATAACGCCAGAAGAGATGTTAAAAGCCGAAATTTATCAAGATAATGAAGCAATCGAGCACGTTTTTAAGGTTGCGGCTTCTCTTGATTCTATGGTTGTTGGTGAGACTCAAATTACGGGGCAATTAAAAGAAGCTTTTTATGAAGCGTATGAGAAAAATTATATTGCTCAAGATTTGACGAGATTAATTCATTTTTCTTTTAAATGTGCGAAAAAAATAAGAAATCAAACAAGTGTTTCAAGCGAGCCTGTGAGTGTTGCGAGTATTGCGGTTAGAAAAGCAAAAGAGATTTTGAAAGATTTGAGCGGTTATAGTGCCGTTGTAGTAGGGGTCGGTGATACAGCAAGAATAGTATGTAAAAATTTAATAAAAGAGGGAGTTAATATCGTTTTGGTTAATAGAACGGTTGAAAATGCTTTTGCTTTAAAAGAGGAGCTTGGTGATGAAGTAAATATCGACGTGCATTCACTTGATAGTTTGCCAAAACTTATCAATAATTATAGACTTTTGTTTAGTGCTACGGCTTCAAACTATCCCGTCATAAGAAACGAACACGTAAAAGAGACGAAATTCAAAAGACTTTGGTTTGATTTGGCTATCCCGAACGATATCGAAAAAATGACATGCTCGAATATCGATGTAATTACGGTCGATGACTTAAAAGAGATTAGTAAAAGAAATATGAAAAAAAGAGAAAAAGAAGTTCAAAAAGCGAATGCTTTAATTGAAAAATGCGTTGAAGAATTTGAAAAGTATCTTCAATCTGTATCGATTGAGCCGGTAATTAAATTTTTACAAGACAAAGCGCACGAGTGTTCTAAAGCTGCACTTAAAAACGCGGTAAAAAAACACTATATTCCAAAAGAACTTGAAGAAGAAGTCGAAAAAGTTTTACATAACGCTTTTAAAAGATTTTTACATCATCCGAATCTTACTCTTAGAAAAATGGCGGATAGCGCGGAAGTAGATATTTTCGTATCTGTAATTAAAAGGCTTTTTGGGGAAAATGATTTGAAAATGGATATGAATAAATGCGAATATCATATGGAAAAAGGGATTTTTAAGTAGGTAAAGTAGTGAAATTGTGAAATAGTGAATTGGTGAAATTGTGAGTTTGTGAGTGGAAAAAAAGGAAAAATAGAAAAGGAGAATGAATGATTTTTGTTGATGCTTGTTTTGGAAAAGAGACACCTTATACACCTGTTTGGATGATGAGACAAGCGGGTAGGTATCTTCCTGAATATATGGAAGTTAGACGCAAAGTCGGAAATTTTCTTGATATGACGAGAAATCCGGAAGTTGCCGCTGAAGTTACTCTTCAGCCAATAGATATTCTCGATGTAGATGCGGCTATACTTTTTAGCGATATTTTGAATTTACCTATGGAAATGGGCTTGCCGCTTAGATTTGAAAAGGGAGTAGGTCCGATTTTTGATAAAACTATTAGCACGGAAGAAGATATCGACGCTCTTGATGCGAGTGCCGATGAAAAAATCTCTTATGTATATGAAGCGGTAAAACTTATTAGAGAGCGCCTAAATCCTGAAAAAGCTCTTATCGGATTTGCAGGGAGTCCTTGGACTATCGCTACTTATATGGTTGAAGGAAGAGGCTCTAAACAATACGCAAAAATTAAAAAAATGGTATACGCAAACCCTATGCTTCTTCATAGACTTCTTGCGTTTAATACAAAAGAAACTATTGAATATCTAAGTAAACAAATTGAAGCCGGAGCAAATGCGGTAATGATTTTCGATAGTTGGGGCGGAGCGCTTGAGAGAGAGAAATTTTTTGAATTTTCTTGGAATTATATGAAAGAGATAGCAAGAACCCTAAAACAAAAATATCCTCATATTCCGGTTATAGGATTTTCTAAGGGTGTAGGGCTTTATATGGGAGATATGGACGGAGATTTTGATGTAATAGGTGTTGATTGGAACACTCCTATTGATTACGCTCTTGGTATTTTCAAAGACAATTATACTCTCCAGGGAAATATGGATCCTACAAGACTTTATAGTAAAAGCGCGACAAAAGACGCTGTTGAGAAGATTGCAAGAATTATGAAAGGTCATAGACATATATTCAATTTAGGACACGGAATTTTACCTGACGTACCTGTAGAAAACGCTAAATATTTCGTTGATTTGTGTAAGGAAGTGAGTAGAAAATTAAGGGAGGAGTCATGAACTTAAGACGCCTAAGACTAAACAGCAATATAAGAGATTTGGTAAGGGAGCATTACGTAACAAAAAACGACCTTATTATGCCTGTTTTTATAAAAGAGGGGCTTGATGGCAAAAACGAAATCCCTTCAATGCCGGGAATTTATCAATTCGGTGAAAACTCTTTTTTGGATGAAGTAGCCGAGTGTATAGACCTTGGAATCAAAGCCGTTATACTTTTTGGTATCCCGAAACTAAAAGATTCTTGCGGTAGCGATGCACTTGATGAAGAGGGGCTTATTGCAAGAAGCGTTAGAAAAATAAAAGAGACGTTCGGAGACAAAATCGCGGTTATTACGGACCTTTGTTTTTGTGAATTCACAGACCACGGACACTGCGGGATTATAAATCCGCACTTAAAAACGGTTGATAACGACGCAACGCTTGAAATTTCAAAAAAACAAGCGGTAATTCATGCAAAAGCGGGTGCGGATATGATAGCACCAAGCGGAATGATGGACGGAATTGTCGAGGCTTTAAGAGAAGGACTTGATAGTGAAGGATTTAAGCATATTCCTATTATGAGTTATTCGACAAAATTCGCAAGCGCTTTTTACGGACCTTTTAGAGATGCTGCGGAGAGTGCGCCTGTGGAGAGTGATTATTTGCCAAAAGATAGAAAAACATACCAAATGGACGTTGCAAACGCAAGAGAAGCTCTTTTGGAGAGCCTTATCGATCAAGAAGAGGGGGCTGATATTTTAATGGTAAAACCTGCCCTTGCGTTTATGGATGTTATCAAAACTATTAAAGAAAACACCTTAAAACCTCTTTGCGTTTATAACGTTAGCGGTGAATATTCTATGGTAAAAGCGGCGGCAATGAACGGCTGGATGAATTATGAAGCTTTAATGATGGAAATACTTACAAGTTTTAAAAGAGCTGGAGCGGATATGATTATAAGCTATCACAGCAAAGACGCTGCAAAATTAATTCAAAATTAAGTAAAATAATAAAAATTTTATAAAGGATGTGAATGAAACTGACAATTGCGACTCGCGGTAGTAAGCTTGCTTTGTGGCAGAGCGAATGGGTAAAAAAAAGACTTGAAAATTTAGGACATGAAGTGGATTTGAAAATCGTAGTAACTACGGGAGATAAAATAATAGATAAACCTCTTGCAAGTATCGGAGGAAAAGGACTTTTTATTAAAGAAGTGGAAGAAGCAATGCTAAACGGCGAAGCTCAAATCGCCGTACATTCTTTGAAAGATTTTCCTACGGAATACGATACAGAACATTTTACTCTTGCGGCTATTCCTAAAAGAGAAGCGGTTGAGGATGTATTTTTGAGTGAAAATTTCGAAACGTTAGCGGAACTTCCTCACGAAGCGGTTGTAGGAACAAGCTCAATCAGACGTGCTATGCAGCTTAAAAAATTCAGACCCGATTTGGTGATTACTGATTTAAGAGGAAATGTCGATACGAGAATTAATAAACTAAAAAGAGGCGAATACGATGCGATTATTTTGGCGTATGCAGGAGTTAAGAGACTCGGAATTATCAAAGAAGTGAAATATTTTGAAATTTTAGATACCGATATTATGGTACCTGCTATGGGACAAGGGGCTCTTGGAATTGAGACGATTAATGACCCGGCTGTTATCGAGGCGGTAAAACCTCTTAACGATTTAAGAACTCAAATAGAAACGACAATCGAAAGAGATTTCGTAGATGAACTTAAACTCGGATGTCACGCTCCTGTCGGTGTAAATGCCAAAATGATGATAGACGATTCTATAAAAATAAAAGCTGCACTTGAAATTAAAGGAGAAGTGGTAAAAAGAGATTTGGTCGTAGCGTTTGACGAATGGCAAAATGCGGGTAGAGATTTTGCAAGAGAGTTTAAAAAATTAATGTAATGGAGTTATTATGAGCGGAATCGATTTTAAAAAATTAAGCAAATTTTCAAGACACGCACCAAGATACACCTCTTATCCGACGGCTGTTGAGTTTAGAGACTTAACTCCCGAGGATATTATAGATGAGCTAAAATCAGATAAGCCTCTAAGTCTTTATTTTCATCTTCCTTTTTGTAGAAGTGCTTGTTATTTTTGCGGATGTAACGTAGTATATACAAGTAAAGCCGATAAAAGAAGAAGATATATCGATTATCTAAAAAGAGAGCTTGATATCTGGGCTAAATATTTAGATACCAGCAGAATGGTAAGACAGCTTCATTTCGGAGGCGGGACACCTACGTTTTTTACTCCAGAAGAACTTGAAGAAATTTATGAAATAATCTATTCTCATTTCAAAAATTTCGAAGACGATGCCGAAATCAGTGTGGAAATAGACCCGAGATTTTTCTCTCAGAAACATATGGATGTAATGAGAAAATACGGAGTTAACAGAATAAGTTTCGGGGTTCAGGATTTTAACGAAGAGACTCAAAAAGCGGTAAATAGAATCCAGCCTTTCGATTTGACAAAAGAAGCGGTGGATATCGCAAGAGCTGCCGGAATAGACTCTATAAACGTAGACCTTATTTACGGACTTCCTTTTCAAACGCTCGAAACTTTCAAAAAGACTCTTGAACTTGTAAAAGAACTCGACCCGGATAGACTTGCGGTGTTTAATTACGCGCACGTTCCGTGGCTGAAAAAAGGTATGAGAAAAATTGACGAAACTACTCTTCCAAGTCCTGAAGAAAAACTTAAAATTTTCAAATACGTAATCGACTTTTTTGAAAACAACGGCTATAAAATGGTCGGAATGGACCATTTCGCAAAGCCTGATGACGAGCTTTTTAAAGCTATCGAAAAAGGTGAACTTCACAGAAACTTCCAAGGTTATACCACTAAAGGCGGTGCGGATTTAATCGGATTCGGTTTAACATCCATCAGTGAAACTGAAAACGCTTATTTTCAAAATTACAAAGATTTAAAAAACTACGAAAAAGCTATCGATGAAGGAAAACTTCCGACTTTTAGGGGAGTTATCTTAAACGAAGAAGACAAAATCAGAAAATATGTCATTATGGAGATGATGGCGAATTTCTCATTTGACATTAAAAGATTCGAAGAGAAATTCGGAATCGATTTCTTTAAAAAATTCGAAAATGAAATAAAAGAACTTCAAGAATTCGTTGATGAGGGGCTTGTTGAGATTACGCCTGAGAAAATATCGGTAAATAAAACAGGAACACTTTTAATCAGAAATATCGTACTTCCGTTTGATGAGTATTTCAAAAAAATGAAAAATCAAAAAGTGTTTTCAAAGAGTATTTAGGGATTACTCCCCGAACTCTTTGTCGATTTGATACTCAAGCTCTTCTTGAGCTTTTTTCGCTTTAAATTCCTGCCATAAAGCTTCGTCGTTTTTATAAGTCGTTTTTACTGCGTTTTTTAGTGAGTTTTTAATGTCTTCGTTTGTCATACCTACAAGTACGAACATCGTACCCTTAGGAGATACCCATGTGTTTATCAAATGAGAACCTCTAAGTGTTTGTTTTGTTAGCTGTTTAGATACGCTGGTAACGACTCTTTCTGCCGTTTGATTGTTTACGGTACCCGTGCTTGAATAGTATCTTTTTAGTAGGTTTTTAACTTTTAAATCGAGTCTTCTTGCTATTTCGTCTCTTGCAATTGCCATTGCTTCTTCTCTTTGGAAACTATACCCGAGGGGAGATTTCGGAGCGCTTCCTACGGCATAAATTCCGTCTTTCATATTCGCAGCTCCGTTACATACCCATGCCGGAGCTTTCGCACCGTCGATTGAGCATTGGATTTGATTAGGATTTGGTTTTTTCGAGCTACATCCCGTTATCAAAAGCAGTGCCCCAAGCGACATTAACGCAATTTTTAATTTCATATTATCTCCTTAGTCATTTTATGATATTATATACAAAAATTTTAATATAATTGTGAAAAAAGGTAAACCATGAGAATTTCAATCGGAAATCTTCCTTTAAAAAATATTGATGCCGATATTTTTCTACATCCCGTAAAATATAAAGATTCTATCGCTTATGAACCTATGGCCGAAGAAGCTGTAATCGCTTTGATAGCTAAACATTTTACTTATGATAACGTTCCTGAGCATATTAGGGATTATTTTGACGAAATGGATGACGGATATCTTTTTAGTGAGAGTAACTTTGACGAATTCGACCTTGAAAAACTTCAACAAGGTACTTTAATAATAGGCAAAGATATTCATTTACATCCGAAAGTTGAAAATATAAAAAAATTTTTGTGTATTTTAAGAGATTTCGGAGGTTTTAAAATAGAAGGAATCAAACTCCCGGAATTTTTAAAACCGAGCGATCCTATTTTAGAAGAGATAATGGAAACTGAAAAAACTTACGAAATGGCACTTGAAGAGATTGACGAACTTCCGAGTTTTGACGGAAGCGTAGTTTATGCGTGTGACGATCCGAATGTCGTAAAAGATGATGAACTATTATGTTCTCATCAGTTTGTAATCGCAAATAAAATCAAAGCTTTAAAAGTAAAAGTGGACGGAGAGATTAAAAATCTAAGAAAAATCCCGGAACTTAAAGGTACTTTCGGAGTCGTATTGAAAAAAGTGGACGAGTATCCGTTTTTAAGAGTTAAGATTGAGAATGTGGGGTAGGGAAAAGAGATGGTGATATTGTGAAATTGTGAGATAGTGAAATTGAAGAGTTGATATAAATGTAAAATTAAGCAACCTGAAACAATTGCAAATTTTAATGGAAAAAAAGCATTAAAAAAAAGCACACGAGCTCGAAGAGGTTTGTGCTTTTTAGCTTTTTTGGAATGGTCGAAATTTGCTCTTTTGTTGAAGGTGGTTAATTTTTTATAGTGATATATGGAAAATAAATGGTAAAGTAGTAAATAAGTGAAATCGTGAAATTGGATGAGGTGGTGTGGAGAAAAGGAATAAAAACATCAAAAGTTAGTTGAGATATGAAAGAAAATTTAGTATAATAAACTAAAAAAGGAGGCGAAAATGGCAGTAAATGTATGTGTTCCGCTTGCAAACGGATTTGAAGAAATCGAAGCTATGAGCTTGATTGACGTAATGAGAAGAGGCGGTCTTAACGTAATAGTAGCTGGAGTCGGCGGCGATGTAATTTACGGAGCTCATAACGTAAGAGTTATTCCTGATACTAAAATCGAGCTTGTAAATGCTGATGAACTTGATTTGGTGGTATTACCGGGAGGACTGCCTGGAGCGATTAATTTAGCTGAAGATGAGCACGTTCAAAAATTATTAAAAGAGATGGACGAAAAAGGAAAATACGTAGGTGCGATTTGTGCGGCGCCATATGCTCTTAAAACTGCCGGAGTGTTAAAAGACAAATATACGGCGTACCCGGGATGGGAAGGTAATATTAGAAAGGAAGGATACGTAAGTGACGCAAAAGTTGTAGAAGATAAAAACGTATTAACTTCAAAAGGACCTGGTACTGCGATTTGTTTCGGACTTGAAATAGTTAGAAAATTTGCAGGCGAAGATACTTATAAAGCATTAAAAGAAGGGCTTTTAGCAGACTACTGCTAAAACCTTAAAGGAGGGGAATCATGAGAGGACTTGAAGCGCTTGAGTATTTTTTGGAAAATTGGGATTCTAAAATAAGATGTTTTGATGAGGTCCAAGAGTTTGAAGCAATGGTTGAGTATGCTCTTGGAAACGATGTTAGGGTTGTAAATACGAAAGTTATAATCGATAGATTTTTTGATAGAGTAATAAGATTCGAAAACGAAGAGTTTTTCGACCTTAAGACCTCTTTTTTACCGGAAGAGATAGAATATGACCCGTTTAGCGGGAATCTGTATATAAATAGAAATCTTTACAGAATAAAAATCGCTCCTAAAATCTGCTAAAACGGACTTAATCGTCCGTTTCGAGCTCCAAACTCATAAGATACATATCTTCCCCGTCTATAATTTTAATATTACCGCTTTGACATTGGGGACATAAATATTCGTCTTTGCTTAATTCGCCTTCGAAGCCGCATTTTTCACACCGCACGACTACCGGTTGTATTTTCATTATGAATTCGGCTTCTTCACACATGGTTCCTTCTTTAAAAGTATCAAAAGCCGTTTTTAACAAATCAGGTTCCACGCCGCTTAAAACACCTATTTTTATTTCGAGCTTGGTTACTTTTTTTGCGTTGTTTTTTATAGCGTGTTCTTCTGCAAGTTGAAGTAGTGAATCGACTATTGAATATTCATGCATTCATAACCTTTTTTTAAAATTATATTATAATTAAGGAAAAAAAAGGATAAAAGTGAGTAAAGAGGCTAAAAAAGAACAAATTATGAAAACAGCTCTTGAACTTTTTGCAAAAAAGGGCTTTTATACTACTACGATAGCGGATATAGCACGTGAAATGGGAATGAGTGTCGGGAATATGTATAATTACTTTCCATCAAAAGAGTCTTTGGCAAAAGAGCTTTTAATATACACGTCAAAAAAATTCGGTGATGAAATCAGAAAAATTAACGATATGGATATCAGTTCTAAAGAAAAAATAAAAAAAATTGTTGAATTGTACTTCAAAATGGCAAAAACCGAACCCGAACTTGTAGATTATTTTATGAGAGTTTATCTATCTAATAAAGAGATTTTTAATAACGGATGCGAAGGAATGCTTTGTGTTTCTGCTTTTGTGACCGAGATTATGATCTTTTTTGAAGAGGGAGTTAGAAAAAAAGAGCTTAAAAACCAAGATTTTTTTGCTGCGTTCGGACTTTTTATGGGATATATCGGCGGACTTGCGTTTTTGAATAGAGAGGGTATTTTGGGAAAAGATTTGGATGAATATATCGAACCGGTAAGCGAGAATATCTACAATGCACTCAAAGCCTAAACTTATATGGATTGATGCCGTAGGATGTAACGGGTGCAGTCATTCTTTTTTTAATTATCCGGAATTTAAGGAAATATTTAAAAAAATCGAGCTACTTTACCATCCTTTAATCGATACTGAAGAATTTAAAATTCAAGATTGCGATATTTTGGTTATAGAGGGTGCTTTAAAATCCAATTTTACAAGACTCGGTTATGAGCTTCATAATTTAATTACTTCACTTTTTTCTTCGGCAAAAAAAGTTATTGCTCTTGGAACGTGTGCGGTTTATGGTGGAATGTTTGGTGAAGGAATTGTTTATAACAAAGAATCTCACGGTAAATTTTATAAATGTAAAGAAAAAGTAATCAATATTCCCGGATGTCCGGCACATCCTGAGTGGCTTGCATATGTGCTAAATATGATTATAGAGAATAAAAAAATAGATTTGGACTCTGAAAATAGACCTCTTGAAACATTTTCTTATACTTCTCATATGGGGTGTATACGTAACGAATATTTCGAGTGGAAAATAGACGCAGAGAGTTTCGGTACGAAAGAAGGGTGTTTATATTATTTTCAAGGATGTCAAGGACCTTTTACTCATAGTAGTTGTAATAAAATACTTTGGAACGAAGTAAATTCCAAACCTCGTGCCGGGACTCCGTGTTTCGGTTGTACGGAAAGTACGTTTCCTAAAAAAAATCTTTTTAAAACCGAAACGTTTATGGGAATTCCGGCTAATTTACCGCTTGGTGTTAGCAAAAGAGCATATTTAACACTTGCCGGAGTTGCAAAAAGCCTTAAAAATGAACGATTAAATAAACCTTTAATAGAATATGGGGATTGTGATGAAAATAACACAAAAAATAGTAAATAAAATTGAAGGCGAAGCCAATCTTAAAATATACGGAGAAGATATTGTAGATTTTGTCGAAATAGAGTTTTGGCAATATAGGGGGATTGAAAATTATTTGGTAGGGCGTCATTATATGGATGCACTTGTAATAAATCCTCGTATTTGCGGTATTTGCGGTCATTCGCATTTATTGGCAAGTGCCAAAGTTATCGAACAAGCGTTTGGTTTGGAAGTTTCTAAAAAAGCAGAAATTTTAAGAGATATAACAGTCGGTCTTGAGATTATTCAAAATCACCTCAAATGGTTTTACGTAACGCTTTTTCCGACTCGAATTAAAGATAGGAAATTTATGTTTAAAGGTCTTGATATCGCAAGAGAAGCTTCTAAAATTATTGCGTTAATAGCAGGTCAGTTTCCACATAATTCGTATATTGTTCCGGGTGGAGTTACTTGTGATTTGACTAATCTTGAAGTTTTTAAAATAAAGGATATGTTAAAACATTTAAAAGAGAATATAGAAAAAAACGTCGTAGATGAAAACGGAAAAAGTGAAGATTTGGAAACTTTTTTTGAAGATTTGCCAAAAGAGATAGGAAAAAGCTTAGGTAGATTCTTGGTCCTTGGGAATAATCTTTATTTTGAAACTAACGGAGATATTACAAAAATTGATGAAGAAAAAAATTCTTCATTAAGTAAAAATGTTTTTTATAAAAATAGGCTTGTGGAAGTCGGGTCTTTAGCGAGAAATCTTTTTAACGAAAAAGTGCGCGAAAAATACGAAATATATTCAGATAGTATTTATACGAGAGTTTTTTCTCGTATTTACGAGGTATATTTGGTTATTGATTATTTATTGAAAATAGTTAATGATATAGATGTATTGGAGCCTTCTTATATAAAATATAATAAGAAAAGCGGTAAAGGTAAAATCGCAATAGAAGCACCAAGAGGAAGTTTGATTCATGAAATTGAAATAGATGATGAAGTTATAAGAAAATATAATATCATAGTACCTACACAGTTTAATCTCTCTTCGTCTTCAAAAGAAAATCCTTCTGCGGCACAAGCAGCCATGATGGGCGAAAAAACAGAATATATCGACACGATTTTTAAATGTTTCGATATTTGTGCCGTTTGTGTGTCTCATTAGAAAAAATTATCTAAAATATTAAAAAAATATTAATTTTTCCTTGCTTTTTGATAATTTTTTATTATAAAATAATGATGAATGAATTCTAATTCGGAGGAAGACGATGAATGATGCACTTATGAAACAAATGAAAGAGAGAATTGAAGCTCTTAAAAAGCTTCCGGGAGTTGGAAGCAAATCGATTAAAGATGTACTTGAAGAGAACGGATTTACAAGAAGAGATTTTCTAAAATGGTCAGCTGCAATGGCAGCAATGTTAGGACTTCCAGCATCATTTGCTCCGGTAGTGGCAGAAGCTGCTGAGGTAAGTGACAGACTTCCAGTGGTATGGCTACACTTGGCAGAGTGTACTGGTTGTAGTGAAAGTTTGCTAAGAACGGATGCTCCTACAATTGACGATTTGATTTTTAACTACATCAATCTTCAATATCATGACACTATTATGGCTGCTGCGGGATGGCAAGCAGAAGAAAACTATGAAGAAGCACTTGAAAAATTTGCAGGAAGATTTATCTTATGTGTAGAAGGTGGTGTTCCTACAAAAGACGGTGGAGAATATTTAACAATCGGACCTGAAGCTGAAACAGGGCTTGCAAAACTTAAAAGAACTGCAAGCAAAGCCGCTGCAATTATTGCTGTTGGTACTTGTAGTAGTTTCGGTGGTATCCAAGCTGCATATCCAAATCCTACAGGAACAGTTGGAATCAATAAAGTATTAAACAAACCTGTAATTAATGTACCCGGATGTCCTCCAAGTGCAAAAAATATTGTAGGTACAATAGTTTATGTGATTCTTTACGGACAATTACCTGCTGTTGATAACTTCAACAGACCTAAATGGGCATACGGACTTAGAATCCATGACCTATGTGAAAGAAGAGGTCATTTCGACGCAGGTGAATTCGTAGAACAATTCGGTGATGCAGGAGCTGAAAACGGATTCTGTTTATATAAAGTAGGATGTAAAGGTCCATATACTTTCAACAACTGTAGTAGAGAAAGATTCAATCAACATACTTCATGGCCTGTTCAAGCGGGACACGGATGTATCGGATGTAGTGAGCCTGATTTCTGGGATAGTATGGCACCGTATGAAGAGCCTCTTGCAAATAAAAAATTTATGTCGGTAGATGCTGACGCTACTGCTGATAAAGTAGGTATCACAATCTTAACAGTAGCTGGTGTAGCGATTGCAGCACATGCAGCACTAAGCGCAATTAAAAATCCTAAGGAGTAATAGATGGCTAAAAGAGTAGTAATTGACCCGATTACAAGAATTGAAGGGCACTTAAGAGTAGAGGTTGTTTTGGATGAAAACAACGTAATTAAAGACGCGTATTCTTCTGCGACATTATGGAGAGGTATCGAAGTAATTCTAAAAGGAAGAGACCCGAGAGACGCAGGTTTTATGACACAAAGAATTTGTGGTGTTTGTACTTATTCACATTATAAAGCAGGTATCACTGCTGTTGAGAACGCTCTTGGTATCGAGCCGCCTCTAAATGCGAAACTTACAAGAACATTACTTGATTTCGCACTATTTTTCCATGACCATATCGTACACTTTTATCAACTTCATGCACTTGACTGGGTTGATATTATCAGTGCGCTTAAAGCGGACCCTAAAAAAGCGAGTGAAGAAGCTTTCAAATATGTTCCGAAAGGTTATGAACCTATCGCAACAGGTGAAGATCATCTAAGAGAAGTTCAAAAAAGAGTAGCTAAATTTGCTGAAAAAGGTGACTTAGGACCATTCAAAAATGCATATTGGGGTCACCAAACAATGAGATTTACTCCGGAACAAAACCTAATTGCACTTTCTCACTACCTAAAAACACTTGAAATGCAAAGAATTGCCGCTCAAATGATGGCAATTTTCGGTGGTAAAAACCCACATCCGCAAAGTTTAACCGTAGGTGGTGTTACTTGTGTTATGGATTTACAAGACCCTGCAAGACTTGCTGAGTATATGACTAAATTTAAAGAACTTGCAGATTATACAAACAGAGCATACTATGCCGACATCGTAATGGCAGCTGCTGCTTATGGTAACGAGCCGAGCGTCGTACAAAAAAATAACTTAGGTAACTACCTAACATACAGAACTATGCAAACAAGTGCTAACTCTTGGTTATTTGACGCTTGCGGTTATATTAAAGATTTCGATTTAAGCAAATTCTATGAAATAGATGAAAGCAAAATCGAAGAAGACGTAACTCACTCTTGGTACAAAGATACAGGATTCAGACATCCGTATAACGGTGAGACTGTTCCTGAATATACAGGATACGTAGACGGTGAAAGTATTAACGGTGAAGGAAAACTTGTTCATACAAAAGTTGCGAATCCGGAAGGAAAATATTCTTGGATTAAATCTCCAAGATACAATAAAGAACCTATGGAAGTTGGTCCTCTTGCATGTATGGTTGTTAACTATGCAAAAGGAAATGAAAAAGTTAGAAAAGTTGTTGATGAGTTCTTAGCTCAAACTGGTCTTCCTGCTGAAGCGTTATTTACGACTCTTGGAAGAACTGCGGCAAGAATGCTTCAAACTAAAACAATTGCTGATTACGGTCTTGAAGCATTTAACAACTTAGTAGAAAACCTAAAAGTAGATAAAACTACAGTAACACCTTATGTAATTGATAAAAACAAAGAATACAAAGGTAGATTTATCGGTGACGTTCCAAGAGGAATGCTAAGCCATTGGTGTAGAATTAAAGACGGTAAAATTGAAAACTGGCAAGCTGTAGTTCCTTCAACTTGGAATGCAGGTCCTGTAGACGGTAACGGTAAAAAAGGTGCTTATGAAGTTAACCTAATCGGTATGAAACTTGCAGATCCGACTAAACCTCTTGAAGTTATCAGAAATATTCACTCTTACGACCCATGTATTGCTTGTGCGGTTCACGTAATGGACGTAAAAGGTAAAAAACTTGGTGAATTCAAAGTAGACCCACTTTACGGTGCATGCTAAGGAGGCACAAATGAAATTCTTAAAAACAATGGGAGAGTATCTCGGCGGGATTGAATTCTCTGCCGGATACAGATGGCAACACTGGATAAGAGCTATTTCTATATTTGCTCTTATCGCAACAGGATTTTATATTGCAAATCCTTTTATTACATACGCAAACGTATCTCCTGAGCCGACAAGATTTTTGCAAGCTCAGATTAGAGAATGGCATATTATTTTCGGTTTTGCGATGATAGGTGCCGTTTTATATAAAACATTTTTCTTCTTCTTTTTCAGAGAAGGAAAATATGAAAGATTATCCATCCTGGATGCTTTTAACATTAAACTAATGTTAGAGCAAGTAGGATATTATTTATTAATCAACAAACACCCACACACAAAAGGTGTTTATAATCCGTTACAATTTTGGGCGTATACTATGCTTTACGTATTCTTTTACGGTATTATTATCACAGGGCTTGCATTATACGCCGAAGTTTATCATAACGGTCTTGGAGGAGCTTTATATCCTTTAGCAAAAGCGGTTGAGAGCTTTTTTGGCGGTCTTGCGTATGTTAGACTTTGGCATCATATTTTTATGTGGGCTATTATTATCGTAGTATTTATCCACATCTATATGGCCGTATATAACGCAGTATTTGGCAAAAACGGTGGAATGGACGCAATTTTCTCAGGTATGAAATGGGAAAAAGAAGAACATTAATTTATTTTTCCCCTTTTGGGGAATAAAGTGAAAAATGAAAAACGAATAAAACTTCTTTTTTCACTTTTCACTTTACATTCTTCACTTAAACTCGAAAGGTTGTTATGAAAATATTAGTTCTTGGTATAGGGAATATATTATTCGGAGACGAAGGAATCGGCGTTCATATGGTTAACTATTTGGATGAAAAATATAATTTTAAAGGTCCTCATCAAGTTGATTTGATAGACGGCGGAACACTTGCGCAAAGATTGATTCCTATAATAGTGGAATACGATAAAGTATTTATATTTGATACCGTTGATGTTGATGAAGGAGAAATAGGCGATGTCTATTTTTTTGATTTTTTGGAAGTTCCGGAGTGTGTGAGTTGGCAGGGAAGCGCTCATGAAGTGGAAATGCTTCAAACTCTTGAAATGATACATATGATGGGTGATTTACCGGAAACTAAAATAATCGGTGTAGTTCCTTATGTAATCGGAGAAGATACTACTTTTACAATTACCGAACCGGTAAAAAAAGCCGCAAAACTAATGGAAAAAATTTTAATAGACGAGCTTAAAAAATTGGGAGTCGAAATAGAAGTGAAAAATCCTGATGTCGATTTACAAGAAATAGCGAGAATTTCTTATAAAAAAGGCGTACCTGAAGAATCGCTAAGAGGTTATGAAGCTATGAAGGATATGCAATGATATTAAAATTTGTATTCGAAACTCCTTCAAGAGCCGGAATTATTGAAAAAATTTCAAAAAGAGTTGCGAAAAAAGTCGGAGTCAAAATAGGATTTGATAGAGATTTGGAAAATATTTACGCTTACATCGAAGGGGACGAAAAAGATATCGAAAGTTTTTCAAGAGAACTTGCTAACGAACTTCCTTTATCAATATTTTTAAAATCATTAAACGCCGAAGTTGTCGAAGAGTTTAGAGATGAAAAAATTGATGAATTTCCTAATATTTCATTACCTCCTTGTCCTAAATGTTTAAGAGAATTTAAAGATATAAATAGCGAATATTACTTGGATATTTTTCATCATTGCGAAGTGTGCGGATATGACGTGAGAGAAAAAGCTGATATTCAAAATCCAAAAGAGTTTTTTTCAGCACTTGTTAAAAAGTTAAAAGAAAATGGAAAAATTACCGTTCAAACGATGAACGGAGCTTATGAATTGTCTCAAAATTTAGAAGAAGCTCAAATCGTGGCGGCTAAAGATTTGGCAAGTATTGCAAAATATTTTATGGCTTTTGAAGGTGATGCAAAAGCGCTTGCGAGTATAGAAAAACCTCTTGTTAAATTAAAAACGAATCTTGAATTTAAAAAAACATTCGGTCTTTCTATTCCTGCATTTGACGTAAAACTTCCCGATTGTTTGGTTTTAGAAGCGATTTTCGAGCTTGGAGATTTTGATATTTTAGGGCTTAAAAAATGCGATAATCCTCAAGATTTAGCTTTTGATGTTGCGGTCGAAAAGACTCCTATGGCAGTTGTTACGGATTCAGTGAAAAAAGATATTTTGTTATATGATGGAGATAGAGGAATTATTCCTACGTTTGAAAAAGCACAATTAAGCGGAATTTTAGGGGTTCATAAACAATACGGAGCTTATAGCGACCAAAAGAGAAGTATTATTGATAATAAAAATTTTCCTAATTTTGAAAAAAAAGAAGCTAAACCCGCTTTTGCAGGATTTTACGGAGTATTAAGTCAATGGGAATTGGAAGAAAAAAATATTATGGGATTTTGTTTTTATAAAGAAGATGAGAGTAAAATTTTTATCAATTCTCCGAAATTCGGTCTTGTGGAGTATATCGATTTTATATTTAAGTTTGAAAATTTCGAAGAAATTTTTGCATTGATTAGTGCAATGAACGATACCGGCAAAAAATTAATTCAAAACTTCGCAAAAAGAGAACCCGAACTATTCGAGAAAGCTCTAAAAGCGGATATTTCAAGTGATAAAAACGGAATTTATTATTTATGGGGATTAATTGGGGTGGTTTTAGGATTTGCCGATAATGTAGAAAATGCAGCCGATAAACTTTTGAAGTATGCTAACGAAGCAATGACAAAAAAAGGTCCTCGGATAGACTATAAAATGAACGGAAATAATTTGGATCCTCTTTGGGCTATAAGAACGGCTATGAGTTTTCATATGGCAGGAGTGGATAATTATCTTTTAAGCTATGGTGTTATTGAAAGTTTTGCCGAATTTTTAAGTAATAATTACGACCAAGTAAATAAGGAAACTCCTCTTGATGGTGCTATAATCGTAGGAGATTTGTTTGAAGGTGAATTTTTAAATAAAATTTACAGTTATATCGATAAAAATTACAAAGTTTATACGCCAAAAGCATTGCCTATTAGCGGTGCTATTGAAGCATACGGAAGTTTGGTTATTAATTCGAATTTGGAAAAAAATAATAAATAATTTTAAATTTAATACAATTTTAATCCTATTTATTTATAATTCAAATGCAAAAAGCTTTTTCATTTTTTCTCCTTTTTTATTTTTCCCTCCTTTTGTTGTAAAATTACTTCTAAAAAAGGCAAAACTTGCGTGTTAAATACAAAATCAACGGAATCGTTCAAGGTGTCGGATTTAGACCTACCGTTTATAAGATAGCCAAGAAACTTAATTTAAAGGGTTATGTTTTAAACAGTAGTGACGGAGTGATAATTGAAATAGAAGGTGAAAATAAAGATAAGTTTTTAGACGAACTCAAAAAAAACCTTCCGCCTCTTGCGAGGATTGATTCGATAGAGAGTGAAATATTGGATTTTGTGGGATTTAAGGATTTTGTAATAAAAGAATCTCAAAATACTCAAAAAACCACTTCAATCTCTCCTGATATTGCCGTTTGTGATGATTGCTTAAAGGAGATGTACGATAAAAACGACAGAAGATATCTTTATCCTTTCATAAATTGCACTAACTGCGGTCCGAGATATACTATAATCGAAAATATTCCTTATGACAGAAAAAATACTTCAATGAAAAAATTTAAAATGTGTAAATTTTGCGAAATTGAGTATAACGACCCTCTAAACAGAAGATATCACGCTCAGCCTATCAGCTGTTATGACTGCGGTCCGAAACTTGATGTAAAACGTAAAGATGATAGTGGAAAATGGAAAAGTCTTAATTTTGATGATGAAATTCATAAAATTAAATATATTGCTAAAAAAATAAAAGAAGGGAAAAATGTCGCAATAAAAGGGCTTGGAGGGTTTCATCTCGTATGTGATGCGACGAATGAAGAGGCTGTTGGAAATCTTAGAGAGAGAAAAAGACGACCGAGTAAGCCTTTTGCCATGATGTTTAAAAATTTGGATATGATAAAAGATTATTGCGATATAACGGATAAAGATGTCGCTTTGATAACTTCTAAAGAAAAACCTATCGTACTTGTTAAGAAAAAGAAGGATTTAAAAGGTATAGCCGATAAAATAGACAGATACGGCGTTTTTTTGCCTTATACACCATTGCATTATCTGCTTTTTGATTTTTTAGATTTTCCGATAGTCGCTACAAGTGCGAATATTTCGGACGAGCCGATTATAAGAGATAGTGATGAGCTTATCGAAAAGTTATCGAATGTAATTGATTATATTTTAGATAACGACAGAGATATTGTAAATGCGTGTGACGATAGCGTGGTGCAGGCTGTAGGGGATGAATATATTACGATGAGATGTGCTCGGGGATATGCGCCTTTAATGGAGAATGATAAAAGTGAAAATGAAAAGTCGTATGGCAAACTTAATATTTTAGCCGTCGGTGCCAATCAAAAAAACACTATTTCCCTTGCTTTTAAAGACAAATTTATTCTTTCTCCTCATATCGGAGATTTGGGGACTCTTGGAAGTATCGAATATTTCCAAAGGACGATTGAGACTTTTAGAAGGCTTTATGAATTTGAAGAAGATGTAATTATTTGTGATAAACATCCGTATTACGAATCGACAAAATGGGCTTTGTCCCAAGATAAAAAAATCTTTCAAGTTCAGCACCACTACGCTCATGCTTTGGCTACGATGTTCGAGCATAATTTAAAAGGAGAATATCTTTGTTTTATATTCGACGGTACCGGATACGGAGATGACGGGACTATTTGGGGTGGTGAAGTATTTATAGCTAATAGGAATGATTATAAGAGAATACATCATATCAAACCTTTTAAATTAATAGGGGGTGAGAAAGCCGTTAAAAATCCGGCGAATATGGCTGTTGCTTTGATTGATGAGGAGCTTGCTAAAAATTATCCGAATTACAAAATAGCAAAAGCCCTGAATAACGCCTCTTTTCCTCTGACAAGCTCTATGGGTAGAATGTTTGATATGGTTGCGTTTTTGTCTGGGATGATTGAAAAAAACGAATGGGAGGGAATAAGCGGATTATTGATTGAAAAATATTATAATCCGGAAATTAACGAAAAAATAGAGCTTAAAATCGAAAAAGAGATAGACTTTAGACCGGTTTTGAATTTCGCGGCTGCAAATAGAGGTGAATTTGAGAGAGTTTCGAGTGTTTTTATAAATACTTTGGTCGATTTGATTGAGAAAATCGCAAAAATTTACGACTTACCGGTGATCGTAGGAGGCGGGGTTTTTCAAAATAAAACTCTTCTTACGCTTGTAAATAAAAGGCTTAATCCTTACTTTAACAAAAAAATACCGATTAATGACGGAGGTGTGAGCGTAGGTCAGGCGGCATGGGGGATTTGGAATTTAAAATAAATCCTTAACTTCAATTTTGAATCCGTTAAATCTAAATTCCGCTTCTTTTAGGTAATAAAAGAAGTTTTCTTCGCTTACTCCTTTGAATTTTTTAATAAAATTTTCGAAATATTCCCAAAATTTGTAAATATTTGCGTGATTTTGGACTTTTATTATTCTACTTTGTCTAAAAAAACTTTTTATTTTTTCTTCATCAAATCCGGCGTAATTTTTCATTGGGCTTAGCATAATGTTATAAATTTTTCCGCCGTAGTCGATTGTGAGGAAGTTTTGGGCTTTTATAAGTTCTTTTGAAGTTTTTGGTAGATATAGATATTCTTCGAATTCTTTTATTTCATCTTTTTTCAAAAACTCTTCTTCACATATCGAAGCGATAACTTTTCGTATATTTTTAATCTCTTTTACCACCGTTGCGTATGAAATGGAATATTTTTGACTGATTTCTTGAGGGGTTAGTTCGTCTAAAAAGCCTTTTAGGATTTCGGCTTTTCTTTCAACTCTTTTTGGTGAAAATTTTCTTTTACATTTGGCGCATTTATAATATCCGTCTTTTAATTTGTATAAGATGTAATGATTACAGTAAATACAACTCATTTTTTCTTAACCATACACAAAATTACAACGCCCAAAATTCCTAAAAATCCCAAAAGTCCTAAATACTCGCTTCTGTTTTTCTTTTTTGCTATATATGTCGAGATAGCGATATATCCGAGTCTTCCGGATATTGATAATATAGCCCCGAGTACGAAAGCTCCTATTAAAACTGCTTGAGAGAGATGTTTATTATAGAGCGCTATATCGATTAAAAGTGTACCTATAATTGAAAAAGTCGTGACGATTAAAATAAGATTTTCGATTTTATTAGAGAAGAAAAGCGTCAAAAATTCTTCATATTTTTTAATAACCAAAAATCCTGCTAAAACGAACATAATTAAAAAAACGAATGAAAATAGAGGCGAAAAAAAAGATAAATACAAAAAGAAACTAAGACTCACGGGAATTAGTATAAAAAGATTGTTTCTTTTCGGGTGCAAAATATAATTTTCTTTGCTACACATCAGATATGCTACGGCTGTTAGAGCGATTACAACGATTAAAATTAACATTTTTCCTCCTTTTTAGTTCTATAATTATACAAGAAAATTGAGCTTTTAAGAAAAAATTAAGTTTTTTTGTTATTATTTTATCGACCACTTTATAAAATCTCTTCTTCTTTTTGAATCAAGGAAAATTCATGAAAAGATTTCTGATATTAGTTTTAATCGTAAGTGCTCTTTTTGCAAAAAAAGATTTTTTAAATAGAGAAGTTAAGATTCCTAAAAATATTCATAAAATAGTATGTATAGGACCCGGTGCGTTAAGACTTGTGGTTTATTTACAAGCTCAAAACAGAGTAGTAGGGATTGAAGAGAGGGAATTTAAATATATTTTTGCAAGACCGTATATTTTAGCTCATAAAGAGCTTTTAAAACTTCCGGTAATAGGAATGGGAGGAGTTTACCCTAATATTAATATAGAGAAAATAATTTCTTTAAAGCCGGATTTAATTATTGCAGGATATATAACTAAAAAATATGCCGATTATTTACAAAAAAAGAGTGAAGTTCCCGTATTTGTAGTTCGATACGGACCGATAGGTTCTTTTGACGATAAAAAGTTTTTAAAAGCTATTAAAGTGCTCGGAGAAATTTTAAATAAAAAAGAAAGAGCAATCGAAATTTCAAAATATATTGAAAAACTGAATTCAAACTTACAAAAAGTGACAACCAATAAGAAAATATATATAGGCGGAGTGGCTTTTAAAGGTTTGCACGGTCTTACTTCAACTATAAGCGATTTTCCGGTGTTTTTAAAAGTCGGTATCAAAAATGCGGTAACGTCGAAAATAAAAACACCTTTTTTTATAAATGAAGAGGAGCTGTTTAGAATAAATCCGGATATAATTTTTATCGATGAAAGTGCTTTAGGTTTGATCGATTTTAAAAAGTATCAAATTTTAAAAGCGTTTAGGGAAAAACAGGTATACGGGCTTTTGCCTTATAATAATTACGCAACTAATATAGATACCGCGTATCTTGACAGTTATTACGTCTTAAGCGTAGTAGGAAATAAAAAAATAGATATGGAAAAATTAAGCGGTGAAGTTTATAAATTTTTTGTCGGCAAAGACGTATACGAGAGTATGAAAAAATTTTTCGGAGGATTTAAAAAGATTGATTAAATATTTATCGGCTTTTATATTTTTATTAATAATTTCGTTGTTTTCCGTTTATTACGGTGCGAATGATTTTATTGCTTATAATATCAGACTGCCAAGAGTGTTATCGGCGATTGCAGCGGGTGCGGCGCTTGGGATTGCCGGATTTATAATGCAAGTCGTTTTAAAAAACGATTTGGCTTCTCCTTTTACTTTGGGAATTACGCACGGAGCTCTTTTTGGTGTTAGTTTATCTGTTGTTTTTGGAATCGGAAGCGTTTTTTTGTTTTCTTTTTTAGGTGCTTTTATCGTAATAGTTTTTATTTTAGCTGTTGCGTTTTTAAGACGACTTTCAAGCCAAAGTATTATTTTAAGCGGAATTGCGATAAGTGCTCTTTTTGGCGCGGGAAGTATGTTTTTGCAATATTTTGCCGATGAATCTCAACTTGCTAATATTGTAATTTGGAGTTTCGGAGATTTAAGCAAGGGAGATTTTTTTAATATTTTTTTGTTATTTTTTATGATTATGCTTTCATTGATATTTTTTTTAATCAATAGTTGGAATTTTAACGCTTTGAGTTTGGAATGTGCTAAGAACGTAGGGGTTAAAACAGAAACTTTAATTTTTATATCTATGATTATCGTAACTCTTTTAAGCGCTTTAGTAGTCGCAAATTACGGTATTATAGGGTTTGTGGGGCTTGTGGCTCCTCATATTGTGAGATTTTTTGAAAATAGTTTTAAATCGCTTTTGATATTAAGTGCTCTTTACGGAGCGATTTTGCTTGTGATATCGGATTATATCGCCAGAAATATAATATATCCGGTCGAAATACCTGTAGGAATAGTGACGTCGTTTATTGGGGCACCGATGTTTTTATATCTTTTAATGAGGAAAAAATGAGTCTTATTGTTAAAAATTTAAATTTTAAATATAAAGAAAAAGAGATTTTAAAAGATATAAATTTAGAGTTTCAAAAAGGCAAGATGTACGCGATTTTGGGTCGTAACGGAGCTGGTAAAAGTACTTTTTTAAAATCTATTGCCAAAATTTTAAAACCTAAAGGTGAGATTATTTTTTATGAAAATATTGATAATTTATCCGTAAAAGAGTTTGCCAAAAAAATTGCTTTTCTTTCACAAATTCAAAATAATTCCTCTCTTAGTGTTTATGAGTTTGTAATGCTCGGAAGAAAACCTCATTTTAGGTTTTTGCCAAAATTGACGGATAAAAAAACGGTTGAGAGGGTTTTGGAAAAATTAAATTTAAAAGAGAAAAAAAAGATACCGCTCAATTCGTTAAGCGGAGGAGAGAGACAAAGAGCTGCAATTGCAAGGATATTAGCGCAAAATACGGAGGTTATATTACTTGACGAGCCTACGAATAATTTAGATATAAAATATCAAATTGAAATAATTAAATTTTTAAGAGAGATAAAAGAGGATAAAATAATAATTTCGGTTATTCATGACATAAATTTGGCTTTAAAATATTTTGACGAATATATTTTTTTAAAAAATGGTAAAATAATTAATAAAGGTAATCAAGAGATGGTTAATGAATAGTTGATATATGAAGTTTATGATATAAAAGTTGAGCTTTGTGAGTATAAAAATAGAAAATTTATTGTTTTTTAATATTCGTTTAAGGTAAATGAGTTATCATTCAATATAACCTTTTAGAAAACTTCTTCTTTTCCTTTTTTTCTCATTTTTAATAGTGACAGACTCATAAAATTAACTTAATAATTCTTTTGTCAATATTTAGTTCTAAAAATATACAAGAGTTGATTTGTTTTAAGTTTTTTTTAAGAAAATGAGCTATTATTCATTTAAAAAAAAAAGGAGTGCGTATGCATATTGCGGACGGATATCTTTCCCCTGCTACGGTTGCGGTGAGTTATGCTGTTGCCGTGCCTTTATGGGTGTACGGATTTAAAAAACTAAAAGAAAAACTTAACGAAGAGACTCTTCCTATGATTGGAGCTCTTGCGGCACTTAGTTTCGTAATTATGATGTTTAACGTTCCCGTACCCGGAGGTACGAGCGGACATGCGGTGGGAGCTGCGTTAATTGCTATACTTTTCGGACCTTGGGTTGGGTTTATTAGTGTGAGTTTGGTACTTTTGATTCAAGCTATTGTTTTTGGAGACGGAGGAATCAGCGCTTGGGCTGTTAATTCTTTGGCTATGGGCTTTATCGGTAGTTTTGTGGGATATTACGTATTTAAGTTATTAAAAGACAAAACGAAATTCGCTCCGTTTTTTGCCGGATATATTTCGATTGTA
Source organism: Caminibacter pacificus (assembly GCF_003752135.1). Classification (NCBI taxonomy): domain Bacteria; kingdom Pseudomonadati; phylum Campylobacterota; class Epsilonproteobacteria; order Nautiliales; family Nautiliaceae; genus Caminibacter; species Caminibacter pacificus. Next base: position 102,985 of record NZ_RJVK01000001.1, read on the forward strand.
ACGGCTGCGCTTTTTGTTGGTATCATTCTTGGAATTCAGCCGATATTCTGGACTCATAACGGACATCCGTTATATTTTCCGTTTTCACTTAAAATCTCGGTACCAGCCATGGTTGGAGAACACGCTTTGTTTTTCGGAATCGTAGAGGGTATTTTTACACAGCTTGTATATAATTTCCTCACTAAAAAAGAAAACGAAAAGGTTGCGGCATGAGTATGAAAAAGAAATTATTAATCGTTCTTGGAGTTTTACTTGCACTCGTTCCTCTTGGAGTGCTTACGGATAATCCTGCTTGGGGTGAATGGGATTTGGATTATTATAAAGAAAAATTAGGTTTCATTCCTCAAGGAATGGCGCATGCAAGCTCTATTAAGCCTTTGATTCCTGATTATGAAGTACCGGGGCTTGGTACGATTAGCGGATATTATATCAGCGCGATTGTCGGAGTGATTTTGGTGTTTGCTATCTATTTTATCCTTGCGAAGGTATTAAAGGGCAAAAAAGTTGAAAGATAATTTTTTTAGAATAGCTTTTATCGCTCTTTTTTTCCTCTTTTTGTCACTTAGAGATATAAAAATCATCTCTTTTTTACTTGCTTTGTTGATTGTAGTGACATTTATAATAGATAAAAATCTAAAAATTTTTTTTAAAGCGTTGAAGTCGATATTGCTTTTTAATTTGGGTGTGAGTTTGGGGTATATAATTTTGGCTTATTTTAAGCATATAAATCCTTGGCATTATATTTTGTATATCAATCTTAAAGTTATTTTGATGACGTATTATGTTTTTTGGTTTTTTTCAAAAGTCAGTATTGTCAGATTTTTTTCTTTTAGCAAAGAGCTTAGTTATTTACTCACGATTACTCTTTCTCAGATTTTTTCATACAAAAAAACGTTTACCGATTTTAGGGACGCTTTTAGAGCAAGGGTGGTGAATATAAGAGATAAGGAAAAAACTTTTATTACAAATACTTTTCAGTTTTTTTTGACAAAAGCGATGAAAGATTCAAAAGAAAGAGCGCTTGCTATGAAAGCGAGAGGTTTTTTCGAAGAAGGTGAAAAATGAGTTTTATAGATTTGAAAAATGTCACGTATAAATACGAAAATGAATTTTTAGCGCTTGATGATGTAAGTTTTTCTATTGAAAAAAATGAAAAAGTTGTACTTTTAGGAAGCAACGGAAGTGGAAAATCTACAATTTTAAGAATACTTGCCGGATTATATTTCCCAAAAAAAGGCGAATATTTTTTCGGGGGAGTAAAAATTACCAAAAAAAGCGTTAAAAAAGATTTTAGGAAAAAGGTCGGAATTTTATTTCAAAACCCCGATTCGATGATTTTTAATCCGACCGTATTTGATGAAATAGCTTTTAGTTTAAAAGAGTTCGGGTTTGATAATATCGAAGATAGAGTAAATGAAATAGCTAAAAAATTCGGAATCGAAAAACTTCTAAAAAAATCGCCTCTTCATTTAAGCGGAGGAGAAAAACAAAAAGTTATGCTTGCGAGTATTTTGGTATATGAACCGGAATTTTTAATTCTTGATGAGCCCACAGCCGCAATGGACCCGAGGACTACGGGATGGTTTTTGGATTTTATGTATGAACTTGAACTAACCACTATAGCGGCTACTCACGATTTGGCACTTGCGTACGAGCTTAGCGATAGGGCGCTTGTAATGAGTGAAGAGCATAAGCTTTTATATGACGGAGATATGGAAGAGTTGATGAAAGATTTGGATACTTTAATAAAAGCGAACCTTATCCACAAACACAAACATAAACACAAAAAATTTATCCATTCTCACTATCATTTACATTTCTGAAGTGCAAAAACTATATAAGAAAAATAAAATTTTAAGAGATTTTTAAGAAATCTATGTATAATACGACTAAACAATAATTCATAAGGAGTTAAAATGTGTGATTCTTGCGGATGTGCAACTGGGCACAAACATGATCATAACCATGGACATAAAGAAGAGGTGATTAACGAAGATATTAAAAATAATCCCCAACTATCTCACAAAGTGACCGTAATTGAAAAAATTCTCTCAAAAAATAACGCAATGGCCGATGAAATAAGAAAAACATTTGATGAGCATAAAATCACTTGTTTTAATATGATGAGCTCTCCGGGAAGCGGAAAAACGACGACTCTTGAAAATTTAGCGGATAAGCTTCCTTATAAATTTGCGGTAATCGAAGGAGACCTTGAGACTTCTCGCGATGCCGAGAGAATTAGAAATAAAGGAATTTGGTCTTTTCAACTTCAAACGGGTAGGGCGTGTCATCTTGACGCCGGAATGGTAAAACACGCAATTCCTCATTTTCCTTTTGACGAAGTTGAAGTGGCTTTTATCGAAAACGTAGGAAATTTGGTATGTCCGGCAAGCTATGATGTTGGAGCTCATTATAATATGGTGTTTGTTAGCGTGCCTGAGGGTGATGACAAGATAGAAAAATATCCGGTAATGTTTAGAAAAGCGGATATCGTAGTTATCACAAAAGCCGATATGCTTGAATTTTTCGATTTTGACGTAAAAAGAGCAAAAGAAGCGGCAAATAAACTAAAGCCCGGAGTTCCTGTAGTGCTTTTAAACAACAAAACCGGTGAGGGGCTTGATGAAATAATCGAATGGATTAAGAGTAAAAGAGAAGAGCATTTAAAGTCTCTTGAAAACAGATAATTTTTATAAATATTAAGGAGCAATAATGTGTTTGGCAATTCCGAGTAAAGTTTTGAAAATAACGGAAGATAATATGGCCGAAGTGGATACTTTGGGAGTTAAAAGGGTTGTTAGTCTCGATTTGATGCCCGAACCTGTAAAAGAGGGAGATTACGTACTTATTCACGTCGGATACGCTATGGGTAAAATCGATGAAAAAGAAGCACTTGAAAGTATAGAAATTTATAAGCAGCTTGCCGAAGCCGCAATGCAGGAAGAATACGAAATCGACCCTGAAAAGTTAGTGACGGAAGACGGTCCGCTTTTATACAAGCCTCCTACGGAGGATGAAAAATGAGTTTAACTCTTAAAGATTTGTATTTTAAATTCAGAGACCCCGAAGCCATAAAAACTTTAAATAAACTCATCCATAAAGAAGCCGCAAAATTAAAAGAGCCTATGAGAGTTATGGAAATTTGCGGCGGTCATACCCATACTATTATGAAATACGGCTTAAAACAACTGATGCCCGAAAATATTACTTTTATTCACGGTCCAGGGTGTCCCGTGTGCGTAATGCCAAAAGAGAGAATCGACCATGCAATAGAACTTGCCAAACAACCGGATGTTATTTTAGCGACTCTCGGGGATATGATAAGAGTACCGGGTAGCAAATCAAGCCTTGCTAAAGTCAGAGCCGAGGGTGCCGATGTTAGACCTCTTCATTCGACTTTTGACGTATTGCAAATCGCAAAAGAAAACCCTGATAAAAAAGTGGTATTTTTTGCTATAGGATTTGAGACGACGACTCCTATGACGGCCGCACTCATGGATAGAGCGTTTAAAGAAGGAATCAAAAATATCTATTATCATATCAATCACGTTTTGGTACCGCCTCCGATGAGGGCTATTATGGATAGTGGAGAAGCTAAAATCAACGCATTTATAGGACCGAGCCATGTTAGCGTTATTATCGGTGCTAAGAGCTATCAGTTTTTGACCGATGATTATAAAACACCTGTAGTGGTTGCGGGGTTTGAGCCCGTGGATGTAATGGAGAGTATTTTAATGCTTTTAAAGCAAAAAAACGAAGGCAGATGTGAAGTTGAGATTCAATATAAAAGAGCGACTACTTGGGAAGGTAACGTAGTGGCTCAAAAAATGATAGATAAATATATGGAAGTAAGAGATACGTTTAGATGGAGAGGTCTTGGGGATATTCCAAAAAGCGCTTTGAAATTAAGAGACGAATTCGCTGAATTCGATGCCGAAAAAATTTGGGCCGATGTTTTACCGAACGAACCGATTGACGACCATAAAATGTGTATCTGTGGTGATATTTTAAGAGGTCTTGCCACTCCTAAAGATTGTAAAGTATTCGGCACGGCATGTACGCCTGAAAATCCTCTCGGAAGCTGTATGGTTAGTGATGAGGGTGCTTGTAACGCGTATTATAGGTATGATAGGTAATTTGGTATAATAAACAAAAAGGCTTTTGATGACTAAAAGAGAAATCCTGAATTTTCTTAAAAGTCATAAAAATGAAATTTATCAAAAGTTTAAAGCAAAAAAGATAGGGCTTTTTGGCTCTTTTGCTAAAAATGAGAATTCAAAAAACAGTGACATTGATATTTATGTTGAATTTGAAGAAAAAAATTTCGATAATTTAGTTGGACTTTATGAATATTTGGAAAATAGCTTTCATCAAAAAGTTGATATCTATTATCCTCATAAATTTAGTGACAAAAGGGTATTGGAAAAAATTAAAAAAGAAGTGATTTATGGATAAAAGTGAGATTTTAGTTCTTTTGGAGTTTATTTTAGAAAGTATTGAATTAATTGAGAAAAGGTTTAAAAAAATAAAGAGTGTTGATGATTTTTTAACAGAAGATGGACTTTTAATACTTGATGCAATTTCAATGAGACTTCAAGCTGTTGGAGAAGCTTTAAAAAATATTGATAAAAAAGATAAAGAGTTTTTATTACAAGTTGATGATAAAGAGTATTGGAGCAAAATTATAAAAACAAGAGAAATAATTTCTCATCATTATATAAATTTAGATGCAGAAATTGTTTATATGATTTGTGATGAAAAGCTTGAAGAATTAAAAGATAAAATTATTAGGTTGATTAGTTTAACATAGTTTGTACTCTAATTGTAGTTGTATGGTAAGTGACGATTGGCTTGTAACGCAAATTATAGGTCTGATAGGTAAATTAAAAAATAATTATAAAATTTATAAATTTTTCCCATTCTTTTTCTTCTATATTTAGCTCTTTTTTTAATAATGTCAAATATCTGAGATATAGATAAAAAAAATATAAATAAATGCTTTGTTTTTTATATTCAAAGGAGATATATTTTTCAAAAGTTTTAAATTTAATTAATTGGTTGTTTTTTATTATATTTCTTATGTTTCTTTTTTCGTGAGGAGTCATATTGAATATTTTGCTATTAAAAAATGCTTTTAATAAATTTTTTTCTTTTTCTATTTTATAATATGTAAAAAAATTTTTTGTGTTTTCTTTAATTCCTGGGAACAGATTTTTGCTCCAGGTTATAAGATTAAAATACGAAGCTTTTAAAGTAATGATTTTTGATTTTGTAAATTTTTTGTTAGTTATGTCTTCAATTTCATCATTTTTAAGAAATTTTTTTAATACGTCATAATTTTCAATAGGTTCGTTTTTAATAATATTTTCTTCAATTTTAGCTAGCTCGTAAAGTTCAGGTAGAAGTTTAAATGTTTCAATAAAATTACTTTCTAAATGTTTTAAAATTAAGTTTATTTCTTCTTTTTGGGATTTTTCAAGTTGATTTTTTAAAGGTAAAAAGTTTGAGTCTTTTTTTGATTTTATAAGTTTATTTTTTATTGTGTTTTTATTATATCCACTGATTTTTCCTAATATTGTTGATAGCTTATTAAGAGTGAATAAATCCTTGTTTATTTCAATGAAATGATCAATATGAATTAAAACCACTTTTTTCCTTTATTTTTCTCCTTTTTTTCATATTCTTCGAAAAAAAAGGAGTATAAAATGAAAGAGATTGTTATTAATTGGCATATTATACAAAAATGTAATTATAGATGTTTTTACTGTTTTGCAAAGTATGAAAAATCGGAAAGAGAAATATATTTTGATAAAAGTAATAGTTTAAAACTGTTAAAAGAAGTATATAGTTATTTTGCTCAAAATTATAAAAGAATTAGACTTAATTTAGCAGGTGGAGAGCCTTTGTTGGTAAAAGATTTGAATTTTATTATTAAAAGTGCTAAAAGCATTGGTTTTGATGTTTCTATAATTACCAACTTTTCTAATTCAGATAAGATTTTAGAGAGTGTAAACTTTTTAACTATGATTGGAATTAGTGTTGATTCTTTAAAAGAAGATACCATAAAAAAAATTGGGAGGTTTGATAAAAAGATTTTAAATAGAGAATATTTTTATGAGAAAATTAAGTTAATAAAAAGTTTAAATCCAAATATCCAAATAAAAATAAACACAGTCGTAAATAGGTTTAATTATAACGAATTTTTAGGTGACTTTATAGAAAAAATAAATCCTAATAAATGGAAAATATTACAAGCATTTCCTTTTAAAAAAACTGTTTTTTGTGAAGATTGGCAATATGAAAGGTTTAAAAAGTTGCACATAAAAGTAAATGTTAATAAGTTTTTTGAATCAAGTGAAGATATGAGAGAATCGTATATTATGGTAGACCCTTTTGGTAGGTTTTATCAAAATAGTAATTTAGAATATCAATATAGTGAAAGTATTTTAAAAGTAGGAGCAAAAAAAGCGTTTTCTCAAGTTACTTTTATGAAAGATAAGTTTTATAAAAGGTGTCAAAAATGAAACTTACTAACATTACCGGAAGAGAGTTTATTAAAATTTTAAAAAAGTTGGGGTTTTATCTTGATAGACAAAATAGAGGAAATCACAGAATCTTTAAGAATGATAAAGGAGAAATTATCGTTGTTCCGGCTTATAAGAAGAAAGTATTAAAACCTGGACTTTTAAAGGGAATATTAAGTCAGTTAAATATCAACAAGGATGAGTTTATAAAGCTTAGGGATATGGTATAATAAACAAAAAAAGCATTTGATGTCTAAAAAAGTAGAATATAAAAAAATCTTTAAATAGGCTTTTTGAGTTATCTAAAAATTATAAACTTGATAAAAATTTTCAAGTTTCAAAAGAAGAGCTTATTATGCAAGAAAAAGGAAGAAAATGAAAATAACTTTGAGCTACGGTGGTGGTGGAAAAGAGACCAATAAACTTATAAACGAACTTTTTTATAAATATTTCGATAATGAAATTTTGACAAAGTCGGAAGACGCCGCGATTATTGAGGGTAGTGAGAGACTTGCTTTTACTACCGATTCTTTTACCGTTTCCCCTATATTTTTTAACGGAGGAGATATCGGAAAATTAAGCGTTGTGGGTACCTGCAATGATTTGGCAATGATGGGAGCAAAACCCAAGTACCTAACATGCGGGTTTATGATTGAAGAGGGGCTTGAGTTTGACGAACTTGAAAAAATAGTTAAAAGTATGGCCGAGGAGCTTAAGAAAACGGGAGCTAAAATCGTAGCGGGAGATACGAAAGTAGTGCCGGCCGGAAGTGTGGATAAGATATTTATCAATACATCGGGAATCGGTGAAGTTATAAGGCCTGGAATCAGTGCTTCCAACTTAAAAAAAGGCGATAAGATTCTTGTAAGCGGAGATATCGGAAGACACGGAACGGTAATAATGGCTCACAGATACGGGGTTGAAACCGAGCTTAAGAGCGATTGTAAATTGCTTTGGGATGAGGTAAAAGCTTTGATTGATGCAGGTTTGGATATAAAAGCCCTTAGAGATGCTACAAGAGGCGGAATAAGCGCCGTACTTAACGAATGGAGCGAGGCAAGCGGTGTCGGAATCGAGATAGAAGAAGAAAAACTACCTATTAGTGACGAGGTTGTGGGACTTTGTGAAATTTTCGGTTTTGAACCTATGGATTTGGCGAATGAGGGTACTTTTATAGTTGCTGTAAGTGAAAAAGACGCTTTAAAGGCTGAGGAAATTTTAAAAAGCTTTAATCAAAACGCTTCGATTATCGGTGAAGTGACTGATGATGACAAGGTAATTTTAAAATCTCCATGGGGCACTAAAAGAGTGATAGAACTTCCTAAAGGTGAACTTCTTCCGAGAATCTGCTGATTTTCTCTCTTTTTTTGGTACAATTTGAGAAATGAATAGTTATTTATAGGGGGCTAAGTGAGTAAACAAGAACAGATTGTAAGAATGTTTGACTCTATCGCTAAAAAATATGATTTTGTAAATAGAGTATTGACATTCGGAATCGATAAAAAATGGAGAGAAAAAGCTGTAAAAAAGACTCTTGAATTAATCGATAAAAAAGATGTAAAAATCTTAGATGTTGCTTGCGGTACTGGTGATATGATAGAAATATGGAAAAAAGAGGCGAATAAAAAAGATATTAACATAAAAATATGCGGTCTTGACCCGAGTGTCGGTATGCTTGAAGTAGCAAAAAAAAGATTTCCGGAAGTTAAGTTTTATAAAGCGTATGCTACAGATATTCCATGTGAGAGTAAAACTATTGACGGCATTAGTATATCTTTCGGAATAAGAAACGTTTTGGAGATAAAAAAAGCGATTTGCGAATTTAAAAGAGTGTTGAAAAAAGACGGGATAGTTTTGGTCCTTGAATTTACAAAAGCGGAAAAACCTAATAAATTTAGGGAATGTGTGGATTTTTATTCGAATAAAATTCTTCCTAAAATCGGCGGAATCTTAAGTAAAAACAAAGAAGCTTATGAATATTTACCCAATTCCATCGAGAATTTTTATACTCCAAATGAACTTGCCGCGCTTTTTATAGAGTGCGGTTTCAATATCGAAAAGCTCGAAACGTTTAACTTCGGGCAAGTGACGATGTTAATCGCCCGAAGTTGAATTAAGCTTTTTCTTCTACCATATCGTCTAATAATTTATACATTGTTTTTGTTTCGTTTTGTGCTTTTTTATACTCTCCCAAAGAATCTTTCATAGACATATTCATAGCGTCTTTGAAATTATCTTCAAGTCTGTTTTGGGATGAACTTATCTGTTTGTAACTATCGGTTTTACCGAATGTTTTTTCGGATGAGCTGTACCATTCGTCAAAGCTGTGAGAACCTTTGTCTTTAAATGCTTTTTGCTCTCCTATTAATTTTTCCTGATAGTTTTTGATTGTGTAAAACATATTGTTTATTTTTTGTTGTAATGCAGTTAATGCGTCGGCTAAATTTTCGAAATTTTCAAATGTTTGAATATCTATTTCGTATAATTTGTCAAAACCTTCTTTAAAATCTTTCATAAAATTACTCATAAGCTCGATAATCGAGTCAAGTTTATGGCCTTCATCAGTCATATTGGAGCTGTTTTGTTTTAGTACGTTTATCGTAACTTCAACTTCGTGAGTCGCTTTTTGAGTTCTTTCGGCAAGTTTTCTAACTTCATCCGCCACAACCGCAAAACCTCTACCCGCTTCCCCGGCTCTTGCGGCTTCGATAGCGGCATTTAAAGCGAGCAGGTTGGTTTGATCGGCAATATCTTTAATAAGCTGGATAACATGCGAGATATTCTCGACACTTTCGTTTAAATTTACGATATTTTCTTTTGCTGTTGCCGCAAAATTTATAAGGTTTTTAATTTCAGACATAAATTTATCAAATGTTTCACGAAGTTCGTGAATTTCTCCTTTGACTTCTCGGTTAATTTCTACTAATTCATGTATTTGGCTTATATTTTCGTCTGCATTTTCAGCAATTTCGGAAATGTTTTCATTACTTATTTCCAGAAGATGTTCTACTATTGCCATTTTGTCTTGATTAGTGTTATAATTATATAAAGATTGTTTGAGTCTGTAATTTTCTTGTTTTAAATTTGAAAGTTCATTGTTAAGTCTTTCAATTTCTTCTTTTAATTTTAAATTTTCTCTTGATAAGTCAACATTTTTTGTATCGGTTTTTTTAAATAACATTTGAATCCTTTCATATGAAAAATTCATTTAATTATATTTTTTTATTCTGTCAAATTTATGTCAGATTTTACTCAATGAACTTTTTTTTTAACCAAAAATGCCGATTTTGAGTCGGTGAAAGGATAGGTTATGACAGTAGGATTAGTAACTTTGGATGAAAAAATTATTGAAAATCTATCAAAAATCATACTTCATAACGGATATAAAGTAATAATTTATAAAAATTTAAACTTTATAAACGAAAAAGAGAAATATAGTTTTTTAATAGCGGATTTGGATATGAATAAAAATATGATAATAGACGCAATAAAAAATTATAAAATAAAAGATGTGATTTTAATAAGCACTGAGAAAAGTGTTGAACTTATTAGAAAAGTATATGCGTTAGGTATTGCGGATTTTATTCAAAAACCGGTATTTTTAGAGGAGATTATTTTTAAACTTAAAAAATATTGTCCTAAAAAAATCAGATTAAATGATATCGAAATAGATTTTTATAACAAAATTGTAAGTAAAAACGGCGAATTGGTAAAACTTACTCAAAAAGAGTCCTCTCTTTTATTTTTATTATTGCAATATAAAAATAGAATCGTAACTTATGAGATGATAAGAGATGATATTTACGGCTATACCTATCCGAGCGATAATGCGATACATCTGCTCGTTAGCAGACTGAAAAAAAAACTTAAATTAAATATCATTTCCGTACCGAAAGAAGGGTATATTTTAAAAGTTTGATATAATTTTGCAAAAAAGGATAGGTATGAAACTTGGACTTTTGTTTCCTGGGCAAGGTTCTCAGTTTGTGGGAATGGGAAAAGATTTTTATGATAATTCACAAAAAGCTCGTGAAATGTTTGAAATCGCAAGTGAAGCGATAAAAACTGATTTTAAAAAGTTGATGTTCGAAGAAAACGACGATATCAATAAAACGGAATTCACACAACCTGCAATTTTGCTTTATTCCGCTATCGCGTATGAACTTTTTAAAGATACTCCTTTTGATTTTCAGTATGCTTTGGGGCACTCTTTAGGAGAATTCAGTGCTTTATATGCCGCAGGCGCTCTTGAACTTGCCGATGCTATTAAGCTTGTACACGAAAGAGGAAAACTTATGAACGCCGCTTTTAAAGACAAAGTCGGCTCAATGATGGTTGTTTTGGGACTTGATGACGAAACTGTAGAAGAAGTGTGTAAAAATTCCAACCTTCAAGTTTGGCCTGCGAATTATAATAGCGACGGGCAAATCGTAATTGCTGGAATTAGAGAAGATTTGGAAAAATTGGAGCCCGTATTAAAAGAAAAAGGCGCTAAAAGAGTTATGCTTTTAAATATGAGCGTTGCAAGTCATTGTCCTTTGCTTGAGAGTGCGAGCGAGCCTCTAAAAGAACTTGTAAACGAATATGTAAAAGATGAGTTTTTACCTGTTGTTAGTAACGTGACGGCTAAAAAATATACGACAAAATCGGAAGCTCTTGAAGTTTTACCCGTACAGCTTACAAAACCGGTACTTTATAAACAATCTATCAAAAATTACGAAGATGAAGTTGATATGTTTGTGGAATTCGGCGGAAAAGTTTTGATGGGTATCAATAGAAAAATCACTAAGAAAAAAACTCTGCCTATTACTGATATGGCAAGTTTGGAAAAAGTAATTAACACTATTCAAGGATAATAATGAAAATAGCTTTAGCTCAAATAAGACCAAAACTCTCACCCGATAATCTTGATAAACATTTGGAGTTTATTAAAAAAACCGATGTCGATTTGGTCGTTTTTCCGGAACTCAGTATGAACGGATACAAAGTGAAAGACGCGTTATTGGAAGACGCTTTTAATGAGGAGTTTTTTAAAAACCTAAGCTTTGATAAAGACGTGGTTTTGGGAGCGGCGATTAAAGATAAAGGAAAAATTTTTAATTCCGCTTTATATATCGGAGATAGTTTTCACAGACACGACAAAGTTCATCTTCCTACATACGGGGTTTTCGAAGAGGGTAGATTTTTCTTCGGAGGCAGCGGATTTTCTACTTTTGATACGAAATTCGGAAAAACCGCGATGTTCGTTTGTGAAGACGTATTTAGCGGGGATAGTATAGAGTTTGTGGGAAGAGAAAAGCCCGATTTGATAATCGTAATAGCTGCATCTCCGGCAAGAGAATTTAAAGAAGGTAAACTTTTAATCGAAGAGCATTGGGAATCCATCTTGAAAAATATGGCAATTTTAAGCGGCGGGTATGTCGCTTTTTGTAATAGGGTAGGTTTTGAAGACGGTCTTGGTTTTTGGGGAAAAAGCAAAGTTATAAACCCTAAAGGCGAAATTGAGATTGAAGCGAAATATTTTGATGAAGATTTGGTGGAGTGTGAGCTTAATAATCATCTTACATTTACGCAAAAATATTTTTTAAGGAAAGAAAGTTGATAGGAATAATGTGCGCAATGGTAGAAGAGCTTGAGCCGATTTTGGAGCAAGTGGAAGTAAAAGATAAAATTCATCACGGAAACAATACCTACTATTTGGCAAGTTTCGATAATAAAGATATCGTACTTGCTTATAGTAAAATCGGAAAAGTAAACGCTGCAATTACCGCGACTGCAATGATTGAAAAATTCGGTGTTGAAAAACTTCTTTTTAGCGGTGTGGCGGGAGCAATTGATGAAGATTTGAAAATAGGAGATTTGATAGTCGCAACCGAAGTTTGTCAGCACGATATAGACCTTACCGTATTCGGATATAAGCACGGCTTTATTCCTGAGAGTCAGATATTTTTCGATTGTGACTCCAATCTTATAAATATCGCCGAGCATGTAGCCGATAAGCTCGGTATTAAACTGAAAAAAGGAATAATCGCAAGCGGGGACCAATTCGTTCACAGCAAAGAGAAAAAAGAGTGGATAAAAGAGGTCTTCGGCGCAAGTGCAATCGAAATGGAAGGCGGGGCTGTCGGATGTGTTACATGGAATTATCAGGTGCCTTTTTTTATGCTTAGAGCCATAAGCGATACGGCAGAAGAGGGTGCCGGAGTCGATTTTGACGCCTTTTTGGAAGAATCGAGCAAAGTAAGTGCAAAATTTTTACTTGAAATGTTAAAGGAAATTAAATGAAAAATTCAAAACTGCTCGTAATGTTTATAACTTTTGCGATAATGATTGCAATTACGCCTTTTATTTTTAATAAATTAATGAACGCAAAATTCAATCAAATGCTTGATAATTTGAAAAAAGAGGGTGTGGTAATTAAAGAGTTAAAATCAAAAAGCACTTATCTGACTACGGATAGGGTTTTTGATGTAGAAATTCCTCAAAAAGTTCTTGGTGATAACGGAATAAAATATATCAAATTAAGAGTTGAAGCCGTTTTTAAAAACCTTCCTGTTACTGACGTGAAGTTTTTCGGGAAAGTTAAAGAGGTAATACTTAAAAACTTTACGGATATTCAAAATGCACAATTTAACTCGGTTATAAAAGACAAAATCAAATTTTTAGTGATAACTCCTAATTTTAAAACATATAAATACAAAGTTTTCGATAATAAAATTTTACTTGATGATAACGGAGCCGTATTAGGATATGAAGGAATAAACGGAATTGTGTATATCCACAATGACTTGATAAAAGAGAGTACTAATATTCCGAAACTATATCTTAACGATAATAAAAACTTTTTGTTTCAATTAAATTCTTTAAAAGAGAGTTCTGTTAGTGAAGCTAACGTAACGAAATCTTCTTCTAATATGAACATTATAATCAAAATAAAAGATAAGACTATTTCTCTAAATAACATTAATACGAATTCTGTATCGACAATTGCAAAAAGAGCTAATGCGATTGCTAAAGTATCTGTTAATGATATAAATATTTTCAATAAAATCTTTTTAAATAAAGTGGATTTGAATTTTGAGATTAAAAACGTTTATTATCCTATAGTTGAAAAAATACAAAATAAGCCGAAACCTAATGAAAATGACCTAATTGTTTTAATTGAAAAAGGACTGAATTTAAATTACGGTTTAAAAATAAAAAATATAAAAATTCAAAATAAAGATTTAGGCTTTATAGATTTAAATGCAAAAATAAAAGTTAGACCGACTCAAAATATAAAAGAGAAAATTAATCAAAAGAATTTAGATTTTATAGATTTGACTTTCAATCTAAAAACTACTCCTGAAATCGAAATGATTTTGATGAACGTCATTCCGCAAAGTGCGTTTGCTTTTGCTGCGGCCGATAAGAAAAACGGAATTATTGATTTACAAATCGAATTTAAAAACAACGAAGTTTATATAAATGGACAAAAAGTTAAGTAATCCGATAAAAGATATATTTTTTAGTAAAAAAGTTACTAAATTCGTCGGAAGAGTTCAGGGAAAATACGAACTCATAAAACCCGACGATAAAGTTTTGGTCGCTTTTAGCGGCGGAAAAGATAGTTTCGTATTGCTACACGTCTTAAAAAGAATGCAGTTAATCGCTCCTTTTTCTTTCGAGCTTGCCGCTATTACTATCGATGCCGGTACCGGAATTGATTATTCTCCTTTAAAAGAGTGGTGTGAGAGATTCGATATTCCTTATATTTTATACGAAACTCCGATTTTGGAAATTATGAATGAAAAAAAACGCCCCGGAAGCAGTCCTTGCGGTTTTTGCGCGAGAATGAGAAGAGGAGCGCTTTATAGTAAAGCTAAAGAGCTCGGGTTTAATAAATTGGCTTTAGGGCATCATTTTGACGATGCGGTGGAGACTTTTTTTATGAGTATGTTTTATAACGGAATGATGAAATCAATGCCTCCTATCTATACGGCAAACACCGGAATTCAGGTAATCAGACCGATGATTAAGGTAAGAGAAAAGTGGATAGAGTATATGGCAAGTAAAAACGAATTTCCGATAATAGACGGAGAAGCTACTTGTCTTGCGTTAAAAGACAGCGAAGGAGTAAAAACTCCTTATGCAAGAGCTAAAATTAAAAAGTGGCTTAAAGAAATGGAAGAGGAAGAACCCAAACTTTTTCAAAGACTTGAAAGCGCTTTTGAAAATATCGAATGCCATACCTTTTTTATGAAGGAATTTTTGAAATGATGAATTTAATGATGAGGAGTGAATTTTGAGAGTATTAGTCGGAATAAGCGGCGGGGTTGATAGTGCGGTAACTACATATCTTTTAAAAGAAGCGGGATACGAAGTGGTGGGGCTTTATATGAAAATGCATAGCGGTGTCAATCACAAGGAAAATTTGGAAAAGATAGAGAAACTCAGCAAACTTATCGGGTTTGAGTATCATGTCGAGGATGTGGAAAAAGAGTTTAGAAAAGAGGTATATGATTATTTTGTAAAAAGTTACGAAGAAGGCTCCACCCCTAATCCTTGTGCGATGTGTAACAGACAGATAAAATTCGGTATTTTTATGAATTTTTTGGAAAAATACGGATGTGATAAAGCAGCTACGGGACATTACGTAAGAAACGACGGGGAATTTTTATATGAAGCGAAAGACAAAACCAAAGACCAAAGCTATTTTTTATTTGGTATAAAAAAAGAGGTCTTACCGAAAGTGCTTTTTCCTCTTGGGGAATATACGAAAGACGAGATAAAAGAAATTGCCAAAAAAATAGGTCTTGAAGAGTTTGCCTCTCAAAAAGAGTCTCAAGATATCTGTTTTATCGATACGAATTATATTGACGTTTTAAAATTTCATTTTAACCCTGAAAAACCGGGAAAAGTCGTTGATAAAAGAGGCAGAAAAATAGGAACTCATAGAGGATATGCTTTTTATACGATAGGACAGAGAAAAGGTTTTAGGCTTTTTAAATCGCATAAACCTCAATATGTCATCGGGATTGACGCAAAAACAAATACTCTTATCGTAGGTGATAAAGAAGATTTGGGTAAAACCAACGTCTTTTTAAAAGGTGTCAATCTTTTTATAGACGAGAAAGTCTTTGAGTGTGAGGCTAAGGTGAGATATAGAGCCCCAAAACTGCCGGCAATTGTTAAAATGGAGACAAAATCAAAAGCTGTTGTTAAATTTAAAGAGCCTGCTATAGGAGTGGCTAAAGGTCAGGCGTGTGTGTTTTATGAGGGAGAAAAGCTTCTTGGAGGAGGTTGGATTAGAGGGGCTAAAAGATAAATTTTTTAAAGTGAATTTGATTATGGGTTTTAAATTATAAACTTTTAAGATTTAATCTTTAATAAATGTAAAATTTGTGTAAAAAACAGAATTTTTTAAGATTAATTTGTTACCATTTCATTAACAAAACAAAGGAGTTAAAATGAAATTCAAACTTTTTAGCGGTACGGCGAATCCAAAAGTTGCGGAAGATATTGCATATTATCTCGATAGACCGCTTAGTAAGATTACGGTTAATAGATTTAGTGACGGAGAAATAAACGTTCAAATCGGTGAGAGTATCAGGGGTGTTGATTGTTTCATTATTCAGCCTACCTGTGCACCGGCAAACGATAATTTAATGGAGCTTTTGATTATTACGGATGCGATGAGAAGAGCGAGCGCTAAAAGTATTACTGCTGTAGTGCCGTATTTCGGATACGCAAGACAAGACAGAAAAGCGGCTCCGAGAGTTCCTATTACCGCAAAGTTGGTAGCTAATATGATGGAAAAAGCGGGAATTGACAGAGTAGTAACTATCGACCTTCACGCAGGGCAAATTCAAGGATTTTTCGATATTCCTGTGGATAACCTTTACGGAAGTATTCTGTTTTTTGACTATTTTAAAGAGATGAATTTAAAAAATCCTATTATCGCTTCTCCTGATATCGGTGGTGTTGCAAGAGCGAGATATTTTGCAAGTAAACTCGGACTTGATATGGTGATTGTTGATAAAAGAAGAGAAAAAGCGAATGTTAGTGAAGTTATGAATATTATCGGTGACGTAGAAGGAAAAGACGTAATCTTAATCGACGATATGGTAGATACGGCGGGTACTATGGTAAAAGCCGCAAAAGCTCTCAAAGACAGAGGTGCTACATCCGTTAGAGCGTTTGCAACTCACGGAGTATTATCAGGACCTGCAATAGAGAGAATCAAAGATTCGGTACTTGAAGAGCTTATTATTACCGATACTATTCCTTTTAACAAAACGTGCGAAAAAATCAGAGTTCTTAAAACAGGAAAACTTTTTGCCGAAGTTATAAGAAGAATAGTTTATAACGAAAGCATTAATAAACTTTTTGATTAATGAAGACGGTCAATAAACTTTTTGCCGCAAGTATCGAGGTAAAAAAGTCTAAATTTCACTCCTTTTTAGTTCCTTTCTCTTCTTTTGAAGAAACCTTAAACGACTTAAAAAAACGACACCCAAAAGCAAATCATCACGTAACCGCATTCAGATATTTAAACGAACATAATCAAATAGTGGAAGGTTCTTCAGATGACGGAGAGCCAAGAGGTAGCAGCGGAAGACCTACTCTTAAAGTTTTGCAAGGTCACAACCTTATAAATGTGGGAATAATAACCGTCAGATATTTCGGAGGTATTCTTTTGGGAGTCGGCGGACTTGTAAAAGCTTATAGCGACGCTGCGAATGAAGTTATAAAAAGAGCCGAACTTATTGAATATAAGCAAGTTTTTGAGTATGATTTTAGCGTAGCTTATGATAAGACCAGGGAAA
The DNA here is from genome assembly GCF_003752135.1 of Caminibacter pacificus. Lineage (NCBI taxonomy): Bacteria > Pseudomonadati > Campylobacterota > Epsilonproteobacteria > Nautiliales > Nautiliaceae > Caminibacter > Caminibacter pacificus. Next base: position 120,317 of record NZ_RJVK01000001.1, read on the forward strand.
TCGAGTATATTTTAAAAAAACTTGACGTTTACGTTGTGGATAGAGGGTTCGGAAGTGAGGGGATAGAATACAAAATCCGAGACGATATCGAAAAAATAAAGAAAATTAAGGAGATATTATGAAAAAGCTTTTAGCGTTAACTTTACTTTTTTCATCATTGCTTTTTGCCGTGTCAAAAGAAAATATTTTGGCTCTTACTTGGTTAAATAGCTTTTGTAAAGTGGAAAACAAAAAAGTATGTAGAATGAGAAGGCCGGGAGATTATTCTCTTACTCATTTTACGCTTCACGGACTTTGGCCTAAAAATAGAAATTATTGTCATATCGGATATAAATTCAAACTTTCACCTTTAATGTGGAAAGTTCTCGAAAAATTTATGCCGGGCGCAAAAGACGGATTTGCAAGATACGAATGGAAAAAACACGGAACTTGTTTCGGAACCGATGCTCAAACTTATTTTTTAACCGCAGTTAAACTGACTCAACAATTTAACGAAACTCAATTTTTAGATTTCGTAAGAATGCATATGGGACAATGGGTTAGTCTTCAAAGAATCAGATTTGTTTTCGGCGGAGCTTTCGGAGAAAAAAATAAAAGAAAATTTCAATTGATTTGTAAAAGAAAAAAAGGACAAATCTATATAACCGAAATAAGAATAAACCTCAAAGGAGACCCGACTAAATTAGGACTTCAAGAATTAATTGACAACGCAAAACCGATGGTAGGTGTGAGACAATGTCAAGGAGGAGTATTCGCTCTTCCGTAAAAATTTTTAAGGAGAAAGTTTGAAGAAGGTTTTATTTTTTTTTGTTTTGATAGGGGTTTTATTTGGAGCCGAGTTTGAATACGGAAAAGGTACGTTTAGTATAAAAGGTGGGCTTTTCGGTTTAAGTAAAACCGTAAGTCAAGATATCGATGTATTTGCTTTTTATAATCATCACAAAAATATTTTAGGTACAAAATTTTTCTTTTCATATAAACTTGCTTTTTATAAATCAAAAAGCGTTACAAATACGATAAATACATATAATTCGGTCGTGAGTTCTAATACGCTAACAAACTCTTTAACTTTTGATTATAAGCTGCAAGGGGTTGATGCGAATATAGTTTTAGGAAGAGATTTTTATAGAGAGGGTGGAGATTATCTGGGTGTTGGTGTTTTGCTTGGTATCAGCGGACCGTATATAAAAAGTAAAGGAGACGATTCTGCTAGTTCGGATTCCGATAATGTTGATAATACTCTTCCGGGATATGGATATTTAAGCGATTCGGAAACGGATTTTACTACTTATAAAATCGGGCCTAGTGTCAGAGCTCAAAAAGAGATTCTAAGCTTTTTAACCGTTTATGGAGATGCTCAGTATGCATATCAAATGGCTCGCGTAAAAAATAAAGAAGCAGGTATCGATCAATACGATAGCGGTAATTATTTGAGTTATGATATCGGTGTAAAACTTCAAGCTAAAGCCGGAAGAAAGAAAATTTGGATTATTTCGTTTTCTCCGAAATTTTTCGTAACTTTCGGATATAGATATAACTATTGGAAAGTAAAAAACGTAGAAATAAACGGAGTAAACTTGATAGGTCCGGCGGATTTGTCTTTTAGTGTGGAATATGCATATTTCGGTTTAGGGTATGATTTTTAAAACCAAATCATCGAGAGAATCAATATAACCGCAATAGCGGCGACAAAAAGGGCTAATACTAAAAAAACCTTTTTGTCGGTGTCTAACTCTCCTTTTTGTAAAAGTTCTATCCATTTCGTGTAATAAAAATATGAATAAATTGCTAAAATCGCACCCGCTAAAATAATACTTATTCCCATCCATTTATAAAACGATGCATTTTCTACCGCTTTTATCGAAAGAGACTTATTGCCTAACTGCATTGCTACAAGATGTAAAAAAAGCTCGAATTTTTCGATAATAAATCCAAGTGCGATAAACGATATCGCAATTCCTATAAGCGCTGCAACGGCTCTCTCAAGAGCCATTAAATTTTTGGGATCAATTTTAGAAGAGTTCACCCGTTAGACCTTTAATTTGTTTTTTGACGGTACGATTGAAGAATTTTCTTAAAATTATCTCGATTATGTAAGCTATTACGAATCCGCCGATTAAGTAATAAATAATTTTGATATCTTGTTTTGCATTATAGTACAATGTAGCTAAAACTACGAAAGTCATAAGTAAAAAAGCGAAAATTATAACTCCTTTATTCGCTCCGGTTTTAGGAGTTAATTTGATATGTCCGAAATGCACTAAAGCTTGAATAATCAATACGCTAAGCGCAGCAACCGTAGTTATTTCGCTTAGATTGAAAAATAAAACCATAGGGATAATCAAAGCGGTGGAAATAAGCAGACCTTCATACGAATGAAAAACATTGTATTCGTAAATTTTCGGAAGTTCGCCTTTTTTTGCAAGAGTATAGCTGATTTCCGTAGCGGCGTAGATTGTCGCATTAATAGCACTTGTTGCCGAAATAAGAGCAACAACGGACATAATTTTAAATCCGAGCTCTCCGAAAACCGGTTTTGCCGCTTCTGCAAGAGCGTAATCTTTTGCTTTTATAACTTCGCTAAGAGGTAAATTCCCAAGTACTGCAATACTAACGCTTACATAAAGAATCGTTACCACTCCTATTGCTATAAACATAGCTTTTAGTACCGTTTTGCTCGGATTTTCCATATCTTCTATTGCGTTTGTAATTACGCTGTATCCCTGATATGCGAAGAATGTGAGACCTATAGCAAAAACGGCGTTAATAATCGGAGGTGCGTCTTTCATGGATAGATATTGAGGTTTTATCGTCATTAGTGCTGCGATTGTAAAGATAGTTAGGGCTATCAGTTTAATTGCGACTATTATATTTTCGCTTTTTGCTACAAGAGTCGCTCCGAGTAGATTAATAAACGTAAAAAATAGAATTATTCCAACTGCAAAAGCGTCAATCATAAATTTCGAATGATAACCAAAAAGCCTTGCTCCGTATTCTCCAAAACTTTTAGCAACAGCCGCAAGCGTTACGAGTTGAGCAAAATAAAACATTACGCTCAAAGACCCCGAAAAAGGATTTTCTCCGAATTCTTGGACTAAATATTCGATAATCCCGCCTCTGCTCGGAAATCTGATGGCGAGTTTTGCTAAAGAGTAACCGCTAAGAAGAGCAATAATACCGCCGATTACAAAAGAGATCCAAACAAGATTACCCGCAATACTACCGGCAAGTCCGATAACGATAAAAATACCGATACCCACCATTGTACCGATTCCAAGCATTGCCGCTGAGAGAGTATTGAATGCTTTTTTTTCACTCATTGCGGCTCCTTTACTAAGAGCGATTTAGTTAAATTATATCATAGTTTTTAACTTCAGATACCCCATATATAAAATTCCCGCAAAAATTCCTCCGAAAATTCCGGCTAAAATATCATCGCCCATAACTCCGAGACCGCCTTTTGCTTTTTGGTCTATTTTTCCGATAATCGAAGGTTTCCAAATATCAAAAAGCCTAAAAGATATGAAAGCCAAAAGGAGTTTTATAAAAGTGTCGTGTTTCAAATCCCCTAAAACGCCTATGGTTATCAAAACTCCGGCGATTTCGTCTATTACGATTCTTTTGTCGTCGTGAATTCCTCCGTTTGCTTCGTATTCGTTTACGAGTTTAAAGCCTATTATTGAAAAAAGTGCCGCTAAAAGCATAATAGTCATATTCGGATTTGGCATATACGCAATAACCAAATAAGCTATTATCACACCAACAATACTTCCCCAAGTGCCGGGAGCCTTTGGCAAAAGACCGCTATAAAATCCGGTTAGTAAGAACCAATTTAGTTTATTCATGAAGTAAATTCTCCTTTCTTAAATCATACAACATATCAATCACCTCATCATCGCTTAAATCATGAAAATCGTCATAAAAATTTGCCACTGCAAAAGGTTTGTTTTCGCTTTCGATAAGACAATAGACTTCGTCAAAATAATTTTCAAGCATTTTTTTCGTTTCTTTCGGACACACGGGGGCTATTGCGATTATTTTATCGGGATGTAGTTTTTTTAGGTATTCATAAGCGGCTATTGCGCTATATCCGCTGGCAAATCCGTCATCCACTACGATAGCCGTTTTTCCTTTTAAAGATGAGTAACCTCTTGAGTTTCTGTAAAGATCGTTTCTTCTAAGTACTTCGTTCAATACGTCTTTTGCAATCTCTTCAACAGGAATTTGAGAAAATAAAGCATCAAACGCCGGATTCAAAATCGCTCTTGCGTCCATATTAATAGCCCCGAATCCGGCTTCCGGATTACCGGGGATCGGGAGTTTTCTTACAACAATTAAATCCATTGGGATTTTTTTTGTTTTTGCTATTGCATATCCTACGGGTACTCCGCCCCTTGGGATTGCAAAAATAACGGAGTTTTCAGGAAACTCAAACACCTCGCTAAGTTTTACTCCGGCATCGAATCTGTCTTTGAACGTCATTTTTTTCCTTATGTTAAAGAGCTCGTTTGATAAAGTTTCATAAGTGCAATATAAAAATCTTCTTCTTTATTTTCTTCGATAAGCCCTTTATTCGGGGCTATATCGTAATAGAGTTTTTGTAGGTTTTTAAATCTATTCGGGAACATATGAGCTAAAAATTTAGCGCTTATCTCTTTTCTCATCAAAATTGTAGGCGGCATAAGCCCCGTTTTTATAAGCTCGAAAATCGAATCGCTGTGATAGCTGATATGGTGATGACTACCGTGAGGACATGAATTGACGCTTACGATAGTTTTGCATTTGTCGCAATAAACGTATTCGTTTATAGTTTCGATTTCTATTCCGATATCCATTGAATCGAAAATGCTTTTTAAATGGTCCGCTTCGTAATATATGCCTAAACCTTTGTGTGTTTGCCCCATAATAAATTTGGTACAACCGAAATTTTTTGCCATCATGGCATCAAGTATCGCTTCGTTAACTCCTGAGAAGATATATGTGTTTAGTAGAGGAATTATAATGATTTTGTCTTTTGGAAAATAGTTTTCAACAACGAATTTTAAAGATTCGAATCTTAATTTATAAGGCACTTCGTCTTCTTGAATGTTTTTTATCAAAAAAATAATTAATAAGTCGTTTTTTTCGATAGCTTGTCTCATAATTTTTTCGTGTACTCTGTGAATCGGCTTTGCGTGCATTGTCATACCGACAACTTTTTCTTTGTTTTTTATAAGCTCTCTTGCGTAGTCTATCTTTTTTTTGATTCCGTAATCTTCAACCCAAAAATCACCTGCAATAGCGTATTTTCCGAGCCTTTTTAACGTTCTTGCGACTTGAGGGTAGTTTTTGGTATCTTTGGTGCCGTAAATTGTTTCGACTCTTTTTAGCGGGTCTATTTCATATATCTCTTCTACATTCACTTCGCCTATTTTTTTATTGTTGTAGTAAAGTTCTATTTTTTGGGGATTTTGTTTTAGGACTTCTTCGTTTCTTTTTCCGGCAGGTGCCAAAATAAAAGAAAAAGGTACCGATTTTCCTTTGTATTTTTTTTCCGTATCAGCGATTTTCGCTTCTTTGCTGTTCATCAGTTTATCTATCGGATTTAATAATCCCGCTTGCACCATTGCAAGCGTATAATAGGCTTCTTTGTCTATAAAAATCTTATTTTTGTTTGAAGATTCCATATTTTTTCCTTTTCTCCCACAGGCTCTTTCTGCTTATGCCGAGCTTTTTACTGAGCTCCGTATCGGGAAATTTGTGCTGATGGGAGGTGATGATGAATTTTATATATTCTTCTATGCTTAAAATTTCGTTATCGAAAAAGTTCGATTTCGTAACTTCGAATTCGACACATCTGTTTGTTATTTTGTCGTAGTTTTTCGGTAATAGTATTATCGAATCGTATTTTGAGACGAATTTCAAAATCTCTTCGTCTTCTACTTTTTCGTAATTCAAACAGCAGTATATAACATCGTCACTGTTAAAATCTTTTTTATTGAATTTTTCAAGGTCTATGATTTTTATATCTTTGTTTTCTTTTTTCGCTATTTCATATACGAGTTTTTCGACGGCTTTGTTAGGAGTCGATTTAATAAATACCGGAAACGAATATTTAGGCATAGTAATTTCGATATCGTGAAGCAGATATTCTATGAAATCTTCAAGAAGTTTTACTTTTCTTTTTAGTTTGTAATATTCGATGAGGTGTTTTATTTTTCTGATAAGCTCCTCGATTGAAAAAGGCTTTTGAAGATAATCGTCTGCTCCAAGCTCGATAGGGTGCGTTACGCTTGAATATGTAACATAAGGAGCTAAGAGGATGATTATTGAGTTTTTCTTCTCTTTGATAAGCGGTTCGATATTTCCTTGGAGATTGGTGTTGATTATGAAAATATCGCCGTTTGTTTTCATAGCTTCGTCATACGAAGCGTAAATTTCACATCTTGCGTTTAGTTTTTCGCTCAGGTTGTTTTGGATACTTTGAGCTAAGTAGAGTTCATTTTCTACTATTATAATCTTCATGCCAGTCCTTATATTTTAAATTTGCGTTAGCGATAACTGCAACCCCCTCACATCTTCCGATAAAGCCCATTTTTTCGTTTGTAGTGGCTTTTACGTTTACACGTGCGCCAAGTAGGTCGGATAAGTTTCTTTGGATTTTGGTTTTATATTCTTTAAGTCTTGGTTTTTGAGCTATGATAGTCAAATCCGCATTGACTATTTCAAAGCCGGTTTTAAGCAACGTCTCTTTTACGTATTCTAAAAGCTTTACGCTTGAGATTCCCTTAAACTTAGGGTCGTCATCAGGGAAAAATTCCCCGATATCTCCATATCCGGCGGCACCGAGCAGTGCGTCTATGAGTGCGTGAATCGCCACATCTCCGTCGCTGTGGGCTTTGAATCCGTAATCAACGTCTATTTTTACGCCTCCAAGAAACATCTCTTTATTTTCTTCGAATTTATGAGTGTCGTATCCGGTGCCGGTGAAGATATCTTTTGAAGGTTTTTTTAAACAAGACAGGTTTAAGTCTTTAAAATAGGTTATTTTTTTACTTTTTTCACTACCTGAGATATATTTTATCTCTCCGCCTATTGCTTCTATCGCCGCTCTTTCGTCGGTAAAAAGTTTGTCGGTATCAAGTGCTCTTTTTAAAATTTCCGTGCGGCTTAGTTGCGGAGTTTGGATTAGTTTTACTTTGTCTCTGTCGATTGTAGAATTTTCATATACCACCGTATCGACAGGTTTTATAAAAGGTACGGTGCAATCGGCAGGATTTTGAAGCAGATTTTGAATTATCTCTTTTGGTACGCAAGCTCTTGCCACGTCGCTTACCATTACATATTCGGTATCTACATATTCAAGAGCGTTTTTGAGGCTTAATTGTCTCTCTTTATCTCCGGGTACGATTGTATAATCGCAAAGTTTTTCGTATAATCTTACTTCGTTTTTATTTGCGGTAAGAATTGTTTTTTTAAACTCGAAAAATTGATTAAACCTCTCGGCTACGAATTGCCAAAGCGGTTTGTTTTCTATTCTTAGCCATTGCTTTTTGACAGGATAATCGAATCTTGTCGAATTTCCCGCGCTAAGGATAATTAAAGTAACATTCAAAATGTTTCCTTTTGTAATGATGTTACGAAATTATACAAAAAAATTGTTACTTTTTGTAAAAAACGTCTTTTCGTTTAAAAAAAGAAATTTTAAGCTAATTTTAAGGTTTTTAGTGTAAAAAGAGATAAAATTTATCATAAAGGATTTTGATGAGAACTGAATGGATAAAGAAAAGGGCTAATGATAAAGTCAGAACCCAAATGTATTACGCAAAAAAAGGGATTATCACCGAAGAAATAGAATACGTAGCTAAAAAAGAAAATTTAGACCCTGAATTTTTAAGAAAAGAAGTTGCAAGAGGTAGATGTATTATTCCGGCAAATATAAATCATACACACCTTGAGCCTATGGCTATAGGAAGAGTTACAAAAACTAAAGTAAACGCAAATATCGGGGCAAGCGCTCTTGCAAGCGATATTCAAGAAGAAGTAAAAAAACTTCAAACAGCCGTTAAATACGGAGCCGATACGGTTATGGATTTGAGTGCGGGTGCTAAAAATATGGATGAAATAAGAGAAGCGATTATTAAAGCAAGTCCGGTACCTATCGGTACGGTTCCTATGTATCAGATAATCGATGAGATAGGAGATGTTGAAAAACTTACATACGACGATATCTTAAGAGTCCTTGAAAAACAAGCTCGTCAAGGTGTTAGTTATTTTACGATTCACGCGGGGCTTCTTTTAAGACATATGCCGGAAATCGCAAAAAGAAAAATGGGAATCGTTAGCCGTGGGGGAAGTTTGACGGCAAGTTGGATGCTTAAACACCATAAAGAAAATCCTTTTTATACTATTTTTGATGAGATTTTGGATATTTGTAGAGAATATGACGTTTCGCTCTCTCTCGGGGATAGTTTAAGACCCGGATGTTTATACGACGCAAGCGACAAACCGCAACTTGAAGAGTTGAAAGTTCTTGGAGAATTAACTCTTAGAGCTTGGGATAAAGACGTTCAGGTTATGATAGAAGGTCCGGGACACGTACCTATTAACGAAATAGAAAGAAACGTAAAATTAGAACAAATCTACTGCCACGAAGCGCCGTTTTACGTACTCGGACCGCTTGTGCTTGATATCGGAGCGGGGTATGACCATATAGGTAGTGCGATTGGTGCCGCTATGGCCGCTTGGTATGGTGTTAGTATGCTTTGTTACGTAACGCCAAAAGAGCATTTGGGGCTTCCGAACGAAGAAGATGTTAGAGAGGGGATGATGGCATACAAAATAGCGGCTCACGCGGCGGATATCGGTAGAAAAATTCCGGGAGTTAGAGATATTGACGATGAGATGAGCGATGCGAGATATAAGTTTGATTGGAAAAGACAATTTGAGCTTGCATTAGATCCTGAAAGAGCAAAAGAGTATCACGACGAAACTCTGCCTCAAGAGGTATTTAAAGAAGCGGAATTTTGTAGTATGTGCGGTCCGAAATTCTGTTCTTATAAAGTAACTCAAGAAGCGATGCAAAATTTCGATTGGGAAGAGTTTAAAAAAGAGGCCGCTCAAAAAATGGAAAAAGTCGATTAGTATTGACAAAAGTTAAAAAAAGTTATATAAACCACAAAAACATTTTAAGGAGTTGAAGTGAAAGAAAAAATTAAACAAATTTTGCAAAAAGTTGTATATCCGGGATTCAAAAAGTCAGTAGTGGATTTCGGATTTGTTAAAGATATCGAAGTTAGTGAGGACGGAAAAAGCGCAATAATTACATATCAAATCCCTTCAAGCGACGATGAAGTTGCTCAAAAACTAAACGATACGACGGTTGATGCGTTAAAAGAAGAGGGAATTGAAGCAAGCGTTCAAATCATAAGACCAAAAAAACCTAGAGAAACAAGTAGCCGCGGCGTAAATAAGATGCCAAGCGTTAAATCTTTCGTAATGGTATCTTCCGGTAAAGGTGGGGTAGGTAAATCTACAACTGCCGTAAACTTGGCGTTGGCTTTAGCAAAAGAAGGTAAAAAAGTAGGTATTCTTGACGGGGACATTTACGGACCGAATGTTGCAAGAATGCTCGGAATGCAAGATAGAAAACCTGAAGTGGTAGGAAATAAAGTAAAACCTTTTGAAAACTACGGAGTAAAATTCATCTCTATGGCAAACCTTTTACCTGAGGGTAAAGCTTTGATGTGGAGAGGCGCAATGCTTGTAAAAGCGCTTCAACAATTTATGGAAGACGTGGATTGGGGTGAGCTTGATATTTTGGTGATAGATATGCCTCCCGGAACGGGTGATGCTCAAATGACAATGGCACAACAAGTACCGGTAACTGCCGGAGTTGCGGTAACAACACCTCAAACGGTTGCTGTGGATGACGCAAAAAGAAGTCTTGATATGTTTAAACAACTACATATTCCTATTGCCGGAATTATTGAAAATATGAGCGGATTTATCTGTCCTAACTGCGGAATGGAATATGATATTTTCGGAAAAGGTGCGGCTGCTACGCTTGCAAAAGAATACGACACAAAAGTACTTGCACAAATTCCAATTGAGCCTGAAATCAGAGAAGGCGGAGATACCGGAAAACCAATCGTAGTAAGCAGACCTGAGAGTGAAAGTGCAAAAAGATTTTCTAAAGCGGCAAAAGAGTTAATCGAATTTATCGACTATGTACTTGCCGAAGATTTGGCAGGAAATGAGATGATTCAGCCAATTTACGGAGTAAACGGAGCGCCGAGCGCTTGTAGCGTAAATAGATAATTTAGCTACAATTAGCGGGAACTTTTCCTGCTATCACTCCTTTTAAAAACTCTTTTAAGTCGTTAAGTTTATTTCTTTTGATGATTTTTTCAATTCCTTCTAATGCGATAAATTGTTTTTCTTTTTTAAGTATTTCTTTTAGTTTTTCAGCGTTATTGGCGAATAATTTATTTAAATCTTCCTCGTTTTTAGCTCTTATAATTTTGACGAAATCCGTTACTTTTATTTTTGCAGGTTTTAAAATATATTTGGTATAGTATTTATATCCGATATTATAATCTCCTTTTGTTTCGAAAAGAGTCGTGTTTGAGTAGATTTCTTTTACTTTATAAGCTTTTAAAGTAATTCCTTTATTTGATTTGAAAGTTCTAAGAATTATTACCGATTCACCGTTTTTATTTAAATCGTTTACTACTTGAGGCAAAATATTGGAGTCAAACTCTTTTTTGAGTATGCGTTCAGTCGTTTGTGAAGCTAATAAAAAAGATGCGATTGCACTAAATATAACGATTTTTTTCATTTTGTTCCTTTTTTTATCAGGAATTATAAAGAAAAGAGGGGAGAAAAATCAAATTTGTTATAACTTTTTCTTATTCGTAGTGAGTTATTACTTTTTCGACTTCAGGAATAGCTTCTTTGATTTTATCTTCGAGTTTGTGTACGTATGCGTGTGCTTCTTTGATAGAGTCGGTTTTTACGTCGATATCAAGATAGATAAATTTATAACTTCCGGCGTTTCTACCTTTGATGTCGTTGATTTTTTCAATCATATCTTCTTTTTCCAAAATTTGTCTTACTTCTTCTAAAGTATCTTTATCAACTGAAGCGTCAAGTAAAACTTTGATAGCGTCCACTAAAATTTCCCAACCGCTGTGGAAAATGAAATATACTACGATTGCAACGGCTATTTTTTCGATAATAGGATATCCCATATATTGGCCTATTACACCTACCAAAACTACAAGAGCCGTAAAAAAGTCGCTTTTTACGTGTTCTGCGTCGGCAAGTAGTGAAGGCGAGTTTAATTCTATCGCTTTTTTCTTTTCCCATCTTGAATAAAAATAGGTAATTATTACCGTTAAAACGATAGCGATTAATGCAATCGGTAAGTTGTGAATTTTCATAGGTTCACCGAAAAATACGTCTTTTGCGATTTCGTATCCCGCAAAAAATATTGCAAATGCCGAAATTAAAGCCACCAAATTTTCGACTTTATAAAGTCCCATAGGAAAATCTTTGGCTTTTTTGTTGGCGATTACGATACCTGTTAATACGCTAAATGATGCCGCAAGGTCTGATAGTGAATGAATACCGTCAGCAGTCAATGCAGCACTACCCGAGAGTTTTCCACCGATTATTTTTATAAGTGATAAAGTAAGGTTGACTATGATTGAAAATATAGCGATTTTTTTCTTTTCTTTGTAGATTTGTTCTCTTGTCACAAAAATCTCCTTCAAATAATTTTGAAACGTAATTGTAACTACTTTTTTGACATATGTCAAATGTTATTAAAAACAAGATTTTTTAATGTCGAGTTTTTATACTCTTTTGCCGGAGGAATCGATTTTTCGTATTTAAAGTCGGTATTTTGTTCTATCATTTCGATTAGTTCTTCTTTTGTAAATTTCGGTGAGTTGATACAAGCTAAAAGTGTGGTGTTTTTATGAGAGAGTTGAGGTAGTTTTTTTATAATTTTTATATAATCTTTGCTTGCGATGAAGCTTCCTTTTTGATAGCTTGGAGGGTCTATTATTATGATATCGTAAGGTGCTTGTTTTTTTAATTTAGGAAATGCTTTTAAGATATTATAAGGCCAAAACGCTATGTTTTTGACTTCTAAGTCGTTAATTTGGTGATTTGCCATTCCCGTTGCAAGTGCGGATTTACTCATATCTACGTTTGCGATAAATTTCGCACCTCCGCTTTTTGCATACAATGAAAAACCGCAGGTGTAAGAGAAGAGATTAAGGACTTTTTTTTCGTTTGAAATTGATTTTATAAATTCTCTTCCGTGTTTCATATCTCCGAAAAATCCGATGTTTTGGTTTAAAAAGTTGAGTTTGAATTTAAAGCCGTTTTCTATTGCATAGGCTGTTTTTGGAATTTCTCCTTTTATTGCAAACGTTTCGTTTGAATATCTTTTTTTTATGATTATCGTTTTATGAGAAAAAAGATTTTTCGAAAGAGTTAAAATTTCGTTTTCGTATTCGTTTTCTTCGAAAAACTGAATAAAAAGAATATCCCCGATCGAATCGATAGTTAGAAATTTAAACTCTTCTTCACCTCTGCCGTGGTAGAGTCTTTTGAATTCTTCGGTTGTTTTTATTGTTGATAGTTTTTTTAATAATTCTTTCACTTTTTAAACCACCTTAAATCTTTCAATAAATAGACAAAATAAAAACTTGCCCCGACCATTAACCCAAGAGCGGTCAAAATAATTACATAAAGAAAAAGCATTTTTACGTTTTCAATTTCTCCATAAAGAACAAAACCTCCTAAAAAAAGGAAAAAAGAAATTGCCGTAGCAATTATTGTTTTGTTGTTTCTTTTGAAGTATAAAACTATTCCCGATATCAAAAGAGGCAAAAAGATTATCAGCATATAAATATAACCCGGAATGTCAGGGATTATATTGAAAATAAAAAGATAAAACTGCATACTGAGATATATCGATAAAAGTACAAGAGTATAAAAAAGAAGTTTTAGGAAAAATACGGCTGAGAGCCTGTTGTATCTTCCGAATAAAAAAAGCAGAGCGAAAACTATCCCGTAAACTATCCAAAAAGTTTTTAAAAATAGGAATTTTTCCATTAGTAAATAAAATTTGTAAAGAATGGTTAAAGTATCATCTTTAGCAAATAAAAAGGCCGGAATTAAAAAAATCGATTTTTTCATTTTTTTTCCTTTACCAACTTCCGCTGCTTCCGCCGCCGCCGAAATCTCCTCCTCCGCCGCTGCTTCCGCCGCCGCTTGATGAGCCGCCTCCGCCCGTAAATACTCCGTAATCAGTGATTATCTCACCCATTTCTATATCTCCGTTTGAAGGAGGAGGCGGATTTTTAAGGTTGAAAAGTGCAATAATTGCGAAAATTCCACCACCTGCAAGCAGTGCGTAAAGGAGTGTTTGGCTTATGAAATAGACTACCAAAAATGCCATAACTCCTAAAAACAAAGCGGGAAGGATTCTTTTTAGAAATGTTAGGTATTTTGATAAAAGAACGCTTAAAAACAGCAGTGCAAAACCTCCGATAGGAATAGCTTCGTCTATTTCTTCTTTTTCTTTTTTTTCAGGTCTGAAAGTGTTTTTTATCGTATCCATAATGGCTTGTACGCCTTTTAATACGCCTGTATCGTAATCGCCTTTTTTGAAATACGGAATAATTATGTCGTTTATAATAAGAAAAGATTTCGCGTCCGTCAAAGTACCCTCAAGCCCGTAGCCGACTTCGATTCTTACTTTTCTTTCCTTCGGTGCTACGATTAAAAGCACTCCGTTATTTTTTTCTTTTTGTCCGATACCCCAATGTCTTCCGAGTTGATATCCGTAATTTTCTATCGAATTACCCTGGAGAGATTTGAGTGTTACGACTACGATTTGATTTGAAGTGTTTTGTTCGAAACTTTTTAGCATAGCGTTTAGGGTTTGTTTTGTTTTAGGGGATAAAATTTGAGCGTTATCTACGACTCTACCGGTGAGCTTTGGAAATTCGATTGCAAAAAGAAAAGAAAAAAGTATTAAAAAAATGACTTTTTTCATCAGTTAAAGTTTACCTCAGGTGTTTTCATATCTTTTTGGTCGATTGTGAAAGTAGGTTTTATTTTAGCATCCGGGTAGAGTAGGTGCGCTATCCATTTATTCGGAATGGTTCTAAGTTCAAGGTTGTATCTTTTTACCGCTTCGATATAGTCTCTTCTTGCAACAGCAATTCTATTTTCCGTACCTTCGAGTTGTGATTGAAGCATAAGGAAGTTTTTGCTGGCTTTTAGGTCCGGATATCTCTCAGATACCGCAAGAAGTCTTGCAAGGGCGGAGCTTAGTTTTTGTTGAGCCGCGATATATTCTTGAAGTTCTTTTGGATTATTGATATCTACTTTCATATGAGCAACTTGAGTTCTTAGTTTTGTCACCTCTGTAAAGACCTTATCTTCATGTTTCGCGTAAGCTTTTACCGTTTTTACGAGATTTGGTATCAAATCTGCTCTTCTTTTATATTCGTTCATCAGTTGCGCCCACTTGGCTTTTACTTCTTCGTCGTATTTAGGGACGTTGTTTATCATACATCCGTTGATTAAAAATGCAATAAGCATTAAAAAAACGAGGTTAATTTTTTTCATAGCAAACCTTTTTTTCAAATTATAACATTTTTGAAAAAGTTTCAAAATTTTGTTATATTCTCATAAAAAGGTTTGAGGTGAAAATCTATCTTAGCAAATCTCAATTTGAAAAAATAAAATCCTTATACGAATCCAAAAATCTAAAAACACCTTTTGAAAAAGCTCTTGAAATATACGAAAAAACTCCGTCTTTCAAAATCAACCAAAACGTTTATGAAAAAAACGAAGAGTGGAATGATGATGTGCATTACTTAATGAGGCTAATTGCCACTGAAAAAATGAAAGAAGTTTTCGAGGCTTTAAAAATAGATATCAACGACCCTAATGTTTGCGAAAATCATGAAGATGGAAATATCGGTACGGCTGGTAGAATAATTAAAATGTGGAGCGGAGCGGATACCAAGGATGACAGAGAGCTTATGAGCGGTAGATTCAACAAGCCCGTCAGACTTGCGAAGTTTCCGAACGAAATAAGTGAAGATTACGATAATCCTATTATCAAAGAGATAGATTTAACGGCGGTGTGTTCTCATCATTTCGCTCCTTTTTCTACTAAATTTTCCGATAAAGCCAAAGTGGTGATTGCTTATATTCCGGATAAATACGTACTTGGAATATCCAAACTTCAAAGAGTGGTTCGTTATATCGCCCAAAGAGGTTGGCTACAAGAAGATTTGACAAGAGCGATTTATAACGAAATCAGCAAAACAGCCCAAACCAAAGACGTCTACGTAAAACTCAAAAACATCAAACATTCATGCGAATTTTTAAGGGGAGCTTTGAGTGAGAGTGAAGGATTCACTACCGAATATTTCGGAGGAAAATTCAGACAAAACAGAGATTTGCTCGAATTTGTAAGGGGGTATTAAGTGAAAAGACTTTTATCTCTAAAAGCGAGTGCGGGAAGCGGCAAAACCTTTTCGCTTGCCGGTAGATACATAGCGCTTTTATTAAAAGGAAAACACCCCTCAACCATTCTTGCCGTAACTTTCACCAATAAAGCCGCAAACGAAATGAGAGAGAGGATTGTAGATTATCTAAAAAATCTCCACAAAGACGAAGAAAAATATACAAGTATGCTAAATTGGCTTCAAAACGAGCTTAATTTGTCAAAAGAGGAGATTTTAAAATTAAAAGAAAAGGCGCTTGAGAGCTTTTTGAAAAGCGATATCAATATCAAAACGATTGATAGTTTTATCCAAAAAATATTAAGAAAGTTTTGGCACTATGCCGGGATTGATTTGGATTTCGAGCAAAAAAGTGACGATTTGAATGTCGTTTTTGAAAACTTTTTGAACTCTTTATCTCCTAATGAGTTGGAAGAATTTATAAATTTTTCAAAGATTATGGAATACAAAGAGGGCTCGATTTTATCGCTTTTTGAGAATCTGTACGAAAAAGACAAAGAAATTTCGGCTTTTAAAGTTACACCTCCTAAAAAGACTATTTCTGAAATAAATTCTGAAATATCGAAAATAAAAAACGAATTTGTTTTGGCTACTCAAGATTGCAAACAGATAAACAATTACTTCAAAAAAAGCGATTATAAGCTTCTTGAGAGTAAAATGGTCGAATATTTTCTTGAAAATAATACTCTAAAAGGTTTTAAAGGCTATAAAAAATGCTACGAAGAGTGGATGGATGAAAAATATAGTGTTTTATTGGGACTTTTAAAAGAAAAAATCCTGCTTCAAGAAAAATATACTCTTTATATGCTTTTTAAACTATACGGGAAATATAAACAGATAAAAATGAAAATAAAAAGAGACGAAAAGTACCTCGATTTTAAAGATGTGGAGCATTTCGTATATAAACTGCTCGTAGAAGACGAGCTGAATAGAGACTTTTTGTATTTTAGGCTCGATAGCAGAATCGAACATATATTAATAGATGAATTTCAAGACACTTCTGTTACTCAGTGGAAAATTTTCGAACCTTTGGTGGATGAGATAAAAGCGGGTGAGGGAGTTAAGAGTTTTAGGAGTTTCTTTTATGTAGGAGATAAAAAGCAGGCGATTTATAGATTCAGAGGCGGTAGCAGCGAGCTTTTCGATTATGTTTATGAAACTCTAAAACCTTTCGGTATGGAACAGGATATTTTAAAAATTAATTACCGCTCCAAAAAAGAGATAGTGGAGTTTGTTAATGAAGTTTTCGCTTTAAGAGATGAAGCTCAAAGTGCCAATAAAGAGGGCGGTTATGTCGAGGTTGTGACAAGCGGAAACGAAAAAGAGGAAATTTTAGAAGAGATGTATAAAAAAATCGAATTTATGAAAAGCAAAGGCGCAAAAGAGAGCGATATCGCCGTTTTGGTATATACCAACCAAAACATCCTTGACGTTGCCGAATTTTTGGAAGAGAAAAAAATCAAATGCGTAACATCCACAAGAGCGCAGGTTATCAATCAACCTTTTGCAAGAGCGATTATAGATTTGATGAAATATCTCTATTTTAATTCGATAGGTAAAAAAGCAGAGCTTTTTAAATTTAACTTTTTAAGCGTAATAGGCGAAAAATACTCGACAAAAGAGATAAAAATTCCTTTTGATAAACCTGCAAAAATGATAAAAACGATTATGGATACATATAATTTATACGACGAAGCCTCTTTGAAACTTTTGGAGTATGCCTTGAATTTTGAAGATATTATAGATTTCGTTTATAAAATAGACGAATGGAGCGAAGAGCTGCCTTTGAGCGAGTTTGAGGGTGTTGCTATTATGACTATTCATAAAAGTAAAGGGCTTGAATTCGAAAACGTAATAGTTTTGGATAGGCTTTCAAGAGAAAGAGGCGGCGGGGGTGCTTTTTTGTATGACTATGAGGGAATAGAGCTAAAAGATATCAAATATACTTTTCCAAATAGAGAAAAAATAGATTTTGATTATAAAAGAGTGCTTGAAAAAAATAAGTTTTTAGAAATTCAAGATAAAAAAAACGTAGAATACGTAGCGTTTACGCGTGCTAAAAACGCGCTTTTTATCATAAAAAAGGAAAAAACATCTTTTGTAACGCCGCTGTTTGATACTATAAGAGGAGAATTTGAAGCTCAAAAAAAAGAAGAGATTAAAAAAGATACCTCCAAATTTTCACTTCCTCTTAAATTTTACGATTATCAAGATAACGAAAAAGACGATGAGTATAAACCTAACGATTACGAAGCGATATACGAGGGGCTTGCACTTCATTATAGTTTTGAAGTCGAGGATTTCGATGCAGTACTTAACAGATACGGAATTTATACCGATGTAGAAAAAGTATATGAAGTGTATGAAAATTCAAAAGGCGAGATAAATTTTGGAGGTAAATATTATAAAGAAGTACCGGTGGTTTTCAATAAAAAAGAGTATAGAATCGACCTTTTGATAGAAAACGAAGAAGAGATGATAATAGTGGATTATAAATCCGCACGACCTAATGATGAAAGCGCGTATATCAATCAGGTGAGAGGCTATATGAAAGCTGTTAAAGAAATCACTTCTAAAAAAGTAAAAGGGTATCTTTTTTATGCGGATGAGAAGAAGTTTAGAGAAGTTAAGGAGTAAAAAATGTGTATGCAGACGAATTTCGGGTGTTGTTTGGTTGATGGAGTTATGGTAGAAAAAGGTAAAAAACGCAAAAAAAGAGCAAAAGCCCAAAAAAAGAGTAATAAAAAGGTAATTTATCAGCAAAAGGTAGATTTTGAATAGGATACTTGTGAGCGCTCTTGAGCCGAGTGCCAATTTGCATTTAAAAGAAATCTTAAAAAGACTGAATCCTAAAGGGCTGGGGCTAAAAGAAGGACTTGATATAGGGATAAGTTCTTCAAAAGATTATGAAATTACCGGGATTTTTGATAAAAGTTTGGGAAATCCGATACTTGATAGCAACGAATTTAACGTTATGGGTTTTTTTGACGTTTTGCCGAAAATCAATCTTGCAAAAAAAGCGATTGAAACACTAAGCGATATGGCGGGCGAAGTCGATAAAGTACTCTTAATCGACGCTCCTTCTTTTAATTTGAGACTTGCAAAAAAAATCAAACAAAAACATCCGCAAAAAGAGATAATTTATTATATTTTGCCAAAAGTTTGGGCTTGGAAAAAAGGAAGAATAAAAGAGGTAAATGCTTATATCGACAAAAAAGCGTATATTTTTCCGTTTGAAAAAGAGATTTGGAGAGACGGAATATATGTCGGAAATCCTCTTTTGGATGAAATAAAAACATATAGAGACGAAAAAACATACGGAAATATCGCCTTTTTGCCGGGAAGTAGAAAAAGCGAAATAAAAGCTTTAATGCCCGTTTTTAGAGAGTTAAGAAAAAAAATCGATAAAAAAGCTTTGCTTGCGGTACCTGAAATTTATAAAGATAAAATTGATGAAATATACGGAGATGTAAAAGGTTTTGAGATTGTTTTTAATGCGAAAGAGGCGCTTTTAAAAAGTGACTTTGCTTATATTTGCAGCGGTACGGCCACATTGGAAGCTGCGATTATAGGTACTCCTTTTGTTTTGATGTATAAAGCGAGAGAAATAGAATATTTAATAGCCAAAACTTTTGTAAAACTTAATTATGTCGGGCTTGCAAATATCATTTTCGAGCATGAAGGGCTTGGAGAATTTCATAAGGAGTATTTGCAGACATTCGATATTGAGAGGCTGATTAAAGATATGAAAAACAGCGATTTGAAAGATTTTAGAGAAAAATCAAAAACGCTAAGAGAGATACTCAAATACGGCAGCGCCGATAACGTAGTGAAGCTTCTTATCGGCTAAAAATAAAACGTTAATTTCGGTATAATTTCTAAAAAAATAATCTATAAAAAAGGGTGAAAATGCAAAAAGAACCAATGACTAAATACGGATATGAAAAGCTAAGTAAAGAGCTTGAATATCTAAAAACAGTCGCAAGACCGGAAGTAGCAAAAGAGATCGATGCGGCAAGAGAACTCGGAGACTTAAAAGAAAACGCCGAATATCACGCGGCAAAAGAAAAACAAGCTCATATCGAAAGAAGAATCGCGGAACTTAGCGATATTTTAAGTAGGGCAGTTGTTGTTGACCCGAAAGAACACGCTCATAATAGAGTATCATTCGGCTCTACCGTATATTTAATCGATGTGGATACTGATGAGGAAGTAAAATATACTATCGTAGGAGCACCCGAAGCAAATCCTGAAAAAGGACTTATTTCATATCACTCTCCACTTGCAAAAGCGTTAATCGGAAAAGAAGTCGGAGATGAGGTGGAAGTAAATCTGCCTGGTGGTACGAAAGTTTATGAAATAGATAAAATCTGTTTTGAGGATATCTGTTTTACGTAAGAGTGTGGGAATAGTGAAGTAGTGAAATAGTGAAATTGTGAGTTTGTGAAATCGTGATAAGGATAAGGTATGGTTTTAAAGATTAAAAAATTAACTCAAAATGCTAAAATTCCGGCGTATCAGACAAAAGAAGCCGCCGGGTTTGATTTGCACTCGATTGAAGATGTGGTGATAAAGCCTGGAGAGAGAAAACTCATAGGTACGGGTCTTGCGTTTGAGATTGAGTTCGGGTATGAAGTGCAAATTCGTCCAAGAAGCGGTCTTGCTTTTAAACACGGAATAACCGTTTTAAATACTCCCGGTACTATCGATAGCGATTATAGAGGAGAGATAAAGGTACTTTTGATTAATTTAGGCGATGAGCCTTTTGAGATAAAAGAGGGTGAAAGAATTGCTCAAGCTGTTGTGGCTCCTGTGATTCAAGCAAAAATCGAAGAAGTGGATGAGCTTAGCGATACTCAAAGAGGAGCGGGAGGATTTGGTAGTACGGGGAAATAGATGGTGAAAAAGAGTGAAATAGTGAATTAGTGAAATTGTGAGTTTGTGAAGTTGTGAAATTGGATTTTTATAAAATTAAGCAACCCGAGACAATTGCAAATTTTAATGGAAAAAAAGCGTTAAAAAAGCACACAAGCGCGAAGCGGTCTGTGCTTTTTAGCTTTTTTGTAGTGGTCGAAATTTGCTCTCTTGTTGAGGGTGATTAATTTTAGGATAAATATGGTGGAATGGTGAAATTGTAAAATTGTAAGTTTATGAAGTTGTGCGAGGTGGAAGATTAAAAAACTAAAAAAAGGAATCGTATGATAAAAACGGCGATAGTAGGTGCGAGCGGATATACGGGGCTTGAGCTTATAAAAATTTTGCTAAATCATCCCCATTTTGAAATAAGCGCGCTTTTCGGGAGTGAAGGCGGGGAGAGAATAGAGGATATTTATCCTTCATTAAAGGGAGTTTTCGAAGCTGAGATTCAAAAAGCCGACGTAGAAAAAATAGCGAAATACGACCTTGTATTTTTAGCGGTACCTCATAAAACCGCTATGGCGCTTGTAAAAGAGCTTTACGGCAAAACTAAGATTGTCGATTTTTCGGCTGATTACAGACTTAATCAAAAAAACTACGAAGATTATTATTGTCCTCATATCGACCCCGCTAACCTTGAAAACAGCGCATACGGACTTCCCGAAATTTTTAGAGATTACATTAAAAAATCGACTCTTATAGCAAATCCGGGATGTTATCCTACAGCTACGATTTTGGCCCTTTATCCGTTTATCGAATACATAGAAGACGGCGTGTTTGTGGATGCGAAAAGCGGAGTTAGCGGAGCCGGGAAGAAGCTTAGCGCTACTACTCATTTCGTAAAAGATAACGAAAACTTTTTTGCATACAATCCTATAAAACACCGCCATAGCGTAGAGATTAAAGAAAAAACGGGTCTAAACGTAACGTTCGTACCGCAGTTATTGCCTATTACCAGAGGTATGCAAATAAGTATATACGCAAAGCTCAAAAAAGACATCGATCTTCTTGAAGTATTAAAAGAAAAATATAAAAACGAAGAATTTATAAGAATTTTCGATAAGCCTGTGGAAATCAAAAACGTTGCGGGGACTCATTATTGTGATATTTTTGCGGCAAAAAACGAAAATATGCTATTTATCAACAGCGTAATAGACAATCTCTTAAGAGGTGCTTCTTCTCAAGCTGTTGCAAACGCAAACTTGATTTTCGGACTTGACGAAGGTCTTGCACTGCCGAAAATCGCTTACGTGCCGTAAGGGTAGTTTTGAGAGTTCAAAACGTTTCTTTAAAAAAAGGCGCTTGTTTAATTGCCGACGTGCATTATAAAAAAGGGGATGAAAAATTTTTGTCTCTTTTGAGATATTGGTTAGAAAATCCCCCTCCTCAAATTTTTTTCTTAGGCGATATTTTTCATCTGCTTTTGCCGTTTGATTATTTGATCGAATATAATAAAGATGCGATAGAGCTTATAAACCGACTCGCACGAAAAACCGAAGTATATTATACTCCCGGAAATCACGATTTTAATCTCGACACTATTTTTAAAAATGTAAAAATAGCCGATGCGTTCGTAGATGAAGAAAAAAGTGTTTTTTTAACTCACGGAGATTTAACCGATAAGGATATTTTTTATAAATTTTACGTCTTTTTGATAAGAAACTATCTCGGAAACAAACTTCTTAATCTGGTGTCCTTTAATTTCGTAAATAATTGGCTTTTTAAAGCGATTTTGCAAAAAAAAGTAAAATGTTTGAAAATTTTTGACTTTAAAGCGAAAATAAAATCAAAAATTGCCGATATAGATTATAAGATGATAGTAGAAGGGCATTATCATCAAAACGAAAGCTTTGATTTTGGTGATAAAAGATATGTAAATCTTGGTGCCTTTGTATGTGACGGAAGCTATTTTGTATATGAAAACGAAATTAAAGGATACCAATGGATGACAAAACTCTCAAAGTCGGCTCAAACGAACTCGAACTCGTAGATTTCAGACTCTTTAAAAAAGAACCGGACGGAACGATATATGAAGGTGTGTACGGCATTAACGTCGCAAAAGTGCGTGAAATTATAAAAATGCCCGAACTCACCGAACTTCCCGGAAGTGAAGATTATATTGAGGGAATTTTCGATTTAAGAGGAATTGTCGTTCCCGTTGTAGATTTGGCTAAATGGATGGGGATAAACGTCCCGAGCGAAGATGAAGCGCCTATAAAAAAGCGGGTGATTATTACTGAGTTTAATAATATTCTCATAGGATTTATCGTTCACGACGCAAAAAGAATCAGAAGAATTTCTTGGAGCGATATCGAACCTGCGTCGTTTAGTGCGGCTCAAGGTAAGCTTGACAGAAGTAAGATTACCGGAATTACGAGAATTGAAGATGGTGAAATACTTCTTATTTTGGATCTTGAGAGCATTGTTGAAGAGATGGGCTTTTTTGAAAGCAATCTTGATATCGAAGAAGATAAATTAGAAAAATTCTCAGGTATCGTACTTCTTGTGGATGATTCACCTACAGCCAGACGTATAGAAAAAGAAGCTCTTGAGAAAATGGGCTTTGAAGTCATAGAAGCTACAAACGGAGAAGAGGGACTACAAAAACTCGAAGAACTCTACGCATTATACGGCGAAAATCTAAAAGAGAAACTAAAACTTATCTTAAGCGATATAGAAATGCCGAAAATGGACGGATACCATATGGCTGCAAGAATTCACCAAGATAACAGATTCAATTCAATTCCTCTTATTTTCAGCTCGTCAATTTCCGACGCGTTTAGTGATATAAGAGGTAAAGAAGTAGGTGCGGAAGGGTATCTTGTGAAATTCGACCCTTCTAAATTCTATGCGAAAATCGCTGAAGTTTTAAAAGATTATAAAGGATAGGCCATGGATGATATGATGGAATTATTAGAAGACTTCCTTGTCGAAGCTTTTGAAATGATTGAAGAGATGGACCAGGATTTGATTGAGCTGGAAAACAATCCTGACGATCTCGATTTGTTAAACAAGATTTTCCGTGTAGCCCATACGATAAAAGGAAGCGGTAGTTTCTTGAATTTCGACAAGCTGACTCACTTGACGCATCATATGGAAGCGGTGCTTGATAAAGCGAGAAAAGGTGAGCTTAGAATTACGCCTGAAATTATGGACGTGATTTTGGAATCAGTAGATGCTATGAAAGCGATTTTGGAATACATCAGAGACCATGGAGACGACAGCTCGCCGGATGTAGAAATCGAATCTATCGTTAAAAAACTGGATGCGATTGTTAGTGGTGAAACAATTTCTAATGATGAAAGCGATGAAAATAACCAAACAAATGAAGAAAAAGGTGATTCTAAGCTTGAAAATATAAGTATTGAAAATATAGATGATATTGATGTTAGCGAATTATCACCAGAAGAGCTTGATGCCGTACTTGAAAAATTGGTAGAGGATATAAATACGCCTCCTGAAGAAAATGAAGAAAAAGAAGAGAGTGCGGAAAAAGCACAAGAAGAGCAAAAAAATCAACAGGAAAATAAAGAAGAGAATAAAGAAGAAGAGAAAAAACCGCCAGTAGAAAAGAAAGAATCAAAACCTGCAGTTAATAATGAAAATAAAAACTTAACGAAAGAAGAGCAGAAAAAAGAGATTAAAAAACAACTCGTATCAACAAAAGAACAGACTATTAGAGTTGATGTAAAAAGATTAGATCAACTAATGAACTTAATCGGTGAGCTTGTTCTTGCGAAAAACAGACTGATTAAAATCTATAACGACGTAGAAGAAAGATATGAGGGTGAGAAATTCTTGGAAGAATTGAATCAAGTCGTATCAAGTATCTCGATTGTTACTACGGATTTACAAATTGCCGTTATGAAAACAAGAATGTTGCCGATTGGCAAAGTATTTAACAAATTCCCGAGATTAGTTCGCGACCTTTCACGTGAACTTGGTAAAAAAGTCAGATTGATTATTGAAGGTGAAGAAACCGAGCTTGACAAATCCATTATCGAAGAGATTGGAGACCCTCTCGTTCATATGATTAGAAACGCGGTTGACCACGGAATCGAACCGCCTGAAGAGAGAGTAAAAAAAGGAAAACCGGAAGAGGGGACTATTTGGCTTAAAGCTTACAATGAAGGTAATATGATCGTTATTGAAATTAAAGACGACGGAAAGGGTATGGACCCTGAAATCTTAAAGAAAAAAGCGATTGAAAAAGGAATTATTACGCCTCAAGAAGCTGAAAATATGAGTGATAAAGAGGCGTTTATGCTTATCTTTAAGCCGGGATTTTCAACTGCCGAAAAAGTTACGAACGTCTCCGGCCGCGGTGTTGGAATGGATGTAGTTAAGACGAATATCGAACAGTTAAACGGGATTATCGAAATCGATTCGGTACCGGGTAAAGGTACGACTATTAAACTAAAAATCCCTCTAACGCTTGCGATTATTCAAGCGTTACTTGTCGCAAGCCAAGAAGATTTGTTTGCGGTTCCGTTATCAAATGTAATCGAAACAGTAAGAATCGTAGAAGAGGATATTTATACTATTGAAGGAAAAAGCGTACTTAAATTAAGAGATGAAGTTCTGCCGCTTGTGAATATGGCGGATATTTTTGAAATCGAAAAAATACTTGAGCCCGAAAAATACCTATATGTCGTAATTTTGGGTCTTGGGGCGACAAAAATAGGGCTTATAGTAGATAGATTCATAGGTCAAGAAGAGATTGTTATTAAATCGTTAGGTGAATTTTTAAAAGGACTTCCGGGAATTGCCGGTGCTACTATCAGGGGAGACGGTAGAGTTACGTTGATTGTGGATGTTGCGAGTCTTATGAAGCTTGCAAAAGAGACTCACAACAAAAAAATCGTAACCGAATCTCTCAAAGAAGCTAAAAAGAAAAAAGAAAAACCGAGCGATTATGTGGTAATGATAGTTGATGATAGTGCAATGGATAGAAAAATTATGAGACAAGCATTAGAAGAATTAGGGGTAACGATTAAAGAAGCAAAAGACGGTATAGAAGCCCTTAATATGCTAAAACAAAACGATGTCGATGCGATGCTTATCGATATCGAAATGCCGAGAATGGACGGATATACTTTGGCTCAAGAAATTAGAAAATATAATAAATATAGAAAACTGCCTCTCATAGCCGTAACGAGTAGGGCGACTAAAGCCGACAGAGTAAGAGGTGTGGAAGTCGGAATGAACGAATATATCACCAAACCTTATACTAAAGAATATTTACAAAACGTTGTAAAAAGAAATTTAAAGCTTGAAGGATAAAAAATGGGAAGCTTAAACGATATCGTAAAAAAACAGCAACAATCATTAACCGAACCTGAGAAAAAAACGGAAGAGATAGTTCAGCTTGTCGGGTTTGTGGTGGGAGAAGAGGAGTTTGCGGTTCCTATTCTCTCGATTCAGGAAATCATTAAACCGATAGAGTGGACGAGAGTTCCTTTTGTGCCGGATTATGTTCTTGGTGTGTTTAACTTAAGAGGAAACGTATTGCCTCTTATCGATTTGAGAAAAAAATTCGGCTCACCGGCCTCTGAAATTGACGAAAATACGAGATTTATCGTAATGAAAATAAAAGGCGAAGACGTTGCGTTCGTAATTGACAGACTAACATCCGCTATCAGAATTCCAAAAAAAGAAATCCTGCCTCCACCTGAGACGTACAATAACGAAGACGATATTATCGAAGGTGTCGGGAGGCTAAAAGACGGAAGAATTATTACTATTTTAAAAGTCGATAATTTAATAAAAAGAGAAGAGATAGTTCCTGAAAAAGATTAGTCGTTTTTTAGATATACCATATCGTTAAGAAGCAAGAAAAGCTCTCCTAAAATCTCTTTTCTCTCCTCTTCGTCATCAATTGCGCTTTCGATATTGTTTTTTAATTCTCTTTCTATTTCATCGATATCATAATCGAGGTCTATTAAAATTTCTCTTATTTTTTGAGTAGGCTCTAAAAATTCTATTTCATAATTACCCTCACTATCAAAAGTTACGATAGCTTCATTCGTGTAGCTGAAAAGATTGTGTTTCATTCCCAAAATTTCCTGATAAGCACCTACCAAGAAAAACCCTAAATAATAATTCTCTTTTTCCAAACCCACGTCGTGAAGATATAAAGGGAATTGTTTGCTAAAAGGAATTTCACCGTCACTATCACAAGTAATATCCCAAATGGTAGCGCTTCTATTTGGTGTGACGTTTAGTTTTGTAAGCGGCATAATAGGAAATCTTTGCCCAAGTCCCCAAAAATCTGGCAGACTTTGAAAGATAGAGAAGTTTGCCAAATATTTTTCTTGAAATTTTTCGTTTATCGATTTTAGGTCTTTGTTTTTGAAGCCTTTAAGGGTTGCGTAGGTTATTGCTTTTTTGATGATGAGGTTTACTAAAATTTCGCTGTTACTTCTATCTATCAAATCGATATATCCCAAATCAAAAAGCGTCAATAGACTTTCGAAATGGTCAAGCGCGTCGTGAAAATATTCGATATAGTTGTTTTCGTTTATACTTTTGTACAGGTCATAAAGCTCTTCAACTAAATCCGGATTTTTTTCTTTCAATTTCAGAGCTTTTTCCGTATATTCTTGAGAAAACAGCTCAATCACAGGCGCTACCAAAACGGTAGAAGGAGACGCTATAAATCTGCCGCTTTCCGTGAAAATATCAGGCATAGGTACGTGTTTTTTATTTGAAATTTCTTTTAAAAGATAGACTACGTCGTTGCTGAATTCTTCTATCGAGTAGTTTTTGTCTCTAAATTCTTCCCATTGAGAATATTCGATAGCGAGTCCTCCACCGATATTAATAGCACTAAGATTTTTAGCGCCCATTTTTCTAAGGTCCGCATAAATATTTCCCGATTCTCTTATCGCTTTTTTTAGAGGTGAAATATCGTTAATCTGACTTCCGATATGAAAATGAATCATTTTGAGTTTATCAAGCATTTTTTCTTTTTTTAAGATATCTACGGCTTCTATAATTTCCGTAGAGCTAAGGCCGAATTTACTCTCTATTCCTCCTGATTTCGCCCAAATTCCTACTCCGGAAGTATGAAGACGAATACGAATACCGATATTTACCGGCATTTTGTGGTACTCTTTACTAACTTCTATGATAGATTTCAGTTCATTTAACCCCTCTATCGTAATAGTCACGTCAAATCCCATAAACCCGGCGATAAACGCCAAACGAATCATATCTTTGTCTTTGAATCCGTTGATTGTTATAGGAGCGTTTTTGTTGTTGTATGTCATTGCGAGTATCAGCTCGGCTTTACTTCCGGCCTCAAGCCCGTAGTTGTATTTTTCGGCAATTTTTATTAAAGGTTTTACGAAAGTCGGAAATTGATTAACCTTAAGAGGAAAAACTGCTTTAAATTTACCTTTGTAATTAAACTCTTTTATCGCTTTTTTAAACGAATTATAAAGAGAATTTATCTGTTTTCTTATCAAATGCGGAAAACGGATTAAAATAGGCCCTTGAAAACCTCTCTCTTCAATCTCTTTTACGATATCGATAAGAGCCGGTTGATTTCCGTAGTTTATTTTTAGTTTTCCGTTTTCGATAAAAAAGTTATTAGCTCCCCAAATATCAATTCCGTAGTTCATAATTATGCCTTTAAAGTTCTTTTTCGAAAAATTCCCCTTTTTTAAGCTCGTCTTCTCCTACAATCATAGCCTTTTTGAAGTTGCCTTTATCTGCGGCTTTTAAGTGTGCTTTTAGGCTTTTTGGTTTTGTTTCTACAAATACTTTTTCTTGATTTCTCAATTCTTTAGCTTTTTTCTGAATAAAAGGTATAGCCTCTTCAATCATAGCACCCATATAAATTCCGCTTCTTTTATCTTCCGCTTTTACCAAATCCAAAATTCTCTCCACTCCGATAGCAAATCCTACGCCCGGAGTCGGTTTCCCTCCTAAAAATTCAACAAGTCTGTCGTATCTTCCGCCTCCTGCTATTGCGCTTTGCGCTCCTATTTCGTTTGATACGAATTCGAATGTTGTTTTTGTGTAATAATCAAGACCTCTTACTAAGTTTTTATCCACTTCATACTCAATTCCTAAATTTTCAAGACCTTTTTTAAGTTTTTCAAAATCACTTTGGCAGTTTTCGCATAGATTGTCCGTGATTTTCGGAGCGTCTTTTAGTATCGCTTGGCAGCTTTCCACTTTACAATCGAGCGTTCTTATAGGGTTTTGAGAAATTCTTCTTTGACAATCTTCGCAAAGATTATTTTTGTGTTCGTTTAGAAATTCTACGAGCTTATCTCTATATTTAGGCATACACGTAGGACATCCTAAAGAGTTGATTTTTAAAATATAATCAATTCCTAAAGCATCAAAAATATCCGCAGCCATCGCTATTACGTTTATATCTTCATAAACACTCGCTTCACCGAAACTCTCTATTCCGAATTGATGAAATTCTCTAAGTCTTCCTTTTTGCGGTCTTTCGTATCTAAACATCGGACCGAAATACCAAAATCTTTTAGGAGTTTGTTGGCGGTCGAATTTATGCTCTATAAAACTTCTAACCACTCCGGCCGTACCTTCCGGACGAAGACATACGTCGTTTCCGCCTTTATCGATAAATTGATACATCTCTTTATTTACGATATCGCTACTCTCACCCACACTTCTTTTAAAAAGAGCCGTTTCTTCCAAAATAGGTGTTTCGATATATTCGTATCCGTAGTTTTGTGCTATTTCTCTTGCGGTATCGAATATTTTTAAAAATCTTTTATCTTCTATAATATCTTTCATACCTCTTAGCGCTTTAATCATAAAAAGCCTTTTTTATGAAATTTTATCTAAAATTTAACGTTAAAAGAGACGTTTAAGAAGAGTTTTGGGTGAAAATCGTACTCTTTAGAGTAGTAAAGATAAGGAGTGAATTCCATAAACAGATATCTTCTGTCAAAAAGTATATGTCTGTAAGTAAAAAAGAGCTTATACCAATAAATAAACGGCAGTTTTTCCCTCTCTCCGCCCATTTCATATCCGTATGTTCTTATGAATTTATAAAAATCAGTGTAATAATAAATTCCGGTTTTATAATACATATTCGTTTTATCTGTCGAATAATAACTTTTTTGTATTAAAAACAGCAGATTTTCTATTGCGATAAATTTTTGAACGGATATAGTCGTTATCTCTTTATATTCGGTAAAAGTTGTGTAGTAATAGATACTTTCGTTGAATTTGAACTGGTTGGTTAGTGAGTCTTGTTTGTATGTTAATGACCATTTGATAGTTAAAGTCGGAACTCTTTTATATATTTGCAATATAGGTAAAAGTTTTACTTTTATGGTGCTTGTTTTTGCGGTTTTTAGTGATTGTTTTGAAAATTTTCTTTCGATTTGAGGTAAAAGAATGTTGATTTTTAGTTTGGAATACGGTTTGTTGTTTTTGGTGTCGTAGCCTACGGTGAAGTTAAGCATATTTTCTTTGGGTTCACCTTCTAGAAATGAAGGTACGATTGCGTTGTATTTGTCAATTAGCCATTTTCGAATAAAGAACTCTTCTTGTATAATTGTATTATTGGTTTCTTTTTCTTTTTTTGACAAAACAACCGTGTTTGATGCTAAAAGAAACGTAAATAAAAATAAAATTATCCCCTTTTTCATTCGATAATTATACCAAAGGAGATAGATGAATATACTTTTTATCGGAGATATCGTAGGAAAGCCCGGAAGAAAAATGGTAAAAAGATACCTTCCGATGCTAAAAAAAGAGAAAAAAATAGATTATGTAATAGGAAATTATGAAAATTTGGCACATGGATTCGGCATAACACCAAAAACGTTCAAAGAGATGAAAAACGCCGGAATAGACATATTTACGGGTGGTAATCATACTTTTGATAAGAAAAAGGAGGCTATCGAGCTTTTGAGTGCCGGAGAGATACTAAGACCTCTAAATTACTTCGAAGCTCCCGGAAGCTGGTATTATGAAGACGAAAACATTATCGTAATAAGTGCTATGGGAGTTTGCTGTATGCCGTATGGCAAAAACCCTTTTATTGAGCTTGATAATTTCTTAAAAGAGAAGAAAAAATTCGTTTTTATAGATTTTCACGCCGAAGCTACGGCTGAAAAAAGGGCTATTTTTCATCTTTTGAAAAAAAGAGCTTCCGCAATTATTGGTACTCATACGCATGTAGGTACGGATGATTTGGAAATTGATGAGGGGTGTTGTTATTTGAGTGATGTAGGAATTACCGGATGTCGAGATAACGTAATCGGAATGAAAATAGACGGACCTATCGCCAATATGCTTACAGGTCTAAAACAGCACTACGACGTACCTGATAACTGCAAAAGTATTTTTCAAGCCGTACTAATAGAGAGTGACGGAATAAACGCAAAAAAAGCTTATAAACTAAAAGCGTTTGACGATAGCGGAATAATGATAACTCAGATTGCCGGGGAAGGCGAGGTAGGAAATGGTGAAATTGTGAAATTGTGAGTTTATCGTTTTTAGGGTTAATTCGAAAGATTGAAAATATGTAGGAGAGAAAATGGAGTTTAGTAATTCGTATGAGCTTTTAATAGAGCTTCGGAAAAAAGAGCTTTTAAAAAACAAACCGAAAAGGTGGTGGCCGAATTTCGGGACTTTCGAAGTTGTAGTAGGAGCTATTCTCACACAAAATACGAAGTGGGAAAACGTCGAAAAAGCACTGACTCAGTGGAAAATGCAAAATGGAGAATGGAGACTCGAAGATATTGCGTGTTGCGAGCCGAGTTATCTTGCCGAGTTGATCAAACCCGCCGGTTTTTATAACCAAAAATCAAAAAGACTCATAACTCTTAGCCGAAATATTCTAAGGGATTTTGGGGATTTTGAAAGTTTTAAGGAAAATGTCGATAGAGAGTGGCTTTTAAGTCAAAAAGGAATAGGATTTGAAACTGCCGATTCGATACTTTGTTATGCGTGCGGCAGGGAGACTATGGTAATGGATGCTTATACCAAGAGACTTATGAAAAAACACGGATATGAGTTTGAAAGTTATGACGAAATGAAAGAGTGGTTTGAAAGAGGAGTTGAAGAAAATTGGGATAAACTCGCAAATTTTTACAAAAACGACCTTAATTTATGCTATTCGAGATATCACGGAAAAATAGTGGAGTTTATGAAACGTGGATAAAATATTTTTTAACGGAGTCGAAATAAAGTATAAAATAACAAAAAAACCTATAAAAAACGTATATTTAAGAGTAAAAGAAGACCATGTCGAAGTAAGTGCTTCGCATTTCGTTCCTAAAAGTTTTATTGAAAAGTTTATTTTGAAAAACGCGGAACATATTATAAAAAAGTTCGAAAATCAAAAATATTACTTTTTATTCGGAAAAAAATACTTAAACAACGGAATCGACGTAAAAGAGCTATATAAGCAAAAAACTCCCGAAATCGTACTGCCTTTCGTATATGAGTACGCTAAAAAAATGAATTTGCATCCCAGCAAGGTCTCTTTTAGGTTTAATAAAAGCAGATGGGGGAGTTGTAGTTATAAAGATTCGATAATTTTTAATTACTATTTAGCGAAACTGCCTGTAGATATTATCGAATATATCGTAGTGCATGAGCTTGCTCATATCAAACACAAGAATCACCAAAAAGAGTTTTGGAGTTTGATGGGAGAGTATATTCCGGACTATAAAGATAGAATTAAAAGATTAAGAAAACTTGAAAAGGAGTTTTGATGAGCGAATTTTATATTGGTGCGATAGCTTTTTTGGTTGTGAGCTTGATTGTGCTTGTTTTTATAGCGTTTAAAATAGCCAAACAAAAGAGCCATATCGAGAATTTAAGAAAAAATCTTGAGGAATTAAAAAGAATAAATGAAGAGCTTAATTCCCAAAAGGAGTTACTTAGGCAAGAACTCTCAAAAGCCAAAAGCGAAATAGCAAGACTCGATACCATGCTTGACGTAAAAGAAAAAGAGTTTTTCGAAAAAACAAAACTTTTGGAAGAGTCAAAAGAAAACCTAAAAAACGAACTAAAAAATATAGCTTACGAAATAGTTAAAAACGCAAAAGATGAGATATCCAACGAATCAAAAAGAAGTATCGGCGAAGTCATTACACCTTTAAAAAGCGATATAGACGAATTCAAAACTTCTCTTAAACATCTTTATGAGAGCGAACTGAAATCTCTCGGATTTTTGCAAAACGAACTTTTGAATTTAAAAGAACTAAACAAAAATTTAGCAAAAGAAGCCGAAAACTTGGCAAAAGCGTTTAGCAGTGACAAAAAAGCTCAAGGAATTTGGGGAGAGATGGTACTATCTAAAATATTGGAGCTTAGCGGGCTTAGAGAAGGGATAGAATACAAAAAAGAGGTGGCTTTCGGTACTAAAAGACCCGATGTAATTGTTTATCTTCCGCAAAATAGGGCCGTTATAATCGATGCAAAAACTTCATTTAACGCTTATAAAAAATATATCGATACCGGAGATGAAAAATATCTAAAAGAGCAGGTGAAGGCTATTAAAAGCAGGATTGAAGAGTTGAGTGTGAGGGATTATGAAAACATAGAAGAGCTAAATACGCTTGATTTTGTATTTTTATTCGTGCCTGTCGAGGCGGCGCTTAATGCGGCGATAGAATACGACCCTTCGCTTTTTGAATTTGCTTATAAAAAAAGAGTGATTTTAGTTACTCCTTCGACACTTTTGACGGCACTTAGGGCTATTGAGAATTCGTGGAGAAGCGAAAGACAGATAAAAAACCTAAAAAACGCCGTTAAAAAAGCCGACGATATCTACACAAAAGCCGTAAATTTTATTGAGGAATTTGAAAAAATAGAAAAAAATATCCATACTCTTCAAAAAACATACGACAACGCGAATATTAAACTAAGAGGAAATCAAGGACTATTGTATCAGCTTGAGAGATTCAAAAAAATAATGGACTTAAAACCCAAAAAAGAGCTGGATTAATCAGCTCTTGCGAAAGCTTTTAGGTAGTTGATAATCATTGCGAATGTAAAAAAGACAAATCCGATACCGAATACGTAGTTCATAAAGTCGTTAAAAGTTAGCCACATTTTTTCTCCTTTTTTGTTAATTGTAGCAAATGAACGATTATTTATCAATGGTTTTGTTAAAATAATATTAATTTTACTTATAATTTTGCTTTGCGACACATTTTGACAGAGATTTTTTTTATGATTTCAAAAAGGGGCAAGGAGAAAGGATGAACGGGGCACTCTTAGCGGGGGTTATAGGTGTTTTGGGTGCCGCTTTTGCGGTAACTTATCATATTTTGCTTTTTAAAAAGAGCAAAGTTGAAAAGAGCGAAGGTATAATCGAAGCTTATCTTCATCAAAGATACGATTTGCTCCCGAGTCTTATCGAAAACTTAAAAAACAGCTTTGAACTTGAAAAAGAGATTATCGAAGAGATAATAAACTTAAGAATTCATGCAATGCAAGCCGAATCCATCGATGAAAAAATAGAATACGAAGAAAAAATCAGCCGCTTAATTAAATTGCTTCTTAATAAACCTGTTTTAAAAGATATAGATTTGCACGAAAATATAAGAACACTTGAAAATAAAATAGCAATTTCAAAAACAGACTACAATAAAGCAGTTACCGAATACAACAACGCGCTCGATTTAGTTCCATCCAATCTTTTGGCTAAAATTATGAGAATGAAAAAAAGAAAAACTTTTGAGGAAAATTAAGGAAAATAATGAAAATACTTCATACTTCGGATTTGCATATAGGTCATAGCGTAAGCGGGATTGACAGAGGTGAGGAGTACGAGCGGTTTTTTGAGTGGTTTGAGGGTGTGGCAAACGAAAAAAAGCCGGATTGTGTGATAGTGGCAGGGGATGTTTTTGACGTCTATTTTCCCTCGAATGAAGCGATAAGGCAATATTACGATTTTTTGTTGTCACTTAAAAATAAGACGAAAAAAGTGATAATTATCGGAGGAAATCACGATTCTTTCAAAACCTTAAAAGCTCCAAAAGAGATTTTGAAATATCTTGATGTTGTGGTTGTAAGCGGGTCGGAGGATGATTTTTGCGAGTTTGTCGAATTTGATGATTTTGTTGTGGTTGCTATTTCATATTTAAGAGAGGGGATATTAAAACAATATGATGATGATATCGAAAAGGCTATTTTTAAGCTTTATCAAGAGAAATTAAAAGAAGCAAAAGAGAAGTTTCCCGGTAAAAAATTAGTGACGACCGCTCATTTTAGCGTAAGCGGGGCGAGTCTTGGGGACAGCGAAAGAGATATTTATGTCGGTAATTTGGAATTTGTGAGTAAGGACGTATTTGAGGGGTATGATTATGTAGCTCTCGGGCATATTCACAAACCTCAAAAAATTACCGAAAATATTATTTATAGCGGCTCGCCTCTTGCTCTTAGTTTTAAAGAGACGTATCAGAAAAATATCGTATTTATAGAGGATGATAATGTCGAGTTTATTAATGTACCTAAATTTAGGGAGTTTGCGAGTATTAAGGGAAGTTTTAAAGAGGTGTATGAAAAAATAAGCGAAATGAAAGATGCTTTTTTGGAGATAGTTTTGGACGAGATTGTTGATAGCGAGAAATTAAAACTTCTAAAAAACGGCGAAAATCATATTGTAAAAATAACACTGCCGTATGTAAAAGAGATAAAAAATTTCGAAGTTAAAAAAGTAACTCCCGAAGATATTATAAAAGAGATTTTCGATGAAAAAGAGATAATCGAAGCGTTTTACGAGATAAAAAAGGAAGTTGAAGATGAATTTGGAAAAGTTGAGGATTAAAAATATAAACTCTTTTGAGGGGGAGTTTGAAATAGATTTTGAGAAGTTTAAAAACGAGCTTTTTTTGATTTCAGGTCCTACCGGTGCCGGGAAAAGTACGATAATCGATGCTATTTTAGCGGCTCTTTATGATAAAACTCCAAGACTCTCAGCCTCAAAGTATCTTTTAAACGAAGACGCAAAAGAGGGGATTATCGAGCTTTGTTTTTCAGTTCAGGGTGATAGGTATAGGATAAATTGGAGTGTAAAAAGAAACAAAAAAGGCGAAATCGGAAATGTAAAAAGAGTACTTTATAAAAACGATGAGCTTTTAGCGGATAAAAGAGCGGATATTTTAAAAGAGCTTTTGAAAGTTATAAAGCTTGATTTTAACGAATTCACTAAATCTATAGTTTTAGCTCAAGGTGAATTCGATGCGTTTTTGAGTGCGGGAGATAGTGAAAAAGCTAAAGTTTTGGAGAGGATATTAAACGTAAAAGAGTTCGAGCTTATTTCGATAAAAGTGTATGAAAAAGCAAAAAGTCTTGCAGAAGAAATCGCGCTGATTCGAAGAGATATCGAAAATATTGGTGAAATAGGCGATTTGAAAGATAAAGAAAAAGAGTTTAAAGGCGTACAAAAACTTGCTGAAAAATTGAGTTTGGAGTTAAAAGAGATTGAAGAAAAGCTCGAAAAGAAAAAGAAAAAAGAATCTCTTGTAAAAGAAAACGAAGAAATTTTGGAAAAACTGAAAAAGACCCGAACGGCTATGGAAAATCATCAAAAAGAGCTTGAAGATTTGGATTTTTCAAAAAAAGAGCGGGATTTTCTTTTGCAAAAAGAGAAAATTTTAAAAGACGTGGAATCTCTTGATATTGCGGTAACACTCTTAGTAGAGCTTCAAAATAAAAATTCTTTATTGAATTCCAAAAAAGCTGAATTGGAAATTTTACAAAAAGAGTTGGAGGAGTTGGAAAAAATAGAAGAAAACTTAAAAAACGAGCTTGAAAAAAAAGAGATTGAAAACAGTTCGATTGAGATTGTTGATGATGAGAGATTAAAAAATTTCGAAAACCTTCAAGAGATATATTTAAAGCTTTTGAATTTAAGAGAGGAATACAAAAAAAAACTGACTTTAAAGAAAAAATATGAAAACGAAATAGAAGAAAAAAAGGAATTGGAAAGAAAAATCCAAAAAGAGATAAAAGACTTGGAAGAAAAAGAAGCTTATTTAAAAGCTAAGATATTGGTTTTGGAGTATGAAGAAAAAAGAAGAGATTTAAAAGAAAACGAGCCGTGTCCGCTTTGCGGAAGTACGATTCATCCGTATGTTAAAAACCCTCCGAAAATAAGCGAAGAGATAAAAAACGAGTATCAAAAGGTGAAAATGGAGCTTGAAACAAAACAAAAAGAGCTTGAAAAGGTAAAAAAAGAGATTTATTTGATTGATGATAGGATAAAAAATTTAGGTTTAAATGAGATATTAAGTGAGGGCAAAAGGCTTAGAGAAGAGTTTGAGAAATTCGGAATTAAAGAAGAGGAGTTTGACAAACTAAAAGCGATAAAAGAAAAAAACGATAAAAACAGAGAATTAAAAACTAAACTCCAAATAGAAATTACAAAACTAAAAGCGAACTTGGAATCCGTAGTTAAAGAAAAGGCGCAAAAAAATAAAAAAATTGAAGATATAAAAAAAGAGATGCAAGTTATTCAAAAAGAGATGGAAAAAATTAAAAATGACAAAAATTTCGATTTTTCGGCAAAAGAGAAAAAAGAAAAATTAAAAAAAGAGCTTAGCGAATTGGAAAGTGAATTTGAAAAAACAAAAGAAAAGCATAATTTTTTATCAAGCGAAATAAAAAAATTGAAAGCTTTAAAAGAGGAGTATGAAAACAGAATAGAAAAAAACAAAAAAGAGATTTCTTCGATTGAAGATGTGGATATTGATGAGAGTGTTAAGCTTAAAAAAAGTGAGGAGTTGAACGAAATAAATAAAAAAATAGGGCTTTTAAGTGCCGAAATTTCGGAGATAGAAAGAAAGCAAGCACAAAAAGAAGCTTTTGAAAAAGAGCTTAAAGAAAAAAGCGAAAAATATAAAGTTATCGAAAAACTAAACGGCGCAATAGGCTCGGCAAAAGGAGATAAGTTTAAAAAAATAGCGATTAACTTTTTATTGGAGTCTTTATTGAGCGTTGCGAATATGCATCTTGAGAGGATTACAAACGGAAGGTATCTTTTTGAAAAGAGCGATGATTTGCAAAAATTGAGTTTGTATATCGTCGATAGGTTTTATGAAAATAAAAAAAGAGAAGTTTCGACTTTAAGCGGAGGTGAGAAGTTTTTGGCTTCTTTGGCTCTTAGTTTCGGGCTTAGCGATATGGTAAGGGATAAAGTGGATATTGAAGTTATGTTTTTGGATGAGGGATTCGGGACGCTTGATAACGATAGTCTTTATAGGGCTTTGAATATTTTAAAAGAGGCGAGTAGAGGAAAAAGCGTCGGAATTATTTCGCACGTCGATAGTCTGAAAGAAGAGATAACAAAGCAAATCAAAGTTATTAAAAAACCTAACGGCAGAAGTGAGATAGTGATAAAGGCTTAAAATGAAGTTTAGATTTTTATATTGGATAGGATTATTGGTAGCGGTGTTACTTGCCGATATATTTTTTCCGCCTCCTAAGGTTTTTTTATTGAGTATTTTAGGAATTTTATTTATAATTTACGGAGTGGTACTCAATTATATAGCCGGCAAAACGTTAAAGCTTTTGGGACATAAAGTAAAAACGAAAGAATTTTCACCACCTGATAAAATGGTAAAAGCCGGGATTTATTCTTGTATGAGACATCCCGGCCAATTCGGAAATTTGATGATTTTATCGGGTGTGGCGATGGTATCAGGGAAAGTATGGTCGGTTGTATTTGTCGGTTGGGTACTCGCTTTTGGACTTTGGTTTATATTATCGGTTGAAGAACCTGAAGGGGTCGAAAAATTCGGGTTCGATTATTGTAAATATAAGATTGAAGTTCCTCCGTTTAATTTCTCGATTAAATGCTTGGTTGAAGGTTATCGGTTTTTAAAACAAATCTCCTAACCTTGCTTTTCGGTTAAGCTTCGGTTTATAGTGCGTGAGAGTTATTATAGTTGTTATTCGTACTTCTTTGTTTTTGAAATTTCGCTTCTTTATATTTAAAAAATCCTATTTGTATTGCCGCATAGATTATATATGCTCCGATGATGTATGCTATTGCGCTCATTTTACATCCTTTTTTTCGTTCTTATAACCATAATCGGCTATAAGAAAAAAAACTTTAGCTTTTTTTACACTTTTCTGACATTTATTTATTGAAAATTTATAATAAAAAGATTAATCAAACGTTAATAAGAGAAAAAAAGAGGCAAAAGAAAAATTTTATTAACTAAAAAGCGTTTTGAAGATATGTTAAGAGTTTTTCTTTTGCGGAAATTATATCGCTATCTGTTGTTTTTAGAGATTCTAATAGCGATTTTGCTTCTTGGTATCTTCCGGCACTTGTTAAAAATACCGCAAGGTCGTATTTTATAACAGCGCTTTGCGGATATTTTGAAAGTAGGTTCGTTAATATGCTTATTTGAGCTTCGTTTGCCGGAGGTGAGAAGTTTTTTATTGTATTTTGGAGGATGTCTTCGTCTTTTGAATTCATATCGATATCGGGTTTTTCAAAAAGTGTGGTGTATATTGTTATTTGGTGAGGTGCGATGTCGTCGATGATTTCGCTTGCGAGTTTATATGAGAGCTCAGGAATTTTCTCTTTTATCGAATAATTAAGAGAATATACGTTTTTGTTTTCGTAATATTTTACGTTTTTGCACGAATCGTCATTAAAATCGGCATAGTAGGTTTTGTCAAGTAAGGTGTTGTTTTTTTTGTCTGTGATTGTGATATGAGCTTGGATGTTTAGGGATTTTTTTTGGCATTTTATTTTTTTGCGAGTAGGCTTGCATTTGTAGGTTACTTTGTAAATTGAATTTTTGTATAAGATGTAGTTTGAGTTTTTATATGAGCTTTTTTTGATTTTATCGTATGCTCCAGGAGTTAGGATAGTGGAGGGTTTATCTTTACAAAATACCGCTCCGCTTACGGCTTTGCAAGAATAGAGCATATAAACGCAAGGCGATTTGGTGTTTTTTATAGGTATCGTTTTTGTGTAAGTGATTTCTTTTGATGTTTTTTTTACATATCCGCTTAGGATTGATTCGTAATTTGGTGTATTGATTTGAAAATATCCCGGAATTATCGCGTTTACGTCATACATTTTTCTAATTATATTTTCTCTTAAATTTATCGTATCGTTTACTAAATAATCGACTCTTATGTTTCTAATCTCTTTTGATGTGACGGCGTTTGGTTTTTGCGTAATGTTAATAGGGACTTCTTTTGTCGAACATCCCGCAAAAAATAGCGCCGCGGTTATGAAAAGTATCGATTTTTTCATTTTTTCTCCTTATTTTAGTTCACCCCATCTTTTTCCGAAACTAATTCCCACTTTCAAAGGTACTTTAAGTTTTACGACTTCTTGCATAATTTTTTGATATTCGTACGCTTCATCTTTTGAGTCTATCTCAAAAATCAGTTCGTCGTGAATTTGAAGTATCATTTTTGAGTTCGGAAATCTGTTTTTTATCTCTATCATCGCTTTTTTTATAATATCGGCGGCACTTCCTTGAAAAATAGTATTTACCGCTTCGCGCTCGAAGTTTGCTATCGTTCTTGCGTTTGCGCTTGCAAAATCGAAAAATCTTCTTCTTTTAAATAGAGTCTCGACATATCCTTTTTCTCTGGCTTCGAGTTTTGTTTTTTCGATAAAAGTTTTAACAGTCGGGAATGACGCGAAATATTTTTCGATAAATTCTTTGGCTTCTTTTGTCGAGACGTTTATGGTTTCGCTGAGTTTTTTAGGTCCCATTCCGTAAATAAGCCCGAAGTTTATGGATTTTGCTACACTTCTATACTCTTTTGCGTTTTGGGCGCCGAAGATTTTTACGGCGGTTTCGAGGTGGATGTCTTTGTCGTTTAAAAACGCCTCTATCAGATGAGAATCCTCACTGAAATGAGCTAAGAGCCTAAGCTCTATTTGAGAATAATCAAGGCTCACGAACTCTTTTTGAGCAACAAAAGCGTTTCTGATGTTTATATCGGTTGAGGTCGGGATATTTTGGAGATTCGGGTTTTTGCTCGATAGTCTTCCTGTAGCCGTTCCAGTTTGGACGAAATTTGTGTAGATTTTGTGATTCGGGTCTTTTTTTGCGTATTCGCTAAGAGGAATAACATAAGTGCTTAAAAGTTTGTCAAGTTTTCTGTATTCAAGAAGTTTCGGCATGATAGGATGAGCGTTTTTTAGGGAATTTAGGACTTTTTCGTCTGTAGAATAGCCCGTTTTCGTTTTCTTTTTAGCCGGAAGTTTCAATACTTCAAAAAGTATGTGGCTTAGTTGTTTGGGGCTTTTGATATTAAATTCGCTTCCTGCAAGTTCATATATCTCTTTTGTCAGCTCATTTAGTTTTTTTGTTATTTTTTCTTTTAGTTCGTTCATATATTCGATATCGAGTTTAATCCCTTCGTTTTCCATATCTATTAAAAGATTAATAAAAGGAATTTCGATATTTTCCAAATCCCATTTCACCTCATCCCAAAGCCTTTTTGTCAAAACGGGATAAAGTTTTAGAGAAATAAGAGCGTCTTCGGCAGCGTATTTGGTGGCTTCTTCTATCGGAACTTCCGAGAAATCTTTTTTCTTTCCGATAATCTCTTTGAATTTTATGTTTTGGTGGTTTAGGTATCTTTTTGCTACGCTGTCAAGTCCTACCGGAGAATCGGGGTCTATAATCCAAGCAAGTATCATCGTATCGCTGAAAGGTTCTAAATAAACGCCGTATTTTCTTAGCATTTTAAGGTCGAATTTTAGATTATGACCGACTATTTTTCTTTTGAAAAGCTCTTTTATAGCTTCTATTGCTTTTGATTCGTCTATCTGTTTTCCAACTCCCAAATAGAAGTGATTAATCGGCACATAATAGGCTCTTTTTTCTTCCCAAGCAAAGCTAAAACCGACAATTTCAGGATTTTCAAGAGAGTTTGTTTCGGTATCGAACGCTACTATCGCATCTTTTGGTATGGAATTTATAACCTCGAAAAGCTCTTTTTCATCCTCAATCAACACAGCTTCGAATTCTATTTGGGTATTTGGTTCCTTTGTTTTGATAAAAAGACCCTCTTTTTTTACTCTTTCGATGATAGAAGTGATATCCAAATCTATTAGTTTGTCGGCTACTTTTAAAATAGGATTGTATTCAGGGTATTTGAACTCTTCTAAGTTTAAGTTTTTATCGAAAAGGTCCGTTTTTAAAGTTACAAGCTCACGGCTTAAAAAGGCGTTTTCTTTGCCTTCTATCAGTTTCTTTTTAAGTGCGCCTTTTATTTCGTCGATGTGTTCGTAGATGTTTTCGAGAGTCTGGTATTGGTTGATAAGCTTTGCGGCGGTTTTTACACCTACGCCTTTTACACCAGGAATATTGTCGCTGCTATCACCCACAAGCGCTTGAAAATCTCTAAAATCTTTAGGATGAACTCCGAATTTTTCCATACATTTTTCTTCGTTGATTTCTATTTTTTT
Source organism: Caminibacter pacificus (assembly GCF_003752135.1). Classification (NCBI taxonomy): domain Bacteria; kingdom Pseudomonadati; phylum Campylobacterota; class Epsilonproteobacteria; order Nautiliales; family Nautiliaceae; genus Caminibacter; species Caminibacter pacificus. The sequence goes on from NZ_RJVK01000001.1 coordinate 162,188, forward strand.
TATAGGGTCGAAAATTACTATTTTATCGTCGTCTATTAATTGATACATATCTTTATCATGACTTACTATTTTTACTTTTATCCCCTGACTTGCGGCTTTTTTTGCAAGGCTTGCTATAATGTCGTCGCTTTCATATCCGGGAATTTCTATCATCTTAAAGCCCATTTCCTTAATCAAATCTATAGCGATAGGAAGTTGTACTTTTAAATCTTCCGGGGCTTCTGGGCGGTTTGCTTTGTAATCTTTGAAAATCTCTTTTCTAAAAGTCTCTTTTTCTTTGCTATCAAGCGTAAAGACTACGTAATCGGTCGGAAAATCTTTTCCAAGAGAAGCGATAAAGTTCATAAATCCCGTAATCATACCTGTTGGGGTGCCTTTTTTGCTTTTTAGAGGAGGCAGTGCGTAAAAATTTCTAAAAAGAAACCCGAAAGTGTCGATAATAGTTAAAGTCATTATATGCCTTTTTTATTATAATTGTATCAAGTATAAGGAGTAAAATTGAAGCCGGTAAGAATTTTAAATATCAAATTTCCGATATCGCTTGTTAGGTATATCCCTTCAAAAGCGGTTGTGGGAGTAATAGACGAGAAAAACACTTTTAGGATGTATGATATAGAAAATTTCAAGCTTACCGGCGGATTTAGAATAAACTTACCGGCAAACAAACCTCTTGAAAATAGCGTAGCTATCTCACCTAACGGTAAATATTTGGCCGTAGCTATCAACGGCAAACACAAAACCACCGTTTGGGAAATAGAGACAAAAAAACTTCTTTATACTTTAGGCTGGCATAAAGGAGAAGTTTTAGCGTGTGCGTTTGATAATAACGACGAATACTTAATCACGGGCGGTGCGGACGGCAGGGCTTATATGTGGTCGATGAATATCGGAAAAATGGTCTCTTCCTTGCCTCCTCACGCCGATTATATTTTAAGCTGCGGCTTTAGCAAAAACAATATGTGGGCGGCAACGGGCAGTTATGATAAACTCATATCTATTACAAACGTCACTTCTTTGAATATCTCTTATAGAAAAAAATCCCACAGAGGTGCCGTTACGCAGATTAAATTTTTGAATCAAAGGATGATTAGCGGTGATAAAACGGGAGAGTTAATCGTCTGGAATTATCTAAAAGGGCAAGTATTAAATAGACTCCCGAATGTTGCTGATATGGTGATTGACTTTGATTGGGATGAAAATGAAGATTATCTTTTTGTCATCACAAAAGATAAACACGTTTATCTTTTCGATTTGAATAACTATGAGCTTATTACGGATAAATTTATTAAACTTGGAGAATTACCGAGCAGTATTACTTATATTCCGGAGACAAATTCTCTTTGGATAGGTACTCTTGGGGGCAGTATTTATATTTTTGATTTATTGCAAGACGAAAAATTATTAAAAGCGACAATTGCAAAAAAAGAGTATGCAAAAGCATATGAAATCGTAAAAAATAATCCTTTACTCAAACGTACCAGCCATTACAAACAACTTGAAGAGATTTGGGAAAAAACGTTTAGTGCGGCTCAAAAACTACTTGAAAAAGGAGAAAGTAACAAAGCAAGACAGCTTTTCGCTCCGTTTTTGGAAATACCTTCCAAAAGAGGAATTATCCAAAATATTCTAAGCGATTTTGCCGATTTCGAAAAATTTAAAAACGCCGTTATCAATAGAAGATACCCTCTTGCATACTCTCTTGCTACGATGCATCCGGCTTTTAAAGATACGGTTTATTATAAAAAAATGGAAGAAGATTGGAAAAAAGTATTTAATAAAGCAAGAGAGATGATAAAAATGAACGCTCGAGACGAGATGATAAAAGAAGTTTTAAAGCCTTTTAGAGGAGTTAGCGAAAAAACTGCTCATATTCAATCGCTATTTAACGACAAACAGCTTTATGACTTATTCAAAAGCAAACTCGTCTCAAAACAATTCGAAGACTTTTTTACGCTTCTTAACAGATATCCGTTTTTGTATGATACTCCGGAATACGAAATGGCGATAAATTACGGAAAAAAATTAAAAGAGATGGCCCAAAAAGAGCTTAGAGAAGGAAATTATAAAAAAGCGATGCTTTTGGCTCATACTTTGGAAGATTTTCCTGATATGAAAGATGTTGCCAAAGATATAGCACAAAAAGCGAAAATTTTTTCCACTTTTCTAAATTATCTATCCCAAAACGATATAGATTTGATAGAAAAAACGGTTTATGATTATCCGTTTTTGGAAGAGAGTGAGGATTATCATAAATTTAAAGACGATATCAAAAAAAGATTTGCAATGGCCGAGAGTTTTAGCGTTAAAGGTGATATTCCCGGTATCAAAAAAGCTCTTTTGCCTTTGAAAGATTCTATGGTTTATAAAAACAGAATTCTTCAGGTTTTAAAAGCGGCGTATTTGAATCAACTAATTTCCGATATCTTAAAATACGCAAAAACAAAAGACACTTCATTAAAAGCCGAAATCGTTAAAGGAATAAAAAATTATATTTTGCTTTTCGGGTTCGATAACGAAATAGGGGATTTGATACTACAAATGAAAAAACTCAAAACCGCGATAGAATTCGATGCCAACACTAAGCCAATAGAATTAATGTTTGAGAAGTATCCTGATTTTATTTGGTATGAATTTTAAGTCTTCTTTTTTATTTATGTTTATAAGCTCTTTTTGGGGGACTTTTAGACATTTTTTATTTATTCCGAAAATTTTTAGAGTCTTTTTGTCAAAGTTTTTTAGCATTGTGTAGTCGTAATATCCTATCAGTGGATTATCACACGCTACTGCTTTTTTTTGAAGCAGTTTTTTAAGAGTGCTTTCTTTGACAAGAGGAGTATCCACACTCAAAACGAATATTTTTTTGTGTTTTTTTAATATCTCTTCGAGTGCGAAAAAAGGTGCGTAAATTTTTGATTTTTCTATAAAAAACGGATAATTTTTAAATTTTTCGTATTTCGCTACGAAATAGACGTTTTTAAAAACTTTTTTGCATTTTTCATATTGAAGTTTGTAAAAAAGTTCGGCTTTATCTTCTTTTTCGGTGCCGAATCTGCTCGATTTTCCTCCTACTAAAATAAAGCAGGGAATATCAAAGTGAAAAGTGTAGAGTGAAGAGTGAAAAGTCGGGCATTGTGTTTTTTTGTATTTTAATTTTTCACTTTTCATTTTTAACTTTTAACTTCTTTTGAATTCTCCGCTTTTTCCGCCGGCTTTGTATTCGAGTCTGATATCGTAAAGCTCCATTTCTCTATCTATCGCTTTTGCCATGTCGTATATTGTCAAAAGTCCGACGCTTACAGCCGTGAGAGCTTCCATTTCTATACCGGTTTTTGACGTTGTTTTTGCGGTTACTATGATTTTAAAGCCGTCTTCAAGCTCTTCTATATCTACATCAACTCCATCGATTAATATATTATGACACATAGGAATTAGCTCGCTTGTCTTTTTGCTCCCCATAATCGCAGCGATTATTGCCGTTTGTAAAACCGCGCCTTTTTTTGTTTTTTCTTCTAAAATTGCTTTTTTAGTTTCGATTTTCATCTTTATTTTTCCGCTTGCTACGGCGATTCTTTTTGTTATGTCCTTATCGCCTACATCCACCATTTTGGGATTGTGTTTTTCATTGATATGAGTTAAGCCCATTTTTCAGCCTTTTAATATTTTTTTGAGATTATAATGTAGTACGCTCCAAAGAATCGTACCTACTATAAAACTTACGACAAAACCGAATTTCAAATAATTTAAAACTATCATCGTTATGAGTAACGATATTACAAGTGCCGCTATATCTTTCAAATCTCGCCTTCTAAAAATTTATTAAGAAAGTATAGCGAAATAAACCATAAAGCAGTAGAGGCGAGGAGGTTTAAAATGAAATTTTTAATCCACATAGTGCCTATATAAGAAATCGCCCCTGCTATTATCCATTTTGCTATTTTCACAAAGCACTCCAAAGCATTTTTGCCGCAATTATATAAAGCAAGACGCCGATAATTTTTTTGATTTGTTTTTGATTAAGATGAAAATGCATAATATAATTTCCTATATAACCTCCCAAAATCGCAGCAATAGTCGCCACTCCAAGAAGAGTCCAATCTATTTTTACGATACTAAGATATGTCAAAAACGCACTAAAAGTTGAAAAAGGAATAACAAAGCTCATAGTTACGGCAAGTTTTTTGGCATCGAATCCCAAAAGTATCAAAAGAGGCATAAGCAAGCTACCGCCGCCTATTCCAAGAAGCCCCGAAATCACTCCGACAATTGCGCCTAAAACAACCATAACCCATGGTTTGTCGTATTTGAATTTTTGCTCTTTTTTTCCAAAAAGCAGCATAGTTCCGGCAAAAAGCAAAAATGCTATAAAAAGGTATTTTACGTATATTTGTGGAATGTATTTTGATAAATAAGCTCCGATAGGTGCACTAAAAACAAGAGATAGAGCAAGAGGCATTGCGAATTTGAAATCGAGAACTTTTCTTTTTATATTCATAATAGTTGCGGTAATTGTCGTTGAGGTATTGACAAAAAGACCTATAGCTTTTGAGAGATTGAAATTTACACCTAACATATGAAGAATCGGTACTAAAGCAACCGCACTTCCAACTCCTCCTAAAGCAAAAAAAGTAGAAAGAGCGAGTACTATAAAAAATACTTCGATATAAAACATAAAAACTCCTAATCGATTTTAAGTTTTTTAGCTTCTCCGCCTTTTAGCGTATCCATTAACGCAATAAGTCCTTTTTCTAAATATTTTGCGTTAAAGCCTTTTTCTTTGAGATACATTGCCGCAAACGGACTTCTATTTTGAAAAGGACAAGCTGTTACGATGATTTTATCTTTAGGAAGCTCTTCAATTCTTTTTTCAAGTTCATCCGCCGGAATATGAATAGCAAACGGCAAATTCCATACTTTCAATTCAAAAGGCATTCTGATATCAACTAAAACAGCTTCGTCGTTATTGTATTTTTCGATAAATTCTTCGATAGAAAGTCTCATCTCTTTATTTTCTTTTGGCATTGCATATTTGAACATATGTTCTCCTTTTTTGTGAAATTATATTTCTAATAACTTAAAGTTAGATTAAAAAAAGAAAAAAAGCTAAAAAATTAGCTTTTTAGAGGGTTTGTTTTTTTGTTTCTCGGGTCTGTAGAGTAAGCAAGCATAGGTACGTAAACGAGAGTTAGGAAAGTTCCTACAAGAAGACCGCCGATTGCTACATCAGCAATAGGTGAGAGTCTCTCAAGACCTACCGCCCATTCAAGAGCGATAGGAATCATTCCCGCAATCGTTCCGAATGCGGTCATCATAACGGGTCTGAATCTCACTTTTACGCTCTCAATAGCAGCTTCAAACGGCGATTTTCCGCTGTGTTCGAACTCTTTGTAAAAGTCGATAAGAAGTACTGCGTTTTTGATAATAATCCCAAATAGCAACAATAACCCCACCATACTCGGCATACATGAAGGTTTGTTTGCTATTAGTAACGCCCAACTAGCACCAATCATAGATAGCGGAAGTACGACGATCATAATAAGTGCGAGTCTTAGTGATTGATAAACGACCATTAAAGTCAAAATCAAAATAACCACTCCAACCGCAATTGCTTTTACAAGTCTTCCAAAAGAATCGTCCATTTCACTAACGTCACCTGCTTGTTTGTAGTTTTTGATTCCGTGTTCTTTTAAGAGTTTGTCGGCATCATCCGTAATCAAACTAACAGGTCTTGTTTTTCTGTAACCCTCTACGTCAATTGCGTATTGAAGGTTGTATCTGTCGATTTTTGAATATGTAAACTCTTTTTTAATTTGCGCTATTTCACCAAGAGGAATAGGACCTTTTTTTGTATCTATAGGCAATAATTTTAGAGCTTCTATATTTTCGAATTGTTTATTAAATCTTACTCTTACAAATTGCACGTTCATACTCGAAAGATTCGTAAGCATTGCAACCGGCATATCTTTTAGAGCTATTTGATACGCGATACCGGCAGGTGTTATTCCGTAGCTTAGGGCTTTATTGGTGTCTATTTTAATAACGACTTCGTTAAAATCCTTATCCCACGTTTTCATTATAGTCGTAAGACCTTTTACGTTATAAAGAAGTTTTTCTATTTTTTGCGCTTCTTTTGGAAGTTGTTTATAGGTATCGCTAAGAAGTCTTACGTCAAGCGGTGCGTTGATTGTGGATAGGGCTGTCGCTCCGTAATCGTAAACTCCGATTTTTTTAATTCCGGGGATTTTTGCAAGTTCGTTTCTTACTTCGTCTTCAAGTTGCCAAATTGTTTTTTTTCTGTGGAATCTATCAATTGCGATGATTGTCATATTGATACTGTTTCCGCCGCCTCCACCGGTGATTGAGAGCACGTCTTTTTGAGTACCGATGGCAATTGAGGATTTTTCAAGCCAAGATTGTTTGTTTAGCCATGTTAGGAAAGGTTTTAGTCTTTTTTCACTTTCTTCGGCGTTAAGGTTACTTGAAAATTCAATATGAGCTTTCATAATTCCGGTATCCATAGGAGGCATAACGTCTCTACCGATTATAGGCATAATATTTTTTACGCTAAGCATAAGTACTATCATTGCCCCAGCTATTAAAAGCATTCTTCTTAAGACGTAAAATTTACCGTTTGAGAAATGTAATATACCCACATAAGGTTTTATTAGTTTCGCAATTGTGTTTTGATAAAGTTTTTCAAAGAAAATTTCAACTCTTGTCTTTTTAAAGCCTTTTTTGTATAAAAGAGTCGAAAGTTTAGGAATAAAAGTAACGGATAAAAACCAACTGATAAGCAATGCAACTATTAGCGTTTCTATTAGAGGTTTGAAGATTTTTTCAGGATATCCTCCCACGAACATAAGAGGGAAAATAATCGCTATTGTCGATACGCTTCCGGCAAAAATCGGTTTTAACACCTCTTTTGTACCTTCATAAATCGCTTTTTGCAAATCTTCTTTGTTTTCGAGGTGACGCTCGATATTTTCAAGTACGACGACCGCATCGTCCGTAAGCATTCCGAGTGCTAAGATAATAGCGGTATAAATTACTATATTAAGACCTTGGCCTGTTAGGTATAAATAAGCAATCGTTCCGAAAAATACCATCGGAATAGAAAGAGCGGCTGCCGCAAGCGCTCTAAAATTGGCTAAGAAAATCAAAAGCACTATAAGCGTAAAGATTATCGCATCTCTTAGCGCTTCTAACATGTTGATATTCGAAGTTTCGATTAGGTTTCTTTGAGTATCGGAAATAGTAACTTTTATATTCGGATAGAGTTTTTCAATTTTTTTCATCTCTTCTCTTGCCGCGTCACTCGTAGCAAGTACGCTGCCGCTTGGTGCTCTTTGGACGCTTATGGCAATTGAAGGAGCGTTATTTCCTATATAAAGAGTGTTGTTTGTTTGATAACTCCAAGAAATATCCGCAATATCTTTTAATCTGACGTTAGGTTTTATAAGTAAGTTTTTAAGCTTTTTAACGTCGTCTTTTTCTCCGTAAAAGCTTAGAGTAATAAACGAATTTTTCGTTTTTACGAAACCTATAGGCATATTCAAATCCGTAGTTTGAATGATTTTTATCAAATCGTCAAACGAAATGCCGTATTTTTTTAGTTTCAAAGGGTCGATTTTTACCATAACCGCGCTGTCGTATCCGCCGAAAACTTCTACGTTTCCGATATTCGGATTACTTAGGAGTTTCGGTTTTATAAAATGAGTCGCTATTTTTTTGATTTCGGGCAAAGTTATGGAGTTGTTTTTCGGACTTAGAGCAAAAACATCCACCGGTGCTGTAAAATCACCCACCAAATAAATTGCCGGAATAGAGTTTTTTGGTAGTTTGTCTTTTATTCTGTTTAGAGCGTTACTGACATCCACGCTTGCTTGTTGTAATGTTTTTGTGTAGTCGAAAACCACGTGTACGATAGAGAAGTTTGCGACGTTTGTAGATTTGATTTGATATACGTTACTAAGAGTCGCCATCTCTTCTTCTATCGGTTTTGATACCGTTGTAGCGACAACCGAAGCCGTAGCACCCGGGACTTGCGTAAATATTACGACTTCCGGACGGTTTGCGTCGGGGAATAGGTTTTTAGGCATTTTTATAAGCCCGATTACCCCGAAAACGAACATTCCCAAGATAATTGCGGATAATAAATAGCCTCTTTTATAGAAAAATTCAAACATTTTTATCCTTTATTTTCAACTTTGATAGGATAGCCGGCTTTGATTTTAAGTAAAATATCCGGTTCGGCTTGAATTACCGGAGTATCTATTTTTTCTTCGATTACCACACCTTCGACTCCGCTGGCTTTAATATGAATTTCTTTTGTTTTAGGTGTGAAAATGTAGTTTTTGTTTTCGATAGTCAATATTGTGTTAAAAGGTAAAAACGTTCCTTTTCCTTGGAAAGTCACTACTTTTACGTTAACTTTTTCACCCGGTAGCAGGTTTTTATCTTCCACTTCCGCTTTATAAGCTTTTATTCCGTTAATCGTACTTTTTAGAGGGATTAGCGGATACTCTTTTGATTTATAAATTATTGCTTTTTCTTCTTTTGGCAAAAGCACAAGCAGATAGTTTCCGCTGTTTGGAGTGATTTTTAAAATAGGTTTTAGCATAGGTGCGATATCGCCTTTATTGAAAAGTTTCGCACTTACAACGCCGTTTGTGTTTGCATAAATTGTAGTGTATTTTAGGTTGTCAAGGATTGATTGTTTTTGAGAATACAAAGATTTAAGTGAGTTTTCATCTGCTTTTATCGCCGCTTTTAGAGTAGCGATTTTACTCTCTTCATTTTGATATTGTTCGATAGAAGCCATTTTTACTTCAAGTAGTTTTTTCGTTCTGATGTGGGTTTTGATTAAGTTTTCAAGGGATATTTTTTGTGCGTTGATTTTATCTTTTAAAGAGGCGATTTTCGAATCGATAGTATTTAATTGCGATTTTAATTCGCTATCGTCTATTTTAACAAGCAAATCGCCTTTTTTTACTTTTTCTCCCAAGTTTTTGATATATAAGATTTTACCAGGGAATTTTGTAGCTATTGCTACTTCGTTTGAGTTTTTAACTTCCGCAACCGCAGGAAGAGTCAATGTAACTTCTTTATATTCCGGCTTATACATTTTTACTACAATCGGATAAAGTGTGGCCGTTTTTTCTTTTGCGTCGGCTTCTTTTTTTAGCTTGATTAGTCTATATCCGCCGAATGCCAATGCAATAGCGATGATTATTGGAATTACGATTTTTAGTACTTTCATTTGAACACCTTTTTGAAATTATTTCCGTAAATAAACGCTTTTTGAGCGATTAGGGAGTTTTTGGTAGCTTTTAGGTTAGCAACGTTTGCTTTTGCTAAAGCAAGGTCGTTTTCGTAATTTAGATATTCATCCACGGTCATAGTACCGAGTTTGAATGCAACTTTTGCGCTTTTTAACAGCTCTTCTTTTATTTTTACCGATTTTTTTGCAAGTGATAACGAGCGATTGACTATTTTTAAAGTTTTATCTATTTTTTCTATTTGAGATGTCAGCTCTTTTATCGTTTTTTGCAAAGTGAGTTTTGAGTTGATATATTCTATTTTTGCTTTTTGAACGTCCGAATTTCTTTTTTTATTAAAAATATTCCAATTAATATAAATCCCGGTACTTGCGGTATTTAGTGCGACGCTATCTTTGGTATTGTACGCCCAACCAAAACCTCTGTTTGCCGAGATTTTAAAAAATACTTTAGGTAAAAAGTCGTCTTTTTTCGCTTTTATATCAAGTAGTGAAGCTTTTATATTCTCTTTTATGGGTTTAACCGCCAAAAATTCCTCTTTTTTTACGTTTGATGTTTGAAAATCGATAGGTTTTTTGAGATGAATTTTCGTTAAAGTGTAAATTTTAGAATTGGTATCGGCGATTTTTGAGTCGATGTCGTTAATTTTTATATCTATTTGATTTACGGCATCTTTTAATCTTAGGAGTTTAAATTCCGGAATTCTTCCAACTTTCACTCCCACTTCAATTGCTTTAATACTCTCTTGAATTGAATTTTTTTGAACTAAAAGCGCCTTTTTTAAAGAATACAAATAATTCAAATTACTCAGATAAATAACAAGCATCGATTCTCTTTGTAAAAGGTTGAGTTTTGCTTTGTATTTTGCCGCATTGATAATATAAGACATTTTTTCTTTATTGTCATATATCGTTTTGATAAAAAGCGGCATGGAAACGTCAAAACCTATTCTTATTATGTTTTGAGAAAAAGGAATCGAATCGTTTGTTTTTAAAAGATAAGCACTCTCAGTCGGTGTGACAGGTCTTAATGAAAACGGAGCGTTGTAATGCTCGGCTGATGAAAATAGATTTACGGTAGGATATAAAGAATTAATCACGCTTTTTTTAGCAATTTTTGCGTTTTTTACCTGTAAATTGTCTATTTTCGTCTCGGGTTGCTTTTTGATAGCGTCAAAAAGCGTGCCTATATCTGCGGCGTAAAGACTTGCCGCAATTAATACGAGGCTTAGTTTTTTCATGATTTAGCCTTTATATAAGATAAAATTGTAGTCGTTATTTCGTCATCAATATTAAAATCGGGAGATTTTTGAATTAGCTTAGAGACTTTTTTTCTAAGATTGAGTGTATTTTGAAAAGTAGTGAATGCAGAGATGATAAGTGTTTGTATAAAAAACGGGTTTATATCGTTTGGTAAACTCTCTTGCAAAAATTTAATTGTTTTACTCATAATTTTTAAAGTCTCTTCTTGGAGGTGTTCTCCCTCGCATGACAACTCTTTTGCAAAAAGTTTTGCAATATCGGGATTTTGATGGAAGAATTTAGACATCGTTTTTATGTAATGTATGATATTTTCTTCGTTTGTGGGTTGTTTTTGAAATTTTAAGGTTAAGAAATGGTGTTTGAATATTTCGTTATAAAGGTCGTTTTTGCTTTTATAATGATAATAAAGTGCCGGTTTGGTAATACCCAAATCTTCGGCAATCTCTTTCATTGAAGTATTTTCATATCCGCTTTTTGCGAAATGTTTTAGTGCGGTTTTCAATATTCTTTCTTTCAAATTTTCTCCTTACTTACCGGTAGGTAAATAGAATTATAAAACTTTTTTGTTAAAATAGCAAGAAAAAAGGAAAAAAATGAAAAAGTTTTTAGCGGTAGTAGGGATAACGAGTATGCTTTTTGCGGCAAACAGTGCCGATATAGACAAAAAATTAGATTTGATTTTACAACAAATCCAACAATTAAAACAAGAAGTTAAAGCAAAAGATAAAGAGATAGAAAAATTAAAAAAAGAGCTTAAAACTCAACAAAAAGAGATTAAAAATCAAGCAAAAAAAACTCAAGAAGAGTTTGCAATAAAAAGTTGTGACAAAATCAAAGTCGTTTCTTTAAAATATAAGTTTAAAAAAATTGTATTTCCGTATTATGAATTGACAATAACTCTAAAAAATACTTATCCTAAAACCGTAGTTTATCTTCAAGGAAATCTTTATGCCGAAGATAAAGATGACGGTACTAAAGTATTGAAAGACTATATCGATAGGGATATAGTATTAAAACCCGGAGAAGAAGTAACTATTCACAAAAAACATATGGTTGACGGTGATTTGGAAATGTATCTAAAAGATGAAAAACCTGAAAATTTAAAACTCTATTTTATTGTAACAAAAGCCAAATTCAAAGACGGAACTTGGCTGAAATGCGGACTTTTTTAACAATTAATCTCTTTATTGCTTAAAATTTTAAGCTCGTCGCAGGTAAATCCGGCTTTTAGTCTGGCTGCGACGTTTAGGTCTTTTTTCTTCCAATCTTTAAAAAAAGAATCGATAATTTCGAAATATGTTTTTAGCGGGTCTAAATTTTTCCTTTCGCACTCCCACTTAAACCATTTATCGCCTTTGCTAACATGAGGGATTTCTTCTTTTAAAATAACGTTTAATGCATCAATCACTTCTTTTGCAAACGGGTCGTTTGTTTTTTGGAGTCTTTTTATTATCTTTTCGTTTGCGTCAAGTCCGTTGGCTTCGTACCATCTCGGAATTATCGCCATTCTGCTTAATAAATCTTGAGTTTTTTGAGAAGCTTCAAAAAGCGAATTATGTACGGGAAAATCTCCGTATTTATAGCCTGTTTTTTCAAGCAGTGAATTCATCATTTTAAAATGTCTAATCTCATCTTCGGCGACTTCGAGCCAATCGAGATAATATTCTTTCGGAAGATTTCTAAATCTATAGCAGGCATCAAGAGCCAAATCTATAGCACTATATTCGATATGAACTATTGCGTGTAATAAGACCGCTTTTTTTTCGTCGGTTTCAAAACCTCTTCTTCTTGGTACTCTTGCCGGGTGGACTATTTCGCAAAAGTCGGCATAACTTGGTTTTTCAAAGATTTTGGGCTTTTCATTCGAAGTAAAATTATAAGAGTCGATATTTTCATAAAGCTTATAAAAAAGTTCGAACTTTTTATCGTAATCGGAAGTTTCGATTATTTTTTCAAGTTCTTGATAGAACATTGAAAGTCCTTTTTGTGAAATTATAATAAAGATAAAAATTTTTTTGTCGATTTTAATATAAATTTCATAAAAGGGAGAAAAGATGAAAAAGCTTTTGTTATCTGCCGCGGCGGTTTTGTTTTTTGTGGGATGCGGTAGCTCTTCTGGCGGGGGTGAAGAGCTAAAAACGGCAAGTGCTACGTATGTTGACGCTCCTGTTGCCGGAATTGAATATCAATGTGGCGGCGTTTCGGGAGTCACGGATAATTTGGGAGGTTTTATTTATGAAGAGGGAAAAGATTGCGTTTTTAGAGTAGGAGGGATTGCCTTTAAGACGATAAAATCTTACGAGCTTGAAGAGGGTAAAGTTATAATGGAAAACTCTTCCGCGATAGCGGCACTTTTGCAGACGTTGGATATCGACGGGGACCCGAGTAACGGTATAACGATAAGCGCCGAAGAAAATAAACTGCTTGCAAACTATTCACTCTCTTCAATTGACGATACGGCTATTGAGAGTTTATATGAAAAGCTAAAGACTTTGCCAACATACAACGGAAAATATTACACTAAAACCGAAGCTCTTTTAAATCTTATTCACTCCCAAACGCAAATGGTAAAAGATACTCTTGCAAACAAAACCCTCTATTACGTAAAAAGTGCGGATGAAGTTGAGGAAGGTTATTTAACGATAAACGCAGACGCAAACGAGACGAATATAGACGGCGCAGTGAATATGGGTTTTAGTATAAACGGCACGGTTGTGAATTTTGAAGACAATACTACCGCGGTTTTGAATTTATATAACGATAGAGTTACTTTAACGTATCTGTATGATAATTTGCCCGTGAAATCTCTTGAGCTTTTCTATTCGAAAACTCAAGCCGATAACTTTGCAAACGAATTAAAAAGCGGAGAATACTTAAAAAAATTAATTGCGGGAAAAGTTTTTTATCAAGTTTTTCAAGATAGTGATGGAAATTTGATTTTAAATCAGGTACAGATAAATTCGGACGCGAGTGCCGGGCTTTTTCATGCTGTTGACGGAACGAAATTCGGAGGCACTTTTTCTATAAAAATATCCGGAAACAAACTATATTTGCATATCGACGGAGTAAATATAGATTATAGTGTAGAATATTTGGGTAAAAGTGATGAAATGCTTATCTTTGCGCCGTCCGAACAAAACGTTAATATAGCTTCGTATATGTTTTTTGATGAAAATTATGCACAAAACATTCTTGCTTTACTTCAAAATAATTAAAATATGTTAAAATAAATAAAAAAGGAGGGGGAAATGATTAAAATAGACGAACTTTTAAAAGTAGGTGTGGGAAGTCTTTTTTTGGCAAAAGAAAAACTCGAAGAATTTGTAGAAGAGGCTAAAAAAAGAGGAGAACTAACCGAAAAAGAGGCTGAGAGTTTGATTGAAGAGCTTAAAAAAGAGTCTCAAGAAAAACTTAACGAACTTAAAAAAATGATTGAAGATGAGGTAAGAAGACAACTAAAAGAGTTGGGTGTAGCTACGAAAGAGGATATCGAAAACTTAAAAAGCGAACTTAAAGAACTAAAAGAACTCTTAAAAAATGTTCAAAAATAGCCTCTATGAGCTAAAGAGGACAAAAGAGATTATTTTTGTCCTTGCCAAATACGGATTCGGGGATATTATCGAATCTTTGGGAATTCCCGTTCCTTTTAAAGAAACTCCGAAACTCTCGCGAAGCGAAAGAATAAGAAAAGCTATCGAAGAGTTGGGTCCTACGTTTATCAAACTCGCGCAACTTCTATCTTTAAGACCCGATTTGGTACCTCTTGATTTGGCAAAGGAGTTTGAGAAGCTACAAGATAGCGTAACACCTTTGCCTTTTGAAGAGATGAAAAGAGTGCTTGAGGATGAATTCGAAAAACCTTATACTGAAATTTTCGAAGAAGACTTCGAGCTTTTGGCTTCGGCGTCTATAGGACAGGTCTATAAAGCGAGACTAAAAACCGGAGAAATCGTAGCCGTTAAGATTTTAAAACCCGATATCGAAGAGAAGATTTATGCTGATATTGCAATACTACAAAGGCTTGCAAAACTTTTGAGAGACAGATTTTTAATCTACGGCGTCGATTTGGAAAAAATAGTCGAAGAGTTTGCAAAATCGATAAAAAAAGAGCTTGACTTTAATATCGAAGCACTAAATTTAAAAAGATTTGCAAATAATTTCAGAAACAATTCCGATATAAAAGTACCTAAACTTTACGAAAAATACTCTTCCAAACGTGTTTTGACTATGGAGTTTATCGAGGGTATAAAAATCTCGGATATCGACGCGCTAAAAAAAGCGGGTTACGATTTAAAAGAGATAACTAAAAAAGGATTCGATTTAATTTGCGAGCAGATATTTATTCATAGATTTTTTCATGCCGACCCTCATCCCGGAAATTTGATGGTGAGTAATGGAAAAATAGTCTTTTTGGATTTCGGGATAATGGGCAGATTAAGCGATGAAGACAGGCAATATTTTGTAGAAATGATATATTACGTAATAAAACAACAAGAAGAAAAAGCGGCTCTTTATGTTTTAAAACTATCAAAAGTCCAAGGAGAAATCGATATCTCATCTTTTAAAAAAGAGATGGCGGATATTATAAGCAGCTATTTTTACTCTTCGCTCAAACAAGTCGAATTAAGAGCGCTTATTGAAGATATGTTAAAAGTAATGCAGAGATATAAAATATATTTCAAAGAAGATAACTATTTGCTTGCAAAAGCGTTGGTGACGATGGAGGGAATAGGCAAAAAACTATATCCCGAGTTCAACGCCGCAGAAGAGATAAAACCTTTTATCATAAAAATCTACAAACAAACCATTTCTCCTTTTAATATCCTAAAACGTTCCCATGAGATAAATAAAGCGGTTATGGAGTTTATAACTCAAGCGCCGAGTGATTTGAACGAGATAATAGGCAAGCTAAAAAGAGGTGAACTCAAAGTCGAATTCGAGCACGTAGGTCTTGAAGAGTTTGAAGAAGCTATAGAAAAGTCATTTAACAGATTATCCACTTCCATAATCATAGCTTCTCTTCTTATAGGCTCGTCGATGCTTTTAAGCTCTCATATTCCGCCTTTATTTAAAAATATTTCATTATTCGGAATAATCGGATTTATTTTTGCTTCTATTTTGGGAGTGATTTTAATCTTTACGGTTTTAAGGAAGAAGTGATGATAAAATTTAAAAATCTAAAAGTACCCGTTAGTAGATTTTTTATAAAAGATAATTTTTTATATGTAGTGGATGAAATTAATAGAGTTTTGATTTTTGATATGGGGCTTTCGTTTTTTAAAGGTTTTAGGCTCAAATTCGAAAAAAACTCTCCTAAAGAAAACGGCGTTAAGTTTTCAAATAAAGGCAAATTTTTAGCCGTCACTTCAAAAAACAGAGTCGGTGTATGGAATATAGAAGAAAAAAAACATCTTGAAACTTTCGAATTCAAACACGATATTTTGGCGGTGTCGTTTTTAAATGAAGAGTATTTGGCTTGCGGCGGGATTGACGGAGAGATATATCTGATAAATTTGGAAATTTTAAAAAGAGTAGCCAAACTCCCGAAACATAAAGATTTTATAACGGATATCGTTTTTGTAGATGAAGATTATATTTGTGCGGGAGGATATGATAAGGCGGTGATTTTTTCCAATCTTTCGAGTTTTAATTCTAAAAAGCGTTTTTTGCATATTAAACCCGTAAAAAAAATAGAAAAAAAAGAAAACCTTATTTCGGCAGATGAAATCAGCGATATTGTCAAATGGGACGAATACAAACACACCTCAATCGACAGAGTCGATTTTTATAGAAAATTCAGTGATTTTTGGATTGACGGGGAATTTTTGGTGATTTTATCGAAAAACAAGGTTATGATTTATGATTTGAAAAACGAAGTAATTTTGAACGATAAATTTTTAGAATTCGAAAATATGGAAAAAGTCGTTATTTATTCGAATAAAATGATAATCTCGACCACAAACGGAGAGCTTTATTATAAAGACCTTTTCGAAGAAGAAAAAGAGCTTTTGGATGCGATTTTGAAAGAAGATTTTAAAAAAGCATACGATTTGATAGATAAAAATCCGTTTTTAAAAAGAAGCGAAGGTTTTAAAAGGCTTATTAAATATGAAGAGCTTTTGATAAAAAAGGCGATTTTACTTTTTGAAAAAAGCGAAATAGAAGCCGTAAAAGTGTTACAGCCTCTTTTGAAAGTACCTAATAAAAGAGAAGAAATTGAAAAATTAATAAAGCATTATAAAAACTTGGCTAAATTTAAAAACGCGGTTCTTAAAGGAAATTATGCCCTTGCATACGAACTTGCGAATATGTATGAAGAGCTTAAAAAAACGAAATATTATAAGATTTTGGAACTAAGATGGCAAAAAACATACGAAAAAGCATATCAGTCGGTAATAAACGGAGAATTCGAAAAAGCAAAAGAGCTTTTGGAGCCGTTTATGGCGGTGACTCAGAAACTTCCTTTAATCGAGCTTTTATTAAAGAAAGCGGAGATTTTAAAAATTTTTAAAGAAAAAATCGCAAAAAAAGATTTTAAAGGTGTTTATGCTCTTTTGAAAGAGCACCCGGAACTTAAAGAAAGCGTGGAATATCAAAAACTTATGACGTATGCCGAAAATTTATATAAATTCGCGCTTAAATTTTTAGAAAAAGAAGAGTTTCAAAAGGCAAAAAAAGCGGCGATGATTTTAAAAGATATAGAAGAATACGAGGATAAAGCGATAGAAATATTAAATATGCTCGAGGTTATTTTTAAGTTTTTGGCACTAATTGCCGATAACAAAATAGACGAAGCTTTAAAACTTGCGGAGATGTATGAATTTCTAAGAAAGCTAAAAAGCTATAAAGAGATTCAAGAAAAATTCAGACAAACTCTAAAACAGGCCGAAAAAGAGATGTTGGAAAATAAAACAAAAGCTCTTGATTTGCTTGGTGAATATAAAAATATGAAAATGAAGCTGCCGAGAATTCAATCGATGATAAAGGAAATGCAATGAAAATGATTAAGGATTTTTTCCATAAAGAGACGAGTGTCGGGATACTGCTTATTATTTCGACGATAATCGCTCTGATTTTGGCAAACACGCCGCTAAAGACCTTTTATACTAAGTTTTTGGATATTCCTTTGGGTGTTGTTTTCGGAGGACTTGAGATACAAAAGCCTTTGATTTTGTGGGTGAATGACGGGCTTATGGCTATATTTTTCTTTCTTGTGGGACTTGAGATAAAAAGAGAAGTCTTAGAAGGAGCGCTCTCTTCCGTTTCAAAAATCACACTTCCCGCAATTGCCGCGCTTGGCGGTATGATAATGCCGGCTGTTATTTATACGCTAATAAATTACGGGGACCCGATAGCAATGAAAGGTTGGGCGATACCTACTGCTACGGATATAGCTTTCGCACTTGGAGTATTGGCGCTTCTTGGAAATAGGGTTCATCCGGCTTTGAAAATATTTTTAATGGCTCTTGCGATAATCGATGACTTGGGTGCTATTATTATCATCGCTCTTTTTTACACAAAAGGTTTATCGCTCGTATCTTTAGCGGTAGCCGCGGCAGCAATTTTCGGGCTTTTGATATTGAATCTTTTAAACGTCAGTAAAAAAATGCCTTATATTTTGCTTGGAATTATTCTTTGGGTGAGCGTTTTAAAATCGGGAGTTCACGCAACGCTTGCCGGGGTGGTTCTTGCTAAGTTTATTCCTATTAAAGAAATTAACGGAAAATCGATGTTAAAAGAGCTCGAACACGAGCTTCATTCTTTTGTAAACTTTTTCGTTTTACCGCTTTTTGCTTTTGTAAATGCGGGTATCGATTTGAGGGATTTGTCTTTAAACAAATTATTTAGCGGAGCGCCTCTTGGGATAATGCTCGGACTTTTCCTTGGAAAACAGATAGGAGTTTTCGGCTTTTCGTGGATAGCAATGAAACTAAAAATCGCGAAAATGCCCGATGGGGTAAATTTAAAGATGTTTTATGGTGTAAGTGTTTTGACTGGTATCGGGTTTACTATGAGTTTGTTTATCGACTCTTTGGCGTTCGGAGACGCTACACTATTTAAATTCGCCGATAAACTCGCTATTTTATTAGGCTCGTTAATTTCAGGAATCGTCGGATATTTGATACTGAGAAAAACCTAAGAATCCCTATATAGCATATAAGGATTTCTTTGGTTTGTAGGCATAATATCGACATATTGAATATTTACGTGCGGAGGAGTGTTTAAAACGCAAACGATAGTATCGGCGATATCTTCCGCACTTAGAGGCACGTATCCTTCATAGACTTTTTTAGCTTTTTGTTTATCCCCTTTAAATCTTACGTTTGAAAACTCCGTCTCAACAGCGCCGGGTGCAATGGTGCTGACTTTTATATTCGTCCCGAAAGCGTCGATATTGAGACTCTCACTAAGAGAGTGAAGAGCCGCTTTTGTAGCGCAATATACATTTCCTCCCGGATAAGCCGTTTTGCCGGCGACAGAGCCTAAATTTACGATATGACCTTCATTTCTTTCTTTCATATGTTTGAAAATCGGTTTTGTAATGTAAAGTACTCCTTTTATATTCGTATCTATCATCGTCTCCCAATCTTCTATATCTCCCTCATCAATAGGCTCAAGCCCTAAAGCAAGCCCTGCGTTATTAACGAGAATGTCGATATGGGTGATTGATAAGATTTCATTTACGAATTTTTCAACTTCTTTTTTATTTCTGATATCGAATGCAAATGTCAATGTTTGGGTTTGAAGAGAATTTTTGAGTTGTTGCAGTTTATTTTCATCTCTTCCTGTTAGAATCAAATTTACGCCGTATTCGCTGAGTTTTTTTGCTGTTGCAGCGCCTATGCCCGAGCTTGCGCCCGTAATAAGCGCTATTTTATTTTCCAAAAAGTTCATCTAAAGCCTTTTTGGAAAATTATAGCAATATTATTTTATTTAATTTCCATTAATACATATTTTTTAGGAATAACAAATGTTTCAAAATTAATTTTTATAATATAATTGTTAGATGTTTTTAATAATATTTTTCCAGTTATGAAGCAAATATTTTTATTTTTTGTTTTCAAATTTTTTATTACATGGTAATACTGGCAAATATATTTGTTGTTTATATATAATGTGCTATTATAATTTCCAAAGTTTAAAATTTTGGGGACATAATTAAACGAAATGTACATTGTGTAAAATATAATAATGAAAAAAAGAATTAAAGTAAAATATTTTTTACTTATTTTAAAAGAATCAGAAAAATAAAATAAAGAGGCTGTAATTAAATAAAATAAGTATTTATTATTAAATAAAGGATTTTTTATATTAAAATGTAAGAATTTTATTAAGACAAAATAATTTAATAATATTAAGATAAAGTAAATTATAACTATATATAAAAGGAATAAAAAAATTTTTTCAATACATATATATAATTTGTTATTTTTTTTATTAAGGTTATATGGTTTAATTTTTGAATTTATTTTACTAAGACAATTGAGAATTTTTTTTTTCAAGATTAGAAGTAAATTGATGATATTTATATACAAATACTTCAGTTACAAAAAAAAATAAGAATAATAAAAGAGAAAAAATTAAACCAATTAAAAAATATATAGCAGAAATTATTATGATATCATTAAAAGTTAAATTTGGGAAATAATTGATGTTAATTAAATATAATAAAAAATAAATTCCACCAATAATTAAACTTATAAAGGATATTATTTGTAAAAAATTATTTTTAAAATAATCTCTAAAGGTTTCTATTTTATTATCCATTGCTTATTCCTTTTTCAAGTTTTAAAAAATCAATATGTATCTCTGACACTAAATATTAAATGGTGGAGGTGTCGGGAATCGAACCCGAGTCCAGAAGTAGATTACCCTAAGCGTCTACACGCTTAGTCCGTTGATTATACTGCTCTTCCAGGCTCAACGGACAAAGCCTTACGGAAGAGAGGGGTGTTTTTGTTTTCGGAGTGCAACCCACACCCGAGAGTCACACTCCTAGCCACTCTTTACTCTCCGCCCGAGGCGGTGGCAAGCCTCAGTGGGCGGAGGCGCCCGAAACTACTTAATTAAGCAGCAGCTCTAGCTACTGCTGGGCTGTAAGATTTGTTATTTGCTGCGTTTATTTTTAGCGGGCCGTTTTAGCGCTTGCCCAGGCGCGCGTGCAGCTTAGGGCTTTCTACCCCTGTCGAAGCCATGTCACCCCCGCAAGGACTTCTTTGAAGTCTATGCGCGAATGACTAAGCGAATTTTATCAAAAAATCCTTAAAAAATCAAGTTTTTTTTAAGGAAAGTTTAAGTTTTAATTAATCGAATATGAAATTATAATAAAAAAGGAAGTCAAAAAATGGCGTTTAAGAATTTATCGCTTCTTTTATGTTTTTTGCCATTTGAGAAATTTTTTTGATTTTTTCGTTATTTGAGATATCTTCGAGCAGTACCTTAATAAAAGCACTACCTACGATAACTCCGTCAACTCCTTGAGCTTTTTCGCGAGCCGTTTTTTCGTTTACTCCGAAGCCTATGTAAAGAGGAGTTGAGGTGATTTCTTTGATGTAGCTTATTATTTCGCTTAAGTCTTCTTTTTTCTCAGCACCCGTAATACCTGCGTATGCCACTAAATAGATGAACTCTTTAGGATTTTTCAAAATCTCTTTTATTCTCTCTTTGCTGTCAGTCGGGGCTACGAAAGAGATTAGAGGAAATTTTTCTTCGTAAATTACCGCTTCTTCGTACGGTAAATCAGGGATAATAAAGCCTTTTACGCCGTATTCTTTGGCTTTATCAACCATAAAATCATAGCCTTTGTGATAAAAGTTATTAAAATATCCCATCCAATAAGTATCGATATTTTTTGCCACTTTTTCGCTAACTTCGAAAGTGTCTTGGATTTTGTATCCTCTCTCAAGCGCTCTTTTGTTTACTTCTTGAATCACCGGTCCGTCGGCAACGGGGTCCGAAAAAGGAATACCAAGCTCAATTGCGTCAACGCCGTTTTCTTTTAAAGAATTAATCAAATCGACGGTAAAATGTTTATCCGGAAAGCCGGTTGTTATATAAGCTACAAGCTTTTTCATATTTTTCCTTTGGTAAAATTGATATAATAAATTTTAGAAATTATATCAAAAGGTTTGTGATGAAAAACACACTTAAAAAACTTTATAAAAAAGAAAAACTTACGATGATTACCGCTTATGACGCGCTTTTTGCAAAAATTTTTGACGATATCGCTGATATTATCTTGGTGGGCGATAGTTTGAATATGAGTTTTTACGGAGCGAGCGATACGCTAAGCGCTACGCTTGAGCAGATGATTTATCACACGAAAGCCGTATGTAACGGAGCAAAAAAAGCCTATATCGTTTGCGATATGCCGTTTGGGACATATCCTGATAGCAAAACGGCGCTTGAAAATGCTATTAGAGTATATAAAGAGACATGTGCCGATGCCGTAAAAATCGAAGGCGGAGCGGAAAAAGCCGAAATTATCAAAACGCTTAGCGATAACGCTATTGCGGTAGTCGGGCATATAGGACTTATGCCGCAGTTTAGTAGAAGCGAGGGCGGATATATCGTAAAAGGAAAAGACGAAAACTCAAGAAAAAAACTTCTTGAAGACGCAAAAGCCGTAGAAGAAGCCGGGGCCGTGCTTTTGGTAATAGAGGGCGTAAAAGAAGACGTGGCTCGTGAAATTACAAAGAGCGTGAATATTCCCACAATCGGAATTGGTGCCGGAAGATATACTACCGGTCAAGTGCTTGTTTGGAGCGATATGCTCGGATTTTTTGAAGATTTCAAACCTAAATTCGTCCGTCGCTATCTAAACGGCGCCGAGCTTGTCAGGGAAGCCGTTAAAAAATACGTCCAAGACGTAGAAACCGGAAAATTCCCTGGTGAAGAGGAGATTTATTAAATGGCGATTGAATATTTGGAACATTATACTTATAAAGATTATGAAAAATGGGAAGGTGATTGGGAATTAATAAACGGATATCCTTATGCGATGAGCCCTTTTGCTCTTCCTTCTCACCAGCGAATAAGCGGTAAGATATTTAGAGAGCTTGATGAAAGCTTGGATAATTGTAGTGAATGCTTTGCACTTATAGAGAGTGAAGTGAAGTTTAGCGAAGATACGGTAGTAAGACCTGACGTATTGGTGAAATGCGGTGAAATAGACGATATAACACTTACACCGGAGATTATTTTCGAAGTAGTAAGTGAAAACAGTATAAGAAGAGACGAAATAGTAAAATTCGATTTGTATAAAAAAGAGGGTGTAAAATATTACGGATTGGTCTATCCTAACGAAAAAAGAGTCAAAATCTATAAACTGATTAACGGAGAATATATTAAGATTTCCGATTTGAGAGATGGAATTTTCAAAACCGATGATTTAACATGTGATATAAAAGTTGATTTTTCAAAGGTGTGGTTATGAAATTTTTATTTGAAAACTGGAATATAAAAAAAGGTCTTAAAATTAAAAAACTTTTTATAAATAATTATAAAGTTTTAAAAAATTTTGAAATAGACTTTTGTGATAAAAATAATAATCCTTTACCTATTATTGTATTAGCTGGAATTAATGGAAGTGGGAAGACTGCTGTATTAGAGTCAATATATGGAATTAAGAAAATTGGTGGAATTAGATTAGAAACTATATTGGACAATGAAAAAAAAGTATTTAATTCAAATACTTCAGCTTTAGCAATTGGTGGGGAAGGCATTAAACAATTTTGGTATAACGATGAAATAAAAGGAAAAATACATTATTTTTCTTATCAAAGTAGCTTAAGAGATATAAAAAATTTTTTACCAGAATATATTCAAAAGCTTGTGTTTGAATATGATATTAAGGCAAGTGAAGTATATAAAAAAATACGTGAAAATATAAATGATATTTTTGATAGTTTAAATATTAATATTGAATTTGATAGTAGAGATGGTAAAGGTAATTTGTTTTTTAAACATAAAATAACCGGGGAAAAGTTTTTAATAGACGAATTGTCAAGTGGAGAAAGAACTTTGATTTCTGAGGTATTATATTTATATCTAAGTAATATTAAGAATATGGTGATTTTAATTGATGAACCAGAATTGTCTTTACATCCGAAATGGCAGAGTAAAATTTTAAAGCTTTATGAAGATTATGCAATAAAAAATAATTGTCAGATAATTTTGGCAACTCATTCTCCTTTAATTATTGGAAGTGCAAAAAGTGAGTATTTAAGAGTTTTAAATTTTGAAAAAAATAAAGTTGTTGTTAAAAAGTTCAATAGAAGTTATGGGCTTGAATTTAATAAAATTTTGTTAGAGATTATGGGAATAAATAATTTAAGAACTGAGGAAGTAGAGAAAGATTTCAATAAATTAAGAGAATATATTTTAATGAAAAATTGGGAAAAATATAAACAATTATATAATAAAATGTATAGTTATTTAGGTGAAGATGTAGATTTAAAGTTATTGAATATGCAAGCAAGATTAAAGGGTTTTAATGATTAAAATTAAGAAAGAAGAGCCAGATTTTTTTAAAAAAGCGAAAAGAAAAGTTAAGAGTCCTAATATTAGTAAAGCTTGGGAAGATGAAAATATTAAACAAATAAAATCACAATTAAGAGAGTATATTATTTCTGAACAAAAATTTTTATGTGCTTATTGTGAAAGAAAATTAGAAAATTTAACAAATTTATCCATAGATCATTTTAAAAAAAGGAATTTGTTTCCAGATTTAACATTAGATTATAACAATTTATTTGTATCTTGTGATAGTGCGACACATTGTGAAAGACATAAAGATTCTTTTTCAATTAATAAAGAAGAATTTAAGTATTTAATTCATCCAGTATTTAATAATCCTGAGTATTTTTTTGAATATGATTTGACTGGACATATTTTACCAAAAGATGATTTAAGTGAATTTAATAAAAAAAAAGCTGATTTTACAATAAAAGCATTTAATCTCAACGATAAATCATTAATAGAAGATAGAAAAAAATTAATTGAAGGTTTAATTTATACTTTGGAAGTTTTTAATAAAATAGAAGATTATATAGATTATGGAATCGATTTTTATTTTAGTTTATTAAATTGGTTGTTAAATAATAAAAGGAGAATAATTGAGAATAGTCGAAATTGAAAAAGTTAGTTTTGAAGAAGGGTATGAGAAGTCGCTAAGACCTCAAAATCTTGATGAGTATATAGGTCAGGAGCAGATAAAAAAGAATCTGAAAGTTTTTATCGAAGCGGCTAAAAAAAGAGGGGAGAGTCTTGACCATATGCTCTTTTTCGGGCCTCCGGGGCTTGGGAAAACCACACTTGCCAATATCATAGCAAGCGAAATGAACGCAAACCTGAAAACAATAGCGGCTCCTATGCTTGAGAAAAGCGGGGATTTGGCCGCTATTTTGACGAATTTGGAAGAGGGTGATATTTTGTTTATTGATGAAATTCACAGATTAAAAGCGAGCATTGAAGAAGTGCTTTATTCTGCGATGGAGGATTTTAGGCTCGATATCGTAATAGGCAGCGGACCGGCGGCTCAGACTATAAAAATAGACGTAGCAAAATTTACGCTTATCGGTGCAACCACAAGAGCCGGAATGCTTTCCAATCCTCTTCGTGACAGATTCGGAATGAGTTTTAGGCTTAATTTTTATAATGTAGAAGAACTTGCTCTTATTATTAAGCTTGCAAGTAAAAAGTTGGGATTTACTATCGAAGATGACGCGGCAAACGAAATAGCTATGCGCTCTCGCGGAACTCCGAGAATCGCTCTTAGACTTCTTAAAAGAGTCAGGGATTTTGCGGAAGTAGAGGGCAAAAAAACGATAGACAAAAAAATAGCCAAATATGCGCTTGACGAACTCGGAATAAACGAACACGGTTTTGACGAGCTTGATATTAGATTTTTAACTTTACTTGCGGATGCGAAAAAACCGCTCGGATTATCGACAATCGCCGCTGCTCTAAGCGAAGACGAAGATACGATTGAGGAGGTTATCGAGCCGTTTTTGATTGCCAACGGATACATTGAAAAAACACCAAAAGGTAGAATCGCCACAAGAAAAACGTATGAAATATTAAGGTTTACGCCGAGTACTCTATTTTAAAGGAAATTAATGAACTTTTTTACATTTTTGACGCTTATTATCGGATATTTCGTATATTTGACATATAGGCCGTATCTTTTGGATATAGCTATCGCATCACTTATGGCGATTGCATTTAGTAAAATAGAGATAAAATTGTCCGAAAAAATCAAAAACAGATATCTTTTAGCTTCTTTTATCACTCTTGTTTTTGCTCTTTTGATTTTCGGACCTCTTTTATATTTCATAATCGTAGCGGGTAAATTTATTACTCATATTAATATCGAAGATATTAAAATAGTTATTTTAAAAGCTCAAAATCTTTTGACATATTTGCCAAACGAAATAGCCGGATATATAAAAAATTGGCTAACAGACGACAATATCCAAAAAATTTATCAATCTATTATGCCTATAGTGGGAACTTTGACCGCTAAAAGTGCCGTTTTTATAAAAGATGCGTTTTTGATAGTGGTATTTTTCTTTTTTGCGATTCTTTACGGCAAAGATATATTGTTATATGTTAAAAAAGTTATTCCTTTGGAAGATGATAAACTTGAAAAGTTGTATTTCACTACAAGTGAGGTGATGAGTGTCGTTTTTTATTCTACCGTATTTACGGCACTACTTGAGGGGGCGCTTTTTGGCTTTATCGTCAGTTTGTACGGACTTAACTTCTTCTTTTTTGCCGTAATGTACGCTTTTGCTTCTTTAATTCCGGTAGTCGGCGGACTTATTATGTGGGCTCCTGTTAGTCTTTATTTTTATGCAAACGGCAATATTCAAGCGGCAATTGTTATTATCGTCTATTCTATCGTCATAATTTCGATTATAGCCGATACGTTTATTAAGCCGCTTATTATCGCTTGGGTTAAGAAGTTTTTCGGAAACGATATCGAGTTTAATTCTCTTCTTATTTTCTTCGCAATAGTTGCCGGACTTTCATCTTTCGGGTTATGGGGAATCATTATCGGTCCCGCAATTACCGCACTTTTTATCTCCGTTTTAAAATATTATGAAAAGATATAAATAAAGTTTAGTTAAAACAACTAAACTTTTTTAAATTTTTTATTGAAAATACTTGACATTGTATTTTTAAAGTTGTATAATTTCATTGTCAATATCAAATAAAGAGTGCCAAAATGAGAGAAAAGGTTGAGTCAGTTTTAAATGCTTTGATTTATACATACTTAAAATTAAACAAACCAATAAGCTCAACCACTCTAAAAAATGAGGCCGATTTGCCGTATTCGGCATCGACAATCAGGAGTTATTTGCAAACTCTTGAAAAAAACGGCTTGGCACAAAAAGAGCATATCAGCAGCGGCTCTAAGCCGAGTGTTAAAGCTATGGTCGAGTTCTGGCAAGAGGTATTGCCGGGTAGAATTGATGAATTTGATATTGACAATATCAAAAATAAATGTGAAGAGCTTGATATTTTCGCATACATTAAGATGTTTGACAATCAAATGTTAAATGAAGTTTATAATTTTCATAATAAATTTATAATTATGGAATTTGAAAAAGATGAAGTCGTTTTGAGATATGACGAAAATTTATTCAATTTTCTTTACTCTTTAAGAGGTTTATATCTCAACGACATTCGAGATATTTTTAAAAAATACAAAATCGAAAATATAAAAAAACTTGATAATCTTTATGAATACATAACAATTAATCAAAAAATATTATATAATGTTTATAGCGAACCTGAAAAAAGCTTTTTCAAAAAACTTGAATCAAACGATTTAAGTGATATAATTAATTATGAAAAAGGCGCTTTAATTTATAAACTTCGCTCAAGCAGCTTCGATAAAACTATCGAAGCGGTGTTTGTGGCGGATGTTTATAGTAATTTTTTGGATTTGATTTCATCTATCAAAGGAGGGGAGAATGGCTAAAAAACACGAGCATAAAAAAAAGCCCCAAGAACATGAAGAAGTAAAACAAGAAAATCAAGAAATCGATATCGAAGCGCTTCAAAAACAAAACGAAGAGCTTCAAAAGAAACTTGAAGAGTGTTTGAGGGCTTATGCTAAATGTGAGAATGATAAAAAAATTCTCAAAAAAGAGACCGATGCTATGGTCGATTATGCATATGAAAAATTTGCAAAAGACCTATTGCCGGTCGTAGATAGTTTGGAGTTGGCTATAGCTCATGCTAACGAACTTGAAAATAAAGAAGAAGCTTTTGATAAGCTTGTTGAGGGAGTGGAACTCACTCTCAAAAAAATGCTCGATACCTTTAAAAATCACGGAATCGAGCCGGTTGAACACGAAGAGTTCAATCCTGAATATCACCAAGCTATCCAACATGTTCAAAGTGATGAGCATGAAGAGGGTGATATAGTGGATGTGTATCAAAAAGGATACACTCTAAAAGGCAAATTAATAAGACCTTCAATGGTCACAATCAATAAAAAATAATTTAAGGAGGGAAAAATGGGAAGAGTAATAGGAATTGACTTAGGTACAACTAACTCAGCAATGGCATATTATGACGGAAAAGACGCAAAAATAATTCCTAATAAAGAAGGTAAAAACACTACTCCATCAGTAGTGGCGTTTACTGATAAAGGTGTTTTAGTAGGTGAACCTGCTAAAAGACAAGCAATCACTAACCCTGAAAGAACAATCTATTCTGTAAAAAGAATTATGGGTATGATGTGTAATGAGCCGAAAGCTCAAGAAGCTAAAAAACACGTTCAATACAAAATCGTTGATAGAAACGGAGCGTGTGCTGTTGAGGTTGACGGAAAAGTATATACACCTCAAGAAATCAGTGCGAAAATTTTACAAAAATTAAAACAAGACGCTGAAGAGTTCTTCGGTGAAGAAGTAACTGAAGCTGTTATTACTGTACCTGCATATTTCAACGACGCACAAAGAAAAGCGACTCAAGAAGCAGGTAAAATCGCAGGACTTAACGTACTAAGAATTATCAACGAGCCGACAGCAGCTGCGCTTGCATACGGACTTGATAAAAAAGGTGAAGAAAAAGTACTTGTTTACGACCTTGGTGGTGGTACTTTCGACGTAACTGTTCTTGAAATTGGTGACGGTACTTTCCAAGTACTAGCAACTGACGGTAACGCATTCCTTGGTGGGGACGACTTTGACAACAGAATCGTTCAATGGTTAATTGACGAATTCAAAGCTGAAACGGGAATCGATTTGAGCAACGATAAAATGGCTCTTCAAAGATTAAAAGACGCAGCTGAAACAGCTAAAAAAGAGTTATCAACAAAAGAAGAGACAGAAATTAACTTGCCGTTCATTACAGCGGACGCAAGCGGACCAAAACACCTTGTTAAAAAACTAACAAGAGCGAAATTCGAAGCGATGATCGATGATTTATTACAAGAAACATTGACACACATCGATACTGCGCTTAAAGACGCAGGACTTAGCAAAGACGAAATCGATGAAATCGTAATGGTTGGTGGTTCGACAAGAATTCCAAAAGTACAACAATTGGTAAGTGATTACTTTAACGGTAAAAAACTTAACAAATCTGTAAACCCTGACGAAGTGGTTGCACTTGGTGCGGCAATTCAAGCGGGAGTTCTTAAAGGTGACGTAAAAGACGTATTATTGCTTGACGTTACACCATTAAGCCTCGGGATTGAAACTCTTGGTGGAGTTATGACAAAAATTATCGAAAAAGGTACGACAATACCTGTGAAAAAATCACAAGTATTCAGTACTGCTGAAGATAACCAAACAGCGGTTACAATTCACGTATTGCAAGGTGAAGCCGAACTTGCAAAAGATAACAAATCTTTAGGACAATTCAACCTTGAAGGTATCAGACCGGCACCAAGAGGAGTACCACAAATCGAAGTTACATTCGATATCGACGCAAACGGTATCTTAAACGTAACTGCAAGAGATAAAGATACAGGAAAAGAGCAAAAAATTACAATTACAGGAAGCTCGACTCTAAGTGAAGAAGAAATCGAAAAAATGATTAGAGAAGCTGAAGAAGCAAACAGAAGAGAAAAAGCGAGAATCGAAGCTATCAAAGCAAGAAACGAACTTGA
Source organism: Caminibacter pacificus (assembly GCF_003752135.1). Taxonomy (NCBI): domain Bacteria; kingdom Pseudomonadati; phylum Campylobacterota; class Epsilonproteobacteria; order Nautiliales; family Nautiliaceae; genus Caminibacter; species Caminibacter pacificus. Next base: position 191,857 of record NZ_RJVK01000001.1, read on the forward strand.
CGCGGTAGCGTATCAAGCTGAAAAATTCATCAAAGACAACAAAGACAAACTTGGAGACGTAAGTGCTCTTGAAGCTAAAATTAAAGAAGCTAAAGAACTAATTGAGCAACAAAGTGAAGATAAAGCTAAAATCGAACAAGTTAAATCTGAACTTGAATCAGAGCTTCAAAAAGCGGCTCAAAATATGGCGGCTCAAGGTGGAGCACAAGGCGGACAACAACAAAACCAAGGACAAAATAAAGGCGGAGACGACGACGTAATCGACGCGGAAGTAGAATAATCTTCCGCCTTTTTTGATTCCTTTTTTATTATCTTAAATATAGTGACAGACGCTAAGTATAAAAATACCTTAAAACTCCTTTTATCTTTTTGTGTGTAGAAAATAAACATTTGTAAAAACTTCAAAAAAAATCTTCATTTTTGCTTCATAATTATAAAATCCTTGCTCTATAATATGAATGAGTAATCATTTAACGAAGGATGTAGAGTGGAGGGAATTGTATTATTATCATTGTTAATTATTTTATTCCTCAAAGTATTTGCCCTAATAAACGTCAAGCAAGTTAAAAAATCGTTTATTATCGCAAGTACTGCTGAGATTTTTTATTTAAGTTTAGCGTTTTTGGGTAGTTACGGTTTAAGTTCCGCTTTGTTACATATCGAGTATCAATTCGTTTTTAGAATGTTGGCGTTGCTTTTATTGTTTGAATTTATTTCATTTAAAAAAAGCGAGTTGTTAGAAGATTTAAAAGGTGTGGCTTTTAATGTTTGGGGAGTTGTGTTCGGACTCGCTATTTTCGGAAGCTTGGGTGTTTCTTTGATTACTTCCAAGCAGCTTATTTTAAATACGTTTAGTGCGAACAATCTTTTTGACTTCGGTTATTTGGTGGTTGTTATAAACCTCATTCAAGCCATTTATTTAATTACGGTATTTGAAAATTTGGTTATCAAAAACGGAGAGAGTATCTCTTTTGTAAAAAACAAACTTTTGATTTTTCTATTTACTTTCGCTTCGATTTTGGTTTTCGTTTATCCTCAGTTGTATCTAATTTTGCCTCAAAGCTTTAGCGATATAAAAACATTTCATATTTCTTTCTCTTTTGATACGGGTGGTATAAGACTTCTTTTTGGAGGATTATTCGGTTTTATTATGCTAATGGTCTTTTTATATTCTTTAGATTACATCAAAAGAAATAAAATTTTTTACTATTTTGCATTGGCGGTATTGACGATAAGTTTGATAGAAGTTGCTTTTAGCGATACTTTTGAGAGTTTTTATCTATTTTGGGAGCTTATGACTATTTCTTCATATCTTCTTATTATGCATTCAAGAAGCGATAAATCAATAGGAGCCGCTAAAATATACTTTTTAATGTGTATTGCCGGGGCTTATTTATTGCAACTGACTTTTTCATATTTTTATACTCACGGAATTGAGAGTTTTAGCGAAATCAAAACTATAAATATCACTTTAGCCGTTTTGTTGTTATTGGGATTCGGAGTGAAAGCAGGTATTGTACCGTTGCATAAATGGTTACCAATAGCCCATCCCGAAGCTCCGAGCAGTATTTCGGCACCTTTGTCCGGTATTTTAACTAAAGCCGGAATTTTCGGGATTATTTTAACTATTTATCTTTTTAAATTTAACAATGAAATTTTTTCATATTTAGTTATATTTTTAGGGCTAATCACTCTTTTATATGGTGAAATCAAAACTTTATACGAAACAGATTTGAAAAGATTATTGGCTTATTCGACAATAGGTCAAATAGGTGAAATTATTACCGTTTTGGGATTGATGAGTTTAAGTGCCTTAAGTGCTGCATTATATCATATAATCAATCATGCAGTCGTAAAAGATTTATTATTCTTAAGTGCGGGAATTTTGATATTAAGTGCAGGAAGTAGAAATCTTGAAGATTTAAAAGGTATAGGTAAAAAAATGCCGTTTTTGGCGTTTCCGTTGGGAGTGGGGATTTTTGCGATTAGTGCTTTTCCTCCTTTTGGAAATTTCAATTCGAAGTTTTTAATGGTTTATTCTTCAATGAATGCTCATAATTATGTCGTGGCATTCGGGCTGGTTATAGGTGCGATAATCGGATTTATCGGTATGCTTAGAGTCTTTAAATATATCTTTTTATTTAATCCTCACAGAGATTTCGAAGAAGTAAAAGGTATAAAAGTTTTCGTAACTTACTTTTTAGCTATTATATCTTTTATTCTCGGTATTTTTCCAAACGAAGTAATGAGCTTTATTAACAGTTCTATTTTTTATACTTTTCATCAAAAAGTGCAGTTAATTCCTTTTGTTTTGCATATTCCGTTTAGTGTATCGATAATGATACTTGGAGCTTTTGTTGTCTTTTTCTTCGCTAAAAAAAGCGTTCATGCCGGAATTTTGTCAGCTTTATTTTCATTCTTAGCATTAATAGAACTTTCTTTTCATAAATTTTCATTCGGAATCTTTTTTGCGATTCTCGTTGTGTTTATGGCTATCTTGAATTTTATCTATGCTGCAAGATATATGGATCATTCCCACAAACCGTATAGATTTTTCGCTAATTTTATTATTATGATCGTAGGAATTTTAGGAGTCGTACTTTCTAAAGATATTTATAATATGTTCTTCTTCTGGGAAATTATGGGCGGATGGGCATTGTATTTAGCCCTTGTACATGAAGAAGATGACTACTCAATAAGAGAAGCGAGTAAATATTTGATTTACAATTACGCGGGTGCCGGTATATTAATGATAGGTTTTAGCATTCTTTTAAATTACGGTATCGAGCTTAGCTTATTAAAAAATCTAACTTTAAATGCAACATTAACGTTTGCGGTAATTCTTTTAACTATCGGATTTTTAATGAAAGCGGCTCAATTGCCTATTAGGATCGATTATCAAATGCACCCGAAACCTGCGCCTACTCCTATTAGCGGTTATATATCTTCGGTTATGTTAAAAACAGGACCTTTTATGCTTGTCAAAGTTTTTTATATGCTGATTGCAACCGGTCTATTGATAAATATTTTAACAATTAACGATATAGCGCATATTGCTGCTATTATCGGTGTCGTAACGATTATAATGGGTGCTGCTTTCGGATTGCTTACCAACTCTATGAAAAGATTACTAATATTTTTAACCGTTGCCGAGATAGGTTATATAGTGGCCGGTGTTTCTCTTTTAACTAACGAAGGGCTTGCGGGAGGTCTTTTACATCTTGTTAATCATATGTTTTTTAAAGATTTGCTTTTCTTGAGTGCTGGGGCTATTTTTTATAAAACGGGTATTGATAATTTAAACGAACTCGGAGGAATTGCTAAAAAAATGCCTATTACTTTCGGAGTATTTATGGTCGCCGTATTTTCAACCGCGGGTGTTCCTATGTTTAGCGGGTTTGTTTCAAAATGGATAATTTATCATGCTTTAATGGCGAAAGGTTATGTTTTTTTAGCAATACTTACCCTTCTTGGAAGTATTATGGTCTTGCTTGTTTTCGTTAAATTTATGCATAGTGCGTATCTTGGTAAGAGTGATGAAAAAAGAATAGAAAAAGTTGATTTTTATATGGCGGTGCCTATGGTATTGCTTGCGTTTTTAAATATTTTATTAGGAATATTCCCGTATGTAATGCTAAAACCTATAAACTTCATATTGACTCAATTCGGATTAAAAGAGATTTTGATTACTCCAAGCTCAATTACTCTTGGAAATGACGTATTAAATACGTTTTCGCTTGCAGTGTTTATCATTTTGGGATTAGTTGTTGCGGTAAGTATGTATCTTTTCAAAAAAAGAGTGAGAACAACTCATATATTCCTTTCGGGAGTTAGAGATTTAAGTAAAAAAGATCTTCATATTAAAGCGGATAGTTTTTATGAAAGCGTTACCGAGCTTATTTTAAAAATAATCTATTACACTAAAAAAGTGTTCGGATTAAAAGGAGGATACGTTGAGCGCTGAAATCATTCATTTTTTAATTTTTCCGGGCGGTTTATTCGCACTTGTGCTCGGAATTTTTATGTTATCGCTTGAGAGAATAGTGGTAGCGAGATTACAAGGAAGAGTGGGGCCTCCTATTTATCAAAATTTTATTGATGTTATTAAGCTGTTTAACAAAGAAATTTTAGTACCTAAAGATTCCAAAGAGATTGTGTTTATGTATGCTCCGGTATTAGGCTTTGCCGCGTTGATTGCAATGCTTTATTTCATACCTTTGCCCGGTGTATATGAAGGAGCGGGGAATAATTCGGATTTGATTATTCTAATTTACGTTATGGCTTTACCGGCGATTTCTCATATTTTAGGAGGAAGCGCTTCGAGTTCACCTTATGCCGCTATTGCCGTAAATAGAGAGTTGAAATTAATGCTTGTATATGAGGTGGTGTTTGTAATTATAGCTTTTAGTATAGCTCTTTATGTAGGAAAAGGGAGTGCCGTTTTATCGTTAAAAGATATTATGAATTATCAATTAAACAACTCTCCTTTAATTTTGGATTGGAAGTTTTGGCCTGCGATAGTGGCTTTTGTAATTTTCGTATTGGCAACTATGGAGTTTCCTCCTTTTCAAGTTGCTCATCATAACGACGCGGACGTAATGGACGGGTTTTTGATTGAACACAGTTCGATTCCTCTTGCGATATATGAAATGACCGATGCTTTAAAAATCGTACTTTTAAGTATCGTTTTTCAAATTTTCTTTTGTCCGTGCGTTATAGGAGGCGATGTTGTTGTCAACTTACTCTTTTTTATCGCTAAAACGGTTATTTTCGTAATGTTTTTTTCATTGCTTCATGCGATTTTCGCAAGTTTTAGAATAGATCAAGCGTTTAAATTTTTGATTATCGTACCTACGACATTGAGCTTAATAACTCTTGTTTTGGTTATTTTGTCAATAAAAGGATTAATATGAGTATTATTACCAGAAGTCCGTTTTTATTCAGGATAAATACAGGTAGTTGTAATGGATGTGACGTAGAGCTTGCTACTACGGCCATGATACCGAGATACGATGTCGAAAGACTCGGATGCAGATATACGGGGAGTCCTAAACATGCCGACATTTTGCTTGTGACGGGACCGATAACCGCCAGAAGTAAACCTTATTTGATTGAGGTATTGGATGAACTGCCAAGACCGTTTGTTGTCGTTGCTATAGGAACTTGTCCGACAAGTTGCGGTATTTTTAGAGATTCTTATTCTATTGAAGGCCCTCTTGATAAATATGTTGAAGTGGATGTAAACGTTCCGGGGTGTCCTCCAAGACCTCAAGCGATTATCGACGGAGTGGCAAAAGCACTTGAAATTTGGAAAAGAAAAATAAGGGATTTCAAATGAGCGGATTTTTAAAAATTGCAATAAGAAACCTTTTAAAAGGTCCTACAACCGATCCGTATCCTTTCGGAGATACTTTTATTCCTCAGAAGTTAAGAGGTAAATTAAAAGTTGACGCTTCGGAATGTACGGCATGTAGAACGTGCGAGGAAGTCTGTCCCTCAGGTGCGATAAAAATTACTAAAAATGAAGGAGCTTACGTACATACGACCTGGTATAACACTTGTTGTTTTTGCGGTAACTGTGAATTTTTTTGTCCTACGGGTGCGATAAAACTCACCACCGATTTTCACACGGCACATTTTCAAGATGAAAAATATTCTTTCGTCACAGTTGCCGTAATAAAAGAGACGGAGTGCAAGAACTGCAAAACAAAATTCGTACCTCCGAGTGAGGCGCTTTTAAAAAGAGCTTATAACGGTATTGATATAGATTTGGACGAATTAAAACTTTATTGTCCGGAATGTAGAAAAAAAATAGCTTTTGAAAGGTTGCATTTATGGTTGAGACATTAAAAAGAAAAGTAAAAAGCGAAATAAAAGAACGAATAGAAAAGTTTGATTTAAAAGAAGAAAAAGACGAAAAAGGCAATATTCAGCTTTGGCTGAAAATTGATAAAAAAGATATAGTGCATATGGCACAGATAATAAAAGATTTCGGGGGAAGATGCGTAATTATTAGTGCATATACGAACGATGAAGTTCCTGTACTCGTTTATCATTTCGACATAGACGGAATGCTTGTAAACGTAGAAATAAAACTGCCTGATAACAAAGTAGAATCCATAACTCCTATTTTACAATCCGCAAATTGGGCCGAGAGAGAATTCAAAGAGATGTACGGTATCGAATTAATAGGTCATCCTAATCCTAAAAGATTATTTTTGGATGAAAGCATTGCTGAAGGAATATTAAAAGAATATATGCCTCTCTCACAAGCGATGAACGGAGCGGCTACGTGTTGTATGTGGGAGAGAGTAGAAGCACAAAGGCATAACGATGAGTACTAAAATACCTATAGGACCGTTTCATATAGGACTTGAAGAACCTATATATTTTAAAATAGATTTAAAAGGGGAAACGGTAGTAAATGTAGATATGATAAACGGTTTTGTTCATAGAGGTATAGAATATCTTGTGATGCAAAAAAACTTTTTTCAAAACTTGATTTTAACTGAAAGAGTATGTGCTTTATGTTCGAACAATCACCCTTTTACTTACGTAATGGCTGTTGAGAAGATAGCGGGAATCGAAGTGAGTAGAAGAGCTAATTATTTAAGAGTTGTAGCGGATGAAGTAAAACGTGTAGCTTCTCATATGTTCAATTTATCGATGCTTGCGCACCTAATAGGTTTTCATTCTTTAATGACCCAAACTATGGAAGCAAGAGAAATTATGCAAGACGTTAAAGAGTCTATTTGGGGAAATAGAATGGATATGAGCGCCAATACTTTAAGCGGTGTTAAATATGATTTGGACGAAGGGCAAATCGAGTTTATTTTGAATAAATTAGATGAGCTTGAAAAACAAACGGATGAATTGATAGATATCTATTTTAATAATAAATTGGTAAAAGCAAGAACCGTTAATGTCGGTGTTTTACCAAAAGAAGACGCGCTCAGACTCGGAGTGACGGGTCCGACTGCCAGAGGTAGCGGAGTTAATAACGACGTAAGAGTTAAAGCTCCTTATGCTGCGTATGACGAACTAAAACCTACCGTGATGTTAGAAGAGAACGGAGATGTTTATTCTCGTATGAAAGTAAGATGGAGGGAGGTAAAAGAATCTATCAGGCTTATAAGAAAAGCGCTAAACAATCTTCCGGAAGGTCCGGTTGTTACGCAAAAAAGACCTCATATTCCCGCAGGGGAAGCTGTTACAAGAACCGAAGCTCCAAGAGGAGAGCTTATTTATTATCTAAAAACAAACGGAACACAAAGACCTCAAAGAATGCGCTGGAGAGTCCCTACTTATATGAATTGGGAAGCGTTAAGAGTGATGATTCCGGGTAATAAACTAAGTGATGTTGCGGTTATTTTTAACAGTATCGATCCTTGTATTTCATGTACGGAACGCTAAATATTTCAATTTAAATAAAAAAAGGAGAGTAAATGGCTAATAAGTTTATATTTGCGGATGCTACTAAATGTATAGGATGTCTCAATTGCGAACTTGCGTGTGCGGCGAGTCATATGGGAGTGGATTTGGAACAAGCTTATGAAATGGGACTTAAAGGTATGGAGCTTATACATAGAAATACAGTATTGAAAGTTGCGAATTTAACAGCACCTATGCAATGTATGCAGTGTGAGGATGCTCCGTGCGTTAAAGCATGTCCGATCGATATTATTAAATACGAAAACAATTACGTAAAAATATACGAAGAAGATTGTATCGGGTGTAGAAGCTGTGCTATCGTATGTCCTTTCGGTGCTATAGTTATGGCAAAAAGCGAATCTCAAAACGTTTCGGGACTTGTAGCCTTGAAATGCGACTTATGCGGAGGCGTTGAAGGAGAGCAGGCATGTGTAAATGTTTGTCCTACGGATGCTCTTGAACTAATAGATTACGACGAATATAAAATAAGAAAACAAAAAGCGGCATTTGAGAGACTAAACCAACATGCATGAACTATCAATCATTCAATCGATGATGAAAATAGTTGAAAAAGCGAGTAACGGTAAAGAAGTAGAAAAAATTGTAGTCAAAATAGGGAAAATGAGTGGAGTCGAGCCCTATTTTTTGAAAGAGAGCTTTGATGTTTTTAAAGAAAACACTGTTTGTAAAAACGCCGAAATGGAGATTGTTGAGGTGGATATAAAGATTGAATGTTACTCTTGCGGAGAAATTAGCAAGGTTGAAGGATTCGATTTTAGATGTCCTAAATGTCAAAGCGGAAAAACCAAAATAATTTCCGGCGAAGAATTATATATAGACTATATTGAGATAAAGGAGTAAAAATGAAAAAGCATTATAGAGTTATTCCAAGAAAAATCCAAAGAAAAAGAGAACCTCATGAAAGAGTAAAAGATTTCGAACCGGTATATCATGAATTTACCCCTGAAGAAGCTATTGAACAGGCGAAAAGATGTATTACGTGCCCTATTGATATTTTGAGAGGACTTGAGAGTGAGTTTAGTTTTTGTAGAACGGGATGTCCTTTAAATAACTATATTCCTCAATGGATTAGGGAATATAGAAACGGTAATTTACAAAAAGCTTTCGAACTTAGTAATGAAACTTCTCCTTTTCCTGAAATTTTGGGAAGAATTTGTCCTCATGATAATCTTTGTCAAGGAGCGTGTACTATTGCAAAAACCGAGCACGGTAGCGTTACAATCGGAGCTATTGAAGTATTTATCAGCGAAGAAGGTTTTAAACAAGGACTGAAACCTTATTATGGAGAGGATAAAAAAAGAAAAAAAAGAGTGGCGATTATCGGTAGCGGTCCTGCCGGAATGAGTTGCGCTACTTTTCTTTTAAGAGGCGGTGTAAACGTTGAAATTTTTGAAAAATCGGATAGACCAGGAGGTCTTTTAACTTATGGTATTCCTAATTTCAAACTCCATAAAGACGTTGTATTTAGAAGATTTGAGTGGATGAAAGAGGCAGGATTGAAACTCCATTTGAATCATCCTATCTTAACTGAAGAAGAATTTGAAAAATTAGTAAACGAGTTTGATGCGGTATTTATCGGAGTGGGTGCTCCAAGCGGTAGGGGTGCGAGAATGGAAAACGAAGACGCAAACGGTGTTTATCATGTAATGGATGTACTCACACATGCTCAAAAAAGAGTATTTAAAGATTTTGACGATTGCATTTTAAAAGATAAAAGAGTAGTGGTACTTGGGGGTGGAGATAGTGCGATGGATGCAGTCAGAACCGCTATTAGAAGCGGTGCTAAGGAAGTGACTTGCGTTTATAGAAGAGACGAAGCTAATATGCCGGGAAGTAAAAAAGAGGTTATTAACGCAAAAGAAGAGGGTGTTAAATTTATGTTTTATACCGCTCCTAAAGCCGTAAAAGTCGATGAAAACAAAAACGTTATAGGAATCGTTTGTCAAAAAACGGAGCTCGGAGAGCCGGATAGTAGCGGTAGAAGAAGAGTTCAGGTGGTTGAAGGAAGCGATTTTGAAATTCCTTGTGATATAATTATCTTAGCACTCGGATTTGATAACGTGAAGTTTCCTTGGTACGAACATGCCGGTATTGAAACGGATAAGTGGGGGTGTCCGATTGTTAATGATAAAAAACAGACCACTAATCCGAAAGTGTATGCCGGCGGAGATGCCGTAAGAGGCGCCGATTTGGTAGTTACCGCCGCAAGAGACGGTAGAGACGCCGCTTATGCGATATTAGAACAATTCGGATTAAAGGATTAAAAATGGTGGCTGTTTATAAAAGTGATGTTGTTATAGTAGGAGCGGGGCTTGCTGGGCTTGCAGCCGCAAGAGAGCTCGTAAAAAACGGTAAAACCGTAACGGTTTTGACAAAACTTCATCCTTTACGTTCCCACTCCGGAGCCGCTCAAGGCGGTATCAACGCCGCACTCGCGGATGACGACGATGTTGAACTTCATATTTTCGATACTATCAAAGGTAGTGATTATTTAGCCGACCAAGACGCTGTCGAGCTTATGTGTGAAAAAGCACCTGAGACGATTAGATGGATTGAGAGAATGGGTGCCGTTTTCAGTAGAAGAGAAGACGGTCGAATCGCACAAAGGCCGTTTGGTGGGCAAAGCAGACCAAGAGCATGTTTTGCAAAAGACAGAACGGGACTAACCCTACTTCAAACTATGTACGAACAGTGTGTTAGAGAAAACGTTTTGATGCTTGATGAATGGTATGTGGCTGATGTGTTATATGACGGAAAGAAAGCTTATGGAGTAGTGGCATATAATCTAAGAGATATGACTCCTGCTATCTTTAATGCAAAAGCCGTAATGTTCGCGACGGGAGGATATGCAAGAGCTTTTAAAATCAACTCAAACGCTCATGCGAATACGGGAGACGGACTTTCAATATTGGCAAGAAGAGGTATTCCTCTTGAAGATATGGAATTCGTACAGTTTCACCCTACGGGACTTGCCGGAAGCGGTATTTTAATGAGTGAAGCGGCAAGAGGAGAAGGCGGTAGGCTGTTTAATAGAAACGGTGAAAGATTTATGGAAAAATATGCTCCGGAAAAAATGGAACTTGCGCCGCGTGATGTTGTAAGTAGAGCTATTATGAAAGAAATTATTGAAGGAAGAGGTGCAACAGAAGATCCTTTTGCCGTATATCTCGATCTGACGCACTTAGGAGAAAAGAAAATCAACGAAAGACTTCCCGAACTTAGAGATTTGGCACTGACTTTCTTAGGGCGTGATATGGTAAAAGAGCCAATTTTAATCTCAGCAACCGCTCACTATTCGATGGGTGGAATTCCTGTTGATATTAACGGACACGTAAAAAAATCTCCTAACGAACTTACAGAAGGACTTTATGCTGCCGGTGAGTGTGCTTGTGTGAGTGTGCACGGAGCAAATAGGCTTGGAGCGAACTCGTTGCTTGAAGCTCTGTTTTACGGAAGATGGGTAGGAAATTCTATATTAAAAGACCTTGATTCGTTGAGTTTTAAAGAAGCTAAGCCGGATGAAGCGGTGGTGATGCTTGATGAAGTAGAAAAACTTTTGAATTCTAACGGCGATGAAAGAGTCTCACAAATAAGAAACGAATTGCAAGAGACAATGACGACTAAAGTAGGTGTTTTTAGAGAAGAAAAGACTATGATAGAGGCCAAAAATAAACTTAAAGAGTTAAGAGAGAGATTCAAACATATAAAACTTGACGATAAAAGCAAAATGTATAATACCGACCTACAAGAAGCTATAGAACTCGGGCATATGCTCGATTACGCACTATTTATCGTCGAAGGGGCTATTAACAGAAAAGAATCAAGAGGAGCTCATTATAGAGAAGATTATCCGAAAAGAGACGACAAAAATTATTTAAAACATACTTTCGGATATTTAAAAGGTGATGATATTGAAATTGAATACGGCGATGTGAAAATCACCAAATACGAGCCTCAAGAGAGAAAATATTAAAGGATAAGCTATGGAAGTTACGTTTAAAGTATATAGATTTAATCCCGAATTTGACGATAAACCTCATTATGACGAATATAAACTCGAAATGGGTGAAGATAGTGTGATTTTGGACGCTTTGAATAAAATAAAATGGGAAATAGACGGCAGTTTGAGTTATAGGAGAAGTTGTAGACACGGTATTTGCGGAAGTTGTGCGATAAAACTTAACGGCAAAAACGTACTTGCGTGTAAAACTCCTATAAAAGAAGCTGTGGAGCAGTTCGGTAATGTTTTGATTGTGGAACCTTTAAGTAAGAAAAAAGAAAAAGTTATAAAAGATTTAGTAATCGATAAAAAAGATTTTTGGGATAAAAACGCAAAAGTTAAGCCGTATCTGATAGCGGAAATAGACGAACATCCGACAAGTGAAAATCTGATTCCTCCTAAACTCGTGGAGTTATTGGAAGATGCGGATTATTGTATTGCTTGCGGTTGCTGTTATTATACGTGCGAGACGATACGAGGCGGTGATACGGAGTTTTTAGGACCTCAGGCTCTTGCTAAAACTTATAGATTTACCGCTGATGTAAGAGATGAAGCTAAAAAAGAGAGATTGGAACTTGTAAACGAGCTTGGTATCGGGGTTTGGGATTGTGTTAAATGTCAGGGTTGTATTGAGGTGTGTCCTAAAGGAGTCGATCCGTTTACTAAAATTACACATTTACATAATCAAATCTTTGAGGAGGGAGTCGCTAAGAAAAACGTAGCTACTAAACACGCCGAAGGATTCGTTCATTCGATTAAAAAACACGGAATTTTGGATGAGGGAATGCTTGTATTATATAGTGAAGGCGTAAACGTAGTAAGACATCTTCCGGAAGCTATAGCAATGTTTGCGAAAGGAAAAATTAAACTTCCTTGGCAAATGCCGAAAAGTAAAGGTTTGGATGAAATTCAAAAACTTATAGAAATTTCTCAAACTCATGAGTTAAAGGATTGATTATGAAATACGCTTTATATACGGGATGTACTGCAAAAGAGTCGACACCCGAGCTTTTGAAATCGACTCTTGAAGTGGCTAAAGTTTTGGGGATTGAAATTGAGATTTTGGAAGAAGCGAGTTGTTGTGGGGCGAGTCATTTACAAGATTTTGACGAATTTTTAGCTTATGTATTAAATGCAAGAAATATATGTTTAGCGGAAAAAAGAGGTTTAAAATTAGTGACGTTATGCAATACTTGTCAGCTGATGCTTGAAAACACAAAAAGAAAACTCGATAGTGATGAAGAGTTTAGAGAAAAAGTAAATGAAAAATTAAAAGAAGTAGGATACGAATATAAAGGAACGAGTAAAGTTCAGCACTTTTTATATGCAATTTTGGAAGATATCGGTCTTGAAGAGATTTCAAAACATGTAAAAAAACCGCTTAATTCCAAAGTTGCACCTTTTTACGGCTGCCATATAATCAGACCATCAAAAACTCATGACGGAGACAATTTAAACGAAAATCCGTACAAACCTGACGCGATTGAGAGTTTGATAAAAGTTTTATTAGGGGTACCTGTTGATTATGAGAGTAAAATCAAGTGCTGCGGATTTCATGTCGATTTGCAAAACACCGAACTTAGTGAAAACTTAACGGCAAATGCGTTACTTGATGCAAATGAAAACGGTGCCGAAATGATAGTTACGCCTTGTCCTTTGTGTCATTTGAATCTTGATGTAAAACAAAAAGCGGCGGCTAAAAAAGTAAACAAAAACTTAAAAATGCCGGTATTGCATTTACCTCAATTGTTAGGTTTGGCTTTTGGAATAGATAAAGAAAAGTTAGGATTAAACCATCATATTATCCCTCTTTGATTGAGGGGTATTGAAAAAGAAAAAGGGAGAAAAAAGAATTAAAGTTTTTTAGCGATGTCGTTGATTGCTCTGTATGCGTGGTTGAATGCAAGAGCGATACTTCCTTGGCTTGTTACGACATCACCGATTGTGTAAAGACCTTCAACGTTTGTTTCCATTGTCTCTTCGTTGTATTCAGGCTCACCCCATTCATTTAGATTGATTCCGCAGTTTTTAAGGAAATCAACTGGGCTTGTTCCACCAAGAGCATAAACTACTCTATCGAAAATTTCACTTGTTCCGTCTTTGTAGTTTACTTTTACTTTGTAATCTCCGTCAACTTCTACAGCTTCTACGTTTTCGATATCTACACCGAGTCTTGAATGGATTTTTCCTTCTTTGATGTATCTTTCAACGATTTCTTTGTTTGTAGGGTTCATTCTGATAATTTCAGGTCTTCTGTAGTTAAGAGTTACGTCACATCCGATATCCATATCTACAAGTCCGTATGCATATTCACCCGCAGTATCACCACCACCTACAACAAGTACTTTTTCACCAGGTTGTACTTTATCAAGGTTGAAGTTTAATCTTTTTCTGATTTTAGGAGGGAATTTATATGCTGGTTTATTTGGTTTACCCATTCTTCCGATTGCTACGATAACTTTTTTAGCTTGGATTACTCCAAGTTCATGGTCCGCACCGATTTCGAAAATTCCGTCACCGTTTTTTTCTACTCCGTAAACGTGGTGATTGTATTTGAATTTATCCGCTACACCTGCGTCTTGGATTTTTTTCTCCATTTGTTCAAGGTATTCTTCTTTGCTGCACTCTTCGAAAGTTACGTTACCTTCGAATTCGAATTTTTTACCTTGCCAATCTTTATCAACTCTTTTTCCCGGTTTGTAGAATTTTCTAATCATATCGCTGTGATTGTCAGCTTTTTCAAGAACGATAACTTTATCTATTCCTTTTAATTTAGCTTCGATAGTGCTTGCGATTCCTCCAGGACCCGCACCGATAATTGCAATGTCAAACACTTTATCCAGGCTCATTAAAGCTCCTTTTTTATTTGAATTATAACTTAGTAAGTTAATCAATAAAACCTTAGGAGTGAAAAATGGCTTTTAAGCGTGTAAATTTGTAACAAAATTTCATTAAAAAGAGAGAAAGGGTTTAAAAAATGAACGAATATTCATTGATAATTCGAGATTTTTGTTATTATTTGAATAATTTGATAAAATATACATTAAAAAAGGAATTCGATGGAAGAAGTGTTACAAAAAGTAAAAGAGGCAAGTAGAGTAGTAGCGACTCTTAATAGCGGAATTAAAAGAAAAGTATTAAACGAAATGGCCGATGCGCTTGAAAAAAACGCTAAATCCATTATTGAAGCCAATAAAAAAGACCTTGATTACGCAAAAGAAGCAAATCTCTCAAACGCTTTAATAGATAGATTGCTGCTTGATGAAAAAAGAATAAAAGCTATGGCCGACTCTTTAAGAGATATAGCGAAATTAAAAGACCCGGTAGGAAAAATAATCGATGGGTGGAAACTTGATAACGGGCTTGAAATTCAAAAAGTAAAAATTCCTATCGGTGTGATAGGTATCATTTACGAATCAAGACCGAACGTAACAAGTGACGCTGCGGGGCTATGTTTTATGAGTGGTAACGCATGTATTTTAAAAGGTGGAAAAGAGGCTTTTCATTCCAACAGCGTTATTATAGAAATTTTAAGATACGTACTTGAGAAAAATTCGCTTCCAGAAGATATAGTCTCACTTCTTCCGGATTATAGCAGAAGCGGAGTGGAATGGCTTATCAAACAAGATAAATACGTAGATTTGATAATACCAAGAGGTGGAGAGAAGTTAATCAAATTCGTAAGTGAAAACAGCAAAGTACCGGTTGTAAAACATGATAAAGGATTGTGTCATGTTTATATTCATGAAAACGCTAATTTAAAAGACGGCGCGAAAATAGCATTAAATGCAAAAGTCCAAAGACCGGGTGTTTGTAATGCGATGGAGACGCTTTTGGTCGATAGAAAAATAGCGGGAGAGTTTTTGCCTGTTATTAAAGAGATGATGGAAAAAGAGGGTGTAGAGCTTAGAGGCTGCGAAATAACTCTTGAATATATCGATATCAAACCGGCAACCGAAGAAGATTGGCATACCGAATATCTTGATAAGATTCTTTCGATAAGAGTAGTTGACGGGCTTGAAGATGCGATAGAACATATTGAAAAATACGGCTCGGGACATAGCGATTCTATTGTCACTGATAATCTAAAAGCTGCGGAGGAGTTTTTGAATAGAGTGGATAGTGCTTGCGTTTATGTTAACGCATCTACGAGATTTACCGACGGAGGAGTTTTCGGATTCGGAGCGGAGGTAGGTATCTCTACAAATAAACTTCACGCAAGAGGTCCTATGGGGATTGATGACTTAACTACGTATAAATATAAAATCATAGGAAACGGACAGGTTAGGGAGTAAGGTAGTGGTGAGATAGTGAAGTGGTGAAATTGTGAGTTTGTGAAATTGGTAAAGAAGAGGTACAGAGAGGGAAAAGAAAAGGCAAGAAGAGGAAAAGATAAGGTGAAATAGTGAAATTGTGGTAGGAATAGAAAAATTAAAAAAAGGAGCGAAATTTTATGATAGCTATTGATTTAGGAAGCAATACCATAAGAATAGTAAAATGGGATTGTAAAACAAACGAAAAAATTGCCGAATTCGAAAAAATAATCAAAACAGCAGATAAACTAATTCAAACGAAAGTGATTTCTGATGAGGCAATTGAGAGAATTATTCAGGCTATTAACGAAGCAAAAGAAAAAATGGATTTTAACGATAAAATCGTAGCGGTAGCTACCGAAGCGTTGAGACTTGCGAAAAATGCTAATGAGGTTATCAAAAAAGTAAAAGAAGCTACCGGTGTTGAATTTAGAGTGATAACTCCCGAAGAAGAGGCTACATATACCACTATTGCGGTTGAAAATTGCCTAAATAAATGCGGATATGACGCAAAAGAGTTTTTCTTAGTCGATATCGGAGGAGGCAGTACCGAGCTTATTTTAAAACACAAAGATACGATTCTTTCTCAAAGCTATAAAATAGGAATCGTTACGTTTACTCAAAAATACAAAACTCCCGACGCTATTAAATTTGCAGTAAAAAAAGAGGTTGCAAAATTTAAAGATTTTATCGATTTGGCGTTTAATACGTATAGAAAACCGAAAATTTTCACGGCAAGCAGCGGGACTCCTACATCAATCGCCGCTTTGAAAAAAGGTATGAATTATAAAACTTACGACCCTAAAAGAATAAACGGGACAATCGTAACTCCTGAAGATTTGGATTATTGGCTTGAGAAGCTTATGAAAATGGAGATGAAAAAACGTGAAGAGCTTGTAGGTGTCGGTAGAGGTGATTTGATTGTAAGCGGGATTATGATTTTTAGAGAAATATTCAAAATTACAAAATACAAAGAGTGCGTGGTGTGTGATGACGGTGTTAGAGAAGGTGTTGCGATAAGCGCATGCAAAGAGGCCTAAGCCTCTTATGCGTAAACGTCTTCTTTTTTGAATTTTTTAGTTAGAAGATAATACACAATCGCTCTATATTTTTTGCTTCTTCCGAATTTTTCGCAAACTTCTTGAATAGCTTTATCAAGTTCTTCGTCAGATTTTTTAAGACCCAATTTTTTCTTTAAGAAGTTTTCTCTTACTCTTTCAGTCTCTTTTTTGTCAGTACAAGCGATAGCTTCAGCGTCGAGTTTGTAAATTGAAGGTCCTAATCCTTTAGTAACTTTTCTAAGAAGTTCCGCGTCGAAATTCGGCTCTATTTCTTTAAGTTTTTTAGAATAAAGCTCTAATTTTTCGTCAAATTTGCTCATGATACGTCCTTTTACGTGATTTTTTTCGATTTTTAAAACATACGGCCGTAGGTTTTGCGGTTGAATTTCGTTTTGTAGGGTTGAAAGTAGTCGATTGCTTAAATTTTAACATAAAAATAGGAGTTTTTGGAAATTATTTTTTGTTATAATTGCGACAAAAAGGTTTTTGAATGAAATTAACCGGTGCTCAAATTGTTATCGAGAGTTTGATTAAAGAAAATGTTGAGGTTGTTTTCGGTTATCCCGGCGGGGCTATTATGAATGTATACGATGAAATCTACAAACAAGACAAATTCAAACATATCCTGACAAAACACGAACAAGGCGCCGTACATATGGCCGACGGGTATGCAAGAGCTACCGGAAAAGTCGGTGTGGCTATGGTAACAAGCGGTCCGGGGCTGACTAACGCCGTAACGGGAATCGCAACCGCATATACCGATTCTATTCCTATGGTCGTAATCTCAGGGCAGGTTCCTACATTCGCAATCGGAACGGATGCTTTCCAAGAAGTTGACGCTGTGGGAGTTACTCGTCCTATTACCAAACACAACTTTTTAGTAAAAAACGTTGACGATTTGGCATATATTATAAAAGAAGCGTTTTATCTTGCAAAAAGCGGAAGACCTGGACCTGTGCATATCGATATTCCAAAAGACGTAACGGTTGCAAAAACAAAATTCGAATATCCTGAAAAAATAGAGCTGAAAACCTATAAACCTACATATAAAGGTAACGTAAGAGCTATCAAAAGAGCCGCAGAAGCTATCAAAAAAGCTAAAAGACCGGTATTTTATATCGGAGGAGGAGCGGTTTTAAGCGGAGCTTATCAGCTTGTAAGAGAGCTTGTAAAACTGACGAAAATCCCTGCTGTCGAGACACTTATGGCAAGAGGCGTTTTAAGATACGACTGTCCTTATTTAATGGGAATGGTTGGAATGCACGGAAGTTATGCCGCTAATATGGCTATGAACGATGCGGATTTGATTATTTCTCTCGGTGCGAGATTTGATGACAGAGTTACCGGAAAAATTGACGAATTCGCTAAAAACGCCGATATCGTTCATATCGATATAGACCCATCTCAAATCGGAAAAGTAGTGCCTACGAAATATCCGATAGTCGGTGATTTGAAACTTGTTTTAGAAGAGATGATGCCGTTTATTCTTGACGGGCTCGATACCGATAGATACGAAGAGTGGAGAGAGATTTTAAATAGATATCAAGAACTTTATCCTCTAACTTATAAAGACGACGATAGTGTGATAAAACCTCAATGGGTTATTCAAAAAACTGGTGAAATCGCACCTGAGGATGCCGTAATTTCTACGGATGTGGGACAACATCAGATGTGGACGGCTCAGTTTTATCCGTTTACATATCCGAGACAACTTTTAACAAGCGGCGGTCTTGGGACTATGGGATTCGGTTTTCCGGCTGCACTCGGAGCAAAAGAGGGAGTTAAGGATAGAACGGTTATCAACTTTACGGGAGACGGAAGTATTATGATGAATATTCAGGAAGTTCTCACCGGTTATAAATATAAACTTCCCGTAATCAATATTATTTTAAACAACAACTATTTAGGAATGGTTAGACAATGGCAAACGATGTTTTATGACGACAGATTAAGCGAAACGGACCTTAGCGACGTTCAGCCTGATTTTGTAAAACTTGCCGAAAGTATGGGAGGTATTGGATTTAGAGTAAAAACAAAAGCCGAATTTGAAGAAGCTTTGAAAAAAGCGCTTGATAGTAAAAAAGTTGCGATTATCGACGTGCAAGTAGACAGACGCGAAGATGTATTACCTATGGTACCGCCTAATTCGCCTCTAAAAAATATGCTTGTATTTAAGGAAGACAAATGAAAAGAATAATATCTGTAATCGTAGAAAACGAACACGGAGCGCTTGCAAGAATCGTTAATATGTTTGCCGCAAGAGGATATAACATCACCTCTTTAACTGTAGCGCCGATTCCAAACAGCGAATTTAGCAGAATGACGATTATGAGTGACGGAGACCCTAAGATTTTCGAACAAATCGTAAAGCAGCTTTATAAGTTGATACCGGTTTATAAAGTTATTGAGAGTGATGATTTTATCGAAAAAGAGATGGCGATGGTGAAATTCCCGCTAAAACAAGTAAAAGATAATCTTGCCGATATCGATGCTATCGCAAGATGTTACAACGGAAAAATCAGTAATGTTAACGATAAACATATCGTAGTAAGCGTAGTGGATAGACCAAATAGAATAGATAACTTTTTAAAAGCCATTCAAGCTAAATACAATAACGTGGAAATCGTAAGAAGCGGGGTAAGCGTAATTGAAAGATAAGTGTCATAACAAAAAAGAGGTGAAAACAATGAAATTAAGCGAAATTTGCGAAAAATTAAATCTTGAGTGCGATATTAAACAAGATATCGAAATAGAAGGGATTAATACCCTCCAAGACGCAAACAAAAAAGAGATAAGTTTTCTTGAAAATCCGAAATATGAAAAGTATCTAAAAGATACGAAAGCGGCGGCCGTTTTAATAAGAAAAGAAGATGCTGATAAGTTACCAAAAGACGTAATCGCTTTGATTACTCCAGAGCCTTATTTGAAACTTGCTCTTTTGACTCGCTATTTTGTCAAAGACCCTTGGGTTGACGGAGGTTATAAAGCCAATGAAAGCGCGAAAATAGACCCGAGCGTAAGAATAGGAAAAGGCGCGAAAATCGGTAAAAACGTAATTATTATGCCAAATGCCGTAATAGGACCGAACGTAGAGATTGATGAGGGAAGTGTTATTTATCCGAACGTTACTATTTATAGAGATACCAAAATCGGAAAAAACGTAACGATTCACGCAGGAAGCGTAATAGGAAGCGACGGATTTGGGTATGCTCATATGAAAACGGGGGAGCATGTTAAAATTTATCATTTAGGTAGAGTGGTTATAGAAGACGATGTGGAAATCGGAGCCAATACGACTGTCGATAGGGCGGTTTTCGGTGAGACTAAAATCAAAAAAGGTTCGAAAATCGATAATTTGGTGCAAATCGGGCATAACTGCGAAATAGGCGAATATTCAATTTTGGTTTCGCAAGTAGGACTCTCAGGCTCTACAAAACTCGGAAGAAACGTCGTTATGGGAGGACAAAGCGCAACCGCCGGTCATCTCGAAATAGCTCCTTTTACTACCATAGCCGCAAGAGGCGGAGTTACGAAAAGTATAAAAGAACCGGGTGTTTATAGCGGATTTCCGCTTATGCCTCATAAAACATGGCTGAAACTTCAAGGTCTTCTTTCAAGACTTCTAAAAAAATCTTAATTTCTTGATATAAGTCAAATTTAATCTCTTCTCCTTTGAGTAAAATAAGTAAAACTTATAAGGAGAGGAGATGGTTTATCTTGATAACAACTCTACAACACCTATGGATGAGAGAGTAAAAGAGGTCTATTGTGACGCTACTAAATACTTCGGAAATATAAACGTAATCTATGATTTGGGAATCGAAGCGAGAAAAAAACTAAACGAAGCTTATGATATTTTGTATCCGGGAATAGGAGCGAGTGATGAAGACGATATTATTATCACTTCTTCTACGACAGAGGGGAATAATACGGTTATTAAAACTTTTCTTGATTCGTACTTAAAAGGCAGCGGTAAAAAACATATCATAACAACCGTGGCGGAACACTCTTCTATCAAAGCCACTTGTGCTTATGCCAAAACCCACGGAATGGAAGTGACATACATCTACACCGACGAAAACGGAAGAGTGAATCCAAAAGATATCGAAAATGCAATAAGAGAGGATACGGCTCTTATCAGTGTGCTTTTTGCTTCAAACGAAAGCGGAGCTATTCAGCCGATTAAAGAAATAAGCCAAATTGCAAGAAAATACGGCATACCTTTTCACTGCGACGGAGCTCAAGCTATCGGAAAAGCCAAAATAAACGTAAGAGAATTAGGGGTGGATTATTTTACTTTTAGCGCTCATAAGTTTCACGGACCAAAAGGAGTCGGGGGTTTTTATGTAAGAGAGGGCGCGCCTTTTGTTAATTTGATTCACGGCGGTAATCAAATGGGAGGTAAAAGAGGAGGCAGTGTATATCTTAACGGGATAATCGCAATGGCTGAGGCCGTAAAACTTGCAAACGAACATCTTGATGAAATGTATGACAGAGTGGCAAAACTTAGAGACAAACTCGAAGAAGCGATATTGAAAATTCCGGATACCAAAACATATGTGGATAAAAAATACAGACTCCCGAATACCGTTGTCGCTTCTTTTAGAGGAATAGAGGGTGAAGCGATGCTATGGGATTTGAATATGCATAAAATCTACGCGGCGACGGGGAGTAGTTGTAGTAGCGAAAGACTTGAGGGAAGCGAAGTTTTAGAAGCGCTTGGAGAGGACCCTGAAATAGCTCATACGGGGATTATTTTTTCTCTTAGCAGATTTACTACCGAAAAAGAGATTGATTACGTAATAGAAGTGTTGCCTAAAATCGTTAAGAGACTTAGAGATATTTCTATGACATATGCGAAGGTTAAGCCGAGTGATAGGTAATGGGTGATAGGTAAGAGGTGAAAGGTGTTAGGTGTTAGGGAATGTTGGTGAATAATAAAATTTAAGGAGCTGAAATGGGAAGAAACGATTTAATAACGGGAAACGTATGGGAGCAATATTCTAATAAAGTAATCGAGAGAATGAATAATCCTAAATTTTTAGGTGAATTTACTGAAGAGGATGCTAAAAAAAGAGGTGCGAAGCTTGTAGTTGCGGATTTCGGTAGTGAGGCTTGCGGTGATGCCGTTAGGCTTTATTGGCTTGTAGACCCGAAAACGGACAAAATTATCGATGCGAGATTTAAAAGTTTCGGATGCGGTACCGCTATAGCTTCAAGTGATGTTATGACCGAGCTTACTATCGGAAAAACGGTTGATGAAGCGATGAAAGTTACAAATCTTGATGTTGAAAAAGCACTAAGAGACGAGCCGGACAAACCTGCGTTTCCGCCTCAAAAAATGCATTGTAGCGTGATGGCTTATGATGTTATTATGGAAGCGGCTGCCAAATATAAAGGAAAAAAAGTCGATGAACTTAAAAATAACGAAATCGTTTGTGAGTGTGCGAGGGTAACAAGAGGAGAAATTGAAGAGATTGTCAGAAAATATAACGTAAAAACGGTAGAAGAGCTTCAAAAATACACTGATGCCGGAAAATATTGTAAAAGCTGCGTAGCCCCGGGAGGTCATGAAGAAAGAGACGTTTATCTTGTAGATATCATTAAAGAAGTCCAAGAGCAGATGAAAAAAGAAAAAATTAAAGAAAGTGTTACGACAGACGATTTTGATAATATGAGCCTTATTAAAAAAATCAAAACGATTGAAGAGATTTTGGATAAAAAAATCAAACCTATGCTTGCAATGGACGGCGGAAGTTTGGAGCTCATAGACGTAAGAGAAGAGGACGGGGTATTAAAAGTATATATTAGGTATTTAGGGGCATGCAGTACCTGCGCCAGCGGCGGAATGACTCTTTTGGCAATTGAAGATATGCTAAAAAAAGAGCTCAATACCGATAAAATCAAAGTGGAGCAGGTATAACTTCCTCGCCCCTTTTTGCTATAATTAATATAAGAAAGGGGCTAAAATGCGTTATGTCGATTCGATTAAAAATCATCTTCCTACTATTCTTCAAGAAGTAAAAATCCAAATAAAAAACGATAAAACGATTTATGAATTTGTAAAAACGGAAGAAGAACTTGATAAACTGCTTTCACTTCAAGAAAAATTAATTCAAGAATATCTTTACGATTTTCAAAAAAACATATTGGACGAAAAAAAATGTATGCAGTTTTATAAAGATTTGAAAATTCCTTATGCTATTGTCGTTAGGAGTTTGAATTATATAAGAAAAGAGGTGATAATCGCTCTTGATAAAGAGGGTGTTGATAAAGAGACGATTATCGAATTTTCCGAATATTTCGATAAATTTATAAATTTAACGGCAAAAGTTTATCTGAAAAAAGATATCGTTACACTCAAAAAACTTAGAAATTCCTATTTTGAGGATTACTTGTTGTTTAAATCTCATATCTCTTGGGTAGAGAGTATTATCGAAAGTATAAGCGAAGACGATATTTCGAAGTTTCCTTTGATTGCCGCGAGTGAATGTAAGTTTGAAGAGTATCTGAACTATCCGGAATCTTTGATGGTTTGTATCGATGTGAATTTGTGTATGTATTTGCATGATTTGCATTCGCTTTTACACAAACTCGCAAATACTTTTTATCTTTATTATGCAAAAGGCGCATATAGCGAAGCGTATATGATTTTTAAGGATTTGAAAGAGCAGATTTTAAAATTTAAGGGCATAATAGGAGAACTTTATTTTATAACTTATTCAAATTTGGAAGTAAGCTTTTTTAAACTTATAGAGATATATAAAACAAATAAAAAAGAGTTTGTGACGTTAATCGATATGAAAAGTTTAAAAAGCCTAAATTCTATCTACGGAGAAGAGACTATTACTAAAGCTCTTGAAGTAATAGAAAAGCGGCTTCATAGATTTTTCGAAAAAGACCAGGCAAGAAGTTTGGTCGTAAAAGGGATGACTTCAAATTTTTATATGCTCAATATCGATTATTCGTATGACGAATACAAAAAAATGATCGATAATATCATCGAAATAATTAAAGAGCCCGTAATTCTTGATGAAAACAAAATAGAATTTACTCCTATAATCGCAGGACTTGAGATAGAGGAGTATTTCGATATCAAAAAAGACGAAATGATAATGATTTTAAATCATCTCAAAAATAAAGCTAAACAGAGTAAATGTAATAAACTTCTTGTAATCAATCACTACTCAAAAGAGATGTTAAAATCATGGCTTAAAAACAGATACGATTCGAAATTTATCAAAAGTAAAATAGAAAACGCTGAATTAAAACTTGCTTATCATCCTATTTTCGATATCCAGACAAACAAAATCTACTCTTTAGAAGTATTGGCTCGGATTGTAGATGAAGACAAACTAATACCGGCCGGGCTTTTTATCGATGAGGTATATTCGATGAATCTAATTGAAAAGCTGGATTTGGCGGTATTGAGAAAACTTATAGAAGACAAAGAAAAAATCAAACAAATTACCGATAAAATTTTCGTAAACGTCAGTTTTAATTCTTTGCTTAACGAAGAGTATTTGGAAAAACTCGAAAAGCTTATCGATAATATTCAAGTCGGACTTTTGCTTGAATTAACAGAGCAAAAATTTGTCGATAACGTAGAAATTTTATTTGAGCTTAATCAAAAATATAATCTCTTTTTTGCTGTGGATGATTTCGGTACGGGATATACATCTTTGCAAAGTGTTGTGGATTTGGTGAAAAAAGGTATTTTAAAAGTATTGAAAATCGACGGAAGTTTAATAAAAAACATCGATGACGAATATAACAAAAAAATAATAAACGTAATTTCGAATATGGCAAAAGAGCTTAATTTATTAAGTGTTGCTGAATATGTCGAGAGTGAAGAGATTTTAAACGAAATTAAAAAAGCCGGAATTAATTTGGCTCAAGGATATTTTCTTGCTAAACCTGCGTTAATTGAAGAGTTGATAGTGGAAAAAGTGGAAAAATTCGGCTTTTAGTCGAGTTTTTCCAGTGTGTGATGTAAGAATGCGTGGTCGCTTTCCGGGTAATCCATTCTAAAGTGAGCGCCTCTGCTCTCTTCTCTGTAAAGTGCAGATTTTGCAAGTACTTTTGCAATATCAAGAGCATTTAAGCACTCTATTTTTTCGTTTAGAGATGAATCGTTTTCGTGGTTTTGGCTCATTTCGCGTTTAATATCTTCAAATTTATCCAACGCTTTTTTTATAGCGTATCCGTTTCTTAAAATTCCGAGTTTATTAAATAAAATCTCACCGATTTCGTCTTTTATTTTTTTGGCGTCTATTTTTGTATTTTTTAGAGTTTCGATAAGTTCTTTGTCTTTTTGAATATCTTCTTTTTTAGGCTCTATTTGAGTTTGTTGTCTATGAGAATATTTTACAGCTTGATATCCTGCTATTCTTCCGAATACCGCACCCTCACTAAGAGAGTTTCCACCAAGACGATTTGCTCCGTTTACTCCGTTGTTTCCGGCTTCCCCGGCATAAAAAAGCCCCTCGATATCTGTAAAGCAGTAAGTGTCGGTTTTGATTCCGCCCATGGTGTAGTGAGCAAGCGGAGTGATTGGAATAGGTTCTTTTGAGATATCGATGCCTTTTAGAGATTTTACTCTTTTTTTGAGATTTATAAGTTTTGTGTTAATTATTTCTTCAGGGATGTCAGTTAGGTCTAAATAGACTTTTTTTCCTTTTTGGAGTTGTTTGACAATTGCACGAGTCACGAAATCACGGGTATTTAATTCATCTACGAACTCTTTTCCGTCGCTGTTTATTAGTTTTCCGCCTTCACCTCTTGCCGCTTCGCTTATTAGGTAATTAGTGCCTTCAAGACCTGTCGGGTGGAATTGAACGAATTCCATATCCATAGCTTCAAGCCCGGCTCTTAGTCCCATTGCAATTCCGTCTCCCGTTGCGTCGGTTATATTTGTGGTGTGACCTCTGTATAATCCGGCAAAACCACCTGTCGCCACTATAACCGCTTTTGCCTGAATGACTTTTAATTCACCTTTTTCATCTACGAAAGTCGCTCCGGCTATTTTTCCGTCGTTTATCAAAAGATTGAGTGCGAAGTGGTTTTTTATCGTATCGATATTTAAGTCGTTAAGTGCTTTATTTAGCGCTTTCATAATCGCAGGTCCCGTTGCATCTGCGGCGAATACCGTTCTTTTGAATTTAGTACCTCCAAAAGGTCTTTGCGCGAGTCTTCCGTCAGGCAGTGTGGTAAAAGGCACTTTAAATTTTCTGTGAAGTTCTCTAACGATTTGAGGGGCTTGTTCGCAAAAGATTCTGACAGCTTCTTCTTCGGCAAGTCCCATTCCGGCTTTTAGAGTATCTTGGATATGGTGTTCTATAGAATCGCCGTCTCCCATATTATTTAGTGCGGCGTTGATTCCTCCTTTTGCCATAAAAGAGTTGTTTGCCATAGGAGATTTTTTCATTACAATCGCTACGTTACTACCGAGCTCCTTTGCTTCTATAGCCGCCATCATACCCGCAATACCGCTTCCGATTACCAAAATATCGTATTTCATAACGTATCCTTAATCTTTTATTTGATATAATTTTACCAAAAAGGTAATTAAATGAGGATAATTTTTGTATTATTTTTAGCGGTATTCGCTTTTGCATTCGATGTTAAAATCTTAAGCGTAAACAATGACTATGCAAAAATCGACAGCTACATAAAAAAAGGTATTAGCGGAGATGTGATTTGTACCTATGATAAAACTCCGATAATCTGCGCAAAAGCCGTGGCTTTCGGGAATATCGTAAAATTTTATAACTATACCGAGCTTAAAAACGACGCTTTTGCTCTGCCTAAGGTATCACCTAAACCGGGAGATAAAATTATTTTGGGTAAAAACTATAGAAGAATATTAATTATCGCGCCGAATCAAAACGCATATATAAAAACCGCGCAATTATATAAAGGCAATACGATTATTTCGCCTGATATTTTCGCTCCTTTTATCGATGAAATGCCTACAAGAGAAGATTTTGAGAAGTTTTGTAACGATATGAATATCGGGAGAATAATTTTCGTGCTTGATAAGATATATGAGGTTGACAGTTTCAGTTTTTATGCTATAAAGAAAAGAGATATCGATTTCAAAGCAAAATACGATAAAGCCTTTTTCGTAACTTTTCCGAGTTTTAAAATTACAGGTAAAAATATCGAACAATACTATAAATCGCTTATAAAGGACTAAGATGCTTGATAAAAAACATATTGACGAACTAAAAAAAATTGTAGGCGAAGAAGATATCAAAACCGATAAAATTCATCTAAGAGCCTACTCTTACGACGCTACAAAAGAGCATTATTATCCCGAAGCCGTTGTCTTTCCAAAAGATGAAGAGGAAGTTAGTAAAATCTTAAAATATTGTAACGACAACAAAATCGCTGTAATTCCAAGAGGTGCCGGAAGCGGTTTTACCGGTGGTGCACTGCCTGTTAACGGCGGTATTATTTTGGCGGTTGAAAAATATATGAATAAAATTCTTGAAATTGATGAAAAAGATATGGTTGCTGTGGTGCAACCAGGAGTTGTAAACGCTCATTTGCAAAAAGCCGTTGAAGAAAAAGGACTTTTTTATCCGCCTGACCCGGCAAGTATGGATTATTCTACAATCGGCGGAAACGTCAGTGAAAACGCAGGGGGTATGAGAGCGGCAAAATACGGAATTACAAAAGATTACGTAATGAGCTTAAAAGCCGTACTTCCAAACGGAGATATAATCAGAGCCGGAAAAAGGACTATTAAAGACGTAGCGGGGTATAACGTAGCCGGGATTTTGATTGCGAGTGAGGGTACTTTGGCAGTGATTACCGAAATTACTCTAAAACTTCTACCAAAACCGAAAATGAAAAAAACTTATATGGGGATTTTCGAAAACGTAGAAGATGCTATGAATGCGGTTTATAAATCTCTTGCAAGCGGTGCAATGCCCGTTGCTATGGAGTTTATGGATTCGTTGGTTGTTAAAGCTCTAAGAGAGAAACTCGGTGTGAATTTACCTGATTGGGCGGGAGCGTTGCTGATAGGAGACGTTGACGGGAACGTAGAAGAAGAGATAAATTATCAGCTTGGAATTTTAGAAAAAAGCTTTAAAGAAAACGGATGTAAAGAGTTTAAAGTTGCACGTGATGAAAACGAAGCGAATGAAATTTGGTACGCAAGAAGAAACGCAAGTCAATCTATTACGATTTACGGAAGTAAAAAAATAAACGAAGACATATCCGTACCAAGAAGCAAACTTCCCGATGCTTTGAGAGTTATTACTCAAATAGGTGAAAAATACGGACTTGTAGTGCCGTGTTTCGGGCATGCGGGAGATGGTAATATTCACGTAAACGTAATGGTAGACGGAAGTAACGAAGAAGAAGTGAAAAAAGGATATGAGGCCGTTGAAGAGATATTTAAAGCCGTTGTGGATATGGGAGGGACTCTCAGCGGAGAGCACGGAATAGGGCTTAGCAAAGCTCCGTTTATGAAAATAGCCTTTAGTGAAGCCGAGCTTAATCTGTTTAAAAGAATAAAAGAAGCTTTCGACCCGAACGGAATTCTTAATCCAGGGAAAATGGGACTATAATAATGAAAAATGTTAATTGGAGAATTGAAAATATTAATTCTCCTTTGATTCTTTTTTCTCCTAATTTGCCCGAAAAAAAAGAAATAAAATCAAAGAGATTTAAGATTTTTATGTTTGCTATTGTAGCATTGATTATGTTTAATGGCATTGATTTTGTATTTTGGGGGAAATAAAATGAGAATATGCACGTTTAACGTTAATTCGATAAGAAGTAGGCTTGAGATTGTTCAAAATTTAGTAAACGATTATAATATCGAAGTTTTGTGTATGCAGGAGATAAAAGTCGAAAATAAAGACTTTCCTTTGATTGATAAAGATTTCGAGTGTGTGATTCACGGCCAAAAAAAACTTCACGGAGTTGCGACTTGTTCTAAATTTCCTATAGAAGAATCACAAAAAGGATTTGAGGGAGAATTAAACGAGCCGAGATTTATCTATACGCTTATTAACGGAGTGCATATCATCAATATTTACGCACCTCTTGGGGATAATTACGGAGATAGATTCGAATATAAAATGTATTTTTACGATAAGCTTTTCGAATGGCTTAGAAGATTTGATTTAAGTAAAGATAAAGTACTTATTTGCGGTGATTTTAATATTTCGCACACAGAGCTTGATGTGTGGGATGAAGTGATATGGGAGGGAGAAGTTACTCATTTACCTGAAGAAAAAGCGATACTTTCCAAGTTTTTGGATATCGGATTTGTCGATATCATAAGAAAAGAGTATCCGAATGAAAAGGTATTTACGTTTTATGATTATAGAGGTGCGGCGGTTTATAAAAACGAAGGATTAAGGCTTGATTATATTCTTGTTACCAAACCTCTGTTTGAAAAATTTAAAAATTTGGAAATTTTAACTTCAATAAGAAGAAAAAGAAAACCGACACCTTCCGATCACGTACCGGTAATTGCGGAATTTGATGTATAGGGGATAAGATGTTTCAGCAAATAGTGGATTTTTTGGTAAATTTTGCGCATTCTTTAGGATATATCGGAATATACTTTTATATGCTTTTGGTCGGAACTTTTATTCCCGTACCAAGCGAGCTTGTTTTGCTTCCTGCAGGGTATTTGGCGGCAAAAGGAGATATGGATTTGTATCTTGTTTGGGTGTGTGCCGCACTTGGTAGTTTGAGCGGGGCTCTTATTAACTATTTTCTTGCTAAGTGGATTGTTAATAAGTTTTTAAAAGACAAACCCGTAATCGAAAAAGTTACGAAATTTTGGAATCAGCACGGAAAAATTTCAGCGTTTTTGGCTCCTTTGACTCCGGGGCTCGGGCAATATATTTCAATTCCCGCAGGTCTGTCTCATATGCCTCTTCGCTGGTTTATTCCTTTGACTTTCAGTGCGAATCTAATCTGGACCGGGTTTTTAATAATGATAGGATATATTTTCGGAGCGGGAGAGGCCGCTCATAAAGAGGTGGTTTATGGCAGTTTGATACTTCTTGGGGGTGTTATTATTATCGCTTCGGTTTATGTTTTTAGAGAATTGAAAAAAGAGTCTAAATCTTAGTTTTTGAAGTTGCAAGCAAAACTTTATTTTTTCCCGTTCTTTTTGCTTCATATAGTTTATTGTCTATTTTTTGGATGAATTTATAAATTCCTTCGTCTTGATATTCTCCTACAGCTCCACTGATAGTAATCGGATGATCGTAAACGTTAATATTTTCTTCAATTTCTTTTTTTATTCTTTGTGCTATTATATTTGCCGATGTTATTTTTGTTTTAGGGAAGATTATTACGAATTCTTCTCCTCCGTATCTAAAAGGTAAATCCGTTTTTCTTATAGTTTTTTTAATAATATGAGCTATTTCTTTTAAAACTCTATCACCTTCATTGTGTCCGTATGTATCGTTTATCAATTTAAAATTATCTATATCAAACATCATCATAGAAAAAGGTTCTCCATAACGATTGTATTTTTCTATATTATATACGATTTGTTCGTTGAAAAAGAGTCTATTGTATAGACCTGTGAGAGAATCGGTGATGGATGTTCTTTCAAGACCTACACGAATTACCCTATAAACGAAAAGTATCAAAATTAATATCGAAGCTGCTGCAAGCATTGAAGCCAATGAAAATCTTTTGGAGATTATTTCTATTTTTTTCTCGGAAATATTTTGCATCATGGCAGTAATTTTATCGGCTATTTTCCATGCCTTTTCCGATTTTTTAATTAATGCGTTTAGTTCTTTTGTTTCTTCTATATCTTGCCATAAAGAATAAAGGTTGGTGTATATGTCATAAAATTTAATTCTATACTTCTCCGGTATAGTTTCCGGAAAATTGTCAATAAGCATTTTAATTGTTTTGAAGTCGAATTCAATATTGTTTTTAATTTGATTTAATTTTTGAGAGTCTTTTATTATCTTGAATTTCGTATATCTTTGGATGTTTCCTCTTATTTGACCGAGTTTGTTGATTAGAAGACTGTCGTATTTAGTGTATTTGTTAAGCGAATGAACTATAAAATACCCGTTTGCTACTATAATAGCGAAAATTACAAACAAAAGGGCTATTATAACGCTTGAAGCCCCGGTGTTTTTAAGAAGAATTTTAAGTCTAAACATTATAGTCTACTACTCGTCTTTCAATAACATAAGGTTTTATAAATTCAATAACTTCTAAATGTTTTGGATGTTTGGCGTAAATATCTAAATCCTTTATATTTTCTACTTCCGTAATTACACAAAAATCACTCGGATTTTTATCATATCTAATATCGACTCCTACTTCGATATGTTTAATTTCCGGAATAAAATTTTTTAAATTTTCTATTCTTTTTTTAAATTCCAAAAGAGGAGCGTCCTCTTTTGTTTTGAAAATTACTACGTGTCTAATCATTAAAGAGCCTTTACGAATTCTTCAATTCTTTTGATTCCTTCTTTTATGGTTTCTATATCCGTAGCAAAAGAAAATCTAAAATACCCCTCACTTCCGAATCCAACTCCCGGCACAACAGCCACGCCTTTATCTTCAAGAAGAGTTAATGCAAAACTCATAGATTCCGGCATGATTTCTTTGTGATTTACGAAAATATAAAAAGCTCCGGCAGGTTTTGCAGCCGATAATCCCGGAATTTTATTAAACGCTTCATAAACGAAGTTTCTTCTTTTTTCAAACTCTTTTCTCATCATCTCCACATCCGCGTCCGCTTCTCCAAGAAGTGCCGGAATGGCGGCTTTTTGAGTGATTGAATTAATGTTTGAAGTACTTTGAGATTGAAGTTTTATCATGTTTTTTACAAGTTCTTTATTTTTGCTTGCACAATATCCGAATCTCCACCCGGTCATTGCGTGAGATTTGCTAAGTCCGTTAACGGTGATAGTTCTTTTTAGCATATCTTCGTTAATACTTGCGGTTGCTGTGAATTTTCCGTCGTAAATAAGTTTTTCGTACATTTCATCACTAACAACCCAGATATTCGTATCTTTTAATACATCAGCAAGTGCTTTAAGCTCTTCTTTAGTATAAACGGCACCTGTTGGATTACTCGGAGATGTTAATATAAGGATTTTAGTTTTAGGAGTTATAGCTTTTTTTAGCATTTCTGCCGTAATTTTAAATCCGGTACTCTCATCCGTTTCGATACTTACCGGTACACCGCCGTGATATTTTACAAGTTCAGGGTATGTTACCCAATAAGGTGCAGGGATTATTACTTCGTCGCCTTCGTCAATAAGACATGCGAAGATGTTAAAAAGAGATTGTTTTGCACCGTTGCTTACGATGATTTCGTCAGTTTCATATTCAAGGTCGTTGTCTCTTTTCAGTTTGGTTTTAATTGCTTCAAGAAGCTCCGGAATTCCGGCAACGGCAGTATATTTCGTAAATCCTTCTTCAATTGCTTTAATTGCAGCTTTTTTAATAATTTCGGGAGTGTCGAAATCAGGTTCACCGGCACTGAATGCCAAAACGTCTTTACCTTGTGCTTTTAATTCCCTTGCTTTTTGAGAGATTGCGATAGTCAATGAGGGGCTTAACTTTTCAATTCTTTTGCTAAACATTACAAACCCTTTTTTATAGGAAATTATATACTAAAAAGCATTAATTTTCTATCGTATATAAAGTTTTTTTAAAAAGTTAAATAAAAATTAAAAACTACCGATATTGCTTAAAATTTACTTGAAGGGGACGAAATGTTGAAGAATTTGAGCATTAAACAGAAGATGTTAATGATTGTGGCATTGCCGGTATTTTTTTTATTGGTCTTTGCAAGTTATCTGATATATGATAACTACCAAAATTTATCTCAATTGAAAAAATTGGAAAATATAATGAAAATTACCGTAAAACATACTTCAAAAGCTATTCATGAACTTCAAAAAGAGAGAGGTTATAGTATAGCTTATATTGCAAACGGCGGTAAAAAATTTAAAGAAGAATTAAGTAAGCAAAGAGAAAAGGTAGATTTGGCTTTTGCTAATCTAAAAAGAGAAGTTCAAAAATATAAATTACAAAAAATAGATAAACACGTATATCACTATTACGAAAAAGCTTTCGAAAAATATTCGATGATTAATTCAATAAGACAAAAAGTTGATGCTTTACAAATAGCTCCAATTGATGTCATTGATTACTATTCCGATATTAACGGATATTTTATCGATACTAAGGATGAAATTTTAAAATATCAGGCTGATGAAAGCGTAACTGATGATATTGCAAAATATTTCGATTTATTAAAACTTACGGAAAAAATGGGTGTAGAAAGAGCAATTGTCGCGTATATGCTTAGTACGGGGAAATTACCTCACGATTTACTTGTAAAATGGAATAGTGCTATCGCTTACCAAAAAGATATAATTAAAAAATATCCTACTATCGCAAAAGAGATTTTAGCTGTAACTTCGCAAATTAAAAAGATTAGAGATATTATTAATTCTTATAACGAAAAAAAACATATCGTATCTCAAATGAAAGAGCTTGTAGGATATGGTGGACTTATTCATAATTTTAAAAATTACGTGTTAAGAGGAAAAGAAAAATATAAAGAGAAATTCGATAAACAATACGCACTTCTTAATCAAAAAATAAAAGAATATGAAGCTCTTGGAGAATCCGAACAAGAAAAGAAACTGATAAATGAAATAAAAACCGTTTTTGGAAAATATTATAATGGATTACCTGCTGTTGTTGAAGGATATCAAGAACATTTAAACGTTCACGAACTTGATAAAATTGTAAAAGTTAACGATTCGCCCGCTATTAAGGCATTCAAAACACTCTCTACAAAAGGAGTTAAACTTAGCGGACTTAATCCGAAACAATGGATTTCTTTGTCTACTCAGGTAATTAATCAAATAAAAGCCCTAATAGATAAACTAGGTAAAGAAATTTTGATAAAAATCAGTAATATCGTTAATAATATGACTATCTATTTGTATACTATCGTAGCAATTGTTATTTTGATTATTTTAGCAGTGGCGGCTTTAAGCTTTTTTATTTCTAAAAATTTAGTTGAATCAACTGAAAAACTTAAAGAAGGATTATTGGAATTCTTTAAATTCTTAAATAGAGAAACTACTCAGGCAAAAGAGATAGAAATAGATTCCAACGACGAGATAGGCTTGATGGCTAAAGTGATTAATGAAAATATTAGAAAAATCGAAGAAGGCTTGATGCAAGACGCGGCTATGATTCAAGGGCTGGTAAGAGAAGTTGAAAAAATGAAAAACGGAGTTTTGGAGGGTAGAATTTACGAACAAGCATCAAATCCGGACCTTGAAAAGGTTAGGGTAATATTTAACGAAATGCAAGATTCTATGGAAAAAATTATCGGAAAAGACGTAAATAAAACTGTAAAAGTTCTCGATAGTGCAATGCATAAAGATTTTACGAAAAGAATCCAAAATGCAATCGGTAAAGTGGAACTTGCCGTAAACAGTGTACTTGATACTATTGTGAATATTTTAAGCGTAAATAAAGAAAACGGAGATATACTATCACAAACTGCAAGTGTATTAAAAGAAAAAATGCATGCATTAAAAGATGCCGCAAAAGAAGCTTCTTATGAATTATCTGAAGTTGCGAATATTATGCAAAATTTAAATAACGAAATTTTTGAAATTTCAAATCAAACAAAAACGGTTATCGACCAATCTCAAGATATTAAAAACGTAGTGGGAATTATTCAAGAAATTGCCGACCAAACGAATCTTTTAGCGTTAAATGCTGCAATCGAAGCCGCAAGAGCCGGCGAACACGGAAGAGGGTTTGCCGTAGTTGCGGATGAGGTTAGAAAATTGGCTGAAAAAACTCAAAAAAGCTTAAGCGAAATTGATGCGAATATTAATCTTTTAACTCAATCGATTACGAATATCGGTGAAGCTATTATAAAACAAACTGACGAAATTGCAAACGCAACCGCTAAAATCGAAGATGTAAACGAAAAAACCAAACTTATGGAAAATTCGGTAGAAGAAGTAAATACTATTGCTGAAGAAGTAAACGATATGGCGGATAAAATGTTGGAGAATGTTAAGAAAAACAAATTCTAATAAAGGTCAATTATGACTAATGAAGTTTTTAAATTTTTTGAGGAGGTTTTCAAAAATTATCTTGAAACCTCCTCTTTATCCGACAAAGAAAAAAAGGAAGTTTATGAAAAGTTTTATGAGATATTGCAAAAACTTTTCATAAATTTTAAACATGTTTTAAATTCTATTAGAGAAGCCGTAATCGTTTTAAACGAAAAAGATGAAATAATTGATGTTAATGAGAGTTTTCTTAAATGGATTCATTTAAAAAAAGAGGATGTAATCGGAAAAAAAATTGATGATTTTATATATGAGGATTATAATCAAAAAATTATTTTTTTAAAAAATAACGCATTAATACCTATTGAAATTGAAATCCAAGAGTTTGAAGTAGGACATAAGATTTTCAAACGATTAATAGCTTTAAATATTAAGCAAAAAGTAGATATTGAACTAAAACTGAAAAACTTATTAAGACTGTATAAAATTCTGAGTTTGATAAACGAACTTATAATAAGGGCTATCGATATAAATGATATATATTCTTCTAGCTGCGAGATTTTGGTAAAAGAAGGGCATTTTGATTTTGCTTGGATAGGAGAAATACAAAATGAAAAATTGATACCGAAAGCATGGTATGGTGAAAATAAAGACTTTAAAAATTACCTTCAAAACAATGAAATTCCGTTTACTCGTATAAATGAATTAATTAAAAATCAGTATTTAAAAGAGGATAATTTACAAAATGAAGAAAAAGTGTTCTGTCATAAAATAATGATTCCAGTTTATAAAGAAAAAAACGCTCTTTCTACAATTATCACTCATCAGGATATAAAAGCCGTTTTGGTTGTTTATTATAAAGGAAAAGAGTTTGAAGAGGAGGAAATTCATCTTCTAAAACAAATAGCTCATGATATCGGTTTCGGATTAGTGTCATTATCAAGAAAAGAAGATATTGATTATTTGGCATATTATGACGTTTTGACTTCTCTTCCTAATCGGAGATATTTTTTTGAAGAACTAGAATCATTGCTTGAAATGTTAAAAGAAAAAAATCAAAAAGGAACGCTTTTAATAATCGATATTAATAATTTTAAGACGATAAATTCGACTGTAGGTTTTTGGGCCGGTGATATTGTTCTCTCGAGAATTGCGGATATGTTAAAAAAAGTTCAAAGAAAAAAAGATATTTTAGCAAGAGTGGGTGGTGATAAATTTGCATTATTTTTATATGGTGTAAAAACCAAAGAAGAAGCTATATATAAAATTCAGACTATCTTAAAAGATTTCGAATATATATTTGAGATAGAAAATAAGAAATTTCTGGTTACCGTAAGTGTAGGAGGAGCATTTTTCCCGGATGACGGATTAACGAAAGAAATATTATTTGCCTCTGCAGAAGCGGCATTGAGAGAATCTAAAAAAAGAGGTAAAGGTATTGAATTTTATGAAGAATCTTTACAAAAAACCACTTTAGAAAATCTTAATTTGGAAAGCGAGTTGGTAGAGAGTATAAAAAAAGATAATTTTTTAGTTTTTTATCAGCCTATAATTGATATTCAAAATAATAAAATAGCTATGGCTGAAGCATTATTACGTTGGAAAAAAGACGATAAGTTAGTTTCGCCCGGGGAATTTATACCTATTTTAGAAGAGAGAGGTTTAATAAAAGAAGTCGGTGCTATTGTTTTAGATAAAGTTTTTAAATTTATAAAAAATCAAAATGTTGATATTCCAATTTCTATAAACGTATCAGCTAAACAGATTCATTTAGGGTTTTATAAAGAAGTGATTTCTTTAATAGAAAAATACGAAATTGACCCAAATAAAATAATTTTGGAAATAACAGAGAGCGTATTGATGGAAAATTTGGAAATTTTATTGAAAAATATGAAAGAATTAACAAAAATAGGAGTAAGATTTGAAATTGATGATTTCGGAACAGGATATTCTTCTTTGGCTTATTTAAAAAAATTACCTATTTTTGCATTGAAAATCGACAGGACGTTTATAAAAGATCTTCCAAAAAATGAAGAGGATATTTCTATTTCAAAAGCAATTATTTCAATGGCTCATTCTCTTGGTAAAAGAGTAGTGGCAGAAGGAGTCGAGATGGCGGAACAAGTTGAGTTTTTAAAAGAAAACGGTTGCGAGTTTATTCAAGGATTTTATTTTGCAAAGCCTATGCCACAAAAAGATTTTATTGAATTTTATAATAACTATCTTTCTTTTAAAGCTTCCAAATAGTCTCTGTATTTTTTTTCTATTTCTTCATCTTTTTCTATAATGTCGCTTTCACCTTTAATCACTGCTTCTTCAAGTACTTTAATTCTATCCATCAAATATTCGAAAAGTTCTTTTTCAATATCGGGTAGTTTATTGTGAGCAAGAGGCGAGTAGTCTTTTCTTTTTATAACTTTACCAGGAATTCCCACAACGGTCGAATATGGCGGTACGTCTTTTACGACGACGGAGTTAGCTCCTATTTTACTACCTTTTCCTATAGTGATATTTCCCAAAATTTTAGCACCCGCACCTATTGTGACGTCATCTTCGATAGTAGGGTGGCGTTTGCCGGGATTCAGACTTACACCACCAAGCGTTACGCCTTGGTAAATAGTTACGTTATTCCCAACAATTGCCGTCTCTCCTATAACTACGCCTATTCCGTGGTCTATAAAGACGTTTTCACCTATTGTTGCTCCAGGGTGAATATCGATATTTGTTATGAATTGATTTACGGCCATAATAAATCTTGCAAATCTTTTGAATCCTTTTTTATAGATTGCATTTGCGATTCTGTAATTTACAAGAGCCCAAATCCCGGGATAAGCATAAAAAAGTTCTATTCCGTTTTTAAACGCCGGGTCTCTATCTTTTACGGCTAAAAAGTCCTTTTTTATCTTACTAAACAAACTCACTTATCACCTTTTTTATTCTGAAATTAATAGCTTCGATAGTTGAATTTGCTGGTATGAGCTGATAAGGGATTTCGAGTCTGTTGCAAGTATCTATCATATTTTGTTGGATGTTTAGAAGGTATTTTATGCCTCTTTTTTCTATATTGTCATGTTCTTTTTGCGAAAGTCTTGATTTTAGAGTCTCTTCGTCAAGTGTCAAAATAAATACGAAATTCGGAAAAATTCCATCCGTTGCGAATCTGTTTAGATTCACAAGCAAATCGAAATCGAAAAATTCCATAGCGTAAGCTATTCCGCTTATAACGCTTCTATCGCTTATTATTAATTTGTTGTAATTCGGCTTTATAACTTTTTCTACGGTTTCTGCTCTATCTGCAAGAAACAAAAAAAGCTCGGCTTTTTTAGTAATTTCGTCATGAAATATTATTTCTCTAATTTTTTCTCCGAATTTGGTAAACCCCGGCTCTTTTATAAAAACAGCGTTTTCGAATTCTTTTTTTAACAGTTCTATTTGTGTAGATTTACCCGCCGTATCGATACCTTCTAATGCTATATACATTTCAAATCCTCTAATATTTCTTTCGGTACCAAATGAGAAACGTCGCCATTGTATTTTAAAATACTTCTCACAACGCTTGAAGATATAAAAGCGTTATCGAGATTCGGCATTAAATAAATCGTATCGATTTCGTTATCAAGCGATTTGTTTGCGTAACCCATTTGAAGTTCGTATTCAAAATCACTCACAGCCCTCAGACCTCTTATGATAATCTTCGCTTCTTCTTTTTTTGCAAAATCCACAAGCAAAGAAGAAAAACTTTTCACTTCTATTTTAGGAAAATCTTTTGTAGCTTTTTTCATCATTTCCACTCTTTTTTCAAGAGAAAACATTGTGTTTTTGTCTTTATTGTCAGCGACTGCTACTATTATTTTATCAAAAATCTTACAAGCTCTTTTGATAATATCCACATGCCCGTTTGTCACGGGGTCGAAAGTTCCAGGATATATGGCTTTTGTATACACTATTTCCACCTTTTAAAAAGTTTATTGTCAATTCCCGCCAAATCAAACCATTTGCCTATTAAGAATTTTTCTATATCGTCTATTGTTTCGGGTTTGTTGTAATAGGCTATTACCGGAGGTGCAATTATAACATTTTGTAATTTTGATAATTTTAGCATATGTTCCAAATAAATCTCGCTAAAAGGCATCTCACGAGGCGCGATTATGAGCTTTTTTTTCTCTTTTATCGCAACTTGTGCCGCTCTTGTAATAAGATTATCCGCAATTCCAAGAGCGATTTTTGCAAGAGTATTCATACTACAAGGCACTATAAAAGTTACGTCGATACCGAAACTTCCGCTTGCAGGAGCTGCTGCGATGTCGTCGTTTAGAAAAATATTTTCTTCTTTTTCGAGTACTATTTTAGCGTGTTCGCTTAAAACTAAGAATCTTTCGTATTCGGGAGGAATGAGGCTATAGAGTTTCAGCCCCAAACTTGCTCCGCTTGCGCCCGATATACAAACCAATATTTTTTTCATTTTCGCTCCGTTTAAATATTTGTGTGATTATATTAAATTTTTAATCTTTATTGATTTTATCCAATTTTAAAAGTATAATTGCTAAAAAAAGTGAGAAATTATGTTAGAACTTCTATTTTCGTTTAAAGGTAGAATAAATAGGTTGAAATATTTTGCTGTTATGTTGGGGTTGTTTTTGGTGAGTTTAGCGCCTGACTTTGTTTGTAAAAATAATCCAGATAGCTCCATATGTATGATTTTTATTCTTTTGGTTATTCCTATGATATGGGTGAATTTTGCAATTATCGTAAAAAGATTTCACGATTTGAATAGAAGTGGTTGGTGGGCTCTTTTGATGTTGGTGCCTGTTGTGAATTTTATTATCGGGCTTTTTCTTTTATTCAAAAAAGGTACAGAAGGCACCAATGACTTCGGAGCCGACCCTTTAGCTAATAGTTAATTTTCTAAAGTTACGACGCCTTTGTCGGTAACTTTTGCATTGAAGATTTTTCTGTTCATTTCAATAGGTATAATATCTCCTATGTTTCCGTCTCTTAGTGCTTTTGCACTCGAAGATATGGTAATGTTTTTCGATTTTATCAAGACGCTTACTCTCTCTCCTCTTAAAACGGCAGGTGCTATTTTCGTATTCGATTCGTTGATAACGGAATTTTTCGAAATTATTTTTGATGCAATGAGGTTAGGTGAAATTTTTTCAAGAGGTTTTGAATAAAAATATCTGAATTTTACGATTTTTTTTACTACATAAGGCAAAATAGGGGAGTTTTGTCTGATTATGGAAGTTGCTACGAAAACCGGAATTTCAGCTTTTATAGTGATGTAATAATATTTGCCGTCAATTATGATACTGCCAGAATTTTGTTTCGGGCTTAATAGGAATTTTATTTTTTTATAATGTTTCGGAAGTGCGGGGTTTGCAGTTATTTTTTCGATAATAATATTGGGATATGTTTTTTTGTAAAAGTTAATTATTTCGCTTTTAACAGAAGCAAAAAGAAAAAGAGGGATTAAAAATATTATTTTACGAGGGCATGGTCCAAAACTTCGTCAATAGTTTTTACCGGTACTATTTCAAGCCCTTCTTTTACTTCCTCAGGAACGTCATCAAGGTCTCTTTCATAATTTTTTACCGGTATGAGTACTTTTTTGATTTTAGCTTTATAAGCGGCTATCAGTTTTTCTTTAAGCCCGCCGATTGGTAAAACTTCTCCGGTTAGAGTAATTTCACCCGTCATCGCTACGTCGGATTTTACTTTTGTTTCGCTAAATATACTTGCAATTGCCGTTGCCATCGTAATTCCCGCACTCGGTCCGTCTTTTGGTATCGCTCCCTCAGGTACGTGAATATGGACGTTGTATTTGTAATAAATCGGCTCTTTAGATTTCTCTTTTACTTTTATTTTTTTGTTGTCGATTAAGACTTTGATAAGTGTAAATGCTATATGAGCCGATTCTTTCATAACGTCTCCGAGTTGCCCGGTTAAGATAACTTGGCCTTTTCCTCTATATTTTACGGCTTCGACTTTAAGTACGTCTCCACCAACAGGAGTCCATGCAAGTCCGTTTACCACTCCGACTTTGTCTTTTTTCTCTACGGCTTCGATTCCGTAATAGCCTTTTTCGAGATAATCTTTTAAGTTTTTGAGCGTAACTTTTACTTTTTCTTTACCTTCTAAAATCTCAAGAGCGGCTTTTCTCATAATTTTCGCGATTATTCTTCTTAAGTTTCTAACACCCGCTTCTTTTGTATATTTGTCTATTATTTCTCTTAACGCCGCATCGCTAATAGAGACTTCGCTTTTTTTAAGAGAATGTTTTTTCGCTTCTTGCGGAATAAGGTATCTTTTTGCTATTTCGAATTTCTCTTGAGGTGTGTAGCTTCCTATAAAAATCATCTCCATTCTGTCTCTAAGAGGTGCCGGAATGGTGCTCGGGTCGTTTGCCGTTGCGATAAATAGTACTTTGCTTAAATCAAGATCGAAATTCAGATATAAATCCCTAAAATGTGTATTTTGTTCAGGGTCTAATATCTCAAGAAGTACGGCTGTCGGGTCTCCTCTGTATCTTGAGATTTTGTCTATTTCATCAAGTACCATAACCGGGTTCATCTCTTTTGCGTTGATGATTCCCTGAGCAATACGTCCTGGCATTGCTCCGATGTAAGTTCTTCTGTGACCTCTTAGTTCGTTTACGTCTTCAAGTCCCCCAAGAGCGATTCTAACAAGGTTTCTATCAAGCGCTTTTGCTATCGAATTTGCAAGACTCGTTTTACCAACTCCCGGAGGCCCTACAAAACATAAAGTGGCGCCGCTGAATTCTTCGTTTCTTTTCTTAGCAAGCTCTTTTGCCGCAAAATATTCTACTATTCTCTCTTTTGGTTTTTTTAGTCCGTAATGGTCTTTATCAAGCCTTTTTTGAAGTTCTTCAATACTGAAATCTTCTTTTGCATAGTTACAAAACGGAACTTCCAAAGCCCATTCGATATAGTTTTGAGTCGTGGTAGCTTCGGCACTATCGGGGTGCATACGTGATAAGCGGTCGATTTGTTTTTTTATCTCTTTATATGCGTCTTCTCTCATGCAAGGTTTTAATTGTTCGAGTTTTTCTCTATACTCTTTTATCTCTTCTTCAAGCTCGTTTGTCATACCGAGCTCTTGTTGGATAAGTTTTAGTTGTTGTTTTAGAAGATGTTCTCTATTGGCTTCTTGGACTTGCTCCATTACTTTTCTTGAGAGCTCGTTTTTTAGTTTGATAGATTCAATTTCTTCTAAAATAAAATGAATTAATTTAATAAGTCTCTCTTTTGTGTTTATTTCTTTGAAAAGTTCGTATCCTTTTTCGATAGGAAGTTTTAGAGAACTTGCAATAATATCTACTATTCTATCGGCGTCTGAATTGCTGTCTATAATTTTTATAAAGTCTTTTGGAAAAAACGGATTAAGTTCGCTCAAAGTAACAATATGCTCTTTTAGCGTTTCAAGAAGTGCGGAAACTTCTTTTTTATCTCCAGGTTCGCTTGCTACTTTATCAACAATCGCAATTGTCGGGTTTTTATCGGT
This sequence comes from Caminibacter pacificus, assembly GCF_003752135.1. NCBI lineage: Bacteria > Pseudomonadati > Campylobacterota > Epsilonproteobacteria > Nautiliales > Nautiliaceae > Caminibacter > Caminibacter pacificus. Next base: position 234,278 of record NZ_RJVK01000001.1, read on the forward strand.
AATTTCGATAATTTTACCTCTTGCAAGCCCTTGAAATAGGATTTTTACTTTGCCTTCAGGGAGTGTTACTTTTCTGATAATAGTACCGATAGTCCCGTAAGTTCCGGGTTCGTCTTTTATTGAGACGAAGATTAAAGAGTGGTCGTTTATTGCTTTTTGAATAGCTATAATATCCTCTTTTTCTTCAAGAAAAATCGGAATAATCATAAAAGGATAAATTAACTCTTTTTCTTTTATTACGGGAATTTCAGCCGGTAAATCTTTATAGTTTTCTAATGTCATGTCTCTCCTTACCAATAAAATAGTTTTTTATACCATGGAATTACAGGCGGTTTTGAATCTTTTGGTAATGTAGTTTTGTATTTTTGAGCGGCTTTTATTTTGCCTTCTTTTTTATATAGCTTATATATTTTAGCGTATAGATATTTTTTTGTCAAGAGTGCTTTCATATAAATTGTGTTTACTTCGTATAAGAAGTTTGAGTTGGGATACTGCAATTTGTAATTTTCACACTCTTTTATCAAATTGAGGATTTTTCCTTCGTTTGTGTATGAGTTTTGGTAAGAGAGAAAATCTATTTTGATTTTTTGGTATTCGCACCAAGGAATTTCTTGTGGGGTTGCGAATCTTTTTTCGTATTGATTCAAATAAAATTTCGCAAGCTGAAAATCCTCATTTTTTAGATGAGCGTAAAAAAGCATTAATAAATCTTCTTTTATATAAATAGAACCCGGAAACGCGGCTTCAAGGTCCAAAAGATAATTATCGGCATTGTCATAATATCCACTTTCTAAAGCTTTGTAAATTTGGTTGTGAATTCCAAGAGCGGAGTTTGCAGTTTTTTCGGCCGTTTTATTGCTACAAGCCAAAAAAAGCAAAAAAGGGAGTAAAAATATAATTTTACGCATTTAATTTCCTTAGTTCTTCTTCAATTTTTTGAAGTTTTTCTTTGTTTTCGTTTAATTCGGCTTGGTTTTTCTCAACCACTTCTTTTGGTGCGCGCTCGATAAAGTTTTTGTTTTGTAGCTTTTTCTCTAATTTTTCCACTTCTTTTTGTAATTTTTGTTTTTGTTTGTTCAATCTTTCGATAATCGGTTTTAGGTCTATCTCCTCTTTGCTAACCATAGTTTCGAGATTATCGCTTATATCTCTGATTGCATTTTCAATAGGTTCGTTTACGAATTCTATCTCTTCTACTTTTGCAAGTTTTTTGATGTACTCTTTTGCCATTTCAGGCAGATTCGCCAAAACATACGCTTTTTTGAAGTTGCTTTGAGTTAAGGCTTTTATTCTTCTAAGACTTACAATCGCTTCGATTATCAAATCGAAATCAGCAGGTTTTTCTACATCTTTTACTTTTGGATACTCTTTTAACATAATAGTATTTTCTTTTACGTCGGTTTTGCTTAATTCTTGATATAAAAATTCAGTCAAGAAAGGCATAAACGGATGAAGAAGTTTCATAGATTCTTTGAAAATAGCTCCGAGCTCCGCAATAGAATCTTTGCTTACTTTGCTAAGTTCGATTCCCCAGTCGCAGAAATCCTGCCATAAATATCTATAAAGAGTCATTGCCGCGTCGTTAAATCTGTATTCGTCAAGTTCGCGTCTAACGTTTTTAACGGCTTCGTTGAATTTATAAAGCATCCATTTTCCAAGTTCCGTTTTAATTTCGATATTATCCAAATCTTCGAATTTTTCTTGATGCATAGTTAAAAATCTTGCGGCGTTGTAGAGTTTATTGGTAAAGTTTCTCGATTCTACGATTTTAGCTTCGCTAAGTTTAATATCTCTTCCTTGTACAGCAAGTACCGCAAGAGTGAATCTAAGCGCGTCGGCTGAGTATTTTTCGATAATTTCAAGAGGGTCTATTACGTTTCCTTTTGATTTACTCATTTTTTGACCGTGTTCGTCTCTAACGAGTGCGTGAAGATATACGTCGCGGAAAGGTACGTCTTTTAAGAAATGAACTCCCATCATCATCATTCTCGCAACCCAGAAAAAGAGAATATCAAATCCCGTAATTAAAAGATTATTCGGATAAAATCTTTCCAAATCTTCAGGTTGCCATTTAATACCTTTGCCCCATTCGCCGTTTTCCCATCCGAGAGTTGAAAAAGGCCAAAGAGCCGAACTAAACCAAGTATCGAGTACATCCGGGTCTTGGTGGAAATTTTTGCTATGACATTTCGGACATTCACTCGGTTCTTCCACGCTTACCCATTCATGTCCGCATTCGTCGCAGTAATATACCGGAATTTGGTGTCCCCACCATAGCTGACGGCTGATACACCAATCTCTAAGTTCTCTCATCCAAGCGTCATAGTTGTTTTTCCATTGAGCAGGATGAAATTTCACATCACCTCTATTTGCAGCTTCTATTGCAGGAATCGCCACTTCTTTTTTCAAAAACCACTGAGTCGAAACATACGGCTCGATTACGCTTTTACATCTGTAGCAGTGACCCACTTGGTGAATATGTTTTTCTCTTTTTTCGATAAAACCTAATTCTTCTAACTTTTCTACTATTTTAGGTCTTGCTTCGAGTCTGTCAAGCCCTTTGAATTTTCCGGCGTGTTCGTTTAAGATACCTTTTTCATCGAATACTTTTATAAGTTCAAGGTTGTGTCTAAGTCCCACTTCGTAGTCGTTCGGGTCGTGAGCCGGCGTTACTTTCACGGCACCCGTACCGAATTCCATATCTACGTATTCATCCGCAATTATCGGAATTTCTCTGTTTATAATAGGAAGTCTTACTTTTTTGCCGATTAGATGTTTATATCTCTCATCTTCAGGATTTACCATAACTGCCGTATCTCCGAAATAAGTTTCGGGTCTTGTCGTTGCAACTACGATATATTCGTCGCTATCTACAATCGGGTATTTGATATAAACAAGTTCTCCCTCATGAGTTTCGTATTCCACTTCGATATCGCTTAGTGCCCCGTCTTTCGGACACCAGTTAACCATATAGTTGCCTTTTACGATGTAACCTTCGTCGTATAGTCTTTTAAATGCTACTCTTACGGCTCTTTGTAGTCCTTCATCCATTGTGAATCTCTCTCTGCTCCAAGCAGGAGATGCACCGAGGCTTCTAAGCTGTTTTGTAATCGTACCGCCTGAGAATTCCTTCCATTCCCATACTCTTTTTAAAAACTCTTCGCGCCCTAACTCTTCTTTTGTTTTTCCTTCGGCCAATAGCTGTTTTTCAACAACGTTTTGAGTTGCGATTCCGGCGTGGTCGGTTCCCGGTTGCCAAAGCGTAGCGTAGCCGTCCATTCTTTTGTATCTAACCATAATATCTTGGAGCGTAAAAGTCAAAGCGTGACCGATATGAAGGCTTCCTGTAACGTTTGGAGGAGGCATCATGATACAGAAGTTTTTATCTTTTGAATAGTCAACTTCGAAAAATCCCTCTTTTTCCCAAGTTTCGTACGTGCTTTTTTCGTATTCTTTAGGATTGTATTCTCTCACTCAAAATCCTTTTTTGGTGCAATTATACTAAAAATAGGCGATTGCTTAAAATTTGACAAACTCTCAAATTTGCTATAATTTGGAATAGCATTTGCTTGTTATGGCAAAAAAGGATTAAAATGAAATTTAACGTTGTGCTTCCGATTTTGGGATTTGAGGATGAAAAAGAGTTCGAACTCGAAGAAGTAAGCGATATTTTTTACAGACTAAAAGGTAAAAACGTAACCTTTACACTCGTAAATCCCTTTGCGCTTAGGGACGATTACGATTTTGAAATAAGCGAAAGCGAACAAAAGGCTTTAAAGCTTGATGAAAATAAAAAGTTTTTGGTGTTAAATATCGTAACACTTAATGAAGATTTTCTAAAATCCACGGTAAATTTCGCAGCGCCTTTGATTTTTAATATGGATGATAAACTTATGGGTCAGGTAATACTTGATAAATATCCGTACTCTTTAGCCGAGCCTTTGGCAAATTTTAAAAAAGGATAGGGTTTGAAGGTCACTTTGATAGGATACGGAGCTATGGCAAGCGCCATAGCCGAGGGATTAAAAGATAAATACGAACTTGAAGTTATAGGAAGAGACAAAGAAAAACTTAAAAACTTCTCAGAAAAATACGGCGCAAAATATTATACTTTCGAAGAAGCTAATATCGATAATAAAATCGTAATTTTAGCCGTAAAACCATATGTTTTGGACGAAGTGGCTCAAAAATTAAAGGGAAAAGCAAAATTATTAATCTCGATTCTTGCCGGAAAACCTCTAAAAGAGTTACAAAAAATCCCCGCTTTTTCATATATAAGAGCAATGCCGAACGTAGCCGCTAAATACGCAGCTTCCACAACCGCAATTACGGGAGATATCGATTCAAAAGAGCTTGCAACCGAAATTTTAGGTGCGATAGGGAAAGTCGTTTGGGTAAATAGTGATGACGAAATCGATATGGCAACCGCAATTATTGGTAGCGGTCCGGCATTTTTGGCTATAATAGCGGAAGCAATTAGTGACGGAGGAGTTTATTGCGGTCTAAAAAGAGATGTCTCAATAGAACTTACAAAAGGTTTGTTCGAGAGTTTTGCAAAATTGGATGATGATTTTTCGCAAATAAAAAACAGCGTAATGTCTCCTAAAGGAACGACGGCAGAAGGTATTAGAACTCTCGAAGAAGAGGGAGTTAGGGGAAAAATAATGAAAGGGATTATAAACACTTATGAAAAGTCAAAAAAAATTTAAGGCTTTTACTTTAATAGAAGTTTTGATTTCGATAATTATAATCGGTATCGTTATGGCTACGATTCCTATTATGATGACGGCATTTACTACTTCGGTTAAAACTAATATAAAAGAAGAAGTTTTTTTCTCTCAGTTTTCATTACTTAATATAATTGTCGCAAAATATTTTGATGAGAACAATACGGTTGGTGAGAATTATTATAAAGACTTGAATGCAACAAATGGAGATAGCGAACTTTTGATTAATGCTTATACGGACGGATTATATAGAATAGGAAAACATCAAATCGAAGCCGGAACAAAATCGTTAATAACTCCGGATTTTAGAAGCGGTAGTGCCGATACCGTTTCGCATATCGGACCTGATGCAAACGAACCTAACGAAACAACATATGATGATATTGACGATTATAACGGTTATGGAGAACATCATGCCGGAGTTGAAAGTCAAGGATATGATTTAAACGTAACCGTTAAATATATTCCCGATAGTACCAATTATTGGGATACGAATATTACGTTTACTTATACAAGCGGGGTGACGACTACCGCTACAAATATAAAACTTATAACTATAACGACCGTTTTAAAAGACGGAACCGTAATAAAATTAAGTTATCCAAGATGTAATATTGGGCGTTCGGCTATGCTTTCATATAAATAGGAGAATTAATGAAAAAAGCTTTTACTTTAATTGAAATATTAGTGGTATTAATAATTGTAGGTATATTAGCTACGATAACTACACAAATAATTTATAAAGTTTATCAAAACTACTATATTTCCAGAGCTTTAAACAAGCTCTCTTTTAAAACGGATATTGTTTTAAATATGATAGCAAGTAAAATGACTCAAAGAGTTCCTAATTCCACGATTGCTGTGGAGTGTAACGCTACTAACGGTGGGTGTGCTAACGGAAACGTACTTTCTTATAAATCGGTATCACTGGTAACTCCCGCGGATGCATATAAATATCCCGTGCTTGAATGGCTGGCAAAAGACGTATACTCAAAAAGAGGAATATATGACGATGCGAAAGGTTACATCGTACCCGGATGGGCCGGATTTGTAGATTTAATAAATACGGTGGATTTAGGTAATGACGAATATAATATAAGTATGCCGTTTAGTAATTTTAACATTGTAGAGAATATGGATTCAAACTGGACAGCTCAATGGGGAGTTTCGACGGGTGGTAGCGTATTTGCCGGAAAATACGAAGTTTTGATATTTTCAGGTGCGGATGATAGGGGAGACTTTAGTGAAGTAAACTCTTCATACGGGTATTATAACGGTCCCGCTCAAAATGTTTTTCAGGTAAAAAGTTTTAAAGTGGATGAAAACAAAACCGTTGCCGATGTCAAGGCTATAAGTACGTCTAATAGTACGATGGTCTTTGAAGGCTTTTATTTGGTAAATTCCGCAATGGCTATCGTGCCGGTTTATAATCCCGATACTAAAGATTTTAATTTAACTCTTAGACAAAATTATTATCCATGGAATTCCGAAACATACGTCAACGGTAATAGTACTTTAATATCAACTCACGTAACACAATTTAGATTTAGAGAACAAAACGGAATCATGAGAATCTATATTTGTATAAGCGATCCTAAAGTAAAAGCAGGTGATGAAAAAATTACAATTTGTAAAGAAAAGGTGGTATTCTAATGAAAAAAGGGTTTTCGTTACTTTTTACTTTAATTTTTATAATTATTATGGCGATGGTGGGTGTTATGATTTTGGAACTCGGTGCATCATCTACAAGACATACGGCAAGAAGTTTTATGGATACCAGAGCCGATCTTGCGCTAAGAGCGGCAACAGAATATGCGGTTTTGGCAATGCAAGGGCACGATTATGCCACTTACGGAAGAATTAAAAAAATTGATTTATCATTTCCTGAATTTAACGCGGAAGTCAGATTTCACTATTTTACACCTTCTTGCACCACTACAAATGGAGATTGTACTTATGAAGATACGAATGATACTAATATGACCGCACTCGTTTATGTTACTGTAACGTCTAAAAACCCCGATTTTTATATCAGAAAAGTAAGAGTTACACTTCAAAACCCTTGATGTTTGATATAATTTAACAAAAAGGAGTAATATGAACGTAGAAATTGTTGGAAGAAACGTAGCTTTAACTGAGCCAATGAAAGACCATATTCAAAAAGTAATCGACGAAGTTGAAAAATATAATCTCGGGATTATGCACGCAATCGTTACGGTTGATAAAGATAAAAGGGACTTTTTTACAGTCGAAATAATTATGAATATCCCTGAAAAAGGAACTGCGGTAGTTCATTATACCGATAAAGATATGTACGCAGCTCTTGATAAAGCAAAAGATAAACTTGAAAAATTACTAAGAAGATATCACGATAAAATTAAAGACCATCGCAAAAAAGACAGAATCGAAGAGCTAATCGTAGAAGAAGAGGTTGACGAAATCGTAGAAATGCCTCTTGATGTGGAAAAACCTCTAACAATTGACGAAGCTATTGAAGAGTTCAAAAATTCCGGGCTTTATTTTATGGTGTTTAAAGACACGCACGGAGAAAAAAGAGTAATTTACAGAAGAAAAGACGGAAAACTTGGATTATACTAATTTCTTTTGGTAAAATTCCACACTAAAATTAAAAAAGGAGTAGGTTTATGAAAAGAACATACCAACCAAGTAAAATCAGAAGAAAGAGAACTCACGGTTTTAGAGCGAGACTAAAAACTAAAAACGGGAGAAAAGTTCTAAAAAGAAGAAGAGCAAAAGGTAGAAAAAGATTAGCGGTTTAAGCGGCGAAGAAATAAAGATAGTTTATAAAAGAGGAAAGAGATTAAACGGCAAATTTTTTACTATTTTGTATCTTTCCTCTGATTCTTTAAAAGTTTCTGCGATAGTATCGAAAAAGATATCTAAAAAAGCCGTTATAAGAAACAAAATAAAAAGAAGAATCAGACATTTGGCAAGTATCTATTTAAAAACAGGTTTTTTTATAGTTTTGCCGAAATTTGATATTTCGGAAATAGAATTTAAGAGATTGGAAAATGATTTTAAAAAAATTGTCGATAAAATCGGTTGAGTTTTATCGATATTTTATAAGTCCCTTATTCGGTCAAAAATGCAGATATTATCCTACTTGTAGCGAATATGCGTTGTGGGAATATAAAAACGATAACTTTTTCAGTGCTACCGTAAAAACAATATTAAGAATTTTAAGATGTAATCAGTTGTTTAGAGGAGGGATAGACTATCCGGTAATTACAAAGAAAATAAAACCGGTGTATGGAAAAAAAGAGAAAATTGATTTTTGGTATATTCCTACGAAAAAAAAGAATAAATATATCGTAATAAAGGCGAATAATGAATAATAGCGGTAATCTAAGAAGAATAATCATAGCAACGGTGATTTCATTTGCTTTTTTTGTGGCTTATGACTTTTTCGTATTGCAGCCGCAAATGGAAAAAGCTCAAAAGACCCAAACTCAAAAAGTAGAAAAAAACACGACTACAACTACAAACACTTCAAAAGTAGCTTCAAACACAAAAGCATTAAATACAAAAACGTTAGTTGAAATAAGTTCTAAAAACTTCGATGTAAAAATCGATTCTATCGGTAGAATTACAAGTTTCGTACTTAAACAAAACAAATTCAACACGAAAAAAGGTAAGCATTTACAATTAATTGCTCCTAATTTGCCAAAACCGCTTGAAATGAGATTTGAAGATGCTGAAATTAACAAACTTGCATTTTCTACATCAGCAACTGCCGATAAAAATAAAATCGAAATCAAGGACAAACCTCAAAGTGTCACTATTACTCAGAATTTAAACGGGTTGATAGTTAAAAAAGTTATCACTTTTTATCCTAACGGAAGATATGATATAAAAGTAGAGCTTTCAAAAAATGTAACTTATTATATCTCTCCTGGATACAGACCTGATGTTGCAATAGATCAGTTAACGATTCACGGAGCTCTTATCAAAAAAAGCGACGGAACTCTTGAAATTATAGAAGACGGAGACGCTAAGCCTGAAACAATCAATAACGCTATCGTTTTAGCGGGGTTTGACAGATATTATACGACTCTGTTTTTCTCTAAAGAACCTATTACTGCCGTAGTGGTGCCTGATAAAGAAGAAAATCCGACTCTTTTTGTAAAAAGCGATAAAAATATCGAACTTACAGGCTATATCGGTCCTAAATTCGTAGATACTCTAAAAAGTATAAACCCTCAACTTGTAGATGTAGTGCAATACGGAGTGGGTACGTTTTTTGCGAGAAATCTTTTCTTAGTACTTGATTGGTTACATAAAATGGTTGGTAACTGGGGGGTTGCTATTATTCTTTTAGTGGTGCTTGTAAGACTTGTACTATTCCCTCTAACATATAAGGGAATGGTGAGTATGTATAAGCTAAAAGAGCTTGCGCCGAAAATGAAAGAAATCCAAGAAAAATATAAAAAAGACCCACAAAAACTTCAAATGCATATGATGAAGCTCTATAAAGAGCATGGAGCTAATCCTCTTGGCGGTTGTTTACCTTTATTATTGCAAATCCCGATTTTTTACGGAATTTATAAACTCCTATTATATTCAATCGAGCTTAAAGGGGCTCATTTCTTATGGATTAAAGATTTGAGTTTAATGGATCCGTATTTCATTTTACCGGTACTAATGGGTGTTTCTATGTATATTCATCAAAAACTTACACCGACAAATTTCCAAGACCCTATGCAAGAGAAAATTTTCAAATTCTTGCCTGTTATCTTTACGATTATGATGGCGACGTTCCCTGCGGGTCTCGTATTATATTGGACAACGAACAATATCCTATCAATCGCACAGCAATGGATTATTAATAAAATAATGGAAAGTAAAAAGGCAGCTTTAAAGGCTAAAAAGTGAGAATAGAAGCTAAAACTTTGGATGAAGCGTATTTAGAAGCGGCAAAAAGACTTAATTGTTCCGTTTCGGACTTAAACGCAAAAGTTATTCAATACCCGTCAAAGGGTATTTTCGGTCTTTTTGCAAAGCCTGCGATTATCGAAGTGGACGAGCATATAGATTTTGATATTGAAGACGTACTTCCTAAAATCAAAGAGGGGCTTGAGAATCTTTTTAAAAAATCATGTTTTAACGTAGAAGTTAGCGAAGTTAAAAAATATGACGAAGAGACCGTATTTATTAAACTTGACGGAGAAGATGCAGCACTTTTGATAGGAAAAGAAGGCTATAGATACAACGCTTTGAATTATATGTTTTATAATTGGATAAACCAAAAATACGGATTTAAAGTAAGACTTGAAATTGCTGAGTTTCTTAAAAATCAAGAAGAGATGTTAAGAAGTTTTTTGGCGCCGTTTATTGAAAAAGTGAGACAAAGAGGTTATGGAAAAACCAAACCTTTTGACGGAATTTTAGCGTTTTTGGCTTTGGAAATTTTAAGAGAGGCATTTCCTGAGAAATATGTCGCTATTAAAGAGAGAAACGGCGAAAAATATGTAGTAATCGGAGATAGACATGGAGACAATAGCGGCAATAGCGACTCCTAACGGGATAGGGGCGATTTCGATTGTTAGAATTTCGGGTGATAATGCACTTGAAATAGCAAAAAAACTGACAAAAAAAGAGTTTACTCCAAGAAAAGCCACTTTAGCAAAAGTATTTGACTCAAACGACGAATTAATCGACATAGCTCTTGTAATTTACTTCAAAGCACCAAGTTCGTTTACCGGTGAGGATGTTGTCGAATTTCAATGTCACGGCGGTGTGGTAGTTAGTCGTCTTATTTTAGAAGAGGTCTTAAAACACGGTGCAAGACTTGCAAATCCGGGTGAATTTACAAAAAGAGCTTTTCTAAACGGAAAAATTGACGCTTCGCAAGCCGAGGCAATTGCAAAGCTTATTGAAACACGCTCAAAAGAGGGTGCGAAATTATTATCTCGTCAGCTTGAGGGAGACTTATCTAAATTCGTAGATGAAGTAAGAGAAAAACTTATAGAGATAATGGCGTATGCCGAAGTTTTTATCGATTATGCCGAAGAAGATTTGCCTGAAACATTAGGTAGTGAAATCGAAGAGAGACTTCAAAAAATAGAAGAGCTTTTGATTCATACTCTTGAATCGAGCAAAAGAAGAGAAGCTCTTCTTAGCGGTTATAAAGTAGCAATCGTAGGAAAGCCAAATGTCGGTAAAAGCTCTATTTTAAACGCTTTATTAAATAAACAAAGAGCGATTGTAAGTGATATTGCCGGTACAACGAGAGATACTATCGAAGAAGATATTCAAATCGGCTCTCATCTCATAAGAATAATCGATACCGCTGGAATTAGAGCGGCAAAAGACGAAATTGAAAAAATTGGAGTTGAGAGAAGTAAAAAGGCTATTGAAGAAGCTGATATAGTAGTTGGAGTTTTTAGTGCCGATGAATTCACAAAAGAAGACGAAGAGATTTTGGAGCTTTTAAAAAATGTGGATAAAGAAGTTATTATCGTTATTAATAAAGTCGATAAGGGCATCAATATAGACCTGGATAAATTCCAAGGTTTAAAAGTAGTAAAAATTTCCGCAAAAAAAGATATTTCGCCTTTAATAGACGAACTGAAAAATTTACTTGATAGTTTTTCAAGTGAAGACGAACATATATTAATCTCGACTCGCCAAATTCACGCCGTAGAAAAAGCATTAAACGCCATTAACGAATCAAAACAATTTTTACAAACGGGAGAGCTTGAACTTTTCAGTTATCAAATACAAGATGCAATCAGAGCTATTAGCGAAATTACCAAACCTTTCGAGTATGACGAAATGCTTGATAAGATGTTCGGTAGTTTTTGTGTAGGAAAATAAATAAAGGAGTGAAAAATGACAATACTTGAACTTAAAAAAATGATGATGAAAGCTAAAAAAGAAGACAAAACAAAAGCAAACGCATTAATGATGCTTGTTGATAGCGCACAAAAAATCGCAAAAGAAAAAGGTGAAGAAGTTAGTGAAAAACACATAATCGACGCCGCTAAAAAACTTGCTAAAATGGCTAAAGAATCTATTGAAGCCGGAATGGAAGAGGCTAAAAAAGAACTTGAAATTTATGAAAGTTTTCTTCCTAAAATGTTAAATGAAGAAGAAACTACGAAAATAATTAAAAATATAATCGACGAAATCGGCGGTAAAAATATGGGTGAGATTATGAAAAGATTAAAACAAAGAGGAGATATCGATTTAGGTCTTGCAAGCAAGATTATAAAATCTCTTTGATCTCCTTTATTTTTTTGTGTATATAAACTCCTAAAATCACTCCCAAAAGCAACAATATAAAACTTAAAATAAAAACTGCGGTAATTTTTGAGGTATAAATAGAAAGTATCAAAAATAGTCCGTAAAAAATACCGATTATTGCAAAACCGATAAAAAGAGAGGCTAAAATCATCAAAAATATCAAAATCAAACTTTTTTGAATTAAGGTGTTAAGTTTTTCTTTTTGAGTTTCTATAAAACTTAGTGTTTTAAGCTCCATCATTTTAACAGAAAGTCTAAGAAGCTCCAAAATTGTAATAAGTCCTTTCATTTTAACGCTTTTCCTATTATTAGTCCTGTTATAAAAGCGATGAGTAAAAAAACAATAGGCATCTCTTTTTTCTCAAGCAAAAAATCTATAAATTCCTGAGAATATTTTTTTAGTTTTTCCAAATCTTCTTCATTGAAGAGGTCTTTAAAATCAAACTCTTGATTTTTTATTATCTCTTCGATTTTTTGTTTTGTAAGGGCTATCTCTTTTTCTATATCACTCATTTTCAACCTTTAAGGAGTTTAGTAGAAGTTCATTACTTAAATAATTATAATAAAAAATCGACTTATGTTTTTTAAGTTCTAAAGGATTTATAAAGTTTTTTGGATGGATTTCATGATTTAGCGAATATAAAATGGAGTTGTAAAGAAATATTTGGAAATTTTTGTAAGTTTGATATTTCATCTCTTCTTCGAGTTTGCTTTTTGTTTTTATGTTTTTGATTTGATTTAGGATTTTTTCAAGTTTAATTACCGCGTTTATTTGAGAATATATTTTTTGTAGCTGTCTTAAGCTTTTGCCCGTTTTTTGAGAGATTTTAAGCAAAATTGAGATAAATTTGAGTCTGTTTTGGTTTTTTATAAAATCATCAAGGTCGTTTATTATTTTCTCATCCGTTTTTTCTATACTCGAATCTATGTTTAGAGTTATGATATCATCAATTAATTCCAAAATTTTATATTGTTTTTTTATTTCTAAATTTAAAGCTTCTTCTTTTATTTTTTCAAGATTTAAAACTTCGTTTAAGATTAAAATATTGATAATTTTTTGAGTGGAAAAGTTTTTTAGGATTTTTAGTCCGTAAAGATTTACTACTTTGTTTGTTATTACGGTTTTTGCTATCTCTTTTTTTAAGATGTGTTTTTCATAGTCTATTTCTAAAGGAAAGTACTCTTTTAGATATTTTTCATCAAAAAAATCTATTTTTTCTTTTATAAAAAGTTTTGTATAAAGAAGCAAAATCGCAAGGATAGGTCTTAACGGCTTGGTAGAATCGAACGTTTTGAAAACTTCATTAAAAGTTTCTACGTTTTGTAGAGTGTTTGCAAACTCTTTAATGTCTTCTTCGCTAAGCTTTTCGTCAAGCGAGATTCTAAGAGGTTGCATAATATTTTGGGTTAGCACTTTTTTTATTACGATATCGGTATATTTTAAAACGTCGGCATTAATTAGTTTTAGGTTTACTTCATAATCGCTTATGTTAACTCCCGCGCTGTTGTCTATAGCATCAAGGTTTATTCTTCCTTTTTGAGAGTATTCGACTCTGGCTTTATTCGTCATTGCTAAATTGGCGCCCTCGCAAACACAGAAAGCTTTTATTTCGTTTGCGTCGATTCTTATGTCTGCGTTTTGTTTATCGCTTATTAGTTCGTTGATTTCTTCGCTTGCTTTTACGTATGTACCTATTGCTCCGAAATATAACATATCGACTTTTAGTTTTAATAATTTTTTTATAAGTTCGTCCGTTTGGATGATTTGGGAGTCGTGATTTATTAATTTTTGAATCTCATTTGATATTTTTTGAGTTTTTTTGCTTCTATCAAATATCGCTGCGCCTTTTGAAAGAGCTTTTTTTTCGTAGTGTTTCCACGAAAGTGAGTTTTCAAAAAGCCTTTTTCTCTCTAAAAAAGATTTTTTAATATCGGGATTTGGGTCTATGAAAATCTCTTTTGAAGATATTGCGGCTATGAGCTTGAAGTTTTCATTCATAAGCATTCCGTTGCCAAAAACGTCTCCTCTCATAGAGCCCACACCCACGACGCTTATTTCGTCTTTGAATATATTTTTGTTTATTTCCAAAAAGTGTCTGTTTGCTGAGGTCAAAGCTCCAAGAGCAGTAATTCCCAATTTTTTATGAGAATATCCGTTTTTGCCGCCGCTTGCAAAAGCGTCTTTGAAAAAATATCCTCTTTTAATCGCTATTTCGTTTGCTATGTCGCTAAAGTCGCTCGTACCTTTATCGGCCGCCACTACGAAATAAAAATCTTTATCTTCCCCGTACTCAAAATCCACCAAATCAAGAAGTGCGTCGATATATAACGAATAGCATTTTTTAATTTTTTCTCTGCTCGGATTTTCATCAAAAATAAAAAATCCTCCTTTTGCTCCGTTTGGGATGATAATTGCGTTTTTGTATTGTTGGGTTGTCATTAAATCTTTTATCTCTTCTCTAAAATCCACTCTTTGAGAATATCTGATACCGCCTCTGCTGATTTTACTCATCCTAAGATGAACGCCGCAAAAATCGTTATGATAAACAAAACTTTCGATATTGGGATTAATTCCTTTTAATAGGTGCTTGAAGTTTTTGATATCGATTTTAAAAGCTATAGTTTCTTTGTTTTTTTCCAAATTAGTTTTTATTATGTTTTTTTTAATTTCTCTAAAAATCAAAAGTACTTGATGTTCGCTTTGATTATCGGTGTCTATTTCTAAAGAGGGATTTTTTATAAATGAAGAATATTTTATGTAGGTGTTGATAATGAATTCGTAAGAAAATTTCATTATTTGAGACTGATAAATAGCTAAGGCTCTTAAAAAATTTATCTCTTTTAAAGAAAAATCAAGCTGATAAAAATAGTAAAGTTTGCATTTTTTAGGTATTTTTCCAAGGAGTGCGTTTTTTAAGATTTTAGTAAAAAGTTCTTTGTTCTTTATCGGTTTATTTACTTCTATTTCGTAATTGTTTTGTGAAGTGTTCAGTTTTTGTATTGTGAATTGAAAATTCTCTAAAAGATCAACGATTTCGTTAATTGTTAGAGGATTTTGAGAGGTGATTGTGAGATTTTTTTCATTTATTTTTATTTGCATTCATTTTCTTTGTGTTAAGAAAAGAAAGAGAAATTATTTAGAATATAAAACTCTTCTTCTCTTTCTTTTCATTTTGAATTTTCCTCTTGCCATACGCACCTCCTATTATGGAGTAGGTAAAATTATATCAAAATTAAATTAATATTAAATGAATATCGCGCTCATATATCCCACAACTTGGCTTTCATCGCCGCTTACATCGGCACTTGTTCTATAATCTACGATAAATGGAGTTAGTCCGAGCTCGCTTGCGGCTATAATCATTGCGCTCACTCCTATTTTACCGCATGCTTCACATTTATCAAGTGCTTGTAAATCAAGATTTTGCACCGCTTCAAGACAATTATAATCAAGTGCGTTTGCGGTTTTTAGGTCGTAATAATGGCTCAAATCCGTAGAAATTACCACTAAAGAGCCATCTTCTATCGCATATTCGATAATATTTTTTAATTTTTCAGGCGAATAATTGCCATAGATTAGTTCTACAACAGGAATAGGACCGAAATAGTGATAAATAAACGGCATTTGCACTTCGGTAGAATGTTCTTGGTGCACTTCTTCTAAGTTTTGTACGCCGAAATTTTCTATAAGACTTTTTGCAAACTCTCTATCTATTGGCAAAAGCCCGCAAGGCGTTTCGTAACTCTCTTCAAGAGTTGTCGAAATGCCGTTTATCGGAAATCTGTGCGATGGTCCTATGACTACTACTCTTTTAGGTTTTGTATTGCTTGCTATTCTGTATGCGAAATTAGCGGTAAATCCGCTATACATCCACCCGGCATGAGGTACTATTATCGCTTTTGGTTTTAAAGAAAAAACTTCGGCGGCTTTGTCTGCTTCGACGTTTTCGTCGATTATTTTATTAAAATGCTCTATATACTGCTCAACAGCCTCACAACTACCGCCGTACCACTCTTTTACTACCGCTCTTCTCATTTTTTACTCCTTATTTCCAAACTCCTGGAATCACTTCGCCGCAAGTAGGGCAGCGAGCGACCCCTTGGTTGTCAATTTGCAAGATATTTTTTTCTACTCTGTAAATGGTTCTTACAATAAGCTCTTCGTTACATTTCGGACAATATGTCACCACAGGCAGTGCCACGTTTCCTAAATAGACATATTTTAATCCCGCTTTTTTTCCTATTTCATACGCTTTTATCATAGTTTCCATAGGAGTTGCCGGTTTGTCTTGGACTTTGTAATCAGGATGAAATCTACTGATATGCCAAGGTATGTCGGTACTTACACTTGCTATAAATTCGGCAATTTTAGTAAGCTCTTCTTCGCTGTCGTTATCTTGCGGCACTATAAGAGTCGTAATTTCTTGCCAAATTCCAACGTCATGTAATCTTTTTATGGTATCAAGGACGTCTTCTAAATTACCTTTTAATACTTTTTTGTAATATTCGGGTTTGAAACTTTTCAAATCGACATTGCATGCATCGACCCAATCTTTCATATCTTCTATCTCATATACACTTTCAAATCCGTTTGTTACAAATACGTTTTTTAGTCCTTTTTCTTTTGCCAAAACTCCTACGTCTCTTGCATACGGATAAAATATACTCGGTTCGTTGTATGTGTATGCGATAGATTTGCAGTTATATTCGAGTGCGAGTTTTACCATTTCTTGCGGTGAAACGTATACCGAATCGTTTACTTTATTGGTATGGGCTATTTGCCAATTTTGACAAAACGGACATTTAAAGTTACATCCCACAGTTCCGAAAGACAAAACACCGCTTCCCGGTAAAAAGTGAAAAAGCGGTTTTTTCTCTATCGGATCGACGTTTATACTTGAAGGATGTCCGTATACTAAATTAACCAGCTCGCCGTTTTTATTCATATTAACACCGCAAATACCTACTTGTCCATCTTTGAGTATGCAGTGATGACGACACAAAAGACATCTGATTTTTCCGTTTTCAAGAGCTTCGTAGTATTTCATTTCCCCTCCTTAAACTTTTATATATTATACCACAAGGAGGAGAAAAAGTAAATAGTTTGATTTAATGAAGTTGATATAAGGAGGCTAAATAATTCTTGCTCTCACTCTCGTATAAGGGCAGTTTTTGCCTTTGCTTGCGAAGTTTTCGAAATCCACTTCGAATTCACCAAGTTCAATCTCCATATATTCGTCTATATCTATGCCGAAAAGTTTTGCAGGGTTGGTCGAGATGAGTTTCGTTATTATTTCATGTGAAATAGGCAATGAATATGCAAGCTGAGAGAAAATGTCGAGTTTGCTTATTCCGAATTCCGCTTCTTCAAACGGAATGTCTTTTTGGTTTGTGGCGATATGATTTGATGATATAAAGTCGATTAATCCTTCCTCACAGGCTTTTAATAGTGCGTTTTTGTCTTTTTCGCTTCTTAAAGGCGGGAAAGTTTTATATAAAGTATTGAAATCTTTTAGGTTTTCGTCGGTAAAATAGAGATTATCGATACATACGTCTATAAAGATGTTTTCGGGTTTGTTTTTTAGAATTTCAAGAGATTCTTTTGTGGTGATACTTTGAAATACCACTTTTGCATTGAAGTGGCTTGATAATTCGTAAATTTTGGCGACTTCTACGCTTTCGGCATAATTAGGTATGCCGCTAACTCCCATGGCATATGCTATTTCGCTGTCGTTCATAACGCCGTAGCTTAGGGATTTGTTGTGGCAGTTTACGAAAATAGGAATATCCAAAAATTCGGCATACTCAAAAACTCTTTTTATAAGATTCATATCTTCATCGCTATTGATAAATATAGCGCTTGCACCTTTTTGTTTTAAAATGGAAATTTCGCTGAGTTTGCCTTCATGAATTCCTTCTACCGCTACTAAAAGATTGAAATTTTCTTCGTTCGCTCTTTTGAGGTTGTAGGCTAAATGCAGTTTATCGAAAATCGGTTTTTGTTTCGGAATCATAAGAGCGGCTATTACTCCGCCGTTTTTTGAAGCGGCTGCTATTCTTGCTACGCTTTCGGAGTTTTTCACGTTTAAATCTACGGATTTTGGGACTTTGATTTTCATTTAGGTCCTTTTTTAATATAATTTTACTAAAAAAGGCGCTAAATGGGTTTGTTTGTTATTATTAATCTTATTATTTTATCCACGGTAGTTGCATATTTTGCATATCGTTTAGGTCATAATCACTGGATATTTTTTATAATTTCGATATTGCTATCACCAGTAGTGGGGAGTTTGTTGCTTGCTATTTGGGATTATTACAAAACGTTTATAAAAGGAAGAGTATGAGTTTGAGAGATAAATATTTAAAACTTTTAAAAGAGGTGTATGTCGGGGATGAGAAAGATATGGAAGTTTTCGAAGAGATTATGAATGACGAGGGGCTTGGAAAATGTAAGCCGAAATTTAATTTAAAAGCGTTTATTTTCGGTTGGTTTTATCTTTTGTATAAAAGAGCGGTGCTCGAAGCGTTTTCGGTTCTTGTAATATCTTTAATGATTGCTTATTTAATGGCTTATGCGAAAATTCATCCGTTATTGGTGCTTGCTACGATTATAATCGTAAATTCTTTACTAAGCGGTTTTTGCTATTACTTTTTGTATCTTAATAAATTTAATAGGGATGTGGATTATTGTGGAGAGTATAATACGGATATCGAGTGTTTGAAAAAAAGAGTAAAACCTAAAATATCATATGTGATTATCGCTGTTATCGTAATTATCGCTCTTATTTGGCCTTGGCTTTTCGCACTGATTACTGGGTATTCATTAAAGACTTAATTTGTTATAATTTCGCAAAAAAAGGCTTGATATGAAAAAAGTTTTGATAATTGGCGGCGGTGGTAGAGAGTATAGTATCGGATATTTTATGAAAGACGAAGCGGAAATTTTTTATGCACCCGGAAACGGAGCTACTGAAGAGTTCGCTACAAATATAGATATTAAAGATTTCGAAGAACTTGCTAATTGGGCGAAAGAAAACAATATCGACTTGACAATAGTAGGGCCTGAAGACCCTCTTGTTAAAGGTGTCGTGGACGTATTCAAATCTCACGGGCTTACAATTTTCGGACCTTCAAGCAAAGCTGCAAGACTTGAAGGAAGTAAAGTTTATATGAAAAACTTCCTAAAAAAACACAATATTCCTACAGCAAGATATATCGAAACGGACGATAAACAAAAAGCTTATGAATTTATCGACTCGATGGATAAACTTCCAATAGTCGTAAAAGCCGATGGACTTTGCGCCGGAAAAGGTGTAATTATTGCCGAAAGTAAAGAAGAAGCCAAAAAAACGGTAGAAGATATGCTAAGCGGAAAAGCATTCGGTGATGCCGGTAAAAAAGTAATTGTCGAAGAGTTTCTTGACGGGTACGAGCTTAGTATGTTCGCTATTTGCGACGGAGAAGATTTTGTACTTTTACCTGCGGCACAAGACCACAAAAGGCTACTTGACGGAGATAAAGGTCCGAATACCGGAGGTATGGGTGCGTACGCCCCAACTCCTCTTGCAAACGAAGAGCTTTATGAAAAAGTAAAATCAAGAATTATAAAACCTACTCTTAAAGGAATGCAAGAAGAGGGAGCGCCTTTTGAGGGAGTACTTTTTATAGGGCTTATGATTGTGGATAACGAGCCTTATGTGCTTGAATATAACGTTAGATTCGGTGACCCTGAGTGCGAAGAACTTATGGCACTGATTGACAGCAGCGTTTATGATATGTTTTTTAACGGTGCGACCAAACAGCTTGATAAAATCGACGTAAAAATCAAAGATATGGTGGCTGTGGGAGTTGTGTGTGCTTCTAAAAACTATCCTTATTCAAGTAGTGAACCTGCGGAAATTACCGTTGATGATTTGAGTGATTGCAACGGATATATCGCTTATGCGGGAGTTAAAAAAATAGACGGAAAACTTATGGCTACAGGCGGTAGGGTGCTTGTGTGCGTCGGTTTTGGAAAAGACGTAAAACAAGCAAGAGACGAAGCTTATAAAATCGTAGATAAAGTGCATTTTGAGGGTAAAAAATATAGAAAAGATATAGCATATCAAGCAATAGGGAAATAATGGAACTTGTAGATAAACTCCATATGCAAGGCTTCAAAGAAGCCTCACTTTTTAAAAGAGCGGTTTCTATGACAATAGACGACCTTCTTGTCTCTTTTATTATTTTTATAGCGTTTTTCGATTCTTTTGTTAATGCTAAAACGTTAGAGCAGCAAATAATATTAACAAACGAGCTTATAGGGTATATATTTTTGGCATATACTCTATATCATTGGATTTTTATTGCGCTTTACGGGAAAACTATAGGTAAAATGATTATGAAAATCAAAACTATCGATATCGAAACATTCGATAAGCCGTCATGGGGCAGGGCGCTTATAAGGAGTATCGTTAGAAATTTTGACGAAATGTTTTTTTATTTGGGTATGGCGTATGCTATCGTTGACCCACTAAATAGAGCAATTCACGATATCGTAGGGAAATCAGTTGTTGTTGAAGATAATTAGTATTCTTTTTTTCGCAATATTCGCTTATGCGGATATTATAAAAGTTTATGCCACAAAAGCTTTGGAAGAGAATAAAACTATTATTCTTCAAAAACCTCTTATTATCTATAAAGATTTTATTATTCAAGCTCAAAAAGGTATCGTAAAAAACGATAAAACCGCTGTTTTGGAAGGAAATGTGACTGTTTTTTATCAAAACAGCGCCATAGAAGCGGATAAGGTTACAGTAATTTCCAAAAATAAAATTTTTGCTAAAAACAATATTATTTACGATAGAAATCTCGATTTGTGGTTTAAAACGAAAAACGTTTCGATAAACGGCGATTTGATTAAATTTAAAAAGGTTATTTTTAGTAGTTGTTGTATCGATAAGCCCGATTGGTTTATCTATTCCAAAAAAGGAAGTTACAACAAAAAAACAAAATATATAAAGCTTTATAACCTTACTCTTTACGTTCATAAAGTACCGGTTTTTTATTTTCCGTTTTATTTTAACTCTCTTGATAAAACAAGGCGTTCGGGATTACTTAGACCGTATTTCGGATATTCTGCAAAAGAGGGCTTTTTATATACACAACCGGTTTATATAGTTTTGGGTCAAAGGGCCGATTTGGAATTCGATCCGACGATCAGAACTGCAAGAGGTAGAGGTTTATACGCTACTTTTAGGTTTGTAGATTCTCCAAATTCTTATGGAGAAATAAAACTGGGTGAATTTATTGATTATGATAAATATTTTACTAAATATAATTTGGCAAACAAAAAACATTTCGGATATCAGTTTTTATACGAGAGGAATTCGACCGTCTTTACAAACGATAAATTATATATGGATTTAAAATACGCAAACGACGTCGATTATTTTTATCTTAATCCTTATAATTATACTTTTAACACTTCGTATCTTATCGATAAAACAATTACTTCAAAAATAAATTATATTAATAGATTTAATACGAATTATATATTTGGAATTTACGCTAAATATTTTATTGATACTTCAAAACTTTCAAATGAAGATACGATACAGGTTTTACCACAAATTAATTTACATAAATTCGTAACGAAAAACAGCAATATTTTAAACTCTTTTGATGCGAATTTTTACAATTATTATTCTATTCCTACAAAATATTATCAGTTTGATACTTTATTACCGATAAGCTATTCAAAAGCAATATTAAATCATTATCTTTCATATAAAATAACGGAATCTTTTAGTTTTGCGAGTGCGAATTATTATAATTCTCAAACAAAACCGGACGTTTTTTCGCAGCTTTATACGAGTGTTGAGTTATACTCTTCTTTGATAAAAAAAGACGGATATTTACATATTATTAATCCTTCCGTTACTTTTAATTTTAACAACTATAACCATATTCAAAACTCCAATAATTTATTGGGAGAGTTGAAAATTAACAATAGCGTTAATTTAAAACTTTTCCAAATTTTTGAAAACGGAAATTTTTATTTGGATCATTCTTTGTCGCAAATGCTTTATATAGATTCGAACCAAAAAAACGATTTGGAAAATACATTAAATGTAAAAAAAGGAAATTACTCTCTTAATTTGCAAAATAAATATTCTTGGGATTATAAAAGAACAATTTATAACGCATTAACGGCTTCTTATTCGGATAGTAATTATCTTTTAAAAATGACACATATTTATAAATATGATAAAATTAATACGAATAAAATCAAAACGATTACTTTAAGGTTCGAAAAAAGCTTGAATCAATACAAACGATTTTATACGGAATATAGTTATGATTTGTTAAATAGATATAATAAGTATATACTTTTAGGTGTAAAAATGTCAAAAAAATGTTGGCAGTACGATATCGGGTTTAAACGAAATAGAATTCCGGTACTTAAAGAAGACGGAATTTCTTATAGAAACGATTATATTTTGAATTTTAACGTCTATTTTAATCCTATCGGCGGGTTAAAGCAGAGTATATTATTAAACTAAGGGAAAATAATGAAAACTGAAGTTAAAGTCGGTCTTTTTATATTAGTAGGACTTTTATCGCTTTTATATATGACTTTTCAGATAAAGACTCTTGAAGATTTTAAACAAAAAGGCTATCCGGTTTATGCTATCGTAAACGATGCAAGCGGTATTACTAAAAAATCAAAAGTCAAACTCAGAGGTGTGACTATAGGATATGTAGATAGTATGAAACTTCTTGATAACGGAGTTAAATTAAAACTTTTGATTCAAAAAGGTGTAAAAATTCCTGTCGGTTCGGAAGTTGCCGTAGCTCAGGATAACGTTCTTGGCGGAAAATATCTAAAAATTATTCCTTCGAATAATACGGCATATCTACAACCAAAAGGTGTTATTAAAAAATACGTACCTTCCGCTTCTATGGAAGACGTACTTACAAATATTAATAAAGCCGTAGGTGATGTAAGGGTATTGCTTGCAAAGCTTAATACTACACTAAATCAGCAAACTATAGATAACATTCACGCTATGATTGCAAATTTAAAAGTTTCTTCCGAGAGATTAAATGATATTTTAGCTACAACTCAAATGAAGTTGCCTAAAATTTTGGATAATGCAAACGCTCTTGTGGTTTCGTATAAAGAGACGGGTGATATTATTAAGCGCAAAATTCCTGAAATTTTGGATAAAACCGATATGTTACTTGCTAAATTGAACAAAACGGGTGAAATTTTAAATACCAAACTTCCTAAATTGGCGGATGAGTATATAAATTTAGGAAAAAACGCAAATCAACTTCTTGTCGAAAACAAACAAGGACTTAAAAATACTATTGACGCAGCGAGTGATTTCTTTGCAAGTGGAAGCAAAAGTTTTCAAAAGCTTGACGATATGCTCGCAAGTATGCAAAAATCACAAATTCAAGTCGATATTTTCTCAAATTATATGACACGAGACGACTACTTTAAAACGACGGCAAATATTGCATATATGCCTAATCCTACAAAATATTACATCGTAGGAGTTACGAGTACGAAAGACTATTCGACTAAAAATCCTAGTGATGAAGATAAAATCTATTTTAACGCCGAGCTTGGTAAAAGATATGACAATTTACTAATTAGAGGAGGAATTATAGAAAGTACCGGCGGTGTTGGAGCCGATTATTTTCTTGATAAAGACAGGGTGAAATTGAGTGCCGATATTTATGATTTCAATTCGGTTAACGACATAAGAGGGAATAATCCTAATCTTTCTTTAAAAGCTACATATCTGTATTTGAAACACTTGGAGTTTATTGCCGGTGTTGATAATATTCTAAATGCCGATGCGAGAACGTTTTTCTTAGGTGTGGGTGTTAAATTTATCGATAACGACTTGAAGACCATTATTGCCGGAGGAGGTACGTCATTTCTAAAATAGACGAAATAAAAGAGGCTTGTAACATTTTGGAGATTAAGCCTCTTAGTACTATGAAAGATATCGACAAAAAATATAAAAAACTTGCAAAAAAATATCACGCTGATATGGGCGGAGATGATGAAAAGATGAAAAAAATAAACGAAGCTTATAAAATTTTAAAAGATTACGTTTTAAATTATAAATTTACATTTAGCGAAGAAGAAATTTTAAAACAATATCCGGATGAATTTATCAAAAAATTTAAGGTGTGAGATGATTTTCGAAAATAGAGAAGACGCTTTGAATAAACTTCTTGAAGTGGTAGATAAAGATATTTTTACTGATTGCGTTATTTTAGCGATAAGTAAAAACGGAGTATATTACGCAAGAGAGCTCGGGCTTAGAAACGGGCTGGTTGAGGGGGATTTTCTTTTTATCGAGGAAGTTAAATCTCCGATTAATAAAGATACTTCACTTGCGGCTGTTAGTGAGACGAGAGATTATGTTTTGATTGACGAGCTTATCGAGTCGTTTGAAATTACAGATGATTATCTGTTTGGCGAGATAGAAAGGGTGTATGAGGAGAAAATTTTAGAGGATATTTATCAATTTCGTGCGGGAGAGGGTATAATTTCACTTGAGAATAAAAATGTTTTATTAGTGGATGAGGGAGCGAATACAGGACTTACTTTATTATGTGCCATAAAAAGCTGTATTTCCAAAAACGTAAGTTCAATAAGTGTTGCGATACCCGTAATAGCAAAAGAAACGGCGGAGATGGTTGAAAAACTTGTTGACCATACGTTTTTTGTTAAAGTTGTAGAAGATTATATAGATACCGAATTTTATTTTAAGGAGTTTTAATGAGTTGTGAAGTTGATATTAAGTTAAACGATAAAGAACAAAAGTTAATATTAAATAAAGTTGCGAAACAAGCGGATAGCTCTATTTGGTGGCAAGAAGGAAATACCGTAATGCTTGCTACTTTAACATACAATCCCGATGAGGTAATCGAAGAAGATTTCGTACCTTTAGTAGTGCAATACGTAGAAAGAGCTTATGCGGTAGGGAAAATTCCTGCGGGATTTGTAAAAAGAGAACAAAAACCGGGAGATTTCGAAACATTAACCGCAAGAATAGTAGATAGAAGCCTAAGACCTCTTTTCCCGAGAAACTACGGATACGATACTATTATTACCATTATGGCTTTGAGTGCGGATGAAGATAGCGATTTGCAAGTGGCGGCTATGAATGCGGCGGCTGCGTGTATGTATATGAGCTCTTTGCCTTTTGCAAAAATGGTACACGGGGTTAGAATCACAAGAATCGACGGGAAATTGGTTGTTAATCCGTCTTTAAGCGAACTTGAAAAGGGTGATTTTAATCTTTTCGTAACGGGTACGAAAGACGAGCTTTTAATGATTGAGTACGCAAGCCAAGGTCAAGAAGAGATTGAGATAATTCCTGTTGAAGATATTATGCTTGACGGGGCTCCTATTGAAAACACTATCGTAAAATATAAAACGAACGAAATTAGTGAAGACGAGCTTATAGAAGCTTTAAAATTGGCACAAGAAAAGATAAAAGAAGGTGCGGAAATTTATGAAGAAGCGCTTAAAAACTTCGTAAAAGAAAAAGTTAATTTCGAAGAGAGAAAAGAGGTTGATTTAACTCCTTATATTAAAGAAATCAAAGAAAAATATGCCGATGAGCTTAGAGAAATTATCAAACATTTAAGTAAAAGCGAAAGAGATTATCTCCTAAAACAATTCGCAAGAAAAATTGCAAGCGCGCTTGGCGAAGAAGAGAACTTCGATGCGATTTTAAAAGCTGTTAAAGAAGTGAAAAGAGAAATTGTCAGAGGTATGATTTTATATGAAAACGTAAGGGCAGACGGAAGAAAACTTGACGAAATCAGACCTATTAGTATCGAAACTAACGTACTTCCAAGAGCACACGGAAGCTGTCTGTTTACAAGAGGACAAACTCAAGCTTTAGCGGTGGCTACAAGAGGTAGTGAAATGGATGCGCAAGTTTATGCAAACCTCACAGATAAAGAAGAAAAACTTGAAAGATTTATGCTTCACTACAACTTCCCGGCATTTGCGGTTGGTGAAGCCGTAAGACTCGGACCTCCGAGCAGAAGAGAGCTTGGACACGGAAACTTGGCTAAAAGAGCGATAGAACCGTTAATCGACCCTGAATTTGATGAAACAGTAAGAGTTGTGAGCGAGATTCTCGAAAGTAACGGTTCATCTTCAATGGCAACCGTTTGTGCGAGCGCTATCGCTTTAAAAGCGGCAAAAGTACCTCTATTAAAACTTGCTGCGGGTATCGCTATGGGTATGGTTAGCGAGGGTGATAAATACGCTATTTTAACTGACATTATGGGACTTGAAGACCACGACGGAGATATGGACTTTAAAGTTGCCGGTACGTGGGACGGAATTACAGCAATGCAAATGGATATTAAACTCGGAGGAATTTCTCTTGATATCTTAAAAGAAGCGCTTTATCAAGCAAAAGAAGCAAGAGCGTTTATTTTAGAAAAAATGGAAAACGCGGTAGAAAACATCAAATATAATGAAGACGTACTTCCAAAAAGCGTAAGCTTTAAAGTGGAACCTGACAAAATTATCGATATTATCGGTACGGCAGGAAAAACGGTTAAAGAAATTATTGCAAAATTCGGTATTACTATCGACCTTGACAGAGAAACGGGTAAAGTTAAGATTTACGGAGATAGTTACGACCAAATGAACGCGGCAAAAGATTATATTCTAAACGTAATTTGTAAAGACGACAAACCAAAAATACCTAACTTCGAAATCGGAAGCGTGATTGAGGGAACTATTAAAAGAAAAGTACCATTCGGAATGTTTGTAGAAATCGCACCTGATGTCGAGGGGCTTTTACATATCAGCAAACTAAACGGAAGAAGCCTTGATGAGTTTGAAGAAGGTCAAAAAATCAAAGTAAAAGTCCTCTCTCAAAGCGGATTTAAAATCGAACTTGCTTTGGCGGAGTAGCGGATGTTTGAAAAATATCCTTTTGAAAAACTAAACGAACTTTTAAAAGACGTTCCTCATCCCGAGGAAGTTTTGTCTTTGACAATCGGCGAGCCTCAATTCGAAACTCCCAAATTCATTCAAGATTCGCTTTGCAAAAACGCAAAATACCTAAACAAATATCCAAAAACTGCGGGTGAAGAAGTTTTAAAAGAAGCTCAAAGAGGCTTTGTAAAAAGAAGATATTCGATTGAGCTTAAAAAAGACGAATTATTGCCGAGTTTCGGGACAAGAGAGCTTTTATTTAACTTTCCGCTTTTTTTAAGACCTAAAAAAACCGCTTTTCCTAATCCTTTTTATCAAATATACGAAGGTGCGGCAATAGCGGCCGGTAGCGAAATAAATTATATGGAGCTAAAAAAAGAAAACGACTTTAAAAATAGATTGTCTCAGCTTGAGGGGGATGAGGATTTTATAATCTTAAATACTCCAAATAACCCCACAGCAAGCGTTATGAGTTTGGATGAGCTTAGTGAGTGGGTTGAGTATGCTTTGAAAAACGATGTGGTTATTTTGAGTGACGAATGTTATAGCGAACTGTATATAGACGAAAAACCGCCGAGTATTTTAGAAGCGGCGATAAATGTCGGAAATAAAAATTTTAAAAATATTTTGGCGATTAATTCCATTTCCAAAAGAAGCAGTGCGCCGGGGCTTAGAAGCGGATTTATCGCAGGCGATAGCGAAATATTAAAAAGATACTTGTCTTTTAGGACCTATGTGGGATGTGCTTCTCCGCTTCCTTTACAATACGCTGCGGCTGAGGCTTGGAGTGATGATGAACATGTCGAGCCTTTTAGAGAAAAATATAGAAAAAATTTCGAGATTGCAAAAGAGATTTTGGGAGTGGAGATTCCAAAAGCCACTTTTTATATCTGGCTTGAGGTGGGTGATGATATAGAATTTACAAAAGAGGCGTATAAAAGAGGCGTAAAAGTAATGCCGGGACGTTTTATGGGAAGAAAAGGAGCCGGTGAGGGGTATGTGAGAATTGCCCTTGTGTATGATGAAGAAAGAACGAAAAAAGCATTAAAAATAATTAAGGAGCTATTATGAGTATTGCACAAAAATATAAAGAATTGGAAAAATACCTGCATAAAGACGATGCGGAAAAAATAAATAAAATTTTTAGCGAGATTTTAAAAGAAACATTCGACCTTGTAAATAAAAAGATAGAATCTAAAGGTACTTTTGATATAAACGACCCTGAAGAGGCGGCGGCTGTTAGAGCAATGTTCGAATATATGCTCGAATTGTGGAACGACGGCGAAATCGAAGAGGCAAAAGAGGTCGGCTATGATATGGCGTATCTTGTTAACGACCCTAAAATTAAAGAGATGTTTAGTATGTATGTGCTCGGAATGCTTGATAAATTGGATATCGATACGTTTTTTGAAAAATATGTTGACGATTCAAAAGCGTATAAAGATATGTTTTTAGCGGAATTTAACGATGATATCGACGAGCTTGTTATAAAACACAAAAAACAATTTCAAGAAGAGTTTAGTAAAGACGCAAAATGAATCACGTTCATTTTGTTGGAATCGGGGGTATCGGGCTTAGTGCCATTGCGAGATATTTAAACGCTGCCGGAGTGAAGGTTAGCGGTAGCGATATAAAAGAGACGCCTCTTACTGCAAAACTTAGAGTCGAAGGAATCGAAGTAAATATTCCTCATGATGAAAAAAACGTAACGACTCCGGATTTGCTCGTTCATACTGCCGTAGCAAAGCCAGATAACGTAGAACTTATAGCGGCAAAGAAAAAAGGTATTAAAACTTTAAGTAGAAGAGAGTTTTTGCCATATATCGTAAATGATAAAAAAGTTTTGTCCGTTTGCGGAGCACACGGAAAAAGCACGACTACTGCTATTTTATCTTCCGTTTTGCCTCAAGCTAACGCCTTAATCGGAGCCGAGAGTAAAGAGTTTCATTCGAATGCAAGAAGAACGGATAGTGAGCTTTTGGTATTCGAAGCGGATGAGAGTGACGGAAGTTTTGTAGATTCTAATCCTTATATCGCTATTGTGACGAATACAGAGCCCGAGCATATGGAGTTTTATAATCACGATTTGGATAAATTTTACGCTCATTATGAAGAATTTTTGAAAAAAGCGAAAATCAGAGTTGTTAACGGAGATGACGAATTTATCAAAAAACTTGATTTACCTATGAAAAAAGTCTATTTAAAAGACGCAAAAAACATTCGTTACGAAGTAAGAGACGGACTTCCTAAAACCGTATTCGAATATGAAAATAGAGAGTTTGAAGTTTACGGATTCGGAGAGCATTTGGTGCTTGATGCGCTTCTTGCTATTGAAGCTGCAAGAGAGTTTTTGAATATTGACGAGATTGTAAGTAATATTAAAAATTTCATTGGTATCAAAAAGAGATTCGATATTATAAGACATACCGATAATTTCGTTTTGATTGACGATTACGGACATCATCCTACCGAAATAAAAGCAACTCTTCATTCGGCAAAGATATACGCTATGCTAAACGGACTTGATAATGTCGTAGCTATTTGGCAGCCTCACAAATACAGCAGAACGATCGATAATCTTGAAGGGTTTGTTGAATGCTTCAATGAAGCGAGCGAGCTTGTGATACTTCCGGTATGGTCTGCGGGAGAGAAAGAGGTGTTTATTGATTTTGAAAAGCATTTTGCAAAACATAATCCAATTTTTGCAAAGAGAGTAAAAGTTGATGGAAATAATATTATGTTAATTGATGAGAACGGAGAAATTATAAAAACAATAGATAATGGATTGATTATCGGATTCGGAGCGGGTGATATCACGTATCAACTAAGAGGATATTTATGAAAACATGCGGAATAATAGGCGGAATGAGTTGGGAGAGTAGTGCGGAGTATTATAAACTCATAAACGAACAAATCAACCGAAAACTTGGAGGGTTACACAGCGCAAAGATAATACTTTATAGTGTCGATTTTCAAGAAATTGCAGAATATCAAAAAAATAATTTATGGGAAAAAAGTGCTGAAGTATTATCTAACGCTGCAAAATCTCTTGAAAAAGCAGGTGCCGATTTTGTAATGATAGCTACAAATACGATGCATAAAGTAGCCGATAAAGTAAAATCTTCAATTTCCATACCTCTTTTGGATATAAGAGACTCTCTTATCGAAGAGATTAAAGCTAAAAATTTAAAAAATGTGCTGTTGTTGGGTACTAAATTTACAATGGAAGATTGTTTTTATGTGGATTATTTGAAAAAAAGAGGAGTGGATGTAGTTGTTCCTGAATCTCAAGATAGAGAGATTATTCATAAAGTAATATTTGATGAGTTGTGTCTTGGTGTGACTAAAGATTCGTCAAAAAAAGAGTTTTTAAAAATAATAGAGAAGTATGAAACCGAGGGTGTAATTTTAGGGTGTACCGAAATCG
Organism: Caminibacter pacificus; assembly: GCF_003752135.1. Lineage (NCBI taxonomy): Bacteria > Pseudomonadati > Campylobacterota > Epsilonproteobacteria > Nautiliales > Nautiliaceae > Caminibacter > Caminibacter pacificus. The sequence continues at coordinate 264,675 of NZ_RJVK01000001.1, forward strand.
GAATGTTGATTTCTCAAAAAGACACTTCAAAAACTATTCTTGATACTACGAAAATTCATTGCAATTTTGCAGTTAAAATAATGTGTCAGTGATATTGTCATCTTAGTGTCATTATAGGTTAATAAAATACCTCCGAGAAAAGATGAAAAAGGGGGTCAAAGATGAAAGGGACTGCATTACTTGATGATTTTATATTTTTATTTTTAGTATTAAACATTATTCTAATCGCAAAATTCGTTTATTAATCGTTTCTTTTTTAACCGATTATCTCAGTAATAGATAAATTTCGTTGCATGTGTGTAAATTATCGTAAATTTTATAAAGTTTTTCTTCTTCGAATCTTATTCTTTTAAATAAAAATGTTCGTATTATATTAAACAATTCTTGTGCTTCTGCAAAATTTTTTTCTTCTAAAGTATTTTTGAGTTGTAAGAACAAGGTGGCGTTTTTCGGAATTTCTTCTTTAATTTCTTTAAGTTTTTTTAAATTGCAAAATCTGTATTTAGATTCCAAATGTGTGTAAAATTGAGAATTTTCTAAAATTAGATGAAGTTCTAATTCATCAATGAAATGATGAAGTTTTTTAATTGCATTCGGTGATTTTTTGTTTATAGCTTCTTCTAAGGCTAAAAAAAGCTTTAATAATTTTTGATGATCTTTTTGTAATTTTTTTATTAAATCTCTTTTATGATATTTATTTTCTTTACTTCTAAGAGTTTTTCTAATGCTTTTTAGCATCCGGCACCTTTTTTTATTTAATGTTAACTTAATATAGTGCTAAGAAAGTGCCAAGTGCTTTTTTGCTTCTTCTAAAATTTCTAAATCTTTCGTTTCGTCGAAATATTGAAACGTTTCACCGCTTTGGAGTTTTCCGTCTATTATGTCTCCGGCTTTTCTGAATTTCAAATCAAGCTCCGCTATTTTAAATCCGTCGAGTGTTTTTGCGAATTCTTGTAATCTTTTGTTGTTTTTGTCGTTTGTATATAAAAAGCAATAACCTTTTTGACCGTATCGTCCGACTCTACCTCTTAATTGATGTAGTGTGGCAAGTCCGAGTCTTTCGGCTCCAACTATTACTATAGTTGTTAGTCTCGGAAGAGAAATACCTACTTCAATAACGGTAGTAGTGATTAAAATATTTCCTTTTTCTCTAAATTCCACAAGCACTTCTTCTTTGTTTTTGTCTTTTCCGTGCGTGATATATACTCCTTCGAAATATTTAAGCCAAAAATCTTTTCCTTCTTCTATGCTTTGATATCCGAAATTTTCGGATTCTTCCACCAAAGGATATACGATAACGACTTGGTTGTTGTTTTGAATCTCTTTTTTTATATGCGCTAAAAGCTCTTTGAAGTTTTCTTTTGTTATTATTTTCGTTTCGATATCTTTTTTAAAAGGCAACTCTTTTATAAGACTTACATTCACAAAACTACTCATAATAAGCGCCTGCGTTCTTGGGATAGGCGTGGCGCTGAATTGAAAATAGTGAGGAAGCGTTTTTCCGTCCGTCGTTAGTTTTTCAAGCATTGCTCTTTGTTTTGTACCGAATCTATGCTGTTCGTCCACCATTATAACGTTTAGTTTGGGAAGGTTTTGATAAAGAAGTGCGTGTGTGCCGATTAACAGGTCGGAGTTTTCTAAGTCTTCTTGGGTATATTTGCTTTTTTGGGTTACGAGAGTGATTTTAAAGCCGAATTTACCTAAAAATTTATTCGCTTCTTCGAAAAGTTGATTTGCCAAAATTGAAGTTGGTGCCATGATAGCGCTCTTTTTTGCCATAAAAGCCGTCGCAAGCATTACAAGAGTTTTTCCGCTACCTACATCCCCGATGATTACTCTTCTTGCTTGAATCGGCTTTTTTATATCCTCTTTTATTTCGTTAATAACTTTTATCTGGTCGTTTGTGAGTTTAAAAGGCAAGGAATTTATAAATTTGTCGGGCTCCGCTTTTATAGGAGTTGCCGGATAGACTCTTTTTTTGCTTTGGAGTTTATAAAGATAATTAAAAATTTCTGCAAATTTTAGAGCGTAATTAATCTTTTTTTCGTCGATATCCTCAAAACTTCTTGGAAAATGCATATAATAAAGAATCGAAGCTATTTTTTGAGGCAGGGGATTTAAAGATTCAATAGAGAGATATTTTCTTACTAAAGCCTTAAAACTTCTTTGATTTATAGGCGTTTTATAAACGGGAGTAATTTCTCCTATTTTTGAAATGGGTTTTGGTTGGATTATTTGATTGTTTCTGACTTCTCCTCTTATATATAGGTTTTTGCCTTTATAAAATGTCGCTTCGTGCCATTTTTTAAACGTAAAAAAAACTCCCCACATTATCGTTTGAATGTTTTTTAGATAAAACTTAACTCTTGTAATTTTTGTTGATTTTTGAATGTCAAGTACTTCCGCCTCAAAAGCCTGAGGCTTGCCGGTGATGAAAGGGTAGATGTTGTTATCTTCCCATTCTTTGGGCTTTATTAATGCAAGCTCTATTGTGTTGGTAATGCCGATTTTATTTAGTTTTTCGTCGTTAATTTTTGTCATTTGTCACAACTGAGAAACTTAAATTTTTTATCTCTTTATGTCTTTTGATAAAGTCGTTTATTTCATCAAGCGTTGTGTTTTTGATTAGGTTTAATTCTTTTTCGAAATATCCGTCCCCAAGTCCCAAATAATATTCGTTAAATTTTCTAAGCAGTCTTTGCGAGAGCGTTTCATTTCTTAGAGGCTCGCTTCCTATTAGAAATTTTTTAGCACTATCAAGCTCTTCTTGGGTTATTCCTTTTTCTAAAAAAACGTTAATTATATCTACCACTAAGTTTTTAGCGTCAATCGTATTTTCGAGTTTTGTTTGGAGGTGTCCTTTTAGGATTTGATAGCTTTTTTTAAATTCGTTCATAGCGTATGCGGAGTATGCATAACCTCTTTTTACTCTTATCTCTTCCATCATCCTACTACCAAAACCTCCCGCTCCTAAGATAAAAGTAGCTATCTTTGCAAGATAATACTCCTCTTTTTTCACTTCAAAAGGAGCGGCGAAATAGATATAGCTTTGTTCTACTTCTCTTTTTTCTTCGATGTGAGATTGTTTAGGTTTGAAAAAGAGGTCGTTTTTAGGCTTTGAGTTAGGCAATGTTTCTATAAATTCGGCGATGTCGATTTTTTTGCCTCCGTTTATAAATACGGCGTTTTCTTTTGCGAAATATGAAAAATGCTCTTTTATATCTTCCAATGTAACGTTTTGAATATTTTCTCCTATTGTTTCTCTCTCAAGCGGCGTGTTTTTGAAGATAGCCTTAAAAAGATTTTTCGATGCGATATAGTCGTGGTTGTTTTTTAGGTTCTCTTTTTTTGCGAGAATCTCTTTTTTTGATTTTTCAAGAGCTTCTTGCGTAAAATTGGGATTTTGCAAAAGTTCTATAAGTTTTTTAACGGCAAAAGAGCTCTTTTCGTTTAAAAAAGTCATTGAAACGGTCGAAAATTCTTTGTTTGTCGTGATTGTTAAATTAATAGCTTTCTCTTCGAGTTGAGAATAAAATTTCTCTTTTTTATCAAGTGTTCCTTTTGTGTTTAGTATATGAGCGGTCATATACGCCACCGCGTCTTTTGCGTATATACTTCCGGTGTTTTTAAAAACAATCTCGAAAATTGTTCTACCAAGAGCATCTTTTTCATAAATAAAATACATCTTTTTCCTTTAATTAGTGGAATTCAATAACATATAAGCGCTATTTTCCAATATTACGGCTTTTTTTAATATTTCTCTTAAGTCTCTGCCTTTTAGATATACGCTGTGACCTTTTATAATTACGATATCTTTGTGTTTTAGCTCTTTTGCTACTATAAATTCTTTGTTTTCTTCCCACTCTTGTAGAGAGTTGATTTCGATGATATTTACTTTTTTTATAAAATGCTTACCGATAAAATCGATCGGTTTTAAGCAGTTGTGTCTTTTTAGCGAATAGGTAATGACGTTTTTGGGGCAAATATGAATTATTGCTTTTGCGCTCGGGACTTGTTCGTAAATTTTAGAATGCACTTTTACATCATCGGTCGCTTCTTCCCAAGCCATATCTTCTTTTAGAATATGAAGAGTTTTTATAAAATCCTCTTCGTTTACGTGTTTGTTTTTTTTGTTTATTATCATTTTGTCGGCTTTTAGTTTCATAGAGATACTGCCAAGCCCGATGTGCATAAAATCTTTTTTAAAAAGTTCTCTTGCGACGAGCAAATATTCGTCTATTAGCGTAGAAGTTACCAAATATCGCCTTTTTTGATACAATTATAACAAAAAAGGCTTTGTGTTGGATACTCCTCATATTCCCGTGTTATTAAACGAAACCGTTAATCTTTTCAAAGATATAAAAGAGGGTTATTTTGTCGATTGTACTTTGGGATTCGGCGGTCATAGCGAAGCTATGCTTGAGAGATACCCTCATATCAAACTCATAGGTATAGACCAAGATAAAGACGCAATGGAGTTCGCTAAAAAAAGACTCGCGAAATATTCCGATAGAGTGGAATTCATAAACAAAAGAGCAAGCGATGCTTTAAAAGAACTAAAAGGGTTAAATATTACCGGAATATTGGCCGATATAGGAGTTAGCAGTTTTCAGCTTGACAATCCCGAAAGAGGCTTTACTTTTGATAGTGATACTCTTGATATGAGAATGAATAAAGACCAGGATTTCAGCGCAAAAGACGTTGTGAATTTTTATAGCAGAGAGGATTTGGAAAGAATCTTAAAAGAGTATTCTGAAGATAGAAGATATAAAAAAATCGCCGATTTTATTATAAAAAACAGACCTATTACGTCAAATAGAGAACTAAGCGAAGTTTTAATGAAAGCGGGTCTAAAAGACAAAAAACAGCTCGCACCTATATTTCAGGCTATAAGAATCGAAGTAAATAACGAACTAAACGAGCTCGAAAATATTCTAAACGAGTCTGAAAAACTTGCAAAAAATGGTACAATACTCGGAATAATAACTTTTCATTCTTTGGAAGACAGAATAGTAAAAAATCGTTTTAAAGAGTGGGCTAAAAAATGCATTTGTCCGCCTGAAGCAATAAGATGCGAATGCGGAAATAATAACCAAAAAGGAATAATCCTCACCAAAAAACCGATAACCGCTACAAAAGAGGAGATTCAAAAAAACCCGAGAAGCAGAAGCGCAAAACTTAGAGGATTTATGTTTACAAAGGGATAAAATGGAGAAAATGGATGAAAAAAGGGTGGTTTTAGAAGAGGTTTACGACCAAATTGAGAGTGAAAAATTATCGGTTACAATTATCAGAAACGTCGTAATCGCAGCACTTTTTGTGTTGATGCTTTCTATTCCGAAGATATACGTAGCGACAAATATCTACTACACTTCGGTAAAAATCAATAAACTTCTTAACGAATACTATTCTCTCGAAGCCGAAAATTCGCTTCTAAAATCAAAAATAGAGAAGCTCAAATTTAAAAACAGGATGGCTTCATCTTCTTTTTAATCTTTATGTGCTACAATTCGCCTAAAAAAGAGGGTATATGAAAAGAATAATCGAGTTTTTTATCAAAAATGCCGCTTTTACTCATACGCTATTTATTATCGTGATAATTTCCGCAATTTTAGCTTATAAAAACGTTCCAAAAGAGCTTTTTCCACCTGCAACGCTCGATAAGATTCTGATTCAGGGTGCGTATCCTGGAGCAAGCCCCGAGACTCTTGATAAAATGGCGGTGGTGCCGATTGAAGACGAACTTAAGACTTACCAGGAAGTCTCTTCTGTAGAGTCTGTCATAAGCTCGGGGAATTTTGTAATTACGGTCAATCTAAAACCCGGAAGCAACAAACTCGAATTATTAAACGAATTTAAAAACGTCGTGGCGAATATCAGGCAGGATTTGCCAAGCGATATGACCGAACCTACCGTAACAATTGCAAAAAAAGCTTTTCCTTTGATGTTTATATCAGTTGCAAGCAATACCTTAAATAAAGACCAGCTTTTAAAAGCGGCGGATGAGGTGAAAAAGGAGCTTAGCAAACTAAAAGATTTAACTCAGGTAGAAATTAGAGGCGATAGTGATAAAAATATCTATTTTGAGCTTGATAACAAAAAAATCGAAGCTTTAGGACTTGATAAAACCCTTTTGATTAACGCATTGAGTTCCGTTAATACTATTTTCCCGGTAGGAAAAGTGGAAGATTCGAAACACTATTTCGTATCAATGTTTCCTCAGGGTGTGAAAGATTTCAAAAATACATTGATAAAAGTAGGGGATAAGATTGTCAGACTTAGCGATATCGCAATAGTAAAAAGGGCTTATGCCACTCCTACTCAAATAGGAAAATACAACGGAATTCCGAATATTACGATTGACGTTAGAAAAGGTGAGAGCGGGGATGCTATTGCTTTAAGTAAAAAAATCAGAGAAATTCTAAAAGAGTATCACAAAAAACATCCCGAAGTTATTTTCGGTATCTCCACTGATACGAGCAAATGGGTTAGAAACAGATTCAATACCGTTGTTAGTAATATTATTTTCGGGTTGATTTTGGTCTTTTTCATTATGTGGATTTTTCTCAATTGGAGGATTTCTCTTGTTGTTACGCTTGGGATTCCGACATCTTTTGCAATTGCTATGATTGCGCTTGATTATTATAATTTTTCGCTAAATCTTTTATCCATGCTCGGGGCTTTGATAGCTCTTGGGATGATTGTGGATGAGGCGATAGTGGTAGGTGAAAACATATATCGTCATATGGAAATGGGAAAAACTAAACTCCAAGCAGCAATTGACGGAACTGTGGAAGTTTTTTGGCCGGTGGTGGCAGCTGCAATGACTACCGTGCTTGCGTTTTTACCTATGCTTTTGATAAAAGGTGAAATCGGTGTGTTTATTAAGATTTTGCCGGTTATGATTACTATTTTAATATTAAGTTCGCTTTTTGAAGCGTTTGTATTTTTGCCTCTTCATTCAAAAGAAATTTTAAAGGTCGTACCTTCTAAAAAAGAGATTTTTTGGGAGAAATTTCAAAACTTTTATAGAAAGACTCTCGAAGTTATTTTTAGATTCAGGTATGTTGCTCTTTTCTTTTTCTTGGTAATCGTTCCGTTTTTACTTGCTATGGGCTTTAAACACTCTAAATTTCAACTTTTCCCGACGTTTGATGCGAGTCAGATATATGTAAACGGAAAATTCGAGGGCAATTATACTATCACTCAAACTGCTCGGGCTATTAAACCTATCGAGAAAGTATTAAAAAAATATTTGGGGCCCGATGTTGAAGGATTTACGACCGTAGTCGGAATGCAGATGAATAATAAAGGCGAAGCGAATGTCGGAGCGAACTATTTTCATATTTTTGTGGATTTGAAAGATAAAAAGCCGACCGATTTTTACAATAAATATATCGCTCCTATTTTTCAACCTATAAAAGTTACCGGACAAACAAGGACAGTAACTGCTCAGCAATTGGCAATGGAATTGAAAAAAGAGTACAAACATATAAAAATCCCCGGGCTTACGGAGCTTAATGTAATAGTCCCGCAAGCAGGAGTCGTTAAGAGCGATATTGTCATAAGTATTGCCGGAGACAATCAAGAAAAAATCTTAAAAGCGATAAAAATGCTTGAGAGTGCCATGGCGAAAATAAAAGGGGTTTATAATATTTATGACGATGCGGAGCTCGGGGCGTATGAGCTTAAGATAAAACCTAACGCTTACGGCGAAAAATTGGGATTTAGCGAGGGGAATATCTTTTCGCAGTTAAGAGCGTTTTTTGGTGAAGCGGAGTATGCGAAGACTTTTGATAAAGACGGAATAGTTAAAATCATTATAAAAGATATAAACAAAGACAAAATCGATGAACTTAAATATTTCAGACTTACAATTCCCGGGACCAATCAGTTAATCGAGCTTGATAAAGTAGCGGATTTCATCGTTAAACGTTCATTCAAAAAAATCCATAAATATGACGGAATAGCGGCAAAAAGCGTATATGCGAGCGTAAATAAAAAAATATTAACCGTTAATGATTTTTATAAAAAAATAGATCCCGTACTTGAAAAAATTAAAAAAGAAGGTCTTAAAATTTTAATCGGCGGTGCGGCTAAGACGAGTAAAGAGTTTATGAATGACTTGAAAGAAGCGCTTGTGGTTGCGATACTTCTTATTTTCTTGATTTTGGTTTTGATGTTCGATTCGATTCTTTTACCTTTTGTGATTATTTCTGTAATTCCGCTTTCGTTTTTGGGAGTGATTTTCGGGAATATGGTTATGCATATGAATATGACTATGCTTGGGATGATAGGTATCGTCGGGCTTGCCGGGGTAGTGGTGAATGACGGAATAGTAATGGTCGATTTTATTAAAAAAGCAAAAAACATCGAAGAGATACTTCTTTTTGCGTCGTACAGACTAAGGCCTGTGCTTCTTACGTCTATTACGACGTTTTTCGGGCTTTTTACACTTATGTTTTTCCCTTACGGCCAAAGCGCGATTTTACAGCCTTTGGCCATCGCGTTAGGTTTCGGGCTTATGTGGGGGACAATACTTAACCTCTTTTATTTACCTGTCTTTTATTATATACTTAATAAAAACAGGCTCAATAATAAAAGCGGGCTTTTAAAAAGAGCGTATGAAAAAATATTTAAAAGGGGTTAAGTGAAGGTTTTTATTAAGACGTTCGGGTGCAGGAGTAATATTTTTGATAGTGAGATTATGAAAAATATAATCGGTGAAGTTGTAGATAGTGAAGATAAAGCCGATTTGATAATCGTCAATTCCTGCACCGTTACCAATTTCGCCGATAGGGATTTGAGACAATATATTAATAAGTGGCAGAGTAAAGATATTATGTTAACCGGCTGCGGTGCATATACTCAGGGTAAAAAGCTTTTAAAAGAGGGGAAAGTAAAAGCGGTTCTCGGACATAAGTATAAAGAAGAAATTGATAAATATTTGGATTTTAGAGGTATTAAACTTGGAGATTTTAATTTCAAAAATTCAAAAATTTTGCAAAACATCTCGAAAACGAAAGCTTTTATCAAAATCCAAGAAGGGTGTGATTTTGAGTGCGCTTATTGTATTATTCCTTATGTCAGAGGGCATTCGAGAAGTATAGAAGAAAACGTAATATTGGATGAAATAAAAAAACTAAGAGATGCCGGTATTAGCGAATTCGTTTTGACAGGTATCAATATGGGAAGTTATGGCAAAGATACCGGTACGACTCTTAGCGGGCTTATAAAAAAAATATCTGAAATCAGAGGAGTTAAGAGGATACGTCTTGGGAGTCTTGAGCCGAGTCAGATAGATGAGGAGCTCATAGACCTAACCCAAAACGGAATTCTTGAAAAACACCTTCATATCGCCTTACAACACACAAGTGATAAAATGCTAAGAATAATGAAAAGAAGAAACAGAGTAAAACCCACTCTTGAGCTTTTTGAAAAACTCGCTTCAAAAAATATAGCTTTAGGGACCGATTTTATCGTCGGGCATCCCGGAGAGAGCGAGGAGATATGGCAAGAAGCGCTTGAAAATTTCAAAAAATATCCGCTCACTCATATTCATATTTTCAGATACTCTCCTCGAGAAGGAACGCTAAGTGCTACGATGAAACAAGACGTTCCCGGCGATATTGCCAAAAAACGTGCTAAAATTTTAGACGAAATAGTAAAAAGAAATAATTACGAGTTCAGATTAAAAAACAAAAATTTACCGCTTTTTGTGCATATTGAGGATTTTAAAGACGGATATTATACCGGATATGACGAGTTTTATAACAAAATGAAATTAAAAGGCGATTTTAATAAAGGAGAGTGGGTGAGAGTGAAAAATTACGAGGTAAAGGAAATCGAAAATGTCAAAGAATAAAAATTCTTTAATTATAATCAGCATAGTTGCCATACTTTTTATGCTTTTGATTTGGGCTGGGATTAAATCCGGAGATTTAAACGCAAGCGTTCTTATGTCGCAAATAATAGCGGTAGTGATAATTTTCGGATTTTTTATCGGATTTTTACTGCTTCTTAAAAAATTGGCACCACAACCGCAACAACCGACTCAGCATGTACAAGTGGAGATGAATACGGGGATTGAAAAAGATTTTGTAATTCAACCGACCACTTCAAACGTAACGTTTAAAGACGTAGCCGGGATTAGCGAAGTAAAAGAAGAGCTTTTTGAGATAGTTGATTTTCTAAAAAACCCTGAAAAATACAGAAGTTTCGGAATTAATCTTCCAAAAGGGGTTTTATTGGTAGGGCCTCCGGGAGTCGGGAAGACTCTTATAGCAAAAGCTCTTGCCGGAGAAGCCGGAGTGCCGTTTTTTTATCAAAGCGGAAGTAGTTTCGTGCAGATGTATGTAGGTGTAGGGGCTAAAAGAGTTAGGGATTTGTTTAGCAAAGCAAAAGCGATGGCTCCGAGTATCATATTTATCGACGAAATCGACGCGATAGGAAAAGCCAGAGGAAATTTAAGAAACGACGAAAGAGAAGCTACTCTTAATCAGCTTTTGACCGAAATGGACGGGTTTGAAGGGAGTGAAGGCGTTATTGTTATAGGTGCTACGAATAAAGTGGAATTATTGGATGAAGCGCTTCTTAGACCCGGGAGATTCGATAGACGCGTATTTGTAGAGCTTCCGGGACTTCAAGACAGAATCGCTATTTTAAAAGTCCATTTGAAAGACAAACCATTTAAAGGAAACCTTGAAAACATTGCAAAAATGACGGTCGGTTTTAGCGGGGCGGCTCTTGCTTCTTTGGTGAATGAAGCTAGTATTCACGCACTAAAACAAGGCAAACATTTTATCGACGAAGAAGACTTTTACGCAGTAAAAGATAAAGTGATTTTAGGAAAAAAACGCCTAAATACCTACTCTCCGAAAGAAAAAGAAATTCTTAGCTATTATCAAGCGGCAAAAGCTGTTATCGCGGATTGGCTCGGGGTGGATTTCGAGAGAATTTCTCTTGTTAAAGACGATTTTAAAGAAGAAGACAAAGAGATTGTTTCAAAAACCGAGATTATGAGTAAAATAGAAACTCTTCTTGCCGGACGAGTGGCTGTAGAAGAGAAATTTAACGAAAAATATTCAAACGCACATAAGGATATCAAAAAAGCAAGAGAGCTCGCACTTCTTATGATAAGAGAATACGGAATGGGCGAGAGTGTTGTAGGAGATGAGAGCGAAGCGGCTAAAATCTTAAACGACGCTTATGCCGAAACAAAAGTGCTTTATAATTCCAACCTTGATTTGATAGAAAAAGCTTACGAAAAAATGTTAAAAGACGAAGTTATTCACAAAGAAGATTTGAAAAAAATAAAAGATGAAATTTTTTAGCGGTTTTTGTTTGTGTAACGAAAAAGAGCTTTTTGCGGATTACTTGGAGGATAGGGAATTCGTAGTTGCCGGATTTAGCAAAGGAGCTCAAATAGCGTTGGATTATGTCTTAAATACTAAAAAAAGAGTCGATAAACTCCAACTTCTCTCTCCCGCATATTTCAACTATACCGATAAAATAATCAAAATGAACTTAATCGCCTTTGAAAAAGACAAAAAAGCCTATATTAAAAATTTTTTAAAAAAAGCCGGTTTGCCGGATGAAAAATATGTTTGTGATTGCGATATAGAGGAACTAAAAGAGCTTTTTACTTTTGATTGGGAAAAAATAAAGCATTTAAAAAATGTAAAAGTCGAGGTTTTTTTAGGAGAATATGATAAAATTTCGGCTTTAAAAGCGGCATATGAATTTTTTAGAAACTATGCCGATGTTTATTTTATAAAAAAAGCAAATCATTTTTTAAGGAGTTAAATTGCACCAGCGGCAAGAGCATTCGGAAAACAAATATATTGAAATTTTCAAAGATTATTGGGATATTTTCGTAGGATTTTCGTCTTTACCACTTGCGATTATTTTTCATCTACAAGGAGTTCATCTTTTAGCGACTATATTTGCTGCGATAGGAATAGGAAGTTTGGCCGTTACTATTTCCGAAATTGCAGAGATTTTGGCTGAGAGGTTCGGGGAGCCTTTCGGGAGTATGATATTGACATTTAGTGCTGTATTGGTTGAGATTTTGATTCTTTTTATGGTGATTATGGAAGCCAAAACACACCCTGAAGTTTTAGAGACCGTTAAAAACGGGATAGTAGCTACGGTAATCGTCGATTTGAACGCGCTTTTAGGACTTGCCGTATTTGTCGGGGGGCTTAGTTTTAAAGAACAAGTCCACAACGAAGATACTTCGGCAAGCTATACAACCGTGCTTTTCGTAGCGGCGGCTATGCTTTTGGTACCTACTACCATTTCGCTTCATTCAAGTCAAGACGCTTTATTTAAAGCAAGTGTGATTATCGCCGTGCTTTTGTTTATTTTTTATTTCTTTATTTTCAAATTCCAAACGGATACTCACGTTCACTTTTTCAAATTCAAAAAAAGAAGTAGGGTAAAAAAATATATAAAAGAAGACGAGCACGACGATTACTATTTCGATAGAAAATCAAATATTTTTAATATCGTGTTTTTGGCGTTTTTGCTTGTGTTAATCGGCGTACTTTCGGAAATATTCGCAAACGACGGAGTCGTTGTTTTTAATAGTTTTGGGCTTACGGCCGGGTTTGTAGGGATTTTGATAGCATTCGTAACGGTTGCTCCCGAGCTTTTTACAGCTATTAGAGCGGCAAAAAACGACGAAATGCAAAGAGTTATCAATATCGCAATGGGTGCGAGTACCGTTAGTATTCTTTTGACGGTGCCGGCTTTGATTTTCCTTTCTATGCTTATAGGCGTAAAACTTACGCTTGATTTTACTCCTTTGCAAGTAGGGGCGCTACTTCTTACTATTATGCTTGTATGGAAAACCACGGAAGACGGGGAGACGAATTATCTTGAGGGACTTTCTCACCTAATGATATTCTTAAGTTACGCGGTTATCGCTATTTTCTATTAATTTTTTCTTTTTTTCTCTCTTTTTTGATAAAATGAATCGTTAAAAATTTAAAAAGGAGAGAGAATGGATAGAAGAAAATTCTTAAAAACTGCGGGAATAGGAGCGGTTGCCACTACTGCATTTACTACTAATCTTTACGCAAAAACGAGAAAAACTCTAAAAGTATGTCTTTCTTGGCCAAAAACTTTGCCTATTATGGGTGAGGGAATCTTTTTCTTTGCAAACAGAGTAAAAGAACTAAGCGGCGGCGCATTAAAAATCAAAGTTTACGGAGCGAACGAACTCGTACCGGCCCTTGGCGTATTTGACGCATGTAGCAAAGGACTAATCGACGGGTTCCATTCGGGTCCTTATTATTGGAAAGGTAAAAACCCTGCATTCAGTCTATTTACTGCGTATCCGTTCGGAATGGTAGCGGATGAAATGCAAGGTTGGCTTGATTTTGCTGGAGGAATGGAGCTTTGGAGAGAGCTTTATGCAAAATACAACCTAATTCCTTTCAAAGGCGGTAACACAGGAAACCAAATGGGAGGATGGTTTAGAAAACCTATTAAATCTCTTGCGGATATGAAGGGACTTAAAATAAGAATCCCGGGACTTGGCGGTGAAGTAATGGCAGCACTTGGAGTAAAACCTGTAAATATTCCTGGAGGTGAGCTATACACCGCTCTTGAAAGAGGCGTAATTGATGCGACGGAATGGGTAGGACCTGCACTTGATACGAAAATGGGATTCTATAAAGTAGCGAAATATTACTATTCCGGATGGCATGAACCTGGAACTAACCTCGAACTTACGTTTAATAAGAAAAAATTCGAAAGACTTCCAAAAGAGTTCCAAGCTATCATCGAAACTGCGGCAAACGAAATGAACGCAAGAATGCTTGCGCAATTCCAATACGAAAACGGAAAAGCGCTTAAAAAAATTATGAGCGGTGAATACGGTGTAAAACTTTGCGAATTCCCGGCAGACGTAAACGAAGCGGCTAAAAAAGCTATCAAAAAAATCCTTGAAGAAAACGCAAACAAATCAAAAGACTTCGCAAGAGTATATGAAAATATTCAAAGCTACTTCCCTGATACGAGAAAATGGACTGATGTCGGTATGAAATGGTTCCTTGATACGAGAGATACGGATTTCAAATACGACAAATGCTAATTTTTCTCCCTTTTTCGGGAGCTTATTTTTTCAAAATAAAAAATTTACCCTCACTTTTTCCTATCAGATAAAAAACTTGATTGATTCTTATTCCTCCGTAAAGATAAAAATCATCTATCCAAATATCGTTATGACAAATCACTCTTCCGTATACTCTATCTTCCGAAATGATTTTAGTATTTCCGATAACGCAATAAGGAGAGAGGATTTTTTCTATTTCTCCGATTTTAAAATCCCTATAAACGTCGTATGAGTTGTCTTTGAATTTATAAATACCGACTTTGTCCTTCCAGAAAGAAAAAGTTTCCGTAAAATAGATAGCCTTGTCTTCCGGATAATAAATAGGTGAAACAATTCCTTCAAAAGTGGTCTCGAAAGTATCCAAGTGATTTGCATTCGAATCGAATATCAAAAAATATATTTTAGGAAAGTTTCCTTGCGTGCTTGCTATGACGAAATATTTATCGTTATATTTTAAAATATCCGTTGCTACCGAGGTAGTGTTTAGGTATGTTTTGTTTACGAGTTCGTTTAGGTTTTTATCGAGTTTTACTATTACCGCTCTTTTGGTATATTTGCCGAGTAAATCGAAAAATTTATATCCAACGGCTAAAAAGCCGGTTTTTGTTTTTACGATATCGTAGGCTTGAGAGTTTTTAAAATAACTTTTTTCTTTTAGAAGCTTTCCGTTTTTATCAAGTACGCCAATCCAAAAAAAGTTGTTTTTACTTCCCAAAAGATAAATTTTTCCGTTTATGTATCTCATTTTATTTATTTTTGCGGAAAAATTTTTTTGCCAAATTATTTTTAGGTTTTTGTTAAACATAGTCAGGGTATATTTGTCTTTTTTCGTTAAGACAAGAGGATTGTCTGCGTTGATGATTTTTGCAATAAATGCTGTTTTAAGCTCTATTTTTTGAGGGTTGGTTAATTCTTCTTCCAAAATAAAAGCTCTGTTTTTAACGATTAAAATAGGTTTTTTTAAAAAAACAATATCTTTTAGGCCTTTTATTTTATAGTTCCATAAAGGTTTTTTGGAAGAATAGACGTATTTATATAGCACCCCGTCTATATAAACGTAAACGTCTTCACCTTTTGATTTTATAAAATCGGGCTTTCCTGGGAGTTTTATCGTTTTGACTTTGCCGTTTTTTTTCAAAAAAAGTTTGTAATTAACGGCTTTTATTTTTATATTACTATTTCCATAGGTTCCAAAGGAGGTTATATTTACATTGAAAAAATCATCCGGTATATCATACTCTATATTTCTTGAGTATCCTACATAGATATCTCCGTCATATAGGCGGACTATATTGTCCGAGAGGTATCCGGAATTAGCTTTTAGGTTGGAATTGAAGAGAAAAACTCCGTTTTTTATATCTTTTCCGCTTATTACCAAAAGATATTTGTCTTGGTGTTTTACAACGTATTCGGGTTTGAAGTCTTTAAATTCCACGACTTTATAGATGATATTTTGGTTGATTAGATAAGCCGCTTTGTTTGTAAAAACTATCATCCTATCTTCGATAGGATACGCTCCTATGTATTTTCCTTTTATAGTAACTTTTCCGAATTTAATCGTTTGAGTTTTCGGGTAGTAATATAAAATAATCTTTTTGCCGTTTTTTACGATAAATTTTTTGCCGTTGGGTGTATTTGTTAAAAAATAGACTTTTCCGTCTATTACCTCAGCCGTTTGAATGTCCGATTTAAAAGTTTTTAGGGGTTTTAGTTCTATGTTGTATCTTGCATAAAGCAGTGAAAATAGCAATAAAAATATAACTCCTCTCATTCGAACGTCTCTTTTAATATCGAGATTAAATTTTTATCCGAATAGATTTTTCTTACTTTTTCTTTTTTGTAAATTTTATCATTTTTTTTGAGAGTGTTTAGGTAGTGAGTCAGGTTGTTTAAATTTAAAAAAGCACTCTGTTTTTTATCGAGAGAAATTAAGTTGTTAAATAGCAGTTTTTTGGGGTTTTCTTCGATTTTTTTTCTTATAAACAACAAAACGTTTTTATTTTTCGGGTTTAGTTTTATTTTGTAAAAGAAATCACCTATATAAATTGCCAAAAAGTTTTTTTGTTTTAAATAAAAAGGCTTTAGGGTCGTTTTTTTTAAATCAAGCGATAAAATATATTTTTTGATTTTTTCGACGTCATCAATTTTTTTAGGGATGAATTTTTTCATTTTATCGCTTATTATAAAAACTTCAAGTTTTTGTTTGTAATAAATAGCAGAAATTGCAAGAATTTCGAAAGTTTTTAGCGCTATTTGGAGTTTGTCTTCAAAAAGCATATTTATATCAAGCAGTAAAATTAAGGCGATTTTTTGATTTTTCAGGTGTTCTTTTTCGATTGCAAGAAGTTTTGAGGCTCTTGCGGAGCTTAGCCAGTGGATGTTTCTTATGTCTTCTCCCGGAATATACTCCCTAAGCTCTTTAAAATCATCATCAACACCGAATTTTACAAGACTTTTTGTTAGGATTTGTTTTTTGAATTTTACTTTTTTCAAAAAAAGCCTTTTTAGTATAATTATACAAAAAGAGTTACGATGGAAGTAATGGTCGTAAATTGTAATTTGGATTTTTTTAAATATATTATTTTGGGAGTAATAGGTGCTTTTTTGATTTTTAGATTAAGGAAATTTTTGTGACGTTTCTACATCCGGAATTTGCACTTTTCGGAATTTTAGGGCTTTTGTTTTTACTTTTTCAAAAAAAAAGAAAATTTACACATCTTCATTTTTTCAAAAACACCAAAAGTTTTAGTGTCGATATAGTCGATTTGCTTATTTTGATATTTTTGACTCTTAGTTTGATGTATCCCGTGAAATACACTACAAAATATATAACTTCAAAAGTCGATTATCAATTTTACAATAACAAAAAAGAAAAAATCATAATCATTTTAGACGATTCTCTTTCTATGGAGGATTATGTAAAATTAGAAAAGAGTATTGCCTTAAACATTATCGAAAATAATAAAGCCAAAGCCGATATAATGCTTGTGATTTTTGAAGGGGATTATAAAATTCTTAGTTATTTTACCGATAACTACGACGAATTGAAAAAACAGATTAACGATTTGTACTTCAATGCGGTAACCGGCAAAGGCGGGTCGATGCTTAGAGATACGATAAGCGGTGTGATTAATGCTTTTAGACCATATAATCCGAAAATCTATATTTTAACCGACGGAAGTCCCAATGACGAATCTTCCGTAAGTGTACAACAGCTAAAAAAACTTGCAAACGGTATGCAAATAAAATATATAGGTTTCGGAGATGACAAAAACAATAAAATTTATGAAAAAATTTTTAACAACACCAAACTAAAAAAATACAATCCCGTATCGAAATATCAAGAAAAAACAAAAGTCTATTCTTATCAAGAAGAAGAGTTTTTTTATTGGTTTTTGGTGGCTGCTTTTATGCTGATGATATATAAAATTATAAGGCTTAGATTTGAGAATTTTAATTTTGGCGTTTAGTTTTGCTTTGCTTTTTGCAACGGATGTAAAAATAAAATTCGCACCACAGACTTCTACGCTTTATATTTATACGATTTCAAAAAACAGAATAAAAAGTTTTAAAGTCCAGCCTTTTATGATAACACAAGGTGATATTTTGGAAAAAGAGAAATTCTCATTTTGGCATAACGACAAATTTTATATCGGAGAAAAATTTAGGATTTTTTATCACTCGAAACTCGAAGTATTACCGCTAAAAGTTTATATAAATAATCGCGAATATAAAACTCCGAAATTCGTCTATAACCGAAGCAAAATAAAAAATTTCGATATAAATTTGGAGTTTCCAAAACCTCGAAAAAACGATTTTTGGTCGATTTTGGCTTTTATCTTTTTTGCGTATATTTTGGCGCTTTTGTATTTGATGAACAAAAAGAAAAAAGAATTTTTGGTTAAAAGCGGAGTTTTTGAGAGTGATATTAAAAAATTTTATTATTACGTTTTGAAAAATTATCCCGAAAAAATAGAGAGCTTGAATAAGTATAGGAACTATTTTTCAAAAAAACTAAATGAATTCGATTATTTGATAAAAGAGTTACAAAACGATATAACTAAAAAATATAAAAACGAAATAATTATTTTCGGCATATTGTTTATATTAGCTTTATTGCAAGGTGCGATATGAAGATTTTGTATCCTTATGTTTTGATTTTATTACCGATATTATGGGCTTTTGTGAATAAAAAAAACTTTTTTTATATACTAAGCGCTTCTTTTATCGTTATAGCCCTCAGCGGTGTTGCTAAAGTGTCACAAAAAGAGATAAAAACGGATAAAGATATCTATTTTATTTTTGATACGACCTATTCGATGGCATGTAAAGACCTAAAACCCGATAGACTTGAATATGCGAAAAAAGAGTTTTTCAGCCTCATAAAAAAACTTAAAAAACCGGTGGGGGTTTTTAGTTTTGATAAAGAGGTTAAGTTTATCAGTTTTCCTACTACGGATTATGAATTTTTAAAACAAAAAATAGAAAAACTAAAACCGGTAAAAGCCTCAACGGATATAAAGATGGCGATAAATAGAGTAAAAACGGTAAGCAACGGAGATAAAATTATAGTGCTTATTAGTGACGGGGGAGAGAAAAAGGTGCAGGGCGATTTTGTTTTTTGGGGTTTTGCTACTGAAAAAGGAGCGAAAGTCCCCGGATTTGATGCGATTAGTAAATTAAATATCATCGGAAAAAAATATTTCGCATATAATGAGGGTGATAAACTACTAAAATACCTAAAAAAACAATCTTACACCACCAAAAAAATCACAACTTACAAACGAATCGATTATATTTTCGTAGTTTTGGCTTTTATATCTTTTCTTTTAGGCGGGGTTTATAATAGATTCGTTTTGGTCTTTTTGATTTTTTTGATTCCAAGGCACCTTTATGCCGGGGATTTTTTGGGGTGTTTATATGAAAAGATAGGTTTGCAAAGTGCGGCTCTTAGCGAATTTAAAAAAAGCGGTAGCGATTTTGCGAAAATTAAACTTGCTACTTTTTATATGAAAAACGGAGAGCTTAAAAAAGCATATAATCTTTTAAAAGATGTAAAAGGGTATGAAAAAATAAAAAATTACGATATGGCTTTGATATTGACGAAAATGAAAAAATATAAAAAAGCGTATGAGTTGGTCAGGAAGTTAAAAGAGAAATATAGCGATGAGAGGATTGATAGGTTATATGATTTTGTGAGTCTTTATAAAAACGAAGATAACTTAAAAACAATAATAATCCCTACTAAAAAAACTAAATCTTCAAGCGAAGAAAAAACTAAAAGCAAAAATGATTTTAAAAATTTATCTATAAAAAAGGAGCCTTTATGGTAAAAAAACTAAAACAAGAGCTAAAAAAAGCTATCGTAGCACAAGACGAGCTGATAGATTCTTTGGTTGCGGCGTTGTTTGTTGACGGGCATATTTTGGTAGAAGGGTTGCCGGGTGTTGCAAAAACCACGGCTATTAAACATCTCTCTTCAATGCTTGATTTTAAATTTTCAAGAATCCAATTCACTCCCGATTTGCTCCCGAGCGATATAATAGGAGGTGAAATTTACTCCATGCAAAAAGATGAATTTTATATCAAAAAAGGGCCGATTTTTGCGGACTTGATATTGGCGGACGAAATCAACAGGGCTCCTGCGAAAGTCCAAAGTGCGCTTCTTGAAGCGATGCAAGAAAGACAGGTGAGTATCGGAGATAAGAGTTATGACTTAAAAGAGCCTTTTTTGGTAATGGCGACGATGAACCCGATAGAAGAAGAGGGGGTTTACGATTTGCCAAAAGCTCAACTTGATAGATTTTTGATGAAAGTTATCGTAAATTACCCGTTGGAAAAAGAGGCCGAAAAAGCGATTTTAAACGTATTTAATAAAAAATTCAGTTTTCCTAAATTCAGTAGTTCTCAGTTTTTCAATACCAAAAGACAAATTGGCAAAATAACCGTTAATCCGGAAACGATAGATTATATTGCCGAGCTTATTATCGCTTTTAGAAAAGATGAAGAGATTGAAGTGGGCCCTTCTCCAAGAGCTTCGATTGCTTTATATAAACTTGCTAAATTTACGGCATATGAAAACTCAAGAAACTTCGCAATGCCAAGTGACGTATTGAAATATATCAAGCCCGTCCTTAGACACAGAATTACTCTTGATATCGAAAGTGAAAAAACCGAAGATGAGGTGATTGATAAGATTATCAAAAAAGTAAAAGCCTAAACAAAATCTTTTAGCACCTCGCTACATAATGCAAACCCGAAAGCTCCCGTAACTCCCACAAAGCTTCCCATATCGCAAGGTATGGGCTTTTCAAGTGAAAAAACAGCTTTAAAATCGCCTTTGAAATTCTCTTTTTTTAGTCTGTCTCTTATTTTTTTGGCAAACGGGTCGTTTTGTGTTTTCCAGATACTATCTATTCTGATTTTTGTAGGGTCAATTCTCTTTGCCGCTCCCATTGATGAGACGATTTTAGGGTATGCTTTTAAAATCAGTGCAATTTTTGCATTTAAGTCGTCTATCGCGTCTATAACAATGTCGTATTTTTCCAAATTCAGATTTTCAATGTTTTGAGGAGTAAGCTTCATATCGATTGGAGTGACTCCCGGATACAACCTCGCTAAAACTTCCACTTTTTTTTCACCCAAAAACTCACTTCCGATTTGTCGGTTTTGGTTTGTGATATCGAACGTATCGAAATCCACAATTGTGATATTTTTAACTCCCGAGCGATAAAGACAATCAAGAGCGTATCCTCCTACACCCCCGACTCCGCAAATCAGGACGTTTAGTTTTTGAAGATGCTCGAATTTACCGAATAATTTTTTACATCTATCGTAGCGCATTTAATTCCTTTGAGAGTTTTAGGATGTTTTGATATTCAGAGCCGAATTCATATCCCTCATACAGCTCGTCAAGATTTTCAAGAGTATATTTTTTATCGAAAATCACTCCGATAAACTGCCCGATATCCCAAGCTCCGTGTTCGTAGATATAATCGATGACTTTTTGTTTGTTTTGTCTTTGTAAAATATCTTTTCGGATGAATTTGCCTTTGTTGATATTGTGATAAATCAAATCGTCTATCGGATATATTTCGCTTATTTGTGGAATAATCAAATGTACGGCGTAGAAATTTTGAGCTGTGTAGATTTTGATGTATTCGTCTTCTTTGAAAACTCCCAAATTGTCAAAATCCCATTTAGCTTCTTTAAAATAAGGCTTTTTCAAAAAATTAATATGCACGTCTCCGCTTAAATCTATAAAATGTTTTGTGAGATTGAAGCTGTCTTTTACGCTGTCGTCATCTATTAGCTTTCCTCTTTTTTTAAGCTCCGTTTGGAATAGCTCCAAATAGGCTTTTTTTATCGCTTTTTCTCTATCAAGGTCGCAACCGAAACTTAGAATTATTTCATTGTCTTTT
This sequence comes from Caminibacter pacificus, assembly GCF_003752135.1. Taxonomy (NCBI): domain Bacteria; kingdom Pseudomonadati; phylum Campylobacterota; class Epsilonproteobacteria; order Nautiliales; family Nautiliaceae; genus Caminibacter; species Caminibacter pacificus. The sequence continues at coordinate 286,218 of NZ_RJVK01000001.1, forward strand.
ATAAAACTCACAGCCATTACCGGATATTTTCCCCCGAGTGTGGCGTCATAGACCTGAATAAATTCGTCATTTAGCGGGTGAGAAATTTTAGGAATTGATAGGGTGTAGCGTATGACTTCGTATTTTACGAATCTTTCGATTATTTCGGTTTTGGCGTTATAATAAGCCGTCTTTAAATCGCTATAAAAAGCCATTCCGTTGCTTGCATATAGATTTTGGACGATATTTATAGGAAAATAGACGATTTCTCCGGTTTTGGGGTTTGTAAAAGGAATTGAGAGGATATCGAAAACATCCGAATTAAAATCCAGAAGCTCTTCTTTTTCAAGTTCGTCTATTTTGTAAAATTCTCTTAAAGGTTCGTTTAGAAATTTATCCGTAACTATTGCGTCGGGGTAAAGAGCGTTAATGTAGTATTCTTCTAAAAAGTTTCTTGTCAAAATCCTCTCGCACATTTCTCCGTATGCGCTGTTTAACGCCTCATCGAGGCTTTCGCCTTTGCCGAAACTCACAAAAGGCAAATCTATTGCGTTTAAGGTTACGTTATAGACGTTTGAGGTGGGCTTGGTGTATGAAAAGAGCGTTTTTACGCCCAATTTTTCCAAAAACTCTCTCATAAGTCGCCTAAATCGGTATTTTTTAATTCATTTAGCGCTTCGTATCCCGTCATATCCAATTTGATAGGAGTGATTGAGACGTATCCGTTTTTTATAGCGTCAAAATCGGTGCCTTTTTCTTCTTTAAAAGCTAAAGGATGTAGCCCTATCCAATAATATTCTTCTCCTCTTGGATTTTTGTGTTTGTGCGCGTCGTTTCCGTATAGGCGATAGCCGAGCTTTGTGAATTTGAAGCCTTTGATTTTTTTTGTATTCGGGATATTTACGTTTAAAATATGGCGATGTGGGATTTTTATTTTGCCATCAAGCACCGCTTTTGTGATTTTTCTTGCAGCTTTTGCCGCTTGGTCCCAATCTATTTCGCTTGGAGGATTGTCGTAGCTTTTTATAAGCTGAGAAAATGCGATAGAAGGAATGCCGTGAAGCGCTCCTTCCATTGCGCCTCCGGCAGTGCCCGAATATGTGACATCTTCTCCTAAATTTGCTCCGTGGTTTATACCGCTTAGTACGATATCTGGTTTTTCTCCTCCGAAAAATTCGGGAAAAGACAAATATACGCAATCAGTAGGCGTTCCGTCGTCGAGTTTGTAGAAGTTATCGGCTACTTTTATAAATCTTAGCGGTTTTGTGATTGTAAGAGAGTGAGAGCATGCGCTTTTTGGAAAAGCCGGAGCCGCCACATACACTTCTCCCAAATCTTTTACCGCATTTACTAAAACCTCAAGACCTTTCGCTTCGAACGAGTCGTCATTTGTTATTAAGATTTTCATTAAATTCCTTTTGTATAATTTCATCAAAAAAGGTTTTTGAATGGATTATAAAAAATACCTAAGAGATGATATAGATTTTAAAATTTTATCAAATTATACTTTTGCATATGCCGATATCGAGGAAGATTTTGAGGAGTTCAAAAGAAGACTCGGCGGTTATGACGTTGGAGTGTGGGTGGATAAAATGGAGAATGGAGAATTGAAAATGGAGAATGGACAATGGAGAATGGATGAGATTCGTTTTTTCAATTCTCAAGGAGAAGAGCTAAGCTGGGAGGATTTGGTTTTAAATTATATGAAAGCGTTAAATACTTTTATGAGAGAGCAAATAGGCGTTTGTATCAATAAAAACATTCCGAGAACCCTTGATAACGACCTTACATATCTAATCGTGCAAAGAAAAGATTATAAAGATTTTCACGACAACTTTTTTATTGCGGTTGACGGGGAGGTGATTTTTCCTATGATTACGAAAAATTTCGATATCGATTTGGCGATTATTAAGCTTGTAGAGTGGAAAAATAGAGCGGGGATGAAAAATTTGATAAAATTTCACAATTAATTTTTTAAAGGGGATGTAATGGCAAAACTTGTTCTTGTTAGACACGGAAAAAGCGAATGGAACAAACAAAACAGATTCACGGGTTGGGTTGATGTCGATTTGGCACCTGAGGGAATCGAAGAAGCGAAAAAAGCGGGTCAAAAGCTTAAAGAAGCGGGATTTGCTTTTGATATTTGTTTTTCAAGTTATTTAAAAAGAGCGATAAAAACTGGAATTATTATTTTAGAAGAGCTTGATTTGTTATGGATTGATCATCTTAAAGATTGGAGATTCAACGAAAGATTTTACGGAGCTCTTACGGGGCTTAATAAAGACGAAGTAAAAGCGGAAGTAGGTGAGGAAAAATTCTTGCTTTATAGAAGAAGCTACGACGTACCGCCTCCACCGCTAAGTGAAGACGATCCGAGACATCCGAGATTCGATCCGAAATATAAAAACTTTCCGGTAGAGCTTTTACCAAGTACTGAGAGTTTAAAAGATAACCAAATAAGAGCTATGGCGGCGTTTCACGAAAGAGTGGCTCCTTTACTTGTAGAAGGAAAAGACGTACTTATTACGGCTCACGGAAATACTATCAGAGGTATGGTAAAAGAGCTTGACGGAATCAGCGACGAGGATATTCCGAAATTCGAAATCGCAACGGGTGTTCCGAGAGTTTATGAATTCGATGAAGCTTTACATATCAAAAACGTATACAATTTAGACTAATACGCACCTTTTTCGCGTATATAAAAAAAGCTTCCGAATAGCGAGCTGAAAAGATTGATACTCACAAGCATATAAATAATAACTATCTGATAAGTTACCGCTTTTAGCGGGCTTGCTCCCGCAAGCAGCATTCCGGTCGTAATCCCCGGAATCGCTACGACTCCTATCGTTTGAAGCATATTATTTACAGGTATTAAAGCGGCTTTTATAGCCTGGCGCTGCATAATTTTAAGAGCGTCGCTGTATCTTGCTCCTATTGCGATAAAGGCTTCGATAAGCTCTCTTTGAAGTTCTATTTCTCTTTTTAATCTCTCGATTGTCAAAGTATAGGTATTTAGAGCGTTTCCGATTATCATTCCCGCAATCGGAATGAATTCGTTAGGTTTTAATGATATGATTTTTAAAGATATGAGAATGGTTAGAATAATGGTAGTGGCAAGCGTTAGAGATAAAAATGCCGCTTTGTATGAATATTCGGTACGTTTTTTAGCGATATATGCAGAATATAAAAGCATAAACAAAACAACCGGAATATAATATAAAGGGTTTGTAATTTTAAATAAAAATCCGAGTATAAAACCTAAGGCCGTTAATTGAAGTAGGGCTCTTATGGAGTTTTTTAGTATCTCTTTTTCAATTCCGATATTCAGTTTGTAGGTTATGATTGAGGGAATTAAAACCAAAACGAAGCTTAAAGCTATCAAAGAGAGGTTCATCAAATGCCTTTTTTGGCGTAATTGTAACAAAAAGAAGCTTAGAAGCTATATCCTAAGCTTCCTATAAGCGTATAGTTTGCCGATTCTTCGATATCAAAAGAGTAATCCACTAAAACGCCTAATTTTTTGTTTATCGGATAATAAACGCTCATACCTAAATATTTGCTCCAATCACCCGAATCGTAAGCGGAATTTTCAACATATGCATATGGTGAAATAAATAGTTTTTTATATGTAGTACCGACGCTTGCCGTAATAGTGTCTTTTGCGTTTGTTCCGCTTTCTCCGTAAATTTTGTGTTTTTCACTAAGAGAAAAGCTGTAGTTTTTGTAATAATACGTACCTTTTATATAAAGCGCATAATCGGTTTTGTCGTTAAAATACGTAGGCAGGTAAATTTTTGCGCCTAATTTCAAATTGATATTGCTGTTTTTGACATTATTTAGATAATAATATCCTGCTAAAATCAGGTCGTTTGATTTATATCCGTCGCTGTATCCGTCATCTTTTACTGAAAAATATAATTTTGCTTTTAGTTTGTCTTTTTTTGCCGAAATTGACGTAAAGAAAATATTCGAATCTTTATAGTCTTTATATCCGTCTTTTTCATATCCGAAATTAAAATAGTAGTTGATTTTGTTGAGTTTTTTTAATTGTTGCTTCGAGCATCCGTATTTATTTACCGTTTGTAAAAACGGAGTGTTAGGGCATAAGTCAATATTATCAGGTACTCCGTCAAGGTCGCTATCTACGGTTTGTGCAAAACAAGATAGGGCAATAAGCCCCGTTAATATTAACTTTTTCATGGTTGAAATCCTTATTTATCGATATCAGTGTCTTTATCAGTATCTGTGTCTACATCAGGATGATCAGGTACGTCAGGATGTTCGATGTCGTGATCCATATCCGGACGTTCTACATCATTATCCATTTCATGTTCTACGTGTTCCATTTCGTGTTCTACATGTTCTCTTTCTTGTTTCATCTCTTGATGTCTGTTTTGCATTTTAGCTTTTTTTTCTTCCATTTTTTCTTGCATCATTTGTTGTTTTTCGGCAAGTTCTTGGATAATTTTTTCTCTTTCTTGCTCGTTTAGTTGTCTTATTTGTTCTTTAAGTTCGTTCATTTTTTGAACTCTCTCTTGTAAAGGAAGATTTTCAATTTTTTGAATCTCTTTTTCAACATCTTGAGCTGTTAAGGCGAATGCCCCTGTTGTAATTATACTTAAACTTAATAGTGATAGTGCTAATCTTTTCATAGTCACTCCTTTTTTTGTTTTTTCGTTGTTGAAAGTATAGAAGAAAAGTGCAAACATTTCGTTAATTTAGTGTTTACGAAGTATTAACAATAACGACTTAAATCCAAAATAACTTTTGTGCCTCTGTTTTTTTCGGATTCGATTTTTATATCTATTTTTAATTCGTCGCAAAGTTTTTTTACTATATTCATTCCTATTCCGATACCTCTTTCGTTTTCTTTATAAAAACGATTAAAAACTTTTTGAGGATTTTTTATGCCAATTCCCGTATCTTCGATAATGAGTTTTTTGTCTTTCATATATACTTTTATCTCTCCGCCTTTTTTGTTGTATTTAAAAGCGTTACTTATTATGTTTTCGATTACTGAATTAAAAGCGTTTTTGTTTATTGTTATTTCACAATCGGCACTGTTGGTATGTTTGATATGAGGGTAATTTATCGAATAAAACGACAATTTTTCGTCGATTAAATCTTTTATATTGAATGTTTCGACTTGGTTGGGATTGTTTGAGAGGAAATTTTTTAAATTTTCTTGGTAATTTAGGATGGCTTTTATATTTTGTTCTAATTTTTTGATTCTTTGATTTTCACCTATCTCTTTTTTTAGAAGATAAATATTTAATTTTAAAGATGTTAGAGGTGTATTTAGGTCGTGAAGTATGTCTTTTATGAATGTTTCGTTTATTTTGTACGCTTCTTTTAGGGGCTTATATAAAATATACGTTAGAATTAATGAAAATATAAGTATAAAAGTAAATTCGACAATAAATTGTCTGAAAATGTTTTCTTTGATTTTTTTTAAGGCATTTAGATATTCTATTTTTGAGATTGAAAGTTTTAGATAATACTTTTTTAGATAAGGTACGTCAAAAATCATAAAAAAACTGTTTTTGTCTTCTTTGAGTTTTAATATTTCGGGTTTTGGTTTTTTGTTTTTGGGTATGAAGTTTATATCGGTTTTCGGGCAGTTCATTTTATAAGAGCAGATAATAAGCTCTTTTTTCGTTTTGTTGTTTAAAAAACCGACTTGCAGGTTATAGCTGTTGTAGTTTATATATAAAATAAAAGCGAAAAGAATTGAAAAGATAATTAAAAAGCTTGAAATTAAAAACTTTTTTTCATAATTCAATAGTATATCCTTCACCTCTTATGTTTTTGATATCTATTCCCAATTTGTTTTTTAATTTTGTGATATTAACCCTTAAAGTTGCGTCGCTATGGGCGTTTGTAAGCTCTAAAAGTCTATCTTTTGGAACGACTTTGTTTTTATTTGTAATTAGCTCGTGGAAAATGTCTTTTAATACGAATCCTAAAGAGATGATTTTCCCGTTCTTTTTTACCTCTTTTGTTTGCGGGTCGTATTCGATGTCGTTTATTTTTATGATGTCGTGGTGCGGTTTTAACTTCGCTTTTAGTCTGATAAGTAATTCTTCAGGTTCGAAAGGTTTTTTTATAAAATCATCAGCTCCCGCATCAAACGCTTTTGACATCGTATTTAAGTCGGTAAGAGCCGTAATATAAATAGTAGGAGTTTCGTCATCCGCGTCTCTTAGGTTTTTTAGGACTTCTATTCCGTTTTCATCGGGTAAATTGATATCGAAAATATAAAGGTCATATTTTTCGTTATATGTTTTTTCGTATGCTTCTTGTGCGTTGTTTGCGATATCTACTTCAAAACCCTCCGATTCCAAAACTTCTTTTAATGTATCCGCTAACGTGAAATCATCTTCTAAAAGTAAAATTTTCATTCAAAACCTTTTTTTCATAATTTTATCATATGTTTAGTTTCGGTTTAGGTTAAAGGTTTATAATGAAAAAAAAGGAGCAGATATGGTTAAGCTCACAAACGTTCACAAATCTTATAAATCGGGAGAAATCGAAGTAAAGGTTTTAGAAGGTCTTGATTTGTATATCCAAAAAGGCGAATTTGTAGCTCTTATAGGACCGAGCGGTAGCGGCAAAACCACTATTTTAAATATTATCGGAGCACTCGACAAGGCTGATAGCGGCAATGTGGAAGTAGCGGGAGTCGATATTACGAATAGAGATGAAAAAGAACTTACAAAATTTAGAGCCGATCATTTGGGGTATATTTTTCAGGATTTTAACCTTATTGAAGTTTTCAGCGTTTTTGAAAACGTAAATTTTCCTTTGAAAGTCATACATAAAAGAAAAGACGATGAAAAGGTAAAAGCGCTTTTGGAAGATATCGGCATGAGTGATCAGATAAATAAATTCCCCGACCAGCTCTCAGGCGGTCAAAAGCAAAGAGTAGCGGTCGCCAGAGCTCTTGTTAGCGACCCTCTTATAGTACTTGCTGATGAGCCTACGGCAAATCTGGATAGTGTGACGAGTCATAAGGTGATAGAGCTTATGAGGAAGATGCAAAGAGAATTTAATACGACATTTATTTTCTCCACTCACGATACCCATTTGATTGATGAGGTTGACAGGGTTTTATATTTGCAGGACGGAAAAATTATAAAAGACGAAAGGAAATAAAATGGAAAGTTTTAAAATTGCGTTTCGTAACCTCATCAGAATGGGAAGAAGAACGTTTTTAACCGGTTCACTCATAGCAATTGGCGTCGTGTTTGTGGTTCTATATATCACATACGCGGAGAGTTTTAAAAACTCTATGATAGCTCAGATTACGGACAGCGTAATGGGTGAACTTCAAATTCACAAAAAAGGCTACGTTTCAAGTCTCGATTCACTGCCTCTTGATAAAAATTTGCCTCCAAAAACAGTCAAAAAAATAGAAGAAAAGCTAAATTCGATGCCGGAGATTTATTCATACAGCAAAAGCCTTAAATTCGGAGGAATGATTAGTAATTATACCGATTCTACGAATATAAGACTTAACGGAATCGACCCTGAAATGGAAGCAAAAACCCTGCCTCTGCTTAAAGAGCGCTTAAACGGTCATCTTCCAAAAGAAGGGGAAATAGTAATTCCTGAGCTTATAGCAAAAGGGCTTAAATTAAAAAAAGGTGACGTCGTAGTGCTTGTAGCTACCAATAAAAACGGAAGTATGAACGCAAAAACTTTTAAAATCAGTGGAATTGTGGGAATTATTTCGGGTCCCGGAGGTAGAGACGGGTATATAAACATAAAAGACGCACGAAAACTTCTTAGAATCAAAAAACCGGAAATTAATGAAATAGTTATAAAACTAAAAAATCCTGAATTGCTTGAGAGAGTAAATAAAGAGCTTATCGGTTTTACAAAAACTATTCAAAAACCGAAACTTGAAGTGCATACGTGGATAAAACTCTCACCATTTGCGAATATCATAAAAATGCTTGATATTATGACTTTCAGTATTGAAATAATTTTGATTTCAATTGTACTTGTTTCCATTCTTAACGTTATGATAATGAGTGTTTTTGAGAGAATAAAACAGATAGGGACTATGAAAGCTATGGGTACTTCTAAAAGTTTTATAGTATCGATGTTTGTAAATGAAGGATTGCTTCTTGGGATATTCGGATTTATTATAGGAGTGGCGGCAAGTGTTGCTTTTGTCTATTTAATCGGTGATATCCATTATAACTTCGGTCGTCAAAGCAACTTACTTTTGGTGCCTCATATCGATTATAAAAGCGTGCTAAGTGTGGGAGCTATGGTTGTGATTATTGCGATAATAGCGAGTCTTTATCCGGCGTTTAAGGCTGCGAGCTTAAAACCGATTGAAGCACTTAGGAGTTAATTTTATGGACAATGGAAAATGGATAATAGACAATGGAAAATGGATAATGCAAAATGGAGAATTGAGAATGGAGAATGGACAATGCAAAATATATAAATTGGAAGACAGAAAAGTCGTGTTTATTTACAGACTAAATATATTCAACAATAATGCAAATTTCGGACATTTCAAAAAAGCTAAAAAGTACAGACCGCTTCGCTTTGGGTGTACTTTTTTTAACGCTTTTTTTTCATTGAAATTTGCAGTTGTTTCATAATATTTGTCTTCCAATATTATATTGAATTTAATCTTAAGGAGAAAAAATGAAAAAATTATTATTAGCAGTACTTATTCCGGTGTTTTTGTTAGCATCGAATATTCTTGAAGAGATTGATAAAAATCTAAACCCTTCAAGCTTTGAGGCTTACAAGAAACTTATAAACATCGAACCCGACGGAAGTCGTAAAGAATTTCTTATGTGGATGATAAAAAAAGACAAAGACAAAATCGCAAACCTCTTTTTAAAGCCTGCAACTGACAACGGAAGATCGCTTTTAAGACTTGGAGATAATATGTGGCTTTATATTCCGGGTATTGCTAAGCCTCTAAGAGTTGCATCGGCTCAAAGCGTAACAGGGGGCGTTTTCAATAACAGCGATATTTTAAGAGTCGATTATGCCGTTGAATACGATATCGAAAAACAAGAAGGCGATACGCTTTATCTAAAAGCAAAAAACGAAGATGTTACATATGAAAAAATAGTTATGAAAATAGATTTAAAAAGAAAATTGCCAATTAGGCTTGATTGTTATGCGGGCGGGATATTAATAAAAACGATTGAATACGGAAAAATTACAGATTTTGGAAACGGAATAGTAAGACCTGCCGTTATGCAAACGACTTCACCGCTTCAAAAAGGTTATAAAAGTATAATGATTTGGGCGAAAATCAAACCGAGAGAGCTTAAAGACGAATATTTTACGCTTGAATTTATGCCTCATCTTAATGAGATTAGAAAGTAATTTAATGGAAAATGGAGAATTAAGATGAAAAATTTAAAATGGAAAATTTTGTTTTTATTGCCGGTTTTTATGTTTGCCGGTGATTTAGACAATATCGACACTTCTTTTGATTTGGGAGATGTTGATAAGCCGTATTCTTACAAAGGATATGTTAAACCCGAAGCTTATTATATCGATGATAAAGACAAATATAAAAAAATAAAAACTGAGCTTAATTTTGAGGGTGATTATAAAAAGAATCTTTGGTATTTTAAGTTTAATTGGAGCGGATATTATATAAATGACGAAAAAGATATTCAAACTTTCGGCGTTTTAAACGAAGGATACGTAAAATACGGCGATGTTAATAAAAACATTACTATAGGAAAAGAGCTTTTAAAATGGGGTAAGGGATATGCATATAGTGCTGTGAATTTTTTTACAAGAGAAAAAAATCCCTTATATCCTGAGGATTTAAAACAAGGATACGATTTATTGCATTTAAAAACTATTAGTTCTTTAAATTCCGATATTAAAAATTACTCAATTGATTTAATTTATATGCCCGTAACCGACACATTAAATTCAGACCTAAAAAAATCCCAAAATTTCGGAGGAAAACTTTATATGCTATATAAAGACGTCGATATCGATTTTATGTTTGAAAAAAGCAATACTTATGCCGACAGATTCGGTGGTGATTTTTCTTTTAATTTAATGACGGAGCTTGAAATTCACGGGGAATACGCATTTGACAGCGATAAAAACAACTCCTATCTCTTAGGTGCAAAATACGCAAGCGATTATGATTATACGATAACTTGCGAGTGGTATAAAAAATGGGATAATAATAAATTTTTGTATCTTAAAGTTTCTCAAAAAGATTTTTTTATAGATTATCTGACGGCATATATGACGGGCATCAGAAACTATACTCAAAATATAAATTCTTTACTAATAGGCGGAAGTTATGACTTTAAAAATAATTTTATATTTACAACCGAGTTTTTGACTTCCACTAAACAAAAGTATCTTAAAGTATCTTTGGGGTATTATTTTTGATATTATTTTATAAAAAGAATAAAGGCAGAGTATGAAAATACTTGATGTTAATAATCCCGGATTTAAAAAAGAGTTTGAAGAGATTTTGGCTCGTGGGAAAATGGATATCGAAAACGTTGAAGGTATCGTAAAAGGTATTATTAACGAAGTGAAAGAAGAAGGAAACAAAGCGCTTTTTAGACATATAGCTAAGTTTGATAGATGGGAGCCTAAAAGCGATAATGATTTGGAAATTGGTAAAGATGAGATGAAAAAAGCGTATGAAAACTTGAGTGACGAACTAAAAAAAGCCCTTCATTTGGCATTTGATAGAATAAAAGCTTATCATGAAAAACAACTTCCTAAATCATGGCTCGATTTTGAAAAAAACGGAACTATTTTAGGACAAAAAGTAACACCTGTGGATAAAGCGGGTGTGTATGTACCGGGAGGTAAGGCTTTTTATCCGAGCTCTCTTTTAATGAACGTAATTCCGGCAATTGTCGCCGGAGTGGAAGAGATTGTAGTAACGACTCCGGTTATCGAAAACAAACCCAACGAGCTTCTACTCGGAGCTCTTTATATTTGCGGATGCCCTAAAACATATAAAGTCGGAGGGGCAAGCGCTATTGCGGCTATGGCTTACGGGACCGAAACCATTCCTAAAGTTGACGTAATTACGGGTCCTGGAAATATTTTCGTAGCGACTGCTAAAAAATTGGTTTATGGAGATGTAAATATCGATATGATAGCAGGACCGAGCGAAATAGGAATAATCGCCGATGAAAGCGCAAGGCCTAACTATCTGGCTATCGATTTGCTCTCTCAAGCCGAGCACGATGAAATGGCAAGTTCGATTTTGATTACCGATAGTAAAGAAGTTGCCGATATGACGGCTATTGAGGTTGAAAAATTCCTAAAAAACTTAGAAAGAGAAGAGATTGCAAGAAAATCAATCGAAGAAAGAGGCGCTATTATCGTAACCAACGATATAGACGAAGCAATAGAGCTTATGAATAAAATAGCACCGGAACATCTTGAGATTATGACTAAAAATCCGTTTGAATTGTTACCGAAAATCAAACACGCGGGTGCTATTTTCTTAGGAGAATATACGCCTGAGCCTATAGGAGATTATATAGCGGGACCAAACCACACTCTTCCGACAGGCGGTACGGCTAAATTTTATTCGCCTTTGAACGTCGAAGTGTTTATGAAAAAAAGTTCGATTATTTCATTTAGCAAACAAGCTATTGAAGAGATGGGCAAAGAGTGTGCCGTATTAGCGCATACAGAAGGCTTAACGGCGCATGAAAAATCAGTACTTGAAAGACTTAAATAATTGTGGCTCATAGATAAAATAGAGGACCTTTTCCCTTCAACTCCTCTTGCTTTTTTAATCTATTTAGGCGCTTTTAGTTTAATTAGTGTAATTTTGATATTTGTTGCGGCAAAAATTTTTAATAAACCAAAAAAAACTATGAAAACTCCGAGCAAAAAAGAGCTTACTATTGATGATTTGTTAAAAATTGCAAAAAATCCGAAATCTTCAAAAGCCGATTTAATAACCGCGATAGAATTATTTGTACAAAACTTTAAAATCAAAAATGATGAAAAAAAATCTTTTGAATTTTTTGAAAAATTATTGAATCATAAAAATAGAGATAAAAAAATCTTTGATATTTTTCACGGAAAAGTAATTGCGGCGAATATTGAATATAAAGACAGGCTTGATAAGATGGAAAGAAAAGCGTTAAATAAGTAAGAGAAAGAGATTAAACTCTGTCTCTTAGGTTAAGCTCAGCGATAACTTTTAGATATTTATCGTGATCTTTTTTCTTTAGGTATCTCATAAGTCTTTTTCTTTGACCTACAAGTTTAAGAAGACCAAGTCTGCTTGAATGGTCATGTTTGTGTTTTTGTAAGTGTTCGTTAATCTCGTTGATTCTTTCAGTCAAAAGCGCGATTTGAACCGCTGGACTTCCAGTATCATTTTCGTTATTTCCGAATTTAGCGATAATTTCTCTTTTTTTCGCCGAATCCAAAGCCATAGTAGCCTCCTGATTGGTAAATTTCGTTTTAATAAACGTTTTGAAATGAAAGTATATCTTTATTTTAGAGAAAATGCAAATTTATGATAAAATTTTGCAGTATTAATCGAAAGGGGATAAGTGAGAATTCTGTTTTTGCTGTTTTTGGCGGTGTTTTTGTTTGCAAAAAACATTTTGATTATCAATTCCTACTCCATAAAACTTCCTTGGACTAAGGGTGAGCTTGAAGGTATTTTGGAAAAAATCAATAATAAGCAAAATTTAAAAATTTTTATAGAATTTATGGATACGAAATATTTTCAGCCGACACCTATGAGGATGTTAAATTACTACTATTATTTAAAAGACAAATATAAAAATATAAACTTCGATATCGTAATCACCACTGATGATAATGCTTTGAATTTCGTTAGAAAATATAAAAACGAACCGATTTTTTCAAACGCAAAGGTCTTTTTTGCCGGTGTAAACAACCTAAAACTCGCCGATACGCTGCCAAAAAACGTTTATGCCGGCGTATTTGAGAAAAAAGAGCCTCTTGTGAATCTTAATTTTGCAAAAAAAATCGTACCGAATCTAAAAACCGTATATGTGGTTGCCGATAATTCGAACTCCGCAAAAGCCGTTATGAAAGAGTACAAAAACGCGTTTAAAAATATAAAATCTCCGACTTTAATATATTTAAATGAAAAAAATTTGGAAAATATCCTTGAGACGATAAAAAAAGCACCGAAAAATTCGGCTATGTTATTGCTGACACCTTTTAGTTTTTCTTTGGAAGATAGTCATATAAGCTATAAATACGCAATAGTTTTGATATCTCAAGTTTTTCCTCATCCGATTATTATTCATACCGATCTTTTGGCAAACGTGCCGAATTCCAACGTAGTGGGCGGAAAAGCCACCGATGCTTTAACTCAAGGAAAAGAAGCGGGTAAAAAAGTGCTTGAATATCTATCCGGTACGCCTATGCAAAAGATAGGTTTTACGTTCGAAAAAGCAAATAAAATGTACCTAAACGTCCTCAATCTTAAAAAATTCGGTATCGATGCGTATGCTTTAGGATATAAAAACGCAATATATGTCAATAAACCTCGCACTTTTTATGAAATGTACAAAGAGTGGATAATCGGAAGTATTATTATATTTTTTGCCGTTTTGATGATGATTGTGATTTTGATTTTGAAAAATATACAGCTTAAAAAATATAACGAAAAAATATCGAAAATGAATAAAGAGCTTGAAGAGAAGATTTTTAGTGCGTTAAGCGAACTGAAAGAAAAAGAAAAATTACTTCTTCATCAAACAAAAGTGTCCGCAATAGGTGAGATGTTTTTGATGGTTTCAAGAAAAATTAAAGAAAAACTTCATAAGCTTTTGGAAAAAGAGGAAACAAAAGAAGAAGCTACATATATTTTAAATAAGCTCACTATGATAGAAAAATATTTTAACGACAGCTCGGTACTTGAATTCGACCTCAAAGAAGCGACAAAAGAGGTTGTTTACAGCTTAAAAGACGTTTTAAATGAGGGACTTGTAGAAATAAAAGGCGAAAATATTTATATATTCGGATATAAAAATAAATTTCAACAAGTGATTTTGGACTTTTTGTATAATATGTCAAAATTTCAAAACGAAATTGAAAAAATCATTTTCGAATTCAAAGAAGACAAAATCGAGATTCATATCCGTTTTAAACATTTTTCGAAAAATTTAATCGATAATTTCGAAAACGTACTTAATAACGAACTTTATTATACTCGTTTGATTATGCAGCAGTATTTTTGCAGTGAGTGTAATTACAGAGTGGATAAAAACAGCGTAATTATGGAAATAATTTTATAAAATAAGATTATTTTTGTATAATTTCCTAAAAAGGACTCATATGATATTTACGAAATCTACCGCATATACTTTACAAGCGCTTGTCGAATTATCGAAATTCGATAAACCGGTCGATGTTACGAAACTATCTGAACTCACGGAGCTTCCCAAGCCGTTTTTAGCTAAACTTCTTCAAACTCTCTCAAAAAAAGGGTTTGTTAAGTCGTTTAAAGGAATTCACGGAGGATTCGTATTGGCAAAAGAGCCTAAAGATATTAAAATTACGGATGTATTTAGTGCTATGGAAGATAAAGAGTCTCTTGTTTTTTATTGTTCTAAAAATATAAACGATTGTACGAGAGACAGAGGCGGAGTTTGTTCGTTGTGGCCTTTTTTTGCAAAACTTGAAGGCGAAATATCGAAAATTTTAGATAAATATACTTTAGAAGACGTTATAAGGATGAAATCTGGTAAATAAAGTCAAAAACGCATTAAGATTTTTTAATGAAATAACTGATATAGGCGTAGTATTATTCGTATTTGCAATACTACTGATTATTATCGTACCGCTGCCAAGCGGGCTTTTGGACTTTTTTCTTACTATCTCTTTAGCCGTTGCGGTTTTGATTTTGCTTTTATCTTTATATATTCCAAAGCCTACGGATTTTACGACCTTTCCTACCATTATTTTGATTGTTACGCTTTATAGACTTTCGCTTAACGTCGCTACTACGAGAATGATTTTAAGCAAAGGATATGAAGGTCCCGATGCCGTTAGTAAAATTATTTCGGCATTTGGGGAGTTTGTTGTAGGTGGAAATTATGTAATCGGGATAATAATTTTTATTATTTTGGTTGTCATTAACTTTATGGTTATTACTCAAGGTTCTACGAGGGTTGCGGAAGTTGCGGCAAGATTTACTCTTGATGCTTTGCCTGGTAAGCAAATGGCGATAGATGCCGACCTAAATGCCGGTTTGATAGACGAACAAGAAGCAAAAAGACGTCGTGAAGAGCTTATAAAAGAGGCGAATTTTTACGGGGCTATGGATGGGGCGAGTAAATTCGTAAAAGGTGACGCTATTGCCGGAATTATTATTACTGTAGTAAATATTATAGCCGGATTTTTGATAGGTATTTTCCAACATGGAATGGATTTGGCTCAGGCGGCTTCTACGTATACGATTCTAACAGTCGGTGACGGACTTGTAGGACAAATTCCCGCTCTTATGGTATCGACAGCTACAGGTATTATTATTACTCGTGCGACAAAAGATGAGAGCAATTTCGCAGAGGGCGTTATCAAACAGCTTATGAGAGATTATAAAGTCGTCATAATAGTCGGTGTGATACTTGTATTTATGGCGTTTATTCCCGGATTTCCTACCGGAAGTCTTTTATTTGTGGGCGGGGTGTTTTTGATCGCCGGATATTTGATGATGGAGACTCAAAAAGGTGTCGACCCTATTGAAAGCTTGATAGCGAAATTCAGAAAAAAACCTCCTCCGAAAAAAGAGAGCAAAAAAGAACAAAAAGAATCAAAAGAGGAAAAACCTAAAAAATCTCCTGAAGAAGAAGCCAAAGAAGAGGAAAAAGTCCTTGAAGATATCTTAAAAGTCGAGCTTATTGAGCTTGATATCGGATATCAGCTTATTAAAATAGCCGACCCGAATCAAGGAGGGGATTTGCTTGACAGAATAAAAGCTATGCGTAAAAAAATAGCCGCCGATTTCGGATTTTTGGTGCCGCAAATTAGAATAAAAGACAATCTGAATATCAAACCGACGGAATATATGATTTTATTAAAAGGCGTAGAAGTTGCAAAAGGAGAAATTTATCCGGATAAATATCTTGCAATGTCAACGCCTATGGTCGTAGAAGAGATAGAGGGAATAAAAGTAAAAGAGCCGGCATTCGGAATAGAGGCTCTTTGGATTGACGAAGATAAAAAAGAAGAAGCTCTTATGAACGGATATACCGTTGTCGATCCTTCTACCGTAATAGTTACTCATTTAAGCGAAATAATCAAAAAATACGCTGAAGAGCTTCTTACTCGTCAAGACGTCCAAGCTCTTCTTGACAGAGTCAAAAAAGATTTCCCTGCAATTGTGGATGATGCTTTAAAAGTTGCGAATATCGGGCTTATTCAAAGAGTTTTGAAATCACTTCTTCATGAAAAAATCCCGATTAAAGATATGATAACTATTTTAGAAACTATAGCGGATGTGGCGGAATACACTAAAAATATCGACGTTATAGTAGAGCATGTAAGAAGCGCGCTTAGTCGTGTTATTACAAAACTATACGAAAGTGAAGACGGAACTCTTAAACTTGTAACGTTTGATGCCGGGACGGAGCAGTATTTGATTTCAAAACTTCAACAGCAAGGCGAACAAAAGCAGTTTATGCTAACCGTAGCGGAGATGAATAAGCTCGTAGAAGAGGTCAATAACGCCGTAAACGAACTCGTAAATAAAGGCGTTGCGCCTGTGGTGTTAATCGTAGACCCGCTCATAAGAAAACCGCTTGCTGAGATTTTGGAGAGATTCGGCGTTGAGATAGTAGTGTTGTCCCATGCCGAAATAGACCCTAACGCCAAATTTGAAGTATTAGGAAGTATAAGTATCGACTTTAACGCTTAAAAGCTATAAAAGTCGCGAAATTATTCCACCTAAAAATAACTTCGATATCTTTAAAGCCCGCATTTTTTAGCATTTCTATGTTTTCGTTCATCGTATAAGGAATGAGAACGTTCTCAAGAGCTTCTCTTTTTTGCGCTATTTCGTATTCGCTGTATCCCATTTTTTTCTTGTAGTCGTAATATAAATCGATCATAATTTTATTTAGTTTTTTGTTTTCGGTAATAAGCTTTTCGCTCATTAAAAAAATTCCCTCATTTACCAAAGAATCGTAAATTTTTTTTATAAGTTTTTCTCTTTTTAGAGGTCTTACGAACTGAACGGTATAATTTGCCACTATCGCTTTGGAATTTGAAAAATCATATTCCAAAAAATCCGCTTCTACAAAATTTACCTTCACACCGAACGCTTTTGCTTTATGAGTCGCTCTTTTTATCATAGCAGGAGAGTTGTCTATTCCTATTAGGGATAGTTTTTTATCAGTTTTTTTGGCAAGCTCGATTAAAAACGTCCCTGTAGAGCTTCCTAAATCTACAATTTTGTCGTTTTTATCTAAGAAATTTTTTAAAATATCTATTTGAAGATTCAGATTTTCCTTGTAAAAAGGAACACTTCTATTAAGCATATCGTCAAAAACACTGGCAACTTCCTCGTCAAATTCGAATTGTTTGCTAATTGGCTTATTAAAAACTTCGTCTTTTGGAGTATTCATTCATCTCCTTTTGATATAATTTGGATAGATTTTATCATAAAAGGATAAACAAATGAAAGACGCTACTATCGCTCTTCACTACGGCTACGAAAAAGACGCCCAAAAAACTATGAATGTTCCTATCTATATGACTACGGCATACGAATATCAAGATACCGACCATGCGGCAAGACTTTTTGCTTTGGAAGAAGAGGGAAATATCTACACAAGAATCGGAAATCCCACTACGAGAGTTTTTGAAAGAAGAATATCGGCACTTGAGAGAGGAATAGACGCTTTGGCCGTTGCAAGCGGTATGGGGGCTATATTTTATTCTATTTCCAATCTTGTAAGAGCGGGGGACAATATAATCATTTCTCAAAAACTATACGGAGGAAGTATCACTCTATCGACTCAAACGCTAAAACAATTCGGAGTAAGCGCAAAATATTTTGACCCTCAAAAACCGGAGGAATTAATAGAGCTGATAGATGAAAAGACTAAACTGATACTATTTGAAAGCATTGCAAATCCGGCTTTAACGGTGCCTGATTTCGAAGGAATAGTAAAAATAGCGAATGAAAAAGGTGTTGTTACGATATGTGATAATACAATGGCTACACCTTATGGCGTTAAGCCTATCGAGCTTGGCGTGGATGTAGTCGTACATAGTGCGAGTAAATATATTGTCGGAAACGGAAGTGCGATTGCGGGGTGTTTAGTGGAAGCTAAGCATTTAAAAGAAAAACTGAAATCAAAAAGATATCCTCAATTTAACGAACCGGACGAGAGCTATCACGGGCTTGTTTATACACAAAAATTCGAAAATCCTTTTATTGCAAGAGCGAGACTCGCACTTCTTAGAGACTACGGAGCGGTAATATCTCCTTTTAACTCCTGGCTTTTAATAAACGGACTTGAGACTCTACATTTAAGAATAAAAGCTCACTCTCAAAACGCTTTGGAAATTGCGAAATTTTTACAAAAACATCCGAAAGTAAAAAAAGTTAATTATCCGTTTTTGGAAGGTGACGAAAATTACGAATTTGCAAAAAAATATCTGAAATTCGGAGGAGGAATATTAAGCTTTGAGCTCGATAGTTACGAAGAGGCGAAAAATTTCGTAAAAAAACTAAAGATTTTTTCATTAGTGACGAATATAGCTGACAGTAAGTCTCTTGTAACGCATCCGGCAAGTACGACTCATCAACAATTAAGTCAAGAAGAGCTAAAAGCCGCCGGAGTACCAGAAGGTCTTATTAGGCTTAGTGTCGGAATTGAAGATATAGAAGATTTAATAACCGATATAAAGAAAGGACTTGATTGAAAAAAAACATACTTTTACTCTCTTACCTGCCGATTGTTATAGTTTTTACGATATCGGTAGCCTTTTTTATTTTTTTGTATTTCGCTTTTGAAGATAATATCGACAAAGAGCTAAAATTAACCCAAGAAAAAGTTATTAATCTTGAAAAAAGATATTTAAAAAAGAGCGTAAAAGATTTCAAACAGACATTTTCTTTGTTTAAAATAAGTATTTACGAAAGAACTCAAGATGATTTGGCGGAGTTTTTGAAATATCTTATAAAACATACCGATCTTCATACGTTAAAACTTGACGGAGACGATATTATTGCAGGTGAGATTCCCCAAAACGTCAAATTTAATTATGTAATTGAAAATAATAAATTCGTTATTTTAAAACACGGAGAGTGTGAATATTTGGTTTATTTTACCAATTTAGGAAAAAAAGTTTATCTTGCCGGGATTAATAAAAAGATTATTGATTCTTTCGTGCTGGAAAAAATAATTTCCTATCTTGATAAGATAAACAAAAACAACCCAAGCTACATCGCTCTTGGAAAAATATTGACTTTTACTCCTGATAAGAACGGAAATTTCGGATATCTTTTTTATATGCCGCCTAATTTAAAAAGCAAAGAGGGGATGATTTTATCTGTAAATAAACCCGATGTTAAAGGCAACTATTTTAGAGAGGAATATTTTAATTGTCTGAAAAAAGGAAAGAGCTGTTTTGTAAGTTATTATTTCGAAAATCCTAAAACCGGAAAAGTTGAAAAAAAAGTCTCTTATTATTCACTTTTGCACGAATATAATCTTTCTATTCTAAAAGGAATATACGAATCTCAAATAAAACAGGAATTAAAAAATAAAATCGATTATGTAGTTAGGCAGTTTAAAAACTTTTTCATATTATCGATTGTGATTTATATTTTGGTTTTTATAATTTTTATGTTTTTCTTCGTTCCTTTTATAAACAGAACGAAAAGCGATTTGATTAAAGAATATGAAGGGCTTATTTCCAAACTTAAAAATCAATATTATTATGATGAACTAACTCATCTGCCCAATAGAAATAAGCTTTTTGAAGATATGGAAAAATTTAAAGGTTTGATAGTTTTCGATATCGATAATTTTTCTACTATAAATGAGATTTACGGATTTGAATTCGGAAACGAAATTTTGAAAAAAGTAAAAGAAAAATTCAGAGCTTATAAATATTTTTATAGAGTGGGTAGTGACGAATTTGCGATAGGATATCCGCATCAAATAAACGGTTTTGAATTAAAAAACGTACTTAATATGTCTTTTGAATACAACAATATCGATATAAATTACGAAATAGGCGGAAGTAATATAAAAGAAAGACTCTTTCAAACTGCCGAAATGGCAATGAAAATGGCTAAAAAAAACAAACTCAAATATCTTCTTTACGACGAAAAAATAGAAAAAAGCCAAAAAGAGAAATTTAATAAAATCCAATCTCTTCATCATGCTTTAAAAGAGAAAAAAGTTTTTCCTTATTATCAATGTATTGTCGATAAAGACGGAAAAATCTGTAAATACGAAGCTTTGATGAGAGTTGAGGTCGATGGCAAAATAATCTCTCCTTTTGCATTTATGGATTTGATAAAAGAAGCGAATATCTATCACGATTTTTCAAAAATAATGATTGAAAAAGTGTTTGAAGACTCAAAAAAAATAGACGTTCCGGTATCTATTAATCTCTCTTTCGAAGATATCGTAAATAGAGAAATTAACGAGCTTATCTTTTCTCTTCTTGAAAAACAAGGAGGAGAGAATATTGTTTTTGAAGTGCTTGAGAGCGAGAGTATCAAAAATTTCGATATGGTAAAAGAGTTTATCGTAAAAGTAAAATCATACAACGCTCAAATAGCGATTGACGATTTCGGAAGCGGATATAGTAACTTTGTAAATATTTTGGATTTGAATCCGGACATTATAAAAATCGACGCTTCGATTATCAAAAACTTAAATAACGAAAAATATCGTAAAATCGTAGAGTTAATCGTAGAATTCGCAAAAAATTTCAATATAAAAACGGTTGCGGAATTTGTAAGTGACGAGGAAAAATTTTTAATTTTAAGCTATCTTGGAATTGACGAATATCAAGGATTTTATTTTTGTGAGCCTATTGAGCTTAGTTTATGATAAAATTTCAGTTAAAAAAAGGCAAAAATGAAAATCTCTACACATATTGCAAAATTTACCAAGCCTTTATATTTGGAAAGCGGACGTATTTTAGAGCCGTGGCAGATTATTTATGAGACGTACGGAGAGCTAAACGAAGACAAAAGCAACGTAATATTAATCACTCATGCATTATCCGGCTCTCATCACGCGGCTGGTTTTTACGAAGGAGATAGGAAACCGGGCTGGTGGGATGCTTTGATTGGAGATGGGAAAGCTATAGATACCACCAAATATTTCGTAATCGCTACGAACGTAATCGGTAGTTGTTTCGGTTCAACCGGTCCTATGAGTCCGATTTATCCCGGAAGCAATGAAAGGTACAGACTTAAATTCCCGGTAATTACCATAAAAGATATGGTAAAAGCTCAAAAAATTCTTTTGGACTCTTTGGGAATCAAAAATCTTCTTGCCGTAGTAGGCGGAAGTATGGGAGGAATGCAGGCTTTAAGGCTTGCGGTTGATTATCCGGGCTTTGCAAAATACGTAATTCCTATCGCCACAACGTATCAGACGAAACCTTATGTTATCGCTATAAATAAAGCGATGATGGAAGCCGTTAGAGCCGATAGCGAATTTAAAAACGGGAATTACGACCCCGATATTATTAAAGAAAAGGGTCTAAAAGGCCTTGCCGCGGCAAGAATGATCGGATATCTGAATTATATTTCACCGGCCACTTTTGAGAAAAAATTCGGAAGAGAATATGTAAAAACTGACGGAATGTTCGAGCTATTCGGTAGATTTCAGGTTGAATCTTATCTTGAATACAACGGTGCTAATTTTCCTAAGTGGTTTGATCCTTTGAGTTATATTTATCTTTTAAAGGCAATTTCTCTTTTTGATATAAGCAGAGGCTTTAATTCGCTTGATGATGCTTTTTCGCAAATAAAAGATAACCTCTATTTAATCTCTTTTTCCGGAGATACGTTATTCTTTCCTCAGGAGATGAGAGATATCAAAAAATATATGGATAAAGTGGGCGGTAAATGCCAATATTATGAAATTGATAGCGATTACGGGCATGATAGTTTTTTGGTCGAAGTTGATAAATTCGACTTTTTAATCAGCGATATTTTAAAAGGAGAACTTGATGCAAGATTTTGAAAAAAAACTTGAAGAAGCTAAAAAACTTCTTGAAAAATTAAACGACCCTGAAATTACGCTTCATGAAGCAATGGAGACATACAAAAAGGGTATCAAGCTTTTAGAAGAAGCGACTAAAATGATAGAAGAAGCCAAACTTCAATTTCAAGAGATAAAATGAATATCGCAATAATGCAATCGGACTCTTTGCCTCTTGATAAGGCGAAAATCAACTATTTTCTTTCACAAGCAAGAAAAGAAAAGGCTAAAATTTTCGTATTGCCCGAGTATGTGTTAAACAGGTTTTTTAAAGAGCTTGAAAAAATGCCTTTAGGATTTATAAAAAAACAGACTTCTCATCAGGTTAAATTATTAAAAAAATTAAGCGAAGTGTATGATATGACGATAATCGCGCCTTTGATAATGGTAAAAGGCGATAATGTGTATAAAGTAATAGGAAAATTTTATAAAAATAGCGTCAGATATTATTACTCGCAAGTTTTTATGCCTTATTCTCATTGGAACGAAGATAAGTTTTTTTCAAAAAAAGAAAACAAGCCTATGGTTTTTAGTGTAGGAAATATAAGATTCGGTGTGATGTTCGGATTTGAAAGTCATTTTGATGATTTTTGGGAATATTTTAGGGATAAAAAAGTCGATTGTATTTTGATTCCGAGCGTCGGGACGTTCGGTTCGCACAAAAGATGGTTTGAAATGCTTAAAAGCAGGGCTTTTATGAATAATATGTATGTTGTAAGGGTCAATAGAGTCGGAACTTTTGAAGATTGGGAGTTTTACGGTAACTCTTTTGTGATAGACCCTGAGGGAGAGTGTGTTAATATGCTCGGTTCAAGCGAAGAGATGGCTATAAGTGATATAAAAAAAGAAAAAGTTAAAGAGGCGAGAAAAGAGTGGAAGTTTTTAAAACTTTATAAAAATATAGAGTTTTAATCGAAAATTTCCAATATCTCATAAGCCGTATTTCTTTTAGCCGGAATTTCTCCTACGTCTTTGATTAATCTTATCATCTCTTCTTGATTCATTCTGTTTTGTGCGCCGGCACTTCTGACTACGTTTTCTTCCATCATCGTAGAGCCCAAATCGTTTGCACCGTAAAGAAGAGCCATTTGTCCTATGTAGCTGCCTTGTGTTACCCATGAGCTTTGAATATTTTTGAAATTATCAAGAAATAGCCTTGCTACGGCCAAATATCTTAAATATCTGTTCGAAGAAGTTTTATGGGTTACTATTCCTTCTTTCATAAGCTGAGTGTTATACGGCTGAAAAGACCACATTATAAAAGCTCTAAATCCTCCGGTTTGGTCTTGAAGCTCTCTAATCATATTCCAATGCTCCACAACTTCTTCAACCGTCTCTACAGTTCCGAACATCATAGTAGCTGTCGTTTTCATTCCTATTTCGTGTGCTGTTTTATGTATTTCTATCCATCTTTTGGAGTCTATTTTTTTAGGAGCGATAATGTCTCTTACTCTATCACTAAGTATTTCGGCTCCGGCTCCGGGGATTGAGCTTAGACCTTTTTCTTGTAATCTCTCAAGTACTTCTTTTATCGAAATTTTCGATACTTTTGCTATATAATCGATTTCCGGTGCACTGAATCCGTGAATTGTAATTTGAGGATATTTTTTATGGATATGCTCTACAAGATTTTCGTAATAGTCTATTTTCAAATTCGGATGAACGCCCCCTTGAAAAAGAATCTGAGTACCTCCGATTTCAAGCAGTTCGTCTATTTTTTTGTCTATTTCTTCGAAACTAAGAATATAAGCGTCTTTGTCTTTTTTGTGTCTGTAAAAAGCGCAGAATTTACAATCCACCCAGCATATATTGGTATAGTTTATGTTTCTATCTACTATAAAAGTTGTGATTTTTTTAGGGTGAAGTTCTCTTTTTTTCGCAAGAGCCATTTCTCCGAGCGTTCTTAAATCTTTGTTTTCAATTAAATTTATTGCATCTTTTTTAGAAAGCCTCAATTTTTCTCCTTAATATCCGATAATTTAGTAACTATAATAGCAAAAAAGGGAAAGTTATGGAAGAATTGATTAAAGAAATAGCAAATAAAACTATGCAAGACTTGGAAAAGGCTAAAAAACCGCCTTATCCTTTATATTACAGGGACGTTTTTAATGCGATTGCAAACGAAAAAGGAATACTTAATCAACTAAATCCTAAACTTTTGTGTATAGCTCCGACTCTTGATGAGATAATACTTGCGAAAACTTCGGAAACTATCAGTGAAATATCTATTCATACCAAAGATATAAAAAACGATTCAAGAGAGATAATAGACGAAGTAAACGTTGCCGATGCTGATGAAATAAAAGAGATGGTTATTAAATTTTCCGCCAACTTGATAGAAAAAGTTAATCAAATGGAAGAGAGAATTCAAGAACTTCAAAGCGAGCTTGATAAAGCTTATAAAGAGCTTTTGATTGACCCTTTGACAAAAGTATATAACAGAAAAGCGCTCGAAAAAGACTTAGGTGAAATTTTAGAAAAAGGAAAAGATAGAAACCTTGATTTGGTGATAGCTATCGTAGATATAGATAATTTCAAAATGGTAAACGATAAATACGGACATTTGGTGGGAGATTTCGTTTTAATCAAGCTTGCCGATACGATGAAAAGTTTAATTAGAAAAAGTGACAAAATCTACAGATACGGGGGTGATGAATTTATAATCGTATTTAATCGTTCAACTCTTGAAAACGCCGAAAAAAGTATTGAGAGAATTATTTACAAAATTTACCGCACAACCTTAAAATATAAAGAAAATTATATTAAAATTACGATATCTGCCGGAATCACTCAACACAGAGCCGGTGACACAATCGAGTCAATGATAAAAAGAGCCGATGAGGCGCTATATAAAGCGAAGGTGGAAAAAAACGGCTATAAAATTTTGTAAGGAGAATAATGAGTATTTTTGATGCGGTAATTATCGGTATTACGCTTATTCTGGCGATTAAAGGTTTTTTTAACGGTTTTATAAAAGAAATAGCTGGACTTGTCGGAATTGTCGGCGGGCTTATTTTGGCAAGCAAGTTTTATCATCAAGTGGGAGTTTATATTAATCAAAACCTTTTTGCTATTCCGAACAAATCAGCAATAGATTTGGTAGGTTTTATCGCAGTATTCGTCGGTTTTTGGTTGTTTGCCGTATTTGTTGGATTTTTGCTTGCTAAAATCTTAAAATTAAGTGCTCTTGGCGTGTTTGATAGAATCTTGGGATTTGTTTTTTCGGGAGCTAAATTTTTCGTTTTGATAGCGGTGATAATCGCGCTTTTATATCAAGTGAAATTCGTACGCGAAAAAATGCATGAATATACTCAAAAAAGTCTTGTTTATCCCGTGCTTTTAAAAGTGGGAGAAAAGATTATAAATATTAGCCCTCAAGATTTAGAAAAAGTCTCTAAAAATGTTAAAATTCCAATAAAGTAATCCTAAAAGGAGATTGATGTTTTCAAATGAATACGTAAAACAAAGAATGGCGAAAGCCGAAAAATTAAAAGAAGCGGGAATCAACCCGTACGGGCATAATGCAAAAAGAGATACTAAAATCGCTGAATTTTTAGAAAAAAACAAAGACGTTTTCGAGCTCGAAAACAAAAGAGACGAAAATCGTAAGTTTACGGTTACCGGAAGAGTTAAGTTTTTGAGACTTATGGGTAAAGCCGCGTTTTTTAAATTTGAAGACGAAAGCGGTATTTTACAGGCATATATGAGCAAAAACGACTTGGGAGATAAATTTAATCTTCTTAAAAAAACATTGGAAGTGGGTGATATCGTAGAAGTTACCGGGTATCCTTTTGTAACGAAAACCGGAGAGCTTAGTATTCACGCGGATGATGTGAGAATCTTAACAAAAGCGATTCATCCTCTACCTGAAAAATTCCACGGACTTCAAGATATCGAAACGAAATATCGCCAAAGATATCTTGATATGATTATGAATAAAGAGACGAGAGATAGATTCAAATTAAGAAGTCAAATCGTTAGTTTGGTAAGAGAATTTTTCTTGAAAAAAGGATTTTTGGAAGTTGAAACTCCTATGCTTCATACGGTTGTAGGCGGAGCGAACGCAAGACCTTTTATGACTCACCATAACGCTCTTGATATCGATATGAATCTAAGAATTGCGCCTGAACTTTTCTTAAAAAGACTTATTGTAGGCGGATTCGAAGCGGTATTCGAGCTAAACAGAAACTTCAGAAACGAAGGAATCGACCACACTCACAATCCTGAATTTACAATGATCGAGTTTTATTGGGCGTATCATACTATGGAAGATTTGATGAAACTTACACGCGAGCTGTTTGATTATCTGTTTGAAAAATTGAATCTTCCGAAAAAACTTCAATACGGAGATATGGAAATAGATTTTGACGATTGGAAAACAATCACTTATAAAGATGCGCTCGTTAAAATCGGCGGAGTACCTGAAGATATACTTGAAGATGTGGAAGCTATGAAAAAATATCTAAAAGACGCCGGAGTTGAAATAGAAGAGCATATCGATTCAAAAGGCAAACTTTGGGCGGAACTATTTGACGAGTTCGTAGAATCAAAACTTATCAATCCTACGTTCGTAACTGAATTTCCTATTGAAATTTCACCTCTTGCAAGAAGAAGTGACGAAAATCCTGAATTTGCAGAGAGATTAGAATTGTTTATCGCCGGGCGCGAAATAGCAAACGGATTTAACGAGCTAAACGATCCTCTTGATCAATACGAAAGATTTAAAGCTCAGCTTGAGGCTAAAGCCAAAGGTGATGAAGAGGGTATGGATATGGATTACGACTATATCCGTGCACTTCAATATGGAATGCCTCCGACAGCAGGTGAAGGTATAGGAATCGACAGACTTGTGATGCTTTTGACAAACTCACATTCTATTAAAGATGTGATTTTATTCCCGACAATGAAACCTAAAAAAGAGATTAAAGACGAAGACGACGTTAAATAAAGAAAAGGAGATTATATGAGTTTACTTAAAAATTACGATCAAGACGTTTATTCAATCTTGGAAAAAGAGCTTGAGAGACAAACGAATCATCTTGAAATGATCGCTTCTGAAAACTTCACTCTTCCGGAAGTAATGGAAGCTATGGGAAGCGTTTTTACAAATAAATACGCTGAAGGATATCCCGGAAAAAGATATTACGGCGGATGTGAATATGCGGATATGATCGAACAACTTGCAATTGACAGAGCAAAAGCGCTTTTCGGATGCGAATACGCAAACGTTCAACCGCACTCGGGAAGCCAAGCAAACGGAGCGGTGTATGTTGCGCTGATGAAACCTCTTGAAAAACTTTTAGGAATGGACTTAAGCAACGGAGGACACTTAACTCACGGTGCGAAAGTAAACTTTTCAGGTAAACATTATCACTCTTTCTCTTACGGAATCGACGAAAAAACAGGTAGAATCGATTATGATAGAGTAAGAGATATCGCTAAAATAGTAAAACCTAAAATGTTAGTTTGCGGTGCGAGTGCGTATCCAAGAGAAATAGATTTTGCAAAATTCAAAGAAATTGCTGATGAAGTAGGTGCTATTTTAATGGCGGACGTTGCACATATCGCAGGACTTGTGGTTGCTGGTGAGCATCCGAATCCATTCCCTCATTGTGACGTTGTGACAACTACGACTCACAAAACTTTAAGAGGACCAAGAGGAGGACTTATTCTTACAAATAACGAAGAATACGCTAAAAAAATCAACAGCGCAATCTTCCCTGGAATCCAAGGAGGACCGCTTGTACACGTAATCGCGGCAAAAGCGGTAGGATTTAAAATGAATCTTCAAGATAGCTGGAAAGATTATGCAAAACAAGTAAAAGCAAACGCAAGAGCGCTTGCTGAAGTATTGCTGGAAAGAGGTTATGACCTTGTAAGCGGCGGTACTGATAATCACCTTGTACTTGTAAGTTTCTTAAATAAAGAATTCAGCGGTAAAGAAGCCGAAGAGGCACTTGGAAGAGCCGGAATTACTGTAAATAAAAACACTGTTCCTGGTGAGAAAAGAAGTCCTTTTGTAACTTCGGGTATCAGAATCGGAAGCCCGGCTCTTACGGCAAGAGGTATGAAAGAAGAAGAGTTCAGATTTATAGCGAACAAAATCGCAGATGTTCTTGATGATATTTATAACCTCGAACTTCAAGATAAAGTTGCGGCAGAACTTAAAGAACTTGCAAGCAAATTCGTAATTTACGACAGACCTACTTATTAATTTTTTCCCCTATTTGGGGCATAAAAAGGAGACGTTTTGGCTTATAACGTAGATATCGCAATGATAAAAATGAATAGAAACTACTACTTCGAATACAGAGGTAAAATCGTTACCAAAATCAACTACAAAGGCAGAACTTTTTTCGATAAGTACGAAAAAATAGAAAGACCTTTAACTCTTCAAGTAATGAACGAACATATTGAAAGAAAAAAAATCATAGCTCACGATTTAATCAACAGACAAAGAAATATCGTTGAAAATATCGTTTTTGATTATAACGGAATAGACCCGGAGAGATTTTGGAATAGGGCGAGTTTGCTTTTAAGAGAAGAGGGATTTTTGAATTTTACTGCGTATCACTCCAAAACAAGAGGTCATTTACATCTTTATATCCACAAAGGACATACGACCGTTGCAGAAGCAATCCAGCTTGGAAAAGCTCTTTCGATGAAACTTGCGACGAAATTGCCTAAGCAATGGAGAGTTTTTCCAACTGACGAGTTGCCAAGCGAGTTTAATATTTTAAACCTGCCTTATGAACTATATAAAAAAGAAAGAGGAGCTTCTTGGGCTCGACATATGTAAGGAGTAACAATGAAAAATGACGATTTATTAAATATCAATCCTAAAAAGGATATGAAAAAGCCTCTGATTTACGCGGCTATAGGTTTTTTAATTTTTATAATTATAGTAATTGCCGTGGCTATTTTTCAAAATATGAGCAGCGGAAAAAATAACGAAATATTACCGCCTCAACCAAAAACTGAAAAAGAGATTAAACCTCAAGAAGAGTTTAAACCGTTACCGATCGAGACGGCAAATGAGAATACGGCTAATCAAAACGCAAATCAAAATGAAAATCAAAACGTTAATGAAAATACTCAAAATAACGCAAAAACAAATACTAACGCTCAAACACCGGCTGCAACTCAAACTAATACGACTCAAAACAACACTCAAACTCAAAAACCTAAACCTCAAGTAACTCAAGAGCCGGTTAAAAACGAAAAACCTCAAGCAAAAGAGCAAAAAACTCAAAAAATCACAAAAAAACCCGTAAAAGTAACAAAACCTGCGGTTACTACGAAACCTAAAAAAGTTGCGTACGGAAAATATTACGTTCAAGTAGCGGCACTTCTTAAAAACGCAAAACCTAATAAAAAATTCTTGGCATTGCTAAAAAAATACGGATTCAATTACAAATACATTCATACGTATATCGTAAAAAACGGCGAAAAAATCAAAGTTACGAAAATTTTGGTAGGTCCTTATAAAACAAGAAGCGATGCTAAAAGAGCACTTGCTAAAATCAAAAGAGAAGTAACTCAAAACGCATTTATTTATAAGGCGAAATAATGGTTTTTGATAAGTTTTTAGTTGATGAGTTTTCACCGATTGCAATTTATAATACCCTCTCTTCTCTTTTTCCGAGCGAGAGAATGTTTCTTTTCGAAAGTGTTATAAACAATACCGACGGAAACTACTCTTTTATTTTTATAGGCGAAAAAGAGAGAGTATCGTATAAAGATTATAAAACTTACTATTTTGACGGAGAAAAAGAGGAAGTTTTAGATAAAGATCCTTTTTCTTTTTTTAAAGAGTACTATTCGAAAATCGACAAAGAAAAATATAAAAAACTCTCTCGTGAACTTAAAATCGGTTTTGTTGACGGATTTGTCGGGTATATCGGTTATGATATGGTAAAAGTTTTCGAGCCTGTCTTAAAGCCCGTAATGGATAATTTAAAAGATGAAACCGACATTCCAGACCTTTATATGATAAGACCTAAAATAGTCGTAGGTTTTTCTCATAAATCTTCGGAACTTACGGTAATAATCAATGACGAAAAGTACGAAAAACACCTTTATGTCATAAGAGATTCGATAAACTCGACTTATAAACACCTACCTATTAAGCCGGCTAAAATCTTAGAAGAGCCTAAATTCGTATTTAGTAAAGAAAAATTTTTTGAAATGGTAAAAAACGCCAAAGAAAACATCAAAGCCGGAGATATATTCCAAATCGTACTTTCAAACAGATTAAAAGTAAAAGCGATAGTCGATAGATTCAGTTTTTATAGAAAACTGAGAAGTAAAAACCCGTCTCCATATTTATATTATTTGGATATTGACGATTTTGCTATTGTAGGAAGTTCTCCTGAGGTAATGGTAAGATTAAATGACGATTTAATCTTGCTAAGACCGATAGCGGGAACAAGAAAAAGAGGCGCGACGCTCAAAGAAGATTTGGAAATGGAACATGATATGATAAA
The DNA here is from genome assembly GCF_003752135.1 of Caminibacter pacificus. Taxonomy (NCBI): domain Bacteria; kingdom Pseudomonadati; phylum Campylobacterota; class Epsilonproteobacteria; order Nautiliales; family Nautiliaceae; genus Caminibacter; species Caminibacter pacificus. Next base: position 316,912 of record NZ_RJVK01000001.1, read on the forward strand.
CGACCCTAAAGAAGTAGCGGAACATATCATGCTCGTTGACCTCGGAAGAAACGATGTCGGTCGTGTAGCAAAAGCCGGAAGTGTGAAAGTCGAAGAGCTTATGAGGGTTGAGAGATATTCTCACGTTATGCATATGGTAAGCGACGTCGTAGGCGAACTTGATAGCAAATACGATATGTTCGATTTATTTAAAGCGACTTTCACCGCCGGTACGATGACCGGAGCTCCTAAAATTAAAGCGATGGAGCTAATAGCAAAATACGAAGGTCTAAAAAGAGGATATTACGCAGGAAGTATAGGATATTTCGGTTTTGACGGAAATATGGATAGCGCAATTACGATCAGAACGGCTCTTATAAAAGATGACGAAGTGATTTTTCAAGCCGGAGCCGGTGTCGTTGCCGATAGCAAGCCTGAACTCGAATACAAAGAGGTCAATAACAAACTCGGAGCGTTGGTTGCCACTCTAAAGGATTTAGATGGGGGTAATTAGAAGTTTTCAAGGTAAAAAAGTTTATTATAAACCTCAAGGTTTTTTAGACGCCGAAGCGGTAGGAGAGATTATCACTCCCGCCGATATTTCGCTTTTTGAAAAAAAAGGCGTCAAATACGTAAGTATCGATTTTTCAAAAATCATAAGTGCGAATATGAACGCCATTCGGTTTATGAACGATATCTTCGAAATGCTTTATAAAAAAAATATCGAAGGTTGTATTTTTAATGCAAACAAAAACATAAAAACGATTATCGGTAATTTAAAAAACTGCTTTTTTCACTTTTTCGAAAACGAACATATAGAAAAAATATTTTGCGATGATGACTATAGAGAGGAAAAGCCAATTTATCTTTGTTGTATAAAAGACGACCAAAACAAAAATATGTTAATTTATTATCTCGTTAAAAAAGGTTATAACCCCAAGGTTATTAACAACGAAGAGGAAGGCAAAGACGGCGTAATTATTAAAGAATCGTTTGTTACTAAAATTTCGAATAGAGTGGGAGCGGTCGTAAAAAACGGGGTAGTTTATTTTTATTTCGATAACTTTTTGGACGCAAATCTTCCGAATATGTTCGATATAGAATATTTCAGGCGTAATTTATTAATCGGATTTAGGGTTTTTGTATTTGATATGAACCAAGTAAAAGGTCTAAACGTTCATGCCGTCAGGTTTTTAAGTAAGCTTGGGGTCGAAGGTGCCGAATACGGAGCTCTTTTGGCGATTGTAGGATTAAATGCGAAAAATATACAAAAAAATCTTTTGGAAGATTTGGAAGATGTCGGGTTTATGTTTTTTGCAAATGAAGAAGAGCTTTTAAATTCCGAAGAGTATAAAGACGCTCTTGAATCAAACGACGTTATTTATAAAAGAGCAAAAAAAATCACCAAAGATTTCGTAAAAATATTGCCGTATTTCGTAAACGCTACTATTTCGACCGTTGAGCTTATGACGGGAGTTACCGCGACAAAAGAGCCTCCTAACATCAAAGAAGTTACTCTTGATACGAGTAAAGATTACGTAGCGAGCTCTATCGGGTTTTACGGAGATAATGACGGAGTTATGATTTTGATTTTTACGGAAAAATTATCACGAAGAATTAGTAAAATTTTGCTTGGAGAAGAGTACCAAAGCAAAGAAGACTTAGTCGATATGGTCGGTGAGTTTGCGAATATAATAGTAGGTAACGTAAAAAGAGAGCTTAAAAAATACGATGTCGATATAAATCTTACGCTTCCGAAAGTTTTTGACGAAATAGAAAATTTACAAAATATCGTCGTTAATAGAAAAGGTATTGAGGTTAAATTTTATTTTGACGGGGAAGAGTTCTATTTTTATCTTATCAGATAAGGAGAGAGATGTTTTTGATATTCGGAGACCCTGTAAGTCATAGCAAGTCGCCTTTGATGCATAATTATTTTTTTAAAAAAGAAAAAATTGACGAATGTTACGGCAGATATCATCTAAAAGAGGGCTCTAAAATAATTGAAAAATTTAAAGAGCTGAAAATAAAAGGTGCGAACGTAACTGTGCCTCATAAAGAGTGGGCGTTTAAGCTATGCGATGAAGTCAGAGGTATTGCAAAAGAGATAGGAGCGGTTAATACTCTTGTAAAAGAGGGAGATAAAATAATAGGCTACAATACCGACGCACCCGGATTTTTAGAAGCTATAAAGGAGTTTGATTATAAAAGTGTGCTTATTATCGGTGCGGGCGGTACGGCTAAGGCTTTGAGTCTTGTATTGCCGCAAGCCGATATACTAAACCGCTCGGCAAACAGACTTGAATATTTCAAACAAAAAAACAAAAAAACCTTTACCTGGGATAATATCGATAATTTCAAATACGATTTGATAATCAATACCACTTCAGCCGGCCTAAACGACGATAATCTCCCGGCACCCGAAGAGATTTTAAATAAACTTTTTTCAAATGCGAAATATGCCGTTGACGTAATTTACGGAAAAGAGACACCGTTTTTAGCGCTTGCTAAAAAATATAATCTCAAAACCAAAACGGGACTTGATATGTTGGTATATCAAGGCGTATTGGCTATGGAGTATTTTTTGGGAAAAGAGTTAAAAAGAGAAGAAGTGGCGAAGATTTATTTTGAGATTCTTAAGGATTAGGCTCTTCTTTTAGTTCCATTTGAGCCCCTAAGGCTCTGAATTTTTCAAGCAGTTTTTCATAACCTCTAAAAAGATGATAAATTCTATGCACTTTTGTTTCACCCTCGGCTATGAGTCCGGCTAAAACGAGTGCCGAGCTTGCTCTAAGGTCAGTTGCCATTACGTCGGCTCCTATGAGCTCTTTCGGGCCGTAAATAGTTGCGATTTTGCCTTGAATTCTTATATCCGCTCCGAGTCTGTTTAGTTCCGGCACGTGCATAAAGCGGTTTTCGAAAAGTCTCTCTTCAATAATACTAACGCCCTCAGCTTGAGTTGCAATCGCCATAAACTGAGCTTGCATATCCGTAGGAAATCCCGGATATTCGGTAGTAGAAATATTTACCGGTTCTATTTTTCTTGCCGGTTTTATCGTAATTTCGTCGTTATCAATTTCCGTTGCGAATCCCATTTGGTTTAGCTTTATCAAAATACTTTCCAAATGGTTCGGATTTGCTTTTTTAATCGTTATTTGAGAATTTGTAATAGCTCCGGCACAAAGGTAAGTTCCGGCTTCTATTCTATCCGGGATTATTCTTGCGGTTTTAAAATCCAAAAGTTCTCCGTCAGTTCCGGTTATTAAAATCTCATCGCTGCCTATACCTTCTATTTCTACGCCTGCGTTTTGTAATATTTCGCAAAGCTGTACGACTTCAGGCTCTTTTGCGGCATTGATTATTCTTGTTTTCCCTTTAGCAAGAGCAGCCGCCATAAGGATATTTTCCGTACCCGTAACGGTTACTTTATCAAAAACGATATCACTGCCCGTTAACTTTCCTCTTGCGTGAATATAACCGCCCTCTATCGTAATATCCGCTCCCATTCTCTCAAGTGCTTTTAGGTGTAAATCCACCGGTCTTGCACCTATTGCACATCCTCCGGGCAGCGAAACTTTACACTCTCCGAATCTCGTAAGCAGCGGACCGAGTACCAAAATCGAAGCCCTCATCGTTTTTACTATTTCATAAACCGCGGTTGTGTTGTTGATAGTGGAGGTGTCGATTTTTAAAGTGTTGTTTTCAAATTCAAAACTCGCTCCTAAAATTTTCAAAAGCTTAAGAAGCGTCTTAACGTCCGCAACTTCCGGGACGTTTGTGAGTGTCGGTTCGTTTTTTGCCAAAATAGTAGCCGCTATGGCCGGAAGTGCCGAATTTTTGGCTCCGCTAATATCGATAGAGCCGCTAAGCTTTGGTGTTTGGTAGATATGCAGGTACTTATACATTTTCGAAACTTCTTAGCATTTTTATCTCTTCCGGCCATAATTCAGGCTCGATTGTTTCAAGTACCAAAGGTATGTTGTCGATTCTTTCATCTTGCATTATGAATTTAAACGCATCGATTCCTATTTCGCCTTTTCCTAAAGAGTGGTGTCTATCCACACGACTTGCGAATTTGGCTTTTGAGTCGTTTATATGCATTCCTTTTAGGTATTTAAAACCTACTATTTCATCAAATTCTTTCATTGTCGCTTCGTATGCTTCTTTTGTTCTGATATCGTATCCGGCGGCAAATATATGAGCCGTATCGATACATACTCCGATTCTCTCTTTATCTTCGATTTTGTCGATAATATACGCCAAATGTTCGAATTTATATCCCAAGTTGCTACCTTGTCCGGCAGTCGTTTCGATAACGAAAACGCAACTTTCCGTCTCTTTTATTGCGTGATTTACACTCTCGCTTATCAAATCAAGACACTCTTCTTCACTAATTTTTTTAAGATGACTGCCGGGGTGAAAGTTTAGATACTTAAGTCCCAACTGCTCGACTCTTCTTGCTTCGTCAATAAAACTCTCAAGTGATTTTTCTCTTTTTTCGACTTCAGGATGTCCTAAATTGATAAGATAACTATCATGAGGCAAAACGGCATCGGCATTGAATCCGTGCTCTTGCATCCATTCTTTAAATTTTGTAATACTTTTTTCGCTTAGAGGTTTTGCAAACCATTGTCTTTGGTTTTTAGTAAAAAGCGCAAATCCGTTAGCGCCGATTTCTACGGCGTTTTTAACGGCGTTTTCGACACCTCCCGCGGCGCTTACGTGGGCTCCGACATATTTCATACGTTTCCTTTTTTTCGAAAGTTTATATTTTTTATGTTTCTTTTGTGTTAATTACGCAAGTTTAGGCCATAAAAGTTTGCCGTTTGGATTTGCGACCATATGGATATGCAAATGAAAAACTTCTTGTCCCGCACCTTTTCCGTTGTTTGTGATTAATCTGTAATCGGTAATATTAAGTTCTTTTGCCACTTCTTTTATAAATTCGGCCATTTCAGGCAGTAATTCCACAGGAGTGGAGTCGAATTTTTCATAATGGTCTTTTGGGATGATAAGCACGTGAATAGGTGCTATGGGATTGATATCGTGAAATGCTAAAAATTTATCGTTTTCCAAAACTTTATTGCTCGGAATCTCACCATTTACGATTTTACAGAAAATACACTCCATTGAAAGGCTCCTTTTTTTTTGGTATTATATCCAAAAATTTTAAGGAGTTTTGGTGGATTTAAGCGAGATTAGCAAAGCGCTGAGTTTGGATGAACTTGAAAAAATCAGAGTTAAACTGCTTGGTAAAAACGGAATTATCACTCAAAAATTTAAAGAGCTTAAAAATTTAGCTCCGGAAGAGAAAAAAAAGGTCGCAAAAGAGCTTAACGAATTAAAAGAAAAAGCTCTCGATTTAATTGCTCAAAAAAAACAAGAGCTTGAAGAAAAACTACTTGAAGAGAAATTAAAACTCGAAAAAATCGACGTTACTTTATTCAATCCCAAACCTACGGGTGCTATACATCCTATTACGGATACTATGAATAAAATTATCGAATTTTTTACAAGAATGAATTTTGCTGTTGAAGTAGGGCCTTTAGTGGAAGACGATTTTCACAATTTCGAAGCCCTGAACCTTCCGAAATATCACCCTGCAAGAGATATGCAAGATACTTTTTATTTCAAAGACGGAAGTCTTCTTAGAACTCACACTTCTCCCGTACAAATAAGAACTATGCTAAAACAAAAACCGCCTATTAGAATTATAAGTCCGGGAGCTGTTTTCAGAAGAGATTACGACTTAACTCATACGCCTATGTTTCATCAGGTAGAGGGGCTTGTGGTAGATGAAAAAGGAAAAGTGAGTTTTGCGAATTTGAAATTCATACTCGAAGCGTTTTTGGTTCATATGTTCGGGGATGTAAAGGTCAGATTCAGACCTTCGTTTTTCCCGTTTACGGAACCGAGTGCCGAAGTAGATATCAGTTGTATATTCTGTGAAGGAAAAGGATGTAGGGTGTGTTCGCAAACCGGATGGCTTGAAGTATTGGGGTGCGGTGTTGTGGACCCTAACGTATTCAAAGCCGTAGGATATGAAAACGTAAGCGGATATGCATTCGGTCTTGGGGTTGAGAGATTTGCGATGCTTTTAAATAAAATTAACGACTTAAGAAGTATGTACGAGGGAGATATCAGACTAATGGAGCAGTTCAAATGATAGTGACAAGAAGATGGCTTGAGGAATTTATCGATTTAGACGGAATTTCAACTGAAGAGATAATTAATACGCTAAATAGAATCGGACAAGAGGTAGAGGGATATAAAAAAATCGAAGTGCCTCAAAAAGTTGTAATAGGAGAGGTTATCGAGTGTCATAAACATCCCGATGCCGATAAATTAAACGTTTGTAAAGTAAATGTGGGAGATGAAGAGCTACAAATCGTTTGCGGAGCAAGCAACGTAGCGGCAGGACAAAAAGTACCTGTTGCCAAAATCGGAGCGGTACTTCCGGGAGATTTTAAAATCAAAAAAGCGAAACTCAGAGGAGTTGAGAGTTTCGGTATGATTTGTGCAGCAAGAGAAATCGGACTTCCTGATTTTCACGAGGGAATTTTGGTAATGGACGATTCTTTAGGAGAGCTGAAAATCGGAGAATATGCAGGAAAATATCTAAATGATGAGGTTATCGAGCTTGGAGTAACTGCGAATAGAGGTGATTGTTTTAGTATTTACGGAATCGCAAGAGAGCTTAGTGCGGGATTAAATAGAGATTTAAAAAGCCTTGAATTCGAATGTGAAGAGTTACAAGAGGGTATCGGTAGAATAGTAAAAGTGGAAAAAAACGAAGCCAAACACTCTTCTCATTTAATAAGAGCGTTTGAAGGAAAAATAAATTCTAAACTAAAAATCGACTACAGACTTGCTCTTGTAGAACTTGAAGCCAAAAGCGAATTCGATAAATTTATAAAATATGCAATGCACGCAACGGGAGTGCTTCTTGTCGGAGGTAACGTAGGAAGTATCGAGCTTGACGATGAGGACGGAGTTGACGTATTTAAGTGTTACGGAAAATATTATGTGGGTATCAGAAACGAAATAAATGTAGAAGAGAGCGGGAAATATATCGTAAATGCCAACTATATCGACCCTAAATATGTCAGTGAAATCGTCTTTTTGAAAAATCTCAAAACGGATGATTATTTCTTCCGTGCGAGCAGAGGAAGCGAGCCGAATTTGAGATTCGGAGTCGATTATTTACTTAATGAACTTGACTTGCCTGTATTTAGCGGGGATATTGACCTCTCAATCGATATGAAAGAGAAAATTATCAATGTAGATATTGACGAGCTTAATTCTATTATCGGGGAAAATATAGATGAGAAAAAGATAGTTGAAATTCTCAAAAAATTAGGATTTTCTATCGAAGCTATTACTGAGACGAGTGTAAAAGTTAAAGTACCTCTATTTAGAAGCGATATAGAAAATATTCAAGATATCGCGGAAGAAGTTTTAAGAATTTACGGAATTGACGAAATTCCGAGCAAACCTCTTCATTTCGTGGAAGCTGACAGAACGAACGAAGTTTTGGAAAATATCGACTTTTTAAATGAATTAAAACTAAAAGCCGTGGCAAACGGATTTTATGAAGTGCTTCATTTCGTATTTGATGATAAAGAGAGACTTCAAAAATACGGATTCGAGACTGTTGAAGATAATCTTGATTTGTTAAATCCGATTGTAAAAGAGCTCGATACTCTAAGAAGTACAATTCTTTTACAACTTCTTGAAGATATCGCAAGAAACAAAGCAAACGGATATAAAAGAATTTATCTTTTCAGTAGCGGTAGTGTTTATGATAAACAAAGAAACGAAAAACAAAGTATCGCTTTTGTAGTTAACGGACAAAGCGATTACGAAAATCCGGTAAATCACGGAAAACCTGCAAAAGTGGATTTTAAATTTATAGTGGATAAATTATCTCAGATTTTCGGAGATATCAAATTATTACCGAACGATTCTCATCCGATAGCGCATCCGTATCAAAACGCAAAAATTCTTAAAGACGGTAAAGTAATCGGCGTAGTTGCCAAACTTCATCCTAAAGTTGCGAAAGATTTCGAAATAGACGATACTTATTTTGCGGAAATCGAGCTTGATAAACTTGAAAAAGTTAAAAAAGAGGCCGAAGATATTATTAAATTCCCTAAAGTTACAAGAGACTTAAGTCTTGTGGTTAGTAAAGATATGAGCTATAAAGATGTAGCGGATATTATCAACTCATTGAATATTGAGGAATTAAAAGAGTTTTATCCGTTCGATATATTTGATTTGGGTGAAAATAACTCACTTTCTATCAGATTTGTGTTACAAAAAGAGGATTCTACTTTACAAGAAAAAGAAATTAATGATATAATGGAAAAAATTTTATCTGTCTTAGAAGCGAAAGGGATAAAGCTTAGATGATATTAGAGGTTATTAGCGGTAAAAAATTCGAAGAAAAGTTTAAAGTAGACGCTGACAAATCAATATCGCACAGATGTGCGATTTTCTCTCTTTTAACTTCCGGTCAAAACGTTATAAAAAATTATTTAAGAGCCGAAGATACTCTCAATTCTTTAAAAATCGCCGAATCTTTGGGTGCTAAAGTTGAAGATGACGGCGAAACTATTAAAATAGAAGCTCCTAAAAAACTTCAAGAAGCAAACGACGTACTATATTGCGGAAACAGCGGTACGACTATTAGAATATATATGGGGCTTTTGGCCGGAATCGACGGATTTTTCGTTTTAACCGGAGACCGATACCTTAGAAAAAGACCTATGGCAAGAGTTGCAAATCCTCTAAGAAGTATCGGTGCTAAAATTGACGGAAGAGATAACGGAAATTTAGCTCCTCTTGCTGTAAGGGGAGGAGAGCTTAAAAGCTTTGATTACGAAAGTAAAATAGCGTCGGCTCAAGTTAAATCTGCGCTGATTTTAGCTGGGCTTAACGCAGATGGCGAATCTCATTATAAAGAGCCGTTTTTAAGTAGAGACCATACCGAAAGAATGCTTAAGGGAATGGGTGCGGAAATTGAGACGAAAATAAATGACGATTTGAGTTGCGAAGTATTTATAAAACCTCTTTCAAAACCACTTGAACCTCTTGTTATTACCGTACCAAACGACCCGAGCAGCGCGTTTTTCTTTGCCGTTGCCGCAGCTATAACGAAGTCGGTTGCTATTATTGAAAACGTTACATTAAATCCTACGAGAATCGAAGCTTACAAAGTACTTGAAAAAATGGGTGCGGAAATAGAATATGTAGAAAAAGAGAATAAATACGAGCCTATCGGTGATATCATCGTAAAAGGAAAAGAGTTAAAAGGCGTAGAAGTTTCGAAAAATATTCCTTGGCTTATAGACGAACTCCCGGCACTTGCGATGGCTATGGCCGTTGCCGAGGGCAAAAGCGTAGTAAAAAACGCAAAAGAACTAAGAGTAAAAGAGTCCGATAGAATCTCTACCGTAGTAAACGGACTTAGAAATTGCGGAATCGAAGCGAATGAATTTGAAGACGGGTATGAAATTATCGGCGGAACTCCTAAAAAAGCCGAAATCGACTCTCACGGCGACCATAGAATCGCTATGAGTTTTGCGATTTTAGGACTTCTTTGCGGCATGGAAATTGACAAAGCCGAAAGTATCAATACTTCTTTTCCCGGATTTTTCGAACTCTTTTCTAAAATAGCAGACTATAGGATAATAGATGAAAATTGAAAAAGCTAAAAGTTACGGGTTTTGTTTTGGAGTTAGAAGAGCTGTAGAAATTGCTGAAAACTCTCAAAATGCCGTAACTTTAGGACCTCTTATTCATAATCCTCTTGAAATTCAAAGACTTGCTGAAAATTATAATGTCAAATATGTTAATAATATTGATGAAATAGACGAAAATATCAAAAGAGTTATTGTCAGAACTCACGGAATTCCTAAAGACAAACTTCAAAAACTAAAAGAGAAAAACGTAGAAGTAATAGACGCTACTTGTCCTTTTGTTAAAAAGCCTCAAGAAATAGTCGAAGAGATGAGTAAACAAGGATATGATATCGTTATTTTCGGAGACAAAAACCATCCTGAAATCAAAGGTGTTATGAGCTATGCCGTTCACGATAGAGTCTATGTGGTTTTGACTCCGGATGAATTAAAAGATAAAAGATTAAGAGAAAAAATAGCCACCGTCGCGCAAACTACGAGAAAACTTAGCGATTATTTGAAAATTACCAATTATTTGATTGAAAATTATAAAGAAGTTAGAGTTTTCAATACCATTTGTAATGCGACATTCGAAAATCAAGACGCCGTAAGAGAGCTTAGTAAAAGAGCGGATATAATGATTATTGTAGGCGGTAAAAACTCTTCGAATACCAAACAACTTTATAATATCGCAAAAGAGAATTGTGAGAGTTATTTAATCGAAAGCGAAGACGAACTGAACCCCGAGTGGTTTAAAAACAAAAAGTTGTGCGGTATTAGTGCGGGTGCTTCTACGCCTGAGTGGTTGGTTGAAAAAATAATCTCAAAGATAAAGGAAATGACATGAATGAGCTAAAAATCGGAGATGTGGTTGAGTTTCAGATTGAAAAATTGATTAAGGGGGGATTTGTAGGCAATAAGGACGGAGTTGAGTATTTTCTTCCTAAAAGCCTTAGCGGTCTAAAAGAAGACGAAAGCGTAATAGGCAAAATTATTAAAGCAAAAGTCAAGGAATTCAAGCAAAATTCGGTAGTGGTAGATAGAAAAGCGTATCTAAACGAAGTAAAAGAGAAAGTCGAAGCTTTAAAAGATAAGATTATTCCGGCAAAAGTTACAAAAGTAAAACCGAGCGGTCTTGTAATTGATATCGACGGAATCAGCGGATTTGTTCCTAAAGATGAAATTTTTTATAAAAAAATAGACCATAGAAAATATTTCGACGAGGGTGATGAGATTGAGGTCGTATTAATCGACCCTGAAAGAAGAGTTTTTTCTATTAAAAAAGCGCTTCCGAATCCATGGGAAGAAGTTAAAAACTTAAATATCGGAGATAGAATTAAAGTGACGGTATCTCATATTACCGATTACGGAGCGTTTGTAGACCTTGGAAACGGAGTGGAAGGCTTTTTACATATCAGCGAAATAAATTGGGACGGGATAAACGATTTGACGTTGGGTGAAGAAATTGAAGTGGAAATCGTTGAAATAAATCCTGAAGAAGAGAGACTAAGAGTTACAAGAAAAAATCTATTGGAAAAACCTGCAAGCAAATTCGCCGAAAAATATAACGTAGGCGATGTAGTGGAAGGAATAATTACTAAATTTATAAACGTCGGGGCTTTTGTGGAAGTGGACGGAATAAGCGTATTATTGCCTAACAAATTCGCATCTTATAAAAAAGGTGAAAAAGCGAGCGATATTTTTGAAATCGGAGATAAGCTTGAGTTTAAAGTAGTAACGATAATTCCTGAAGAAAACAAAGTTATCGTTTCAAGAAAAGATGCGATGCAAAACCCTTATGATATTTTTGCTCAAAATCATGTCGTTGGAGATGAGATTCAAGGAAAAGTTAAATATATTACTGATTTCGGTATGTTTATCGACCTTGGGGACGTAGAAGCGCTTGTTAGAAAAGAAGATTATTCAAAAGAGTACGAAATCGGCGATGATTTTATCGGAAAAATAATTGAAATTAACGGCGAAAGAATTAAGCTTAGTGAATGAAAATTATAATTGCTTCTCTTTCGCTTTTGATAGTTTTAATTCTCGGGTTTGTTTATGTTAAAATTTCAACTCCCGAAAAGTCGTTTCAAACTCAAAAAGTTGAAAAAAAAGAAAAAAAAGTTAAAGTTTTAAACGATTTTAAGCTTGAGACGAAGTATGATTTTCCGGCTCGTATAGCGTATATGAGTGTGGATTTTAGAGATTTTAGGTATATTGAAATATACAAAGTCGAAATTGACGTAAATGATAAATTTACGCTTTTTAACGTAAAAGAGCTTTTGAAATCGCAAAATATTCCGTTTTCTATGATAGAAGACAAAAACGGAATAAAAATTTATATTCTTTTTAGAAATTTAGCCGAGGCTGATAGGGTAATAAATTTATTTAAAGAGTATAATTTCAAAATAAAATTACAAAAACTAAAACAAAGGATATGAATGAAAGTAGTAGTTTGCGATCCGATTCATCCCGCGGGATTTGAAGTATTAAAAAAAGCAAAAGATATCGAGGTTGTAGATGCGAGCAGAACTCCAAAAGACGAGCTTTTAAAAGTTATCGAAGATGCTGACGGGGTAATTACGAGAAGTCCGACTCCTGTTGATGAAAAATTCCTCTCTCACGCAAAAAAACTAAAAGCGATAGTTAGAGCCGGTGTTGGTGTTGATAACGTAGATATCGAAGCGTGTAGCAAAAGAGGTATTATCGTTATGAACGTGCCTACTGCCAATACTTTGGCGGCTGTTGAGCTTACTATGGCTCATTTATTGACAGCTGCGAGAAGTTTTACGAATGCGGTATGGAACCTTAAAAAAGAGCACGAATGGAACAGAGAAAAATGGCTCGGAATCGAACTTGCAGGAAAAAAACTAGGAATTATAGGTTTCGGTAATATCGGAAGCCGCGTAGGAATAAGAGCGAAAGCTCTTGAAATGGACGTAATTGCATACGACCCTTATATCGACCCGAGCAAAGCTACTGATTTGGGATGTAAATATACGACGGATTTTGATGAAATTTTAAAATGTGATTTTATTACGATTCATACGCCTAAAACGCCTGAAACTATCAATATGATTACAAAAAAAGAGATAGAAAAAATGAAAGACGGCGTAGTGCTTATCAACTGCGCAAGAGGTGGGCTTTATAACGAAAAAGACGTATATGAAGGGCTAAAAAGCGGAAAAATCAGATGGCTTGGTATCGACGTATTCGAAAAAGAACCCGTAACGGACCATCCGTTTTTCGAGCTTGAAAATACATCGGTAACTCCTCATATCGGTGCGAACACAAAAGAATCTCAAGAGAGAATCGCAATTCAAGCGGCAGAAGGAATTATCGAAGCGCTTAGGGGAAGCAGTTATCCTAATGCTTTGAATCTTCCTATCAATACCGCAAATACGCCTGAGTGGGTGATTAAATATTTGGAACTATCTCAAAAAATGGGATATATCTTAAGCCAAATCATTAATAAACCTATCAAAAAAGTAAAAGTGAATTTAAGCGGTGATATCAGCAAAGAAGATAAATCCGTTATGACTTTTGCGCTTGTGGGGCTTCTTCAAAATATTACTGATAATGTAAATTATGTAAATGCCGAATTTTTAGCTAATGAAAAAGGTATCAAAACGGAAGCGAAATCAAGCAAAAACGAAACATATAAAAATCTTGTAAATATTAAGGTAATTACGGATGAGGGAGAATATTCAATAAGCGGTACTATGCTTGAAAATCATCCGAGAGTCGTGGAGTTTAAAGGTTTTGATTTGGAATTCGAACCAAAAGGCAAAATGATCTTCTTCAAAAACACCGACGTACCGGGTGTAATCGGAGAAGTCGGTATGACTCTTGCGAAATATAATATCAATATTGCCGACTTTAGACTCGGTAGAAACAAAGAAGGTCAAGCAATGGCGGTTATTATCGTAGATAACGATGTAAACGAAGAAGTATTAAACGAACTTAGAAACTTAAAAGCGGCGTTAAGCGTAGGGTATGCGGAGATTTGAGGAAATAGTGAAGTTGTGAAATTGTGAGTTAGTTTAGATAAAAAATAAAGGAGACAAAATGGCATATAGTATGAGCGATTTAAAAAAATACCTAAACATCGAACTTGACGGTATTCCTTATAAAATTATCGAATATCATCATATAAAACCAGGAAAAGGTGCTGCGTTTGTAAGAACTAAGCTTAAAAACCTAATTGACGGAAGAGTTATAGAAAAAACATTCCACGCAGGTGATAAAGCTGATGAGCCTAATCTTGAGAGAAGAAAATATCAATATTCATACAATGAAGGCGATATCTATTATTTTATGGATAACGAAACTTTCGAAATGCTTCCTGTGGATGTAAAAGTTTTTGAAGAGAGCAAAGGATTTTTGCTTGAGGGAATGGAAGTTGATATTTTATTTCACAACGGAAAAGTAATCGGAGTGGAACTTCCTATGCAAGTAGTGCTTGAGGTTGTTGAAACTCAACCTGTTAGCAATAGAGACAGAAGTGGAGCTTGTAGAAAACCCGCAAAACTTGAAACTGGAGCGGTTGTAACCGTGCCATGTCATATCGTAGAGGGTGACAAAATCAAAGTAGATACGAGAAGCGGAGATTATATAGAAAAAGTTAAATAATTCGCCCTTTTTCGGGTGAATAAGGAGAAAATTATGGATTTGGCCCAAAGAGTAAAAAACTCCATTCGAGATATCCCCGATTATCCTAAAAAAGGAATAATTTTTAAAGACATCACAACCTTGCTAAACGACGGAGAACTTTTTAGCGAAGTTATCGATTATTTTGCAAAAAAATATGAAAATGTAGATTTCGTATGCGGAATTGAAAGCAGAGGGTTTATATTCGGTGCCGCAATAGCTGCAAAAATCAAAAAAGGTTTCGTACCTCTCAGAAAAAAAGGCAAACTTCCATATACTACGATTGCTGAAAAATATGCGCTTGAGTACGGATTTGACGAAATAGAGATTCATATAGACGCTTTTAAGGATATAAAAAACCCTAAAGTTTTACTTGTCGATGATTTAATAGCCACCGGAGGTACGGCTGAAGCGGCTATAAAACTTATTCAAAAAATAGGTGGCGACGTAGTTGCCGCAGCGTTTTTGATTGAGCTTACTTTTCTTGATGGTGCCGATAAAATAAGAGAGCTCGGGGTTGATGTCGATAGTCTTGTGAAATATTAAAAAAAGGAAAAGTTGATGTATATACCAAAGCCAATTTTCGACCCGGATGAGAGAGGTCATTTCGATAAATTCGGAGGACGTTACGTACCTGAGACGTTAATGCCGGTGCTTTTGGAACTTGAGGAGTTTTATAGAAACGTCAGGTTTGATAAAGAATTTTGGAAAGAGATGGATTATTATTACAAAGAGTATATCGGAAGACCTACAGGTTTGTATTACGCTCCTAATTTAAGCGAAGAATTAAACGCAAAAATTTATCTTAAAAGAGAAGATTTAAACCATACAGGAGCTCATAAAGTAAATAATACGATAGGACAGGTTCTTCTTGCTAAAAAAATGGGTAAAAAAAGAGTGATTGCCGAGACGGGAGCCGGACAGCACGGAGTGGCTACTGCGACGGCTGCGGCACTGCTGGGGCTTGAATGTGAAATTTTTATGGGTGAAAAAGACGTAAAAAGACAAGAACTTAACGTATTTAGAATGAAACTTTTGGGAGCAAAAGTACATCCGGTAAAAAGCGGCAGCAGAACTTTAAAAGACGCAATGAACGAAGCTATCAGATATTGGGTGACAAATGCAAGAGATACATTTTATGTAATCGGTACGGTTGCGGGACCTCATCCTTATCCTATGATGGTTAGGGATTTTCAAGCGATTATCGGATACGAAGCAAAAGCTCAAATCTTAGCAAAAGAAGGAAGACTTCCGGATTATGTCATAGCTTGTATCGGCGGTGGAAGTAACGCAATGGGTATTTTTTCTCATTTTCTTGAAGAGGAAGACGTCGAGTGTATAGGTATTGAAGCAGGAGGTTTAGGGATTGAGAGCGGAAAACATGGAGCAAGCTTAAATGCCGGAGCTCCCGGGGTACTTCACGGACAAATGAGCTATCTGCTTCAAGATGAAGACGGCCAAATTTTAGAAGCTCATAGTATCAGTGCCGGTCTTGATTATCCGGGAATCGGACCCGAACACGCCTTTCATTTTGAAAAAGGAAACGTAAAATACGATTATATAACCGACGAAGAAGCACTTGACGCGTTTGTGTGGCTAAGCCAAAAAGAAGGAATAATTCCGGCTTTTGAGAGCTCACACGCCGTAGCTTATCTAAAAAAATTAAAAGATATAGAAAATAAACTTGTAATAGTCAATCTATCCGGTCGCGGTGATAAGGATATGATGCAAGCGAAAAATCTACTTCATTTTGAGGATTAGTATGAAGAAGTGGATTTTTCTTTTTTTAGTTTTCGCTACTCTTTTATACGGCTTTAATCTTAGCGATATAAAAGATTTTTTTAGCGAAGATAATTTAATCAATCTTTTAAAAGAATACGGTTATATAATTCTTTTCATTTGGTCGATAATGGAAGGTGAAACCGGTCTTGTAATGGCCGGGATACTTTCACATACGGGTGATATGAACCTTTGGGTTGCTATTGTTGTAGCGGCTCTTGGTGGATTTATAGGAGACCAAATATATTATTATTTGGGAAGATTTAATAAAAATTGGGTATTAAAAGAGCTCAACGCCCATAGAAGAAAATTCGCAAAAGCACGTCTTCTTCTTAGAAAATACGGCGGTTGGGTGATATTTATTCAAAGATTTATTTACGGAATGAGGACGATTATTCCTATGACTATCGGAGTTTTGGGATACGACCCTAAAAAATATGCGATTATTAACTTTATAAGTGCCTTTGTATGGGCGAGTGTTACGATTATTCCGAGTTATATTTTCGGAGAGCAGTTACTCGAATTTCTAAAATGGCTAAAACAACACTGGTATTTCGGTATTATGTTTTTAGCTGTTGTTTGGGGAATTTTGTGGTATATAAACAAAAAAGAAGAAAGCTAAGGAGGATATATGGAATTTATTAAAGGAAAAGGTCAAATTAAGGCTGAAATAGTTGTAAATGGTAGCAAAAAATTCGAAGAGTACGGATTTAACGGCAAAGACGGAGAAGTTTTGGTACTTCCGGATAAAAAAAGAATTTATGTCGGAATCGATGAAATTAATAGCGAAAACTTAAAAACGGCAACTGCGAAAATCATAAAAGCGCTTAAAAATTATAAATTTGAAAGTGTAGAAATCACTCCTCCGAATACTAAAGATAAAGATTTGCTTTTAAGTTTTTTTGAAGGATTTATTTTAGGTGATTATGAATTTGATAAATATAAAAGCGAAAAAGCAAAACATCCAATTCAAAAAGTGGCTATCAATTCGAAAAGAGACTTTGAAGATGTCATCAAAGAAGCTAAAATCAGAGCGAATGCTATATGTTTCGTAAGAGATATAATCAACTCTATGCCGGATGAAATTACACCTGCAAAACTTGCTGCGATTGCCGAGGAAGTAGCAAAAGAAAATAAACTTGATTGTAAAATTTATGACGAAGAGTGGCTAAGAGAGAACGGATACGGAGCTTTTTATGCGGTAGGAAAAGCAAGCGCAAATCCTCCAAGACTTATTCATCTAACTTATAAACCGAAAAATCCGAAGAAAAAAATCGTACTTGTCGGAAAAGGTCTAACTTACGATAGCGGTGGGCTTAGTTTGAAACCGAGCGATTATATGGTGACTATGAAAAGCGATAAATCCGGAGCCGTAACCGTTCTTGGAATCATAAAAGCCATAAGCGAGCTTGGGCTTGATATTGAAGTTCACGCAATACTTGGTGCGGCGGAAAATATGATAGGCGGTAACGCTTACAAACCAGACGACGTACTTAAAGCAAAAAACGGAAAAACGATAGAAGTCAGAAATACTGATGCCGAGGGAAGACTTGTACTTGCTGATTGTCTGTGTTATGCGCAAGAGAATATAAAAGACTTTGATAAAATAATGGATTTTGCGACATTAACAGGTGCTTGTGTCGTAGGCCTTGGTGAATATACTGCCGGAGTTATGGGCTTTAATAAAAACACTATCCAAAAAGCGATTGAAACGGGAGAGAAAAGAGGAGAGCACTTCGCATACTTGCCGTTTAATAAATATCTGCCAAAACTTCTAAAAAGCAATGTTGCGGATATCTGTAATATAGCAAGCAGCAGATACGGAGGAGCTTTGACCGCCGGACTTTTCCTAAGCAACTTCATAGAAAAAGAAAACAAAGATAAATGGACTCATTTTGACATAGCAGGACCCGCTTTTGTTGAAAAAGAGTGGGGATATAATCCTTACGGAGCAAGCGGATTCGGAGTCGATACGATAGTAAGTCTTCTTCAATCTCTCTGATTTCTTCTTTTTATGTTAAAAATTATCTCTTTTCTTTATATAAAATATGGTTTTTATGTAATTAGATTTTAAAAAATCATTTCATAGCAAAAGATACAAATAAAAGGTATAATTTCATCAAAAAAAGGAAATAAATGAAAGTAGGTATAGTAGGTTTGCCAAACGTAGGTAAGTCGACGACTTTTAACGCACTGACAAAAACTCAAAATGCGGAAGCTCAAAACTATCCGTTTTGTACTATAGAGCCGAATAAAGCGATAGTACCGGTACCTGATGAGAGAATAGAAGAGCTTGCGAAAATCGTAAATCCGGATAGAATACAATACTCAACAATTGAATTTGTAGATATCGCCGGGCTTGTAAAGGGTGCAAGCAAAGGTGAGGGGCTTGGAAATCAGTTTTTGGCAAATATTAGAGAGACGGATATTATTTTGCATATGGTGAGATGTTTTGACGACCCGAATGTAATTCATGTCGAAAACAGCGTAGACCCTATAAGAGATGTTGAAATTATCGAACAAGAGCTATTGTACGCGGATATGCAAACACTCGAAAAAAGAATAGCGAAACTTCAAAAACAAGCAAAAGGAAGCAAAGAAGCTAAAAAACAACTTGAACTTGCAGAAGAGCTTATGGAGTGGCTGGCTGAAGGAAATCCGGTAAAAACGTTTCCTAAAAAAGACGAAGAAGAGTTTAAAGTGCTCGAAAAAGAACTTAACTTCCTAACAAACAAAGAAATTTTTTACGGCGCAAACGTAGATGAAGAAGGACTTGCAGAAGATAACGAATATGTAAAAGCTTTAAAAGAGTATGCTGCTAAACACGGAAGAGAAGTGATAAAACTATGCGCTAAGCTTGAAGAAGAGATGGTTGATATGAGTGATGAAGAGAAAAAAGAATTTCTTGAAAGCCTTGGCGCTAAAGAGAGCGGACTTGATCAGATTATCAGAAAAGCGTATGAAAAACTTGATTTAATCAGCTATTTCACAGCCGGGAAAATAGAAGTTAGAAGCTGGACTATCAAAAGAGGTACAAAAGCACCTCAAGCTGCGGGAGTTATTCATACCGACTTTGAAAAAGGTTTCATTAGAGCGGAAGTTATAAGCTATGAAGATTTTATAAAATACGGCGGCGAACAAGGTGCAAAAGAAGCGGGAGCTATGAGACTTGAAGGTAAAGACTACGTAGTTCAAGACGGGGATGTGATGCACTTCAGGTTTAACGTATGATAGAAGAATATCTCAAACTCGGCTCACTAAACAAACTCAAAATCTCTAAAAAAACTCCTCAAGGGCTTTATCTTGAAGCTCTTGAGGGGGATACGGTTTTGCTTCCGAACAGATACGTAACCGATGATATGAAAATAGGCGATGAAATAGAAGTGTTTATTTATAACGATTCTGAGGACAGATACGTTGCAACCACCGATAAACCTAAATACGAATACGGGGAATTCGGGGTATTTAGGGTTGTAGATGTAACAAAATTCGGAGTATTTGTTGAGTGGGGAATGCCCAAAGATTTGTTTATGCCTCTAGCAAATATGAAAAAAGAACTTAAAAAGGGCGATAGCGTTATAGGTAAAATCGTATATGACGAAAAAACAGATAGGCTTATGCTTGATTCTAAACTTTCCCGTCATATCAAAAAAGCGAAAAATTATGATATAAACGATGAAGTTAAAATAATAGTAATCGCAAAAACTCCACTCGGATACAAATGTATAGTGGATGATATGTATGAGGGTATGCTTTTTGATAACGAAATATTTGAAGACGTAAGAGTGGGGCAAAAGAAAAAAGCGTTTGTCAAAAACGTAAGAGTTGACGGAAAGCTCGATCTTTCACTTCAAAAAATCGGCTCAAGAGATGACGTTTTAGATAAAGTTTATGAGAAACTTAAAGAAATTAAATCAATAAACCTTACCACCAAATCAAACCCTGAAGATATTAAAAAAGTTTTTGGGATAAGCAAAAAAGCATTCAAATACGCAATCAATACTCTTTTAAAAGAAGAAAAAATAGTTCAGGAAAATGGTATAATTAAAATAAATTCTTAAAAGGTTTTTAATGACAAAAGAAGAAATCTTAAAGCTTCTTTTAGAAAATAAAGCTTATCTTAAAAAAAAATTTGGTGTTAAAAAAATTGCATTGTTTGGTTCTTTTTCAAGAAATGAGGCAAATGAAAAAAGTGATATAGACTTGATAGTAGATATGCCAAGTTCTTTTAAGAATTATTTTGAACTCAAATATTTTTTGGAAAATTTACTTAAAAGACGAGTGGATTTAGGGTTGCAAAATTCCGTACGAGAGTATATAAAAGAAAAAATCCAAAAAGACCTTATATATGTGTAGGGATGTGGAATTTTATTTGGTAGATATATTTATTGCGATTGATAAAATAAAACGTTATATACAACCATTTAATAGTGCAACTGAATTGCTATATGATGAGAAAAGTTGGGATGCAGTAATTAGAGAATTGGAAATAATCGGCGAAGCAACAAATAAACTTTTAAAATATGATTTTTTAGAAAATGATTATAGAATAATCGTAGATTTTAGAAATATTATAGTTCATGAATATTTTGGAATTAATGAAAATATAGTTTGGGAAGTTGTTAATGAATATTTGGATGAATTTAAACAAAAATTAATCAATGAGTCTAAAAAACTTGACTTATCTTTAGCAATTAAAGCAGCAAAAAAAGAAAATAAACACAATAAAAATGTTCTTAATTTTTTGAAAGAGTTGGAAGATGTTTTGTCCTCTTGATTGTTGGGACGCATGTCAATGTAAAATTGAAAATGGAAAATGGAAAATTAAAAAAGGGGTCCCTGAAAAATCGTCAGATTTTTTGGGGCGTATTGTAGGTGAAGGAATTACTCCGTATCTTTGCTGGAAGCTTAATAATTACTTCAAATTTCCTTCCGAAAGCACTCCAAAATACAATGGTAAAAATATTATGTTAAGTGAGGCTCTTGAAAAATTAACTAATATTTTGCAAAACACCGAGCCAAAAAGGGTGCTATTTGTAAAAGGCTCGGGCAATATGGGTATTATGCAAAATATTACAAAGCTTTTTTTTGAGCATTATGGTGCAACTTTTGCTATAGGTTCCACATGTGACGGACTTGGGGAAGAGGGGATTATTAAAGGTAGAGGAAAATCTCTTATATTGCCAACGTGGATAATTAAAAACGCAAAAAATGTGATAATTTGGGGTAGAAATCCGTATGTTACAAATATTCATTTGATACCGATGAAAAAAGATAAATTTACGATAACAATCGATGCAATAAAAACAAAAACCGCTAAAAATTCAAATCTTTTCATTCAAGTAAAACCAAACAGCGATTATTATCTTGCAATTTTGCTCTCAAGACTTGTAATTCAAAGCGGTGAATATAACAAGCACGGAGATAATTTTGAAGAATTTAAAGAAATAGTTTTTTCTTATGATAAGCAAGAATTAATGAAAAAATGTGGAATAGATAATGAAAAATTAATGAAATTATTTGAAGTTTTAAAAGATGGCGCCGTAATTCTTACGGGGCTTGGAGTTGCAAAATGCAAAGAGTGCTGGAAAACAACTTGGGCAATTGACTCGCTTGCAAACTTACTTGGATATTTTGGTAAAGAAAAGATGGGAGTTGCTTTTCTTGGCAGCAGCGGATACGGACTAAACAATCCTTTTAAAATAAATCATAAAAATCAAGTGCCGCTTTGGGATGTGAATCTTGATGATTACGACGCAGTATTTATACAGGCGGCAAATCCTCTTGTGAGTTTCTTAAATAGAAAAGAGTGGGAAAAACTTAAAGAAAAAACCACTATAGTGTTTGGAAAATATATGGACGAAACTGCACGAATTGCCACACTTTTTATTCCTACAAAAGATTTTTATGAAAAAAAAGACGTTAGGGGGAGTTATTTTCACGAGTTTGTTATCACTCA
Organism: Caminibacter pacificus; assembly: GCF_003752135.1. Classification (NCBI taxonomy): domain Bacteria; kingdom Pseudomonadati; phylum Campylobacterota; class Epsilonproteobacteria; order Nautiliales; family Nautiliaceae; genus Caminibacter; species Caminibacter pacificus. The sequence goes on from NZ_RJVK01000001.1 coordinate 338,959, forward strand.
AAAATCAAATCGATTTTTGAGTGGTGGGGAGAAAATTTCGGAATATGAGCTTACAAAGTATTTAATGGAAAAATTCGGATTTGAAGGTTTAAAAAGCGAAGATGAATATATTGAAGAGATTTTAAATACCGATTTGGAAAAAATAGGGGATGAAATATTCCGAAAAAAAATATTCGATAAACCTCCGTACAGTGATGAATTTTTTACGGATAACGGAAAATTCAAGTTTTTAACAGAAGATTTTAGATATAACGAAAAGCCTTTTGAAGTAGTCACTGCAAAAGAGACAAAAGCCCTTAATTCTCAGTTTTTAAGAGATGAAAATATTTATATAAATCCAAAGAGTAATAATATTATGTTAAGTTTTGTGAGAGAGAATTTTGATAAAAAAGTGATAAAATATGATTTTAATTTACCTGAAAATATAATTTTTGCAAAAGGCGGAGTACAAATAAACAAAATCCTAAAAGCAAAAGGTCAAAACGCATATTATGAAATCTGACTAAGGAGCGGCTATGGTTCCTATAAGTCAAAAGATATATGCGTTGGATGACATATGGCAGATGGATTTTGAGAAATATCCGCTTGCAAGTCATTATAACGAATATCCTTTTTTGGTATTTGAAAATCTTGTTTCAAAAGATGAGTGTAAAAGAGCATTGAATTCTTTAAGTAATTGTGATTATAAAGCCAAGCTTGTAGGAAGCGGTCTTGATGAAAGCATAAGAAAGACGATTATTCATACTCCTACAAAAGAGATAAAAGAAGTTTTTGAAAAAGCTTTTTTTGCTATTAAAGAAAAAGTCGAGAAATTTTACGGAGTAAGTTTTCTTAAAGGTACAGAGCTTCAAGTACTTGAATATAAAGAGGGCGGATTTTACAAATGCCATGCCGATAATGCGAGTGAAATTGTTAAAAACGGAAAGCTTGTGGGGTATAAGGTGGTAAAGCCTGAGAGAAAACTTACGACCCTTATGTTTTTAAATGATGATTATAAAGGTGGGGAAGTGGAGTTTTGTCATTTAAGATTCGCAAATGGTGATAGGGTTATTCATAAACCAAAAGCCGGAGAGATGATAGTATTCCCAAGCCACGGACTTTTTTCACACGAAGTGAAGCCGGTACACGGAAACAACCGCTTTGCCGTTGTGAAGTGGTGGGATGTGATTTGATGTTGATACTTTTTATTGAATAAAATATAATTTTTTTTAAAAAGTATAATAATAGGACAAAATATGGAAAATTTTGAAAATTTTTCAAGAGCAAATAAAATTTTTTTAGTTACTTTTTTGTCTTTGGTTACATTTATTTTAATAAGTTTATTATCAATAAATGATTTAGACTTGCTTTTTTATGAAAAATCAACATTAATTTTGCCTATTATTAATTCAGAAGTAAATATTTATTATTTTGGATATTTATCAATTTTATTTATTACAATTTTTTATATTTATTTGCTTGCAAATTTGTATTATCATATAAAAGCAATAAAAAAAGAGAAAAATTTAAAACCGTTAATTCCTTTTATAGTGGATAATGCATTTTTAAATGTACCACTAAAACAAATATTTTTTTTAATCTTTATTGTTATATTAATTTATCCTTTGCTTGTTGAAATTTATTTAATAGCTTCATTTTTAAAAATACAAGATAAAAATTTATTTTTTTTTCAATTTAGTCTTTTTTTATTTTCTTTAAGTGTTTTTATTACATTTTTATTTAGCATTTTTGATTTTAAGTACATTAAACAAATAATTTGGCATTTAATAATTGTTTCTATATATTTAATTTTAGCTTTATATTTTAATTTTGAGTTAATTATTAAATATTTTTATATAAAACTTCCTTCAAACATAACTATAACAAATCAAGATCATCAAGATAATCAAATTATTAAAAATTTTGTAAATGATGAGAATATTTCAAGTGATTATATTCCAAAAATTAATCTATCTCAGAGAAATTTGAAATATTTATTTTCAAATTATGTTTATTTTTCTAATGTTGATTTTTCAGGTTCTAATTTAGTATCTTCTAAATTTTTAAATTCATATTTAAAAAATGTAAATTTTGATAATGCAAATTTGTCAAACTCAGTTTTTGAGAATAATAAAATAGAAAATTGTAGTTTTAAAAATACAAATATGAATAATTCTGTAATCAGAAACACTACTATAAAAAACTCTAATTTTAGTGATATTAATTTGTCTGGCAGTGTATTAATGGATACTAAATTTGTAAATTGTAAACTAAATTATAATGCATCTAAAAAAGATAATAAAAAATTGAATTTAGCTGATTTATTTATGCAAAAAAAAATTAATAATTTAATTTTGTTACATGTTATTTTTAGTAATAGTGATATATCTGATATAGATTATGAAAATTGTATTTTTTTTGATTTAAATTTAAGTCCATATTCAAATTTGAAAAATATTAAGTTTGATAATTGCATTTTTATTATTAAAAATAAAGTAACGTATGAAAAATTGATCAATATAATTTCAATGGATAACAATTTGATTATATTTAATAATAAAATATTAGGAAATGAAAATATATTAGGATTATTGAATTTTGAAAGGTTTTGTGACTTTTATCCTTTTTCAGAAGCAAAGTGCAAAATAAATGAAGTTAATTTATCAAGAATATTGGAAAAAATTTTTTATTTTTGTTTAAAAAAAAATTTAATTAAAAAAGGTTTAAATAAAAATGAAATTAAAGAAATTAAAAATTTCAAAAAACACGAAATGTCCGTGTGGTAGCGGGAAGAAATATAAGGATTGTTGTTTTAGGTGGCATAAAATTGGAAGTGCACCGAATGCTTTACTGCTTATGAAAAGTAGATTCACGGCATACGCAATCGGAAATGCCGATTATATTATAAAAACCACTCATCCAACATCTCCTCATAAAGAGAAGGATTTGGATGAGTGGAAAAGGTCTATTAAGGAGTTCAGCAAAAGTGAATTTAAAAAGCTTGAGATTGTTGAATTTATAGACGGAGAAAAAGAAGCTTTTGTGGAATTTAAAGCTTATATTGATGATTATATTATGCATGAAAGAAGCCGTTTTGTAAAAAAAGATAAGTGGTATTATGTTGATGGCACACAAAAGTAAGTATTTAGAGTTATAATATAAAAAAAGGATGTGCCATGAGAATAAATCGTTTTCCGAAAATGGCGGCACTTCAATACAAAAGAGCTTTGAGATTGGGATTTGACGAACCCCACGCAAAAGCTATAGGAATAGCCGAAGCCACAAAATATGCGATTTTTAAAAATCTCTCTTACAAAAGGCGCGTTGCAAGTGAAAAAGAAGCTGTTGTAAAAAAATACAAAAAACCAGAAACTCTTCTTGATACGACAACTTATGAAATTTTTAAACTTCAAGCGCTTGACGGTTGGCCTTTTGTGGGTGATAAAATATATACCGATGAAGATTATGATAGATATTTTATGAAATGGGGAGATGAGGTAAAATCAAAAATAGAAGAGTGGGCTGAAGAGATTATAAAAAAATGTGATGAAAAAGTATTAAAAAGCGAAAACAAGTTCTTTAACGAATGTTGGAAACCTCATAGGGATGAGCTCAGTAGTGTAGAGTAAAATTATTATGTTAATGTTGTTGAATGAAATTGACTTTATTTTTCTTTAATGATTTTTCATAAAGTTATTAAAATGCTTAGAGAGGATATTTATAGGAACATTTTCCACTTATTTGTATTTGTTTATGTTTTTAGATGATAGTGGATGTATAGTCAATTGAGATTTTTAATAAAGGGAATCTATGAAAATAGCGACTACATTTGGAGCAAGCAGGGTGGAAGACCCTAAACTTTACGAAGAGGGAGTGGAGCTTGGGAAGTTTTTGGCTGAGAGAGGTTATGTTATAAAATGCGGAGGATACGGCGGGCTTATGGAGGCGGTGAGCCGGGGAGTTAGAGAAGCCGGAGGTGAAGTTATAGGTATTACTCTTAAATATTTTGATGAAATACGCCCTGAAAATCCGTACCTCACAAAGAAAATACAAACACCGGATCTTTTTGAGAGATTAAAAAATCTAATTGTCGGGAGTGAAGTTTTTATCGCTCAAGCAGGAAGTATCGGTACGCTTAATGAAATATTTATGGTTTGGGCGTTAAAATACGGGCTTGGGCTTGATTTTAGGATTTGTCTTTTGGGTGAAGCGTATGAGGAATTTAAAACTTGCTCTTTTATTCCAAAAGAGAGATTATCCGAAATAGAAATATATAAAAACCTTGAAGAATTTAAAAGAAATTTTTGATAATATTGCGGATAAAAAAGGTCTGATTTGTTATTAATATTTGATTTGGACGGAACTCTTATAGATTCGGTACCCGATATTACCGATGCGATAAACAAGACGTTTGACGAGCTCGGGATTGAGAGGGTTAGTGAAGAGGATGTGAGAAATTACCTCGGAAACGGAGCGAGGACATTGATTGAGAGGGCTCTTAGAGGTAAAAACGATGAAAAGCTGCTACAAAAAACCCTTAAAATTTTCAAAAACCACTATAAAAATAACGTATGCAATAAAACTACTCTTTATCCCGGAGTAAAAGAGACTCTTGAAAAACTGCCTTATAAAAAAGCGATAGTAACCAATAAACCTTATGAGTTTGTGGGTGAGATATTAAAAACTCTTGAGATTGATAGGTATTTTGAAATGTATATAGGAGGTGAGAGTCTGCCTGAGAAAAAACCCTCACCCCTGCCGCTTTTATATGTATGTGAAAAGACGGGCTATAAGCCGAGTGAAGCGGTAATGATAGGGGACTCAAAAAACGATATATTGGCTGCGAGAAATGCGGGGATAAAATCCATTGCCGTAAATTACGGCTACAATTACGGAGAAGACGTGTCGATTTATAAACCGGATATTATAATTGATGATTTTAGAAAACTTCTGGAGGTTTTATGAGAGTAGCGATTATCGGCGGAGGAGTTACGGGGAGCAGTATTGCTATGTATCTTGATAATTTGGGTGTTGATGTTACGCTTTTTGAAAAAAACGATTTAGTAAGCGGTCCTCCGATTTGTCATTTACATGCGGGAGGGAATCTGTATAGAGAAATTACGCTAAAAGAAAAAATAGCGCTTTTAAAAGAATCGATAGATTTTATCAGGCTATATCCTCAAGCTATAGATTTCAGACCCACAATAGTTGCCGTGCCTGTGGATGATGAGGGAGAGCCTGAGGATTTGATAGAAACACTTGAAATATTAAAAAACGAATATAAAAAAATGATTGAAAAAGACCCAAAAAACAAAGTATTAGGTGAACCAGAAGATTATTACAAGCTATATTACAAAAAAGATTTGGAAAAATTAAAAGAAAAAGAGCTTGTAAAAGAGCCGAAAACTTTGGATGAATGGATGATTCCTTTTGCAAAATATACAAACCTTAATAAAATCAAGTATCCCGTAATTTTGGTGCAGGAATACGGAGTAAACGTATTTAGACTCTCGGCAATTGCCAAGATGATTTTGGAAAAAAAGGACATTGTGAGGTATGAAGAAGCAAAAGTATCAAAAAAAGGTGATAAGTGGATAGTAAACGGCGAGGAGTTTGACTATCTGATAAACGCCGCAGGTTTTAAAAGCGGTATTGTTGATGACGCTCTTGAATTTAAAAGAGAAAGACTAACTGAGTTCAAAGCTGCGTATGTTGTGAAAAATAAAAAATTCGACTTTACATGGCCGGAGATAATATTTCACGGCAAAAGAGGAACACCAAAAGGAATGGCGCAGTTTACGCCGTATGCAAACGGGATTTTTCAACTTCACGGAATGACGAAAGATATTACGTTGTTTGACGACGGGCTTGTAAGCTCGGATGAAGAAAGCTCATACCCCAAACTTCCTAATCATTTTATTGAAAAAATAGAAAAAGGGTGGCAAAAAGAAGAGGCTGCAAGCAGGGCGAAAAGAGCTATTAAGCATATGAGTAAGTTTATTCCTGAATTTAAAGATAGCGAAGTTACATACGTGCCGCTTTTCGGGGCTCAGCAAATTCCGGGTCGAGATGCGGAGCTTAGGGCGGTTGAGATAAGTTTTGAAGAGAATTACGCAAGATGTGAGGTGGTAAAAGCTTCGACAGTTACCTCTATGGCGGATTCGATAGCTAAGGATTTAAGTAAAAGATTCGGGATAAAATACAAAAAACAGATAGAAATTCCGGAAATTTTAAGTTTAAGTGACGAAGTAATTACAAAAAAAGCGTGCGAAATTGCAAAAAGTAGAGGATATCCCGAAGATATGGGAAAAAGAAACTTTTCAGAGCTTAAATCTTAATTTGATAGCCTTTGCGAGAGAGTTTATATCTACATTTTCAAAATGAACTCCTGTCGGCACTCCTTGGGCTATTTGCGAAAATTCTACTCCCAAATCTTTAAGTTTGTCTTCAAGATAGAGGCTTCTTGCTTCACTCTCGACTGACGGAGGAAAGGCGAAAATCACCTCTTTTATCTCTTTATTTTTGATAATGTCTCTGATTTTTTGAATATTTTCATCGTCAAGATGAGATAAAACGAAATAAAACCCGTTATAACTCCCGCTCTCCTCAATAACCATAACGTCTTTTGCGCTTTCTACAATCGCAAGGGTTTTTTCGCGGTTTGGGTCGTCGCAAATTTCGCATATTTCATGCTCGCTGAAACTTCCGCAAATTTCACACTCTTTTACGTTTGTGACGACCTCTTCTATTGCGTTTATGAGTTTTAAGGCTTTGAATTTGTCTTTTGCTATTGCAAGAGCCAGGCGGGTTGCGCTTTTTTTTCCGATACTCGGCAATTCTTCAAACGCTTCTATGAGTTTATTTAGTGAGTTGAGGTCTTTCATTTTGCTCCTATTTTTGGAAAAATTTGATATATTTAAAAAATAATACGAAATTATATCAAAGGATAAATATGTGTAATTGTAAAAATAAACTAACGGATTTTGAAAAATACGTTATTTGCGAAAAAGGAACTGAGCCGGCTTTTAATAACGAATATTGGGATAATAAAACTCCCGGAATTTATAAATGCAAATGTTGTGATGAAGTGCTTTTTAGCAGCGAGCATAAATTTGATAGCGGTACGGGTTGGCCGAGCTTTTATGTGCCGATTGGCAAAATACTTGAAGCTCCCGATTTTACGGGTGGAATGGTGAGAGTAGAGGTGATGTGCGGAAACTGCAAAGCTCATTTGGGTCATTTATTCGGCGACGGACCGGCACCGACGGGTCTTAGGTATTGTATTAATTCCACAAGTTTGAAATTTGAACCGAAGTATTAAGAGTAAGAATATTATGTTAAGTTAGAATTGTTTTTTTATTTTTGTTTATAATATATAATATTTGATTGTTAAAATTAGTTTTTAAAGTCCATTTGAAGAGCTGTTTAAAAATTTACATAAATGAATTTTAAGGATAAGAAACTTATGAATGATTTTAAATTTAACGAAAACTTATATAAAGCCGTAGATTTTATAACTAAAGAGAAGTTTGAAAAAGTTATTTTACCTCAAGAATTTCCAAAAAAAGGATTAGGGGAGAATACCTTAAAAATTATGGCTTCAAAAGTTTTAGGCGAGGCTACTTATTTGGATTCTCCTCTTGTTTTTGCTCATATGGATCCTCCGACCCCTTGGATTGCTTGGGCTATGGCTTTATGGAATGCCAGACTTAATCAAAATTTACTCCACAAAGAGCTTTCACCTTTTGCAACGCAAGCGGAAGAGTCGGTTATTGATTGGATTAAAGGTTTTTTTGGAATGGATGGAGGACATATGTGTAGCGGTTCGAGTATTGCGAATTTAACCGCGTTATGGGTGGCAAGAGACACAAAAAACATCGATACTATCGTAGCTTCGGAATCTTCTCATATAAGTATAGACAAAGCGGCAAAAATTTTAAATATGAAACTTATAAAAGTACCTATAAACAATGACGGAAGTATAGATAAAAAAAGTGTTCCTAATCTGAAAAACGCTTGTTTGGTATTAAATGCCGGAACTACTTGTAGCGGTGCTATTGATGATTTTAGTTTGATAGGTCAGGCAAAATGGACTCATATAGACGCAGCATATGCCGGGGCTTTAAAATTTACGTCCGAATATTCTAATATACTAAACGGCATTGAAAAAGCCGATTCGATTTCACTTTCTGCTCATAAGTGGCTCTATCAACCAAAAGATAGTGCTATCGTTTTGTTTAAGGACAATAAAAAAGCTAAAGAAGTTATGAGTTTCGGTAGTGATTATTTAAGCAGTGCCAATATCGGTATTCAAGGCTCAAAAGGCGCTAATGGGGTAGTTTTACTTGCTACACTTTTATATTTCGGAAAAGAGGGGATTGATAGATTAATAGCATATTCTTTAAAAAATGCTTTATTATTTTATGACAAATTAAAAGAAATAGAGCAAATTGAAGTTTTTAACAAACCTATTTGCGGAATAACTCTTTTTAGGCCTAAGAATATGGCTGTAAATGAATTTTTATCAAAACTTCCAAAAGGAATGTTTTCTAAATGTAAAATAAAAGATAAAGAATTTGTAAGGAGCGTTGCACTTAATCCGATGGCAGATATTGATGAGATAGTAAAATTCGTAAATAATGTCCTTAAGTGAGTAGAGTAAGATTATTATGTTAAGTAAAGGTGGAATGAGAAATTATTTTGGTGTCCGTTTTTTGTTTGGTGAGTATTCTTGGTATGTAATATTTTATGATGTTTTATGTATTTTTTATATTTTTCGTATTTATCTGTTTTTTTTTATTTACATGAATATTTAAAAGTGATAGTTTTAAAAGGGTAGTTTTTTTAGTGCAAATTGGAGGTGTTAATTATATTGGAGATTGTGCTTTTTTTAAATTGTGAAAACTAAAAAGAAATATTATAGAAAGTTAATAAAAGTAACAATTTTTCTTAATTTTTCAAAAAGATTTGCAAAAACTCCACTTTTATGATAAATTCTAAACCAAAAAAGGAGATACGTATGTGGGATCCGTTTGATGAGCAAAAAACCCCGAAAGATAAATTTTTTGAGATAGTTTATCACGCAAATAAAAACTTGGTAATCGAAGAGCTTGAAAAAGTATTCGAGAGAATGGCGGCACTTGAGGTGTTGGCTGAGAAATGTTATGGTGATGAAGTCGAAATGAAGATTCAAGAAGCTATTTTCAATAATAGCGACGAAGTAAAAGCTGCGGAGGATGACCTATACATCCATACTATGGCAAATATCTTAACAAAAAATGAATAAATTAATTTTTTTCATTTTTCCTCTTTTTTTATTTGCCGAAATAGTCAAATTTCCATACACTTTTTCGCTCAAAAAAGACGAAATTGCAAAATTTAAAGTATATTACGAAAAACACTCATATCCTCTTGAAATGCGATGGACTTTGTATAAAAACGAAGTTTTGACGGTTTTGTATAAATATGACGACTTTCCTTATCAGATAACTCTTGAGAGAGAATACCCTCTAAATACTTTTAGGGTTGATATTGCCAAATGTCCTGAGAAAATTCCCTATTTTTTAATCGAATTTGTCGATTTTAATGATAAAATAGCAAAATTCAGAATTTATCTGTTTAACGGTAAAAAAGTTAGAGTTAAAAAAGGCGAATAATGGAGTTTTTTAATATTCTTGATAGTATGTTTGATGAGTTTGAGGAGTATAGAGATATACAAAAAGGCAAGGGTATAAGAGGAAAACTTATAACCATAATCAACCCCGAAGCCCAAAAATTGGCTGCCTTAGTGGAAGCTATACATCTTGCAAGTTTGCTGCATGATGATGTAATAGACGAAGCCGATACGAGAAGAGGCGTACAATCTATCAACGCGAAATACGGAGACCACACGGCCGTAATGCTTGGAGATATCGTATATTCAAGGGCTTTTTACGAGCTTATTGATTTCGGAAGCGAAATTGCAAAGACAATTTCAAATGCCGTATATTTGTTATCTCAAGGTGAGCTTGAAGACGTAAAACTCTCTAAAAACCTAAACTTAAACAAAGAAAAATATATGCAAATGATTTATAAAAAGACCGCGAGTTTGATTGAAGCGGCTTGTAAAGCTTCGGCAATTTCAAAAGGCTATGATAAAGATGATTTCGCACTGTACGGAAAAAATATAGGTATTGCTTTTCAGATTGTTGATGATTTGCTTGATATTACGCAAGATAGCGAAACTTTAGGTAAACCGGCTATGCATGATTATTTTGAGGGGAAAACCACACTACCTTTTATTTATCTGTTTGAATCGGCAAACGAAGAAGAAAAAGAAAAACTAAAATCATTATACAAAAAGAGACTAAGTGATGAAGAAGTCGAATGGATAAGAGCTCTTATGCAAAAATACGGTATTATAAAAAGATGTTTTGACGAAGCCAAAGAGCTTGTCGATGAAGCCAAAAACGTAATAAAAAAATACGAAATCCCGGCTTTAATGATAATAGCCGATAAAGTCGTCGATAGGAAGTTTTAATGGATTTTATGAAAGAGGCCGTTTATGAAGCTAAAAAAGGCGTTTTGAATAAAGAAGGAGGCCCCTTTGGTGCCGTTATTGTAAAAAACGGGAAAATTATCGGCAAAGGTCATAATCAAGTCGTCAAACTAAAAGACCCTACGGCTCATGCCGAGATTCAGGCTATTAGAGATGCTTGTAAAAATATAGGAAGCTTCGATTTAAGCGGCTGCGAGATGTATATAACATGCGAGCCGTGTCCTATGTGTTTTGGTGCGATACATTGGGCGAGAATAGAGAGGGTATATTTTGCCGCTACACGAGAAGATGCCGCAAATATCGGGTTTGACGATAAGTTTATTTGGGATGTTATCGAAGGGAAAAGAGAAGATAACGTATTATTTAAACACACACCTTCAAAAGAAGCTTTGGAAGTTATGAAACTTTGGGAAAGTATGGAGGATAAAACTCTATATTAATTCGCTAAGAAGCTTTTGATATCTTTTTGTTTCCAAACTATACGGATATTTATCAACTACGCTCATCTTATAAAGAGGCATATTTTCTATCTTTTCGCTTTTTGGGATGTATGTTTTTAGGTATTGGGATTTGGGTAATTTGAGTATTGCTTTTACAATTTGTTTGTGTGAGGGTTTGTTTTCGTATGCGTTTACGAAAAGTTTGATGTTTTTGTTGAGTTTTGTCTCAAGTAGCTGATTGTAAGTACGAAGCGATAAAATATTCGGCAGTACGGGAGATAGTACGATATCAGAATATTTTAAAATATCTTTTGTCAAATCGTTAAGTGTTGCAGGAGCGTCGATAAAAATAATATCATATTTGAGATTAAGAAGCTTTTTTAGTTCGCCTTGATATTTTATAAGCTGTTTGTCGCTGGGGATTATGTCGATATTCGGGTTGTTTGTTTTTTTTATTATTTTTTCGATAGGTTTTTTAAAAATGCCTCTTTTTTTAGGCTTTTTACCGAAAAAATAACTGCTCGCTCCTTGTATATCAAGGTCTATGATAAGTACTTTTTTCGTTTTTGAAGCCGTACTTGCGAGATTTATACACGTCGATGTTTTGCCGACCCCGCCTTTTATGTTGTATAACGATATAATCATAACGCTCCTTTGTTTGATATAATATCAAAAATCACTTCGGAGTTTCAAATGGAAAAAATTAATATCAACGAGCTCTATAATCCCGAATATGTGCTTGTTGGCAATAAAAAGATGAACCTAAACGACTTAATTAACGAATATATGGAACTAAAACGCGTAAATAAAAAAGCGGTTAGAAAATATCTTCAAGAACAAGAGCTAAAGCCTTATCAGGCGGAGCTTATTAAAATGCAAAAGTATCTTGAGGATACAAATAAAAGAATGATAGTGCTTTTTGAAGGACGCGATGCCGCCGGTAAAGGCGGAACTATCAGAAGAATCGTCAGATATATGAACGAAAAACATTATAGAGTCGTGGCTCTTGGAAAGCCAAGCGACGTACAAAAAACTCAATGGTATTTTCAAAGATACGTAGAGCAGTTTCCAAGAGGCGGTGAGATAGTTTTTTTTGATAGGAGCTGGTACAATAGGGCTATGGTCGAGCCGGTTTTCGGATTTTGTACTAAAGAACAATACGAAACGTTTATGCACGAATGTCCTATGTTTGAAAAATCTCTTGTAATGGAGGGGACTATTTTAGTAAAAATTTATCTCTCCATTTCAAAAGAAGAACAGGCTAAAAGATTCGAAAAAAGAAGAAAAGACCCTCTAAGACAATGGAAACTAAGCGAGATTGACCTTCAGGCCCAAGATAAATGGGATGAATTTACCGAAATGAAATATAAAATGCTAAAAGCAACCCATACTCATTACGCTCCGTGGACCGTGATTCGAAGTGATAATAAACATTTGGCGAGATTAAACGCTATGAAAGTTATTTTAAACGCCGTGGATTATCCGGATAGAAACCCGGACCTTGATTATAGAGTGGATGAGGGTATCGTGGTATCTGGTGCGAGAGAAATAGAGATTATGGAAGCGGATAGAATTAGAAGCGGTAAGTTTGTGAGTTAAGTAGAAAAGTGAAATTGTGAGTTTGTGCGGATTTAATTTGATAAAATGCTTTAAACAAAAAGGAGAGAAGTATGACTTTTAACGAAGCCAAAGAGAAATTTCAAAAGCTTTTTAAAAACGAAATGAGTAAAGAAGAGGCGAAGAAATTTTTGGTAGAGCTATATGAAAAAGGTGAAAGTGCCGCAGAGATTGCCGCTGCTGCGGAGGTGATGAGAGAGCATTCTATAAAACTTCCCGTCAGTGAAGAATTAAGAGAAAAATTAATCGATATCGTAGGTACGGGCGGAGATAAAAGTAATAGTTTCAATATCTCTTCCACAACCGCGCTTTTGGTGTCTTCGATAGGAAGTTATGTCGCAAAACACGGAAACAGAAGCATAACGAGTAAAAGCGGAAGCGCCGATATGCTTGAGGCTCTTGGAATAAACCTAAACTTAACTCCTGAAAAACAAGTAAAAATGCTTGAAGAAGTGAGATTTACATTTATTTTCGCTATCAATCATCACCCGGCTATGAAACATATTATGCCTATTAGAAAATCATTAATTCATAGGACTATTTTTAATATCTTGGGTCCTTTGACAAATCCGGCAGGAGCTAAAAAATATCTTCTTGGAGTCTTTTCTCCCGAATTTATAGAACCTGTGGCAAATGCATTGACTTTAATGGACGTAAAAAGTGCAATGGTAGTAAGTTCGCTTGACGGAATGGATGAGATAAGCATAGCCGCACCTACAAAGGCTCTTTATTATGACGGAGTTAGACTAAGAGATATGGAAATTCGCCCTGATGCTTACGGAATGATAGGCAAAAAAGAGGATTTGATAGGTGGAGACGCTAAAGAAAACGCTAAAATTACAAGAGGAATTTTAAGCGGAGAAATAAAAGGCGCAAAAAGAGACGCCGTACTTTTAAACGCTGCGGCTGCTTTGTTTGTTGACGGAAAAGTAGGAAATATTGAGGACGGAATAGAGATGGCAAAAGAAGAAATCGAAAGCGGCAGAGCTATAAAACATCTTGAGAAAATTATCGAAGTTTCGAACAGGCTGGCTTAATGGCATTAAGAAGTGTGGAGGTTGAGGGTAAAAAGTTTGATATAAGCTATGATATTTTAAACCCTTCGGAAAAAAAAGATATCGTTTTTTTGCACGGGTGGGGCAGTAATAAGGAAGTTATGAAAGTTTTTAAAGATTGTTTTGGAGGTTTTAGGCATATCTATATCGATATGCCCGGATTTGGTAAATCATCGAACGATTATGTATTAACTACAAAAGATTATGCAAAAATAATCGATAATTTTTTGAATGATTTGGGAGTAAAAAAAGAGATAATAATAGCTCACAGCTTCGGCGGTAAAGTCGCCACTCTTTTAAACCCAGAGCTTCTTGTGCTGCTTGGGAGTGCCGGAATCGTGATGCCTAAACCTTTAAATGTAAGACTTAAAATTAAAATTTTCAAAGCTATGAAAAAATTGGGACTTGGGAAGTTTAGAGAAAAATTCGTCAGTTCGGATGTTAAAGGTATGAGCGAAAATATGTACGAGACTTTTAAAAACGTGGTTGATGAGGATTTTAGCGAAGAGTTTAAAAACTTTACTAAAAAAGCCCTCATTTTCGGTGGAGAAGAAGATACGGCCGTACCACCGGCGGCTGTAAAAAAGCAAAGCGAACTACTTAATAGTAAACTTATTATGTTAAGTGGAGACCATTATTTCTTTTTGAATCCGAAAAACAGAAAAGTTATAGAAAAAGAAGTTTTGAGAAGTATAGAGTAAGAATATTATGTTAAGTTGGGGCGATATCTCGGTAATTTTTTTAAAGTTTAGAATTTGTTTTTGAATTTAATACAACAGGTTATTTTTGAGTTTAATACAAATATTTATTTCTTTAAATTTTACAAACATTTAATTTTTTAAGAAATATTTCATATTTTAGGGTTTTTAAATTTAAGATTTAAATTGAGTTTAAGAAAAGGTTATTTTTTTGTTAATTTGAAATTTCAGGTGTAGAGATGTGAGTTTTTTGTGATTTTTTATTTTGCTAATTGTATTTACTGACATTAGCGTATAATTTTTAAAGGAGAGGGTTTGAGTGAAATTGTAAATTTTTTAGTCGATACGATCGGTGCGTGGGGATATATCGGAATTTTTCTTTTGATGTTTTTGGAGAGTAGTTTTTTTCCGTTTCCGAGCGAAGTTGTAATGATACCGGCAGGTTATTTGGCAAGCAAAGGAGAGATGAATTTATATTTGGCTATATTCGTGGCGGTTTTAGGTTCTGTTGCAGGTGCGTGGTTTAATTATCTCATAGCTTCACATATGGGTAGGGCGTTTTTGATTAAGTTTATGAGTGAAGAGAAGATAAAAAAACTTGAAAACTTTTTCGAAAACCACGGACATATTTCAACATTTAGCGGTAGGTTGATTCCGGGAGTTAGACAATATATCTCTTTTCCGGCGGGTCTTGCGAAAATGCATCCTCTAAAATTCACAATCTACACCGCTCTTGGTGTCGGAATTTGGGTTACGATTTTGGCGCTTCTTGGATATTTTATCGGAGAAAATCAGCAAATAATACATAAATACCTTAGAGAAATTACTATAATTACACTTGTTGTTTTAGCGATTATTATTTTCTTTTATATCAAATTAAAGGTTAAAAAATGACACTGATTGACAGCTTGATTTTGGGAATAGTAGAGGGGATAACGGAGTTTTTACCTATATCTTCAACAGCTCATATGATTGTAGTATCGACGCTTTTGGGACTTAAACAAACAATCCAAAACGTTGCTTTTGAGGTGATTATTCAGCTTGGTGCCACTCTTGCTATCGTTTTGATTTATTTGAATAAAATCAATTTTAAAGAGATAGATTTATGGAAAAAGGTGATTTTAGCGTTTTTCCCTTTGGCGATTGTAGGATTTCTTCTAAGACATCAAATAAAAGAGCTTTTTACTATTACGACCGTTGCTTGGATGTTTATAATAGGCGGAATTGTCTTTTTTGTTGTTGAATATTTTTATAAAGAAGAAAAAGCAAAAGTTACGAAAGTAGAAGACGTAAACTACAGACAAGCTTTGATTGTCGGGTTTTTTCAGGTGTTTGCATTGATTCCGGGAACGAGTAGAAGCGGTTCTACCATTGTCGGCGGAATGCTTAGCGGGCTTAGCAGGAAAACGGCTGCCGATTTTAGCTTTTTGTTGGCTATTCCTACGATGTTTGCGGCAAGCGGATATGAGCTTTTAAAAAACATTCACTCTTTCAAAGACCAAAACGGCCTTGTTTTGGCGGTGGGGTTTGTTGTGAGTTTCATTTCGGCGTATGTTGCCGTTAAGTTGTTTTTGAAATTTGTGGAGAAATATACGCTAATTCCTTTTGGGGTTTATAGAATACTTTTCGGTGCTGCTTTACTTTGGATGATTCACATCGGAATGATAAGTGGATAAAAACGTTGTCGTTTTAGGTATTGTAAGTTTTTTTACTGATCTTGCAAGTAGTATGGTAAATACCATACTACCGCTTTTTATAGTTTATATTTTAAATGAAGGTGTCGATAAGTTAGGCTATGTACTTGCTATTGCCACATTTTTATCGTATGCTTTAAGAGTCGTTTTCGGTTACTTTTCCGATAAATACGGAATTGTAAAACCTTTCGTAGTTACGGGATATCTGATTTCCGCTATTTCAAAACCTCTTTTATATTTTTCTCACACATGGAAAAGTGTCGCTTTTTTAAGAGGTACAGAGAGAATCGGCAAGGCTATTCGCTCTGCTACCAAAGATACTTTGTTAAGTGCTTATTCTCATTCTCATAGCGGAAAAACTTTCGGTTTTCATAAGATGCTTGACGTTGCAGGTGAAATGACGGGAGCTTTAATAGTTTTTTTGATTTTGATGTTTATCGGTAAAAGTGAAGAAATTTTTAGATTGATTTTTGCTTTTACAATAATTCCCGGAATTATTTCCGTTTTTTTAGTTATTTTTTTCGTCAAAGACGTAAAAAAAGAAAAAATTTCTAAAAATATAGATTTTAAAAAAGATAAAGAGGTAATAAAATTTTTGTTTTTTTATTTCGGATTTTTGATTTTTGCGTTTAACGACTCTTTTTTCGTTATAAAAGCAAAAGAGAGCGGTTTTACATTTGAAATGATACCTTTGTTAATTATTGTTTATAATCTAACTCAAACGCTTTTAAGTTATTTTTTGGGTGTTAAAATAGAAAAAGAGGGATATAAAAAGATTCTTTTGATAAGTTTTGTTTTCGGGATACTTAGCGTAATTGCTATGAAAATGTCATATATTGTTTTAGGATTCGTATTTTTGGGTATTTTTACCGTCGGGTCATTAAACGCGATAAGGAGTTATATTTCTGACAATGCATTTAACAAATCGACAGTTTACGGTTTTTTTTATACCGGTGTTGCCATAAGTGCTTCATTAGCGTCTCTGATTATAGGAAAATTGTGGCAAAATTACGGAGAAAATTTCGCATATGTTTATTCAATCACAGGTATGATTTTTGTTTTATTATTTTATTTAAAGGACGGATATGTTAGAGCCTATCATTAACCACCAAAAAGAGTTAAAAGAGATTTTTAAAAAAATGCAATTTTTAAGAGATAATTTCGACTTCGGAAATCCCGATGCGTTTTATGAAGAGCTGTATGATTTGGTAAAAGAGATGAGAAGCGAGCTTGATTTTCATTTCAATCTCCAACAATACGGCGTAACAAACGAAAAAGCGAAAAAATTCGTACTTGAAAATATGCTTGTAAAAGAGATGCTTTTTAGAATGCTTGATTATATTAAAGCAAAAAGTGTCGAAAAATCTCCCGATGCATTTTTGAAATTCGACGATTTTGAAGAGATACTAAAAGCGTACCTTAAAAAAGAAAGAGGTCTTTTTATCCAGCAGTTACAAAGTGTTTTGAGTGAAGAAGAGATAAAAGAGACCGAAGAAAATATTAAAAAACTTATTTAGTTTTCGTGTACGACATCCACATCTGCAAGATAATTTAGTTTGAAAACGTCACTTGGAGCACTGTTTTTTTGGTCGAAAAACTTTATTTCGACCTTATTTCCCAAATCGTCAGTATAATAAAGCTTTTTAAGAGTTTTGTCATATATGAAATATATTGTTTTATTATCTACTTTCGTTTCGTAAAGGTCGTCTTTTATTTTTTTTGCTTTTTTTAAAATTTCGTTTAAAGTAGCGTTTTTTTTGTTTGCAATTGTTAGTTGCATCAAATCGGGTTCGTAGATGTAGATTTTGTTTTTTATCCAGATTGTTTTTTCGGTAGGATATGTATATTTCCAGACTATTTCCTCGCCTTTTTTATATACGTCGCCTTTATAAGTTATAGTTTGGTCTTGTGATTTTACGGTTTGGACGAATTTCGCACTGAATTCTTTAGGCGGTGTCAGGGCGAATAAAAAAACTGCGCTTAAAAATAAAATTATCTTTTTCATTAATTTTCCTTATAATTAATTTATGTTATTATAACAAAAAACTTTTAAAGGCATTTTAATGGTTAAGAGCGTGTTTAGAAAGATTTTCGGGACAAAAAACGATAGAGAATTGAAACGATATTTTAAAAGAGTGCAAGAGATTAATGCCTTGGAGCCTAAATACGAAAAATTAAGCGACGAAGAATTAAAAAACGAATTTAATAAAATCAAAAACCAAGTTTTAGAAGAGATTAAAAACGGGGCGGACGAGCAAGAAACTCTCAATAAATACTTAAACGATGTTTTTGCAATGGTAAGGGAAGCTGGTAAGAGAGTTCTTAATATGAGACATTTCGACGTTCAGCTTGTGGGTGGTATGGTGCTTCACGAAGGTAAAATCGCCGAAATGAAAACGGGTGAGGGTAAGACGCTCGTTGCGACTTTGCCGGTTGTTTTAAATGCTATTTTGGGTAAAGGCGTACACGTAGTAACCGTAAACGATTACTTAGCACAAAGAGACGCCAACGAAATGGGGAAATTATATGACTTTTTCGGCTTTACAACAGGCGTAGTAGTAAGCGGTATGGAAGATTACGAAAGAAAAAAAGCGTATGAATGCGACGTAACATACGGAACGAACAGTGAATTCGGATTTGATTATTTAAGAGACAATATGGCTTATGAGTGGGAGCAAAAAGTCCAAAGAGGGCACTATTATGCGATTGTGGACGAGGTGGATTCGATTTTGATTGACGAAGCGAGAACTCCTCTAATTATTTCAGGTCCCGCAAACAAAAGAACGGAAGATTATATAAGAGCGGATAAAGTTGCAAAACAGCTCGAAAAAGACAAACATTTTACAATAGACGAAAAAGACAAAGTCGTTTTATTAACTGAAGAAGGGATTAAAAAAGCCGAAGAGCTTTTTGGCGTAGACAACCTATATACACCTGAAAACGCGGTGCTTGCTCATCATTTAGACCAGGCTTTAAAAGCGAACTATCTTTTTAAAGAAGGAAGAGATTATATCGTTAGAAAAGGTGAAGTGTTAATCGTAGACGAATTTACCGGAAGAATTGCCGAGGGTAGAAGATTTAGCGAGGGGCTACACCAAGCTCTTGAAGCGAAAGAGGGTGTCGAAATTCAAGAAGAGTCTCAAACTTTTGCCGAAACTACATACCAAAACTATTTTAGACTTTATGAAAAACTTGCCGGTATGACGGGTACGGCTCAGACTGAAGCTACTGAGTTTTTGGAAATTTACGGACTTGAAGTAATCTCTATTCCTACAAACAAACCTGTTGCCAGAAAAGACCTAAACGACCTTGTGTATAAAACCGAAGAAGAGAAATTCGAAGCTGTAGTTAAAAAAGTAAAAGAGCTTCATAAAAAAGGACAGCCGGTACTTATAGGTACTACAAGCGTACAAAAGAGTGAATATTTAAGCCATCTTCTTAAAAAAGAGGGAATTCCTCATACGGTACTTAACGCCAAACATCACGAAAAAGAGGCTGAAATTATCGCACAAGCCGGAAGAAAAGGCGCTGTGACGGTGGCTACGAATATGGCAGGTAGGGGTGTAGATATTAAGATTGATGATGAAGTAAGAGAACTTGGCGGATTGTATATCATAGGTACGGAAAGACACGAAAGTAGAAGAATCGACAACCAGCTAAGAGGACGTTCGGGACGTCAAGGAGATCCGGGAGTTTCTCAATTTTATTTGTCTTTAGAAGATGATTTGCTTAGAATTTTCGGTAGTGACAGAATCAAAAACATTATGGAAAGACTCGGAATCGAAAGAGGAGAGCATATCGACTCTAAACTCGTAAGCCGCGCTATCGAAAACGCACAGAAAAAAGTCGAAACTATGCATTTTGAAGCAAGAAAACATATCTTAAAATATGACGACGTTGCAAACGAACAAAGAAAAGTGATTTACAAATTCAGAGACCAAATCCTAAACCCTGAATTTAATATTTCCGTAAAAATTGATGAAATAAGAGAAGAATTTGTGGATTATATTCTCTCTCATGCCGAAATTTTCGAACACTCTTTGCCTGAAGAGATTGATATAGAAAAATTAAAAGCGACTTTAAAAGAGTATACGGGTATCGATTTTAACGATGAAGAATTAAAAGGCAAAGATTACTCACAACTTAGAGAGTTTTTGATTAAGAGATTAAAAGAAGAGTATGAGAAAAAATTCGAAGATGCTTCACCTGAGGATAAACAAAAAATCGAAAGACAAGTGCTTTTACAAGTGCTTGACGAGAGCTGGAGAGACCACTTATATATGATGGATATCTTAAAAACGGGTATCGGTCTTAGAGGTTATAATCAAAAAGACCCTCTTGTAGAATATAAAAAAGAGTCGTTCGATTTATTCCAAGAGCTTATTCAAAGAATTAAAGTCGAAAGTATGAAAGTGCTTCATAATCTACAAATCGAATATCAAATGCCGGAAATTGACCCGGATATTAACGAATTTTTAAAATCTTTAGAAGGTAAAGATATCGACGAGATACTGGCAAATATTCCTGAAATTCCGGGTGAAGAGCAATTTGAAAACAAAGATATGGATGAGATTATGAAAGAGCTTGAAGCTCAAACGAACGCTTTAAAAGCCGAATTCGAAGCTAAACAGAGAAAAAAAGTAAAAAGAAACGAGCCTTGTCCTTGCGGAAGCGGCAAAAAATATAAAGATTGCTGCGGTAAAAGCCCAAAATTTTAAAGGTTTTGTTTGAATAAAAAGTTTGTTAAGTTTATAATCAAAAGATATCTGAGGTTCGATAGAAAACATCCGTTTATCTATATCAGCTTTATTCTCGCCTTTTTAGGCATTATGACAGGTGTTGCGACTCTTATGATCGCTATGGGAATTATGAACGGAATGGATAGGGAGTTTGAAAAAAAATTAAAAGTTATGAACTATCCTATAACCGTTTATACTTCTCTTGCAAAAGTAAACGACTCTACTTTAAAACTCTTAAAAAAACATTTTCCTAATTTCAAATATTCTCCTTATATCGAATCGAATGCGATTATCAAAAAAAACGGACTCAACGGCGTTATGCTTTACGGGGTGGATTTCAAAAAAGAAGCCGAGATTAATTATATTTTCAAAGATGCGATAAAAGGAATTAAAAAAGTAGGGATTTTTGACGTAGTGGTGGGGAAAAGGCTTTTTGATAGTACCGGTATGTATAAAGGCGAAAAAATAATAATGATTTTTTCAAAAATGACTCCTATGGGATTCGGAATTTCGCCTTTAATAAAAAAAGTTAAAGTTATCGGTTATTTTAACAGCGGGCTTGTTGCGTATGATAAGGGAATTGCGTATATGAATATCGAAGGTCTAAAAAGAATTCTTCACCAAAACTACTATAGCGGTATTCATATCTGGACGCCTAATCCTTTTAAAGATATCGAAAAAATCAAAAAAATCCTTCCTCCAGGAATCGGAGTTGTCGGATGGTGGCAGCAAAACGGAAACTTCTTTGCCGCTTTAAAAATGGAAAAAAGGGCTCTGTTTTTAGTATTGATGTTGATTATTATCGTAGCCGCTTTAAATATCATAAGCTCGCTTTTGATGATGATTATGAGTAAGAGAAAAGAGATTGCTTTAATGATGAGTCTTGGTGCGAGTAAAAAAGAGATAAAAGCTATCTTTTTAAGACTCGGGATGATTATCGGAATTGCCGGAATTATAAGCGGTGCGGTTTTAGGCGGGCTTGGAATATGGGTTTTGAGGACGTTTGATATTATTAAATTGCCGGCGGATGTTTACGGGGTTAGCAGGCTTCCTATAGATTTGAGTTTGGTTGATTTCGGGCTTATTATAATAGGTGCCTTTGTGATAATTCTTCTCTCAAGCGTTTATCCTGCAAAAAAAGCTGCGGATACGGACGTGCTTGAGACTTTAAGATATGAATAATTAAAACGGAAAATCAATGATTATTTTGTTTTTTACTAAATTATTATCAGGTTTTCGTTTTCCGTTTTTCATATAATATAATATGCTATAATTTCGGAAAAAAGGATAAAAATGCAAGGTGCAATGACCGCCCTTATTACTCCGTTTAAAAACGGAAAAGTTGATGAGGAAACGTATGCGAAACTTATTCAAAGACAAATCGACAACGGAATCGATTGGGTCGTACCTGTAGGAACGACGGGAGAGAGTGCCACACTAACTCACGACGAACATAAAAGATGTATCGAAATTGCTGTGGAAGTTTGCAAAGGAACCGATACGAAAGTTTTAGCCGGAGCCGGGAGTAATTCTACTCACGAAGCGATAGATTTGGCGAAATTCGCAGAAGAAAAAGGTGCCGATGCGATTCTTAGCGTATCACCTTATTATAATAAACCTACTCAAAGAGGACTTTACGAACACTACAAAGCTCTTGCGAACTCAATAGAAATTCCTGTTGTTTTATATAACGTACCGGGAAGAACATGTAGCAATATCGAAGTCGATACTGCTATAAGATTATTCAACGAAGTGGAAAATATCGTAGCTATTAAAGAAGCGACCGGAAAAATAGAAAACGTAGTCGCGCTTTGCTCTAAAAGCGGAATAAGCGTTATCAGCGGCGATGATGCCATCAACTATCCTATAATCGCAAGCGGCGGAAAAGGTGTTATTTCTGTTACTTCGAATTTACTTCCTAAAAAAATAGCGGATTTGGTTCATAGTGCGTTAAAAGGGGAATTTATAGAGTCTAAAAAAATAAACGAAGAGCTTTACGAGTTGAATAAAATTCTGTTTGTAGAAAGCAATCCTATTCCTATCAAATACGCAATGTACGAAGCAGGTTTGCTACCGAGTCTTGAATACAGACTTCCGCTTGTGGAACCGAGCGAAGAAAATAAAGAAAAAATCAAAAAAGTATTGAAAAAATATCTATAAGGAGAAAGTTTGAAAGGTAAAGTATTAGTAATAAGCGGGGCGACAAGAGGTATCGGAAAAGCGATAGCTGAAAAATTTGCGAGTGAGGGCGTAAATATAGCATTTACATACAATTCGAACAAAGAAACGGCTGAAAATTTGGCAAAAGAGTGGCAAGATAAATATTCAATCAAAGCAAAAGCGTATCAATTGAATATTTTAGAGCCGGAAACTTATAAGGATTTGTTTAAACAAATCGATGAAGATTTCGATAGAGTGGACTTTTTCATATCAAACGCAATTATCAGCGGTCGTGCGGTTGTCGGGGGATTCGGTCCTTTTATGAGACTGAAACCTAAAGGCCTTTGTAATATCTTTACGGCGACAGTTAGTGCATTTGTTGTTGGAGCTCAAGAAGCGGCAAAAAGAATGGAAAAAGTAGGTGGAGGTAGTATAATTTCTCTAAGCTCTACCGGAAACTTGGTATTCACTCCGAATTATACGGGGCATGGAGCAAGCAAAGCTGCGGTTGAGACTGTAGTAAAATACGCGGCTTGCGAACTTGGTGGCAAAGGTATCAGAGTCAATGCCGTAAGCGGAGGTCCTATCGATACCGATGCATTAAAAGCGTTTCCTAACTATGAAGAAGTTAAAGCGGAAGTTGAAAAAAGAAGTCCTCTAAATAGAATGGGACTACCGGAAGATTTGGCGGGAATTTGTTATTTTCTATGTACTGATGAAGCGAGTTGGATTACCGCTCAGACGTTTATTGTTGATGGTGGAACGACTTTCGGATGTAAAGGATAATTTTTGGTTGTCACTCCTGAGGGGATAAGATTCCACAGATATATGCAATGGCAAAAAAGACTTAAAAACGTTCCTAACATTTTGGCGTTTTTAAGGATTTTGCTTGCATTTTTAATGTATCTTTTTTTGGTAAATCGAGATATTTTCGGCGGTATTCACTCCTCTTGGCTCGATTATTTCGCCGCTTTGATTTTCGTAATAGCTTCTATTACCGATTTTTTCGACGGATATATAGCAAGAAACTTCAACGCTTCAAGTAAACTCGGAGAAATTCTTGACCCTCTTGCCGATAAAATGCTTATTTTAGGTGCTTTTTTGGGGCTTTTGTATTTACACAGAGCAAATGCGTGGGCGGTATATTTGATTTTGGTAAGGGAGTTTTTTATTACCGGACTTAGGGTTGCTATGGCAAGCGAGGGGCTTAGCGTAAAAGCTTCCATGGCAGGAAAAGTAAAAACCGTCTCTCAAATGGGCGCTATCGGATTTTTGTTGATGGATTGGCCATGTGCCGATTGTCTGCTATGGATTGCGGTATTTTTGACGATATATAGCGGTATCGATTATGTAAAAGTTTATATTAAGGCGCAAAAATGATTACCGCTATTTTAATACTCTCTTTTTTGATTTTTTTTCACGAGCTCGGACATTTTATTATGGCAAGACTTGTCGGTGTCAAAGTGGAGGTTTTTTCAATTGGCTTCGGTAAAAAGCTCGTTTGCAAAAAAATAGGCGAAACTCAGTGGTGTTTGAGTGCTATTCCTCTTGGGGGTTACGTTCAGATGAAAGGTCAAGACGACAGCGACCCTCTAAGTAAAAGTGACGACCCTGACAGCTACACTTCAAAAACTCCTTGGCAGAGAATCCTTATTCTTCTTGGAGGACCGGGTTTTAACTTTTTGCTTGCGTTTTTGATTTACCTTTTTGTAGCGTTTACCGGGTGGGCTAAATTGGCTCCTGTTGTAGGAAAAGTTCTTCCGGATACGCCCGCTGCAAAAGTTCTAAAACCAAACGACGTTATTTTAGCGATAAACGGAATTAAAATAAAAAGCTGGGACGAGATAGGAAAAATAATTCAAAAAAGTAATATCTTACATCTCACAATCAAAAGAGACGGGAAAGTTTTGGATGTTACGTTAAAACCCAAAATAGTACCCGAAAAGAATATTTTTAACGAAGTGGTAAAAAGAAAAATAATAGGTATAGCCCCTAAACCTGAAATCATAAAAGTTAAATATTCGTTTTTTGAGGCTTTTAAAGTGGCTTGGGATAAGTTTTTGAGTGATGCCACTATGATAGTAAAAGGCGTCCAAAAACTGATAACGGGAGCAATCGGTCTTAATAATTTAAGCGGACCTATCGGAATTGTGGACGTTACGGCGAAAGTTGCTTCTTTAGGATGGCAACCGCTTCTATTTTTGACAGCTCTTCTTAGCGTAAACTTGGGAGTTTTGAACCTACTACCGATACCGGCGCTTGATGGCGGACATATAATGTTTAATCTGTATGAGGCTATTTTTAAAAGAGAAGTAAATGAAGAAATAATGTATCGTTTAACAATTGCCGGTTGGATAATTTTGGGAGGATTGATGTTGATAGGGGTTTATAACGACTTGCATAGAATTTTTACCGGATAAGGAGGAGAAATGACGCTTGATGAATTAATCCAAAGAGTAGAAGCCGCAAGACTTAGAAGAAGCGAACATCTTATAGTTCAAATCGTAGCGGTTACGAAATATACTAACGACCCGGAAGTTTTAAAAAGACTATATAACGACGGACAAAGGGCTTTTGGAGAAAATAGGGTCCAGGATATGGAAGGTAAAGTAAAAGCGCTAAGCGATTTGCCGATTGAATGGCATTTTATAGGTAATTTGCAAAAAAATAAAATCAACAAACTCCTAAAACTAAATCCGTTTATGATTCAATCTATCAATTCGTACGAACTTGCCGAGGCTATTAACAAAAGAGCCGATAAACCCGTTAGATGTCTTATCGAGATAAATAGCTCCGGTGAGCCGACAAAACACGGAATGGAGCCTGAAATAGCAGTCGATACCTATCTTAAAATAAAAGAAAACTTACCGAATATCAACCTACAAGGCGTTATGACTATCGGGGCTCATACTGATGATGAAAAAGCGATTAGAGAGTCGTTTAGAAAGACATACAAAATTTTTGAAGAGCTAAAACCTTACGGAGCAAAGATATGCTCTATGGGAATGAGCGGAGATTTTGAAATAGCTATTGAAGAAGGGTCGAATATGATAAGAGTCGGGAGTGCGCTAATAAACAGCTATATGTAGAGTAAAAATATTATGTTAAGTTGTGGACAAATAAACCTATTCACTTAACACCTATCTATTGTTTGTTTGCATTTTTAATTTTTTTAGCTGAGCATATTTTTTTTGTGTAATATTTAAGAATTGATTGGTTTTTTTAAAAAATAATCGAGTAGGGGAACGTATGAAAAAAGTTTTGATTTTATGTACCGGAAATAGTTGTAGGTCGATTATGGCTGAAGGACTTATCAATAAATTTTTAGAAGGTATTGAGGCAAAAAGCGCCGGTAGTAAGCCGAGCGGAAAAGTAAACGCAAACGCAATTAAAGCTCTTAAAAAAATGGGTGCATGGTGTGATGATTATCATTCAAAATCAATAACCGACTTAAAAAATGAAGAGTTTGATTTGGCAATTACCGTATGCGATAATGCAAGAGAAGCATGCCCTGTCTATCCGAATGCCAAAAAGACTATCCATATTCCTTTTGAAGACCCAGACGGCAAAGATTTCAGTGCTTTTGAAGAGACTATAGAAGAGATGCAAAAAAGGCTTATTCCAAAAGTTATAAAAGAGCTCTCTTTTGAAGACAATTTCTTAATAAACAAAATAAAAGGAGATTTGGCAGAAAATATTTGCAGGGTTCATTTCGAAAATATGGGATATGACGTTTCAAAAGTGGGCGTTGAGAATATATCTTCCGTTTTTGCGCATTTAAACGGATATGAAAAAAACTACATTGAAAAACTAAAACTTCTTTTTCAAAGAATGCCTGATTTGCTTATTACCCATAACGAAAAAAAAGAAGCCGCTCTTTTTGAAGTAAAATACAACAAAAACCTAAATACTCAAGATGATTTAAAAAATTTTTCAAAATATCTTCACGAAAGATACGACTATCATATCAACACTTTAAAACTGCCTGTTTATTTTTATGTAGTCACAAACAAAAAACCATACGTTTATGTCCTAAAAGCCAACCATACCAACGGAAATACCGGAGGGTTTTATCCGGCGGATAGTTCTTGGCTTGATAAATTTCCGATTTTTAGCAAAGAAAACGCAAAAAAGAGTTTTAGGGAAGTCTATTTTAGCGTTATATATCCGGCGTTGTCAGATATTTTTGAGTAGTTTTACAGTTACGCTTTTATCGAAATATTTTTTTATCTCCTCTAACTTTTGAGGGGTTAGGGCGTTTAGTTTTTCTTCGTATTCCAAAAGCGGAGTTATGTCTCCTTTTGCGAAATAGTCTCCGTAAATATTACTAACCCCGCTACTGCTTTCAAGATGAGTCAAAAAGTCCATTTTCGTTTGATTTTTGACTTTATTTAAGTCTTTTTTGGTAATTTTAGTGTTTAAAAGGATTTTTTTAATCTCTTTTATAACTTTATCCGGATTTACTCCCGGGTTTACCATTGCAAGTGCCAAGAATACTCCCGGGTCTTTTAATTCCATATTATACGCATACACTTCGCTTACAAGTGCTTTTTGGTTTATTAATTTTTCTCTTAAAATACCGCTTTTTCCACCACTTAATATTTCGCTGTAAGCACTTAGGGCGAATTGGTCTTCGTGTCTGAAATTTGGTATGTGAAAAGCTATTGCGACGATATCGACTTGAGTTTCTCTTTTTATCACTATTTCTTTGTCGCCGTCAAGAGGCGGTTCTTTTTGGTGAATTTCAGGTATTTCAGTTGAGTTTTGGATATCTGCAAAATATTTTTCGGCTTGTTTGAAAACTTCATTTTCGTCAATATCACCTGCGACAAGTAAAAAGGCGTTTTTCGGTTGATAAAAGGTTTTGTGAAAACTTTTGATATCTTCTATCGTCCAATTTAAAATATCCTCTTTAAATCCGATAGGCGTCCAATGATACGGATGATAAACGAAAGTATTGTTAAAAAGCCTAAAATAGAGATATCCGATAGGATTATTATCCGTCCTCCAAAGTCTCTCTTCGTAAACGACTTTTCTTTCTCTTTGAAATTCTTCATCGTTTAAGTTTAAGTTTTGCATAACTTCGCTAAAAAGCTCGAACGTTTTATTTAGATATTCGCTTGAGGTTTTTATGTAGTAGTGAGTGTAATCAAACCCGGTAGAAGCGTTATCCACGCCTCCTAAGCTTTTTACTATTTTGTCAAAGTCACCTTCTTTTAGGTTTTTTGTTGATTTGAAATTCATATGCTCAAGCATATGAGCTATCCCAGTTTTTCCTAAAGTTTCGTTTCTGCTTCCGACTTTATAAAAA
This sequence comes from Caminibacter pacificus, assembly GCF_003752135.1. NCBI lineage: Bacteria > Pseudomonadati > Campylobacterota > Epsilonproteobacteria > Nautiliales > Nautiliaceae > Caminibacter > Caminibacter pacificus. Next base: position 367,189 of record NZ_RJVK01000001.1, read on the forward strand.
ATATTGCTTGTTATTACTTTGCTGCCTCTATTCATAGGAATTGCGATAACTTCAAGAGAATTTTTTAAAGTCGTTTTGTAAAATTTATGAAGCATCCTCATCCTTTGTGAGTTTTTTAGGGATATCGACGCCTATCGCTTCGCTTATGTGATTAAATCCGTCTTTTTTAAGAAGTTCTATAAGTCCTAAATTTATATCTCTGACAACACTCGGACCTTTATAGATAATTGCCGTATATATTTGCAATAAACTCGCTCCCATTCTTATTCTTTTATACGCTTCTTCGGCGCTGTCTATTCCGCCGACACTTATGATAGGAACTTTTCCGAATACTTCGCTTGCGACTATTCTTAAAACTTCAAAACTTCTTTTTGCAAGAGGTTTTCCGGAAATTCCTCCTTTTTTTACAGGAGTCTCTATAAGGTCGTAATTTACGGTTGTGTTTGTTACTATAATTCCGTCAGCTCCGTTTAATACGCTTAGATTCGCCAAATTTATAATCATTTCGTCTTCCATATCGGGAGAAAATTTAATTAAAATAGGTTTTTTTGTGAGACTTTTAAGCTCGCTAAAAAGTTTCGCTATAAATTCTGCGTTTAATAAATCCCTAAGCCCCGGCGTATTCGGTGATGAGATGTTGATAACGAAAAAATCGACGACGTCGTTTAGAGTTTTCACAAGAGCTTTATAATCCTCAATCGCTTTATCTTCGGGAGTGGTTTTGTTTTTTCCGATATTTGCTCCTATCGGTAATACGAAAGGATAGATTTTTTCGAGTCTTTTTTTGATTATATGCATTCCGTCGTTATTAAATCCGTATGCGTTTTGAATGGCTTCGTGTTCTACCCATCTCCAAGAGCGAGGTTTTTCGTTTCCGGGTTGTTCGATAGGTGTTACCGCACCTATCTCTCCCCACCCGAATCCTAAGACAGGCCAAGCCGGAATCATTGTCGCGTTTTTATCAAAACCTGCAGCGACACCGATAGGATTTTTAAATTCCAAATTCCATATTTTTTGGTTTAGCATAGGGTCGTCAATAAAGTTTTTTTCGATTAGCCAATTAAAAAACAGAGGACATCTTCTTGTAGTCTTAAAAATAAGCTCGACGATATTGTGAGCGGTTTCGGGGTCGATTTTGTAAATAAGAGGCTTAATATTTTCAAAAAGGCTCATAAGTTTCCTTTTTGTAAAATTATACATAAATGTTTTGAAAAATGCTAAAATAGCGTATTCCAAAATAAAGGATGAAAATGCAAAAATTCCAAACATGGGGAATTATCGGGGTTATTTTATATCTTTTGAGTTATATTCCGAATGCTTCAGTCTTTTTTATTTTAATAGGGTCAGTGATTTTGATTTATGCGTTTTGGTTGGCTTCGAAATATTTTTCAAACGACGAAATTTTTACGAAATTTTTATTCGGGATGATAATCCAAGCGATTGCGACTTTTCTTTTTATGTTTAAAATCGCGGCCGTGATTTTTGCCGTTTTAATGGGAGCTTTTAGTGCTAATCCCGTCGTTCCGGTTTTAGGTACTATCGCTATTTATTTTGCGGTTTATTACGTATTGAATATTTTCGGAGCGTTTTTAATAAAAGAATCTCTTTCAAAATTAAAAGACTCTACAGATATTTCGCTTTTTGAATACAGCGGGGTTATGATTATTTTGGGTGCGGTATTAAAAGTTATCGCAATAGGATTTTTGGTGGAGATAATAGGTTGGTTGATGTTGATAGTTGCGTTTTTGAGCTATAAAGAGCCTGTAACGACTCAAAAAGACGATGATATTATCGATGTGGAAGCTGAAGAAGTAAAACTAATAGAGGAGAAAAACTAAACTTTCTCCCATACTGTGCCGTTTGGAGTATCTTGAATCATTATTCCCATTTCTTTAAGTTCGTCTCTTATTTTGTCCGCAAGTTCGAAGTTTTTCTCTTTTTTTGCCGCGCTTCTTTTTTCTATAAGCTCGTTGATTTTGGCTTTTGTTTCTTCGTCGATTCCCGCTTGGAAATATTCATAAGCATCGCTTCCGCCAACCCCAAGTAGCTTATCGATAAATTCAATGTTTGAAACAATTTTTTGTTTTAAGGCTTTGTCTTTCGGATTTTTATCAAGCGCTTCGTTTGCCACTTTTACGAATTCATCCACTACCGCGAGGGCTTTTGAGATGTTTAAGTCGTCTTTCATCGCTTCAAGTAGGGCGTTTTGGAACTCTTTGTCTTCTTGTTTTTTTGTTACTCCGTAAACTCTTTTTTTGAGGCGGTAGAGTTTATCGAGTCTTTTTTTGCTTGCTATCAAATCTTCTTCGCTGAAATTCAGAGGCGCTCTATAATGCGTACTCATAAGATAAAATCTTAGTACTTCTCCCGGATAATGTTTTAGCGCGTCTTTTACGAAAAAGCTGTTACCAAGAGATTTGCTCATTTTTTCGCCGTTGATTTGCACAAATCCGTTATGCATCCAGTATTTAGCCAAATGTCCTCCGTAAGCGCAGTGGCTTTGGGCTTCTTCGTTTTCGTGGTGAGGGAAGAATAAATCGGCTCCCCCGCCGTGAATATCGATTTCGTATTCTCCGTCGTATGCGATATGTTTTTTTATCATTGCGCTACATTCGATATGCCATCCCGGTCTTCCTTTGCCGTACGGCGAATCAAAACATACGTCACCTTCACCTTTGCATGCTTTCCAAAGAGCAAAATCGGCCGGATTTTTTTTGCCCTCGGTATCTACTCTGTGAACCACCTCATCTTCTTGGCATTTGTTTGAGAGACGACAATATTCTTCGTCTTTGCTCGTATCGAAATAGATATCTCCGTTTGGCAGTTTATACGCATATCCTTTTTCCAAAAGCCTGTCTATCAAATCGAACATCGCATCAAGAGATTCCGTGGCTTTAGGTTCGATATCGGCTCTTTTTACATTTAAAGCGTCCATATCTCTAAGATAAGAGTCGATATAATACTCCGTAATTTCTTTTAAACTTTTTCCCGTTTGATTCATTTTGTTTATGATTTTGTCGTCGATATCTGTGAAGTTTTTAACAAAAGTCACTTTATATCCGAGCGCTTCTAAAGTACGTCTTAGTAAATCGAAACTGATAGAACTTCTTGCATGTCCTAAATGAGCGTCGTCATATACCGTCGGTCCGCAGACGTACATTCTTACTTCGTCTTTTTTAATAGGCTCGAAAGGTACTTTTTTTCTTTGGTGGGAATCGTAGATAATCATAATACTCCTTCTAAAAATATTATTGCGTATTTGAAAACTATTGCTGAAATTATACTACCAAATATTACCAAAAACATCAAAAGCACGTATTTCTTTTGAAAAAAGTTTATAAAAAGCTTAAATCCGAACTCTTTTAACGTCAAAAAGAATAAAACTATACCCCCGATACTGCTTGCAAGCGCCAAGCCGTAAACTTTCAGAGGAAAAATAAGAGCTATTGAAAAAACAATATTAACCCCTAAGGAAATCGCCGAATATTTTGCGGCTTTTAGGTGTCTGTGTGTTGCGTACAGATAGCTTGAGAAGAGTTTGTTTAGCCCAAACGGCACGAGTCCGATCATATACATTATCAAAACCACCGAAGTTTCTATCGTATCTTTTTGAGTGAATGCTCCTCTTTGAAAGAGAAGTTTAACTATCTCTTTTGCATCCGCTATAGCTACTATACTTGCGAAAATCAATAGATAAAATAAATACCAAAAAGCCTTTTTCATATTTTCAAGAGCGATTTTTTCTTGGTTGTTGTTTAGTGCTTTTGTGATTTTCGGGAATAAAACGGTAGAAATCGCTATTGCAAAAAGCGCAAAAGGGAGTTGAAAGAGTCTGTTTGCATAATATAGGTAGCTGATACTTCCCGCAGCCAAAAAACTTGCAAGCCACGTATCCAAAAACGCGCTTAAATGAGCCGTAGAATTTCCGAAAACTGAAGGTAAAAAGTGTTTTTTAAAAGTACTCAAATCGACTTCTTTTTTGCTTTTTGCTCCGATATAGAGGAATTTTAGGATTTTGTATCTTTTTGCCGCTATTAAGTGAGCTATCACCTGAGCCGCTCCGCCTATGACAACAGCCCAGCTAAGATACCAGATTATCTTCTCTTTTGGAAGATTCATAGAGTATAAAAGCGCCGCAATAAGCGAAATATTCAATAAAGCCGTCGAAAAAGCTGTGGTTGCGAAATGGTTTTTGTATTGAAGAAGCGAGGCGAAAAACGTAACGATAAATATCAAATCCAAATACCAAAAATTTATCGCAACCAAAGGTGCTGCTATTTCTTTTGCTTTTTGCGAAAATCCGTATGCTAAGATTGAGGTTATTTGATAGGAAAAAAGGTTTACTAAAATCGTAATACCTAATATAATTAAAAGAAAAGTTATAAAAACTTTCCATGCGAATTTGGGTTTGTAAGGGCTTTTTGCAAAGCTTGGCAAAAAACTTTGGGTAAATGCGCCTTCTGCGAATATTCTTCTGAAAAGATTTGGAAATTTAAAAGCTACGAAGAATATGTCGGAATAAATATTTGCCCCCAAAACGCTTGCACTTAACAAATCTCTTATGAATCCTAAGATTCTGGAATTAAAGATTCCTACGAAATTAACGATAATACTTTTAATCATAGTTGAAATTTTAACATAAAGGGTCAGTGTGGGGATATTCGATTTTTTAAAAAAAGAGGAAAACAAAGAGGAATTTAGCGAAATTATCCTAAAAACGGAAAATGTCCCGCAAACCCTCCTTGATATTTCGAAAAAATACGACTTACCGCTATCAAATCTTGATTTCGAGCTTCTGAGTTACAAGACGTTTGTAAAAATGGGGGATACCGATTTTGTAGAGGCCGATAGCGAAACTTTAAAACTCATAGAGCATGAAAATTTTTTAATAGACGAGCACAACGAGATAAAACAGAGTTACGAAATAAAAGTAAAAAAGTACCGCTTTGAAGATGATTTCGAAATAATCGGAGAGATGAAAACGAATAAAAACCTTACAAAAGCGGAGTTTGTCATTCTTAAGAGTTCAAAACTCAATATAAAAAATCTAAAAGAGAAATTAATAGACGAATTTAATAAAAAGAAACTCAAAAATTCCCTTCTTATTAATTTATGCGATAAAAATATGAAAGAAGATATAAACAAACTCGTATCTTTAGTGCTGATAGAAGAGGGGTTGTCTCAAGATTTTAAAATAGAACTTTGCAAGTGCATCGATCCGAAACCGACAATTCAAGGACGAGTCGAATATACGTATAAAAAACACAAAAAAGAGCATGAAAACTTATATATTTATCCGATAAAAAAAGGTGAAACGATTATAGAAATAATAAAACCCAAACCCGGTACCAACGGTCGAAACTGCAAAGGCGAAATAATAAAAGCCGAGCCGCTTTTGGAATTTACTATTCCCGATATCGCTTTTGATGAAAAAACGATAAAAAAAGAGGAAAATGAAGAGAGGATAGTTTTTGTGAGTCTAAAAGACGGATATGTCGTAAAAGAAGACGATAAATTCGAAATAAAAGACCAGTTGGAGCTACGACAGGTCAATATAAAAACCGGAAATATAAAAGGTGCCGACGAGTCGGACGTAAAAATGAAAATAAACGAATCCGACGTTTTAAAAGAAGCGGTGGCGGACGGGATGGTCGTAGAAAGTAAAGAGCTTATTATAAAAGGAAACGTCGGCAATAAATCGAAAGTCAAAGCAAAAACTCTAAAAATAGAAGGTCAAACACACCAAAACAGCAAAATTTTGGCTATTGAAGCGGAAATTAACGTACATAAAGGATATCTAAAAGCCAAAAACGTTACTATTAATTCTCTTGAGAGCGGCAGAATTGTTGCTGATAAGGTGTATGTCAAAAGAGCTTTGGGCGGGGAGATAGTTGCAAAAGAGATAGAGATAGATATGTTGCTCTCACACGTAAAAATGTATGCTCTTAAAAAGATAAAAGTTAATGTGTTAAAAGGAGAGGAAAATCTTTTTTGCATATCACCAAAAAAAGTTTTAAAGGATACCGATATAAAAAAACTCGAAACCGAGCTTGAAGAGGTTAGAAGAGATATTCGAAGAGTAAAAGAAGAAGCGCTAAAAATTAAAAAAATTTTGCTTGAAAACAAAAGAGGATATTTGGAGCTAAAAAAAACATACGAAGAAAATAAAAAAAGAGGCGTAAAAAACTCTCCCGCATTAATTACAAAGCTAAAAAAATATCAAGAAATAAATAAAAAATATTTAAAATTTAATGAAAAAATAATGAATTTAAAACTAAAAGAAGAAGAAATTCTCGAAACTATTGATAATATTCAAAATGCTTTATATAATGCCAAAATAATAAATTGTTCGGCATGGACTCCATATAACCGAATCGAATTCGAACTTTTAGAACCGCCCGTAACTCTTAAATACGATACGAAAGACGACGGATATTGCGGTTTTAAGCTTAGATTTTTCGAATTTCCGAAAATTGTAAAAATAAAGGTTGATAATGATTGCGGCTCTTAGAGGAAAGATTTTTGAAAAAGAAAATGGTAAAATTTTGCTTGATGTAAATGACGTAATATACGAACTAAACGTCTCTTTGATAACTTTTTCAAAAGCGAGTGACGGCGTATATTACATAACCGAAATAATAAAAGAAAACGAGTATTCATTATATGCATTCGCCGATAAAGACGAAAAAAAGATGTTTGATTCGCTTATTAAGCTAAACGGAGTGGGGCCGAAAGTCGCTCTTGCGATATGTTCGACTTTTACGCCCTCGGAATTTGTGGAGGTCATAAATTCAAACGATATAAATTCTTTAAAAAAAGTACCGGGAATAGGGCCGAAATCTGCAAAAAGAATCCTTATGGAAATGGGTGATTTTGAAGTTGAAAGCGTAAATCCGGAAATAAATCAGGCTATTATGGCTCTTGAAAATTTAGGCTTTAAAAAAGCCGATATCATAAAAGCTATCAGCGGTCTTAGCGGTAGTGTCGAAGAGATTATAAAAGAAGCGTTAAAAAGACTTCATTAAAGGAGATAAATGAAATTTTTGGTAATTTTCGGAGGAAGCAGCTTCGAGCATGAAATATCTATAGTTAGTGCGATTACTTTAAAAGACAAAATCAAAAAACACTCTCTTGAATTTTTGTATGTTTCTCCAAATAGAGAGTTTTATTTGATAGACAAAGAGAATATGAAAAGCAAATATTTTGCAAGCGGTGAATATAAAAAAGCTCAAAAAGCGGAAATAACAAAAGGCGGGTTTAAATATCAAAAAGGTTTGTTAAAGAAAGATTATTATGTTAACTTCGATGTAGCGATAAACCTCATCCATGGAAGAGACGGGGAAGACGGAAAAATCCCGGGAATGCTCGAATTTTTCGGTATCAAAGCCATAACACCTAATATCGAAGCGAGTGTGGTGAGTTATAATAAACTATACACAAAAATGTATGCAAAAGAAATGGGAGTCGATGTAATTGATTATGAAGTTATCGACTTTCCAAAGACAAAATTCGATTTTCCTATAATCATCAAACCGGCACGACTTGGAAGCAGTATCGGGGTTAGTGTCGTTAGAAACCAAGAAGAGTTTGATTACGCTTTTGATGTGGCAAGGGAATTTGATGATTTGATTTTGGTAGAGCCGTTTATAGAGGGTATAAACGAATATAATCTTGCGGGATTTTTGAGTAGTGAAGGGTTTGTTTTTTCAAAAGTGGAAAAAGTAAATAAAAAAGAGTATTTGGATTTTGAGAAAAAATATATGGATTTTTCAAGAAAAGAGACTAAACTTGAAGAAGTTGATGCTGAAATAGAGCAAAAAATAAAAGAGGCTTTTGAAAAAATTTATAACACTACATTCAAAAACGCTCTTATAAGATGTGATTTTTTTGAAAAAGAGGGAGTTGTGTATCTAAACGAAATAAATCCGATTCCCGGCAGTCTTGCAAATTATCTTTTTGATGATTTCGATGAAAAACTCGAACTTCTTGCAAAAAACGTAACTCTCGAAAAACCTATAAATATTGATTTTGCCTATATCAATAAAATTCAAATGGCAAAAGGAAAATAACCCCAAAATTTCCCCTTTTTTCTTTCAAAATGCTATAATTATCAAAAAGGTTTTTTATGACCTATAAATTTTTGATTTCCGGAAAAGTCCAAGGCGTTTGGTATCGAAAATTCGTAAGCGAAAATGCAAAAAAAGCCGGGTTTAAAGGGTATGTCAAAAATTTAGACGACGGCAGAGTCGAGGCTGTTGCGAATATCGAAAACGAAGAGAGATTCAAAGAATTTATCGATATCCTAAAAAAAGGTTCGCCTTATTCTCACGTCGAGCATATAGAATATCAAGAAATTCCGGAAATTGAATTTAGAGATTTTGAAATAAGGTATTAAGTGGCGAATTTTTCAACTCATCTTAACGTTTCTGCATTTGTTAGCGGAGTAGGGGCTACGCTCGTTACATATAGCGGCGTAGCTTCGAAAGAAGACGGAATATTCTATTTTTTTGCCGGAATTGTAGGGGGATTATTGCCCGATATCGACCACGACAAATCCACTCCTCTTAAAATTATGCAATTTTTCTTTTCGAATTTAATAGCTTTTTTGGTTACTTACAAATTCATAGGAAACGTCCCTATTTTAAATATTGCTTTGATGTGGGCGGGTGCTTATTTTTTGACGACAGTCTTTTTTTATTTTTTTAAAAAACTCACAACCCACAGAGGTATGATTCACTCCATTCCGGCTGCTTTTTTGGCTTGGTTTTTGATATCTTTAATAGCCTATAAATATTGGAATATGGATATTCAAAAAAGCTATCTTTTGGGGTTTTTCGTTTTTTTGGGGTATATTACTCATCTCGTTTTGGATGAAATATATAGTGTTGATTTGACAGGTAGAAAAATAAAAAAATCCTTCGGGAGTGCTTTAAAGTTTTGTTCAACCGATAAAACCACCAATCTTATTTTTATAAGTACGCTTTTGATTATGTTTTTGTTTTTGCCTCAAAAAGAGATGTTATTTTCGATAATTAAAGGATTGATTCATGTTTAGTGTTTTTAATTTGGTTATTCATTTTTTGACTACTATGTTTATAGGGTACTATCTAATTACCGTACTTCAATGGTACAACTACAAGGTAAATAGAATAATTTTTCATTTTCACAACTACAGATGGCATGTTTTTTACCTCATAATTCCTATAATTACGTATATTTTCGCTTATAAGTTTTTCTGGATATATTTTATTTTCGGCTATATTCCGGCGTTTTTCTTTTGGCTTCGAAAAGTCAAAAAACCTCTTAACGTTACGGGAAGAGTTAAAAGATTTTTTCTGATTTTGGGATTTACGGAAACGTTTAATCTGGTATTGATGAATAAATTCGATAATAATCCGGGGCTTTCTTTAATAGTTGTTTTATCGATTGCCGTTATATTATCCGAGCTTGTTGAAGCGTATATGTTTTATAAGTTTAAGAAAAAAGCAAAAGAAAAACTTGAAAAAATCAATCCTAAAATTATCACGATTACGGGAAGTTACGGCAAAACTTCAATTAAAAACTTCACCTATCAACTTTTAGAAGAAAAATTCAAAGTCTATAAAACTCCAAGAAGTGTAAATACTCTAAAGGGAATTGTTCTTGATATTAATACCAAGCTACCCGAAAACACCGAAATATACGTAACTGAAGCCGGTGCGAGAGAAAGAGGGGATATCAGGGAGATTGTAAAATTTTTAGAAAATCATTATGCGATATTGGGCAAAATCGGACCGCAGCATATAGAGTATTTCAAAACTATCGAAAATATCGAAAAAACGAAATTGGAAGTTTTCGATTCTCCGCGTTTGATAAAAGGGTTTTCATACGAGCTTCCTTATAATGAAAAAGTGGAAATTATAAAAAGCAAAATAAAAAACGTAAACGCAACACTCGAAAAAACAGAGTGGGATTTGGAGATTGAAAACAAAGATTATCATTTCGAAACGAAAATTTTGGGCGGTTTTAACGCTATAAATATTTCATTGGCGATTTATCAAGCGTATGAGTTTATAAAAGATATCTCTTATCTACAATCAAAAGTCGCAAAACTCGAACCTATTCCTCACAGACTTCAAAAAATTCAAGCCGGCGGAAAAGTTATAATAGACGACAGTTTTAACGGAAATATCGAAGGAATGATAGAAAGCTTCAAACTTATAAGAACGTATCCAGGTAGAAAAATTATCGTAACTCCGGGACTTGTGGAAGCTAATGAAGAGATGAATAAAAAAATAGCGAAAGAGATAAATAAAACGTTTGATTTGGCAATTATTACGGGAAATATAAATAAAAAAACGCTTTGTAATAATATAACGATTGAAAAAGTTTCTCTAAAAGACAAAGCAAGACTTGAAAAAGTACTTGCCGAGCTTACGGGACCCGGGGATTTGATAATTTTCAGCAACGACGCACCAGATTATTTATAGGAGGGAAAATGGATATTATCAATTACTTAAACGACCATTTGGATTTGACGATTTTAGCGGCTATCGTGATTGCTTTTGTTTTGTCGCTAATACCAAAAATCGATTATCCTATTGAAAAACTTACCAATTTTTTTATGATAATTTCGGTTATCGCTCTTATTTCTTTGACTCTTCTTGTAAGTTATGACGTAATAGCAAGAAAGCTCTTTCACGGAGGAAGTATCGCTCTTCAAGAACTTGAGTGGCATTTGTTCGACATCGTATTTTTATTTGCTATTGCTTATACGCTTAGCAAGGATAAACACGTAAGAGTTGATATTTTTTATGACAAATTTCCTTTCAAACTCAAAAAAACGATTAATTTAATTACGATTTTGTTTTTTGTTATACCTCTTAGCGTATTGATTATAGTTGAAGCGATTCCTTTTGTTCAGATGAGCTACGCTCAGCACGAATCAAGCGGCGACCCTGGAGGGCTTTGTTGTAGGTGGATTATTAAAAGTGCGATGATTTGGGCGTTTGCGGTTGTTTATTTGCAATCAATCGCAGAACTTAGAAAAATCTATTATCAACTAAAACATCATAAAGGCGAATAATGACGGGGATAATTTTATTTGTAGTTGCTTTTATACTTTTAATGCTCGGAATTCCGGTTGCTTTTGCATTTGGTGCGAGCGCTATTTTTGCGGCACTGCTTGACCCGAACTTGGGGCTTGAGGTTTTCGGACTTTTGCCGTATAGAATTTACGGAATTATGCAAAACTTTACTTTAATGGCGGTCCCTCTTTTTATTTTTATGGGATTTATTCTTGAAAAAAGTAAAATAGCCGAAAATATGCTCGAAGCGATAGGAAAACTTTTCGGACCGGTTAGAGGAGGGCTTGCTATCGCTATTGTTATAGTTGGTGCGATTTTGGCCGCATCTACTGGGATAGTGGGTGCGAGTGTCGTTATGATGACGATAATTTCTTTGCCTGTAATGCTAAAATACGGATATTCTCCTCGTTTGGCAAGCGGTGTAATTGCGGCAAGCGGTACGTTAGGACAGCTTATTCCTCCGAGTATCGTGCTTATTATTCTTGGTGCGGTTATGCAAATAAGCGTTGGGGATTTATTTAAAGCCGCTATAATTCCGGGATTAATCATAGTAGGGCTTTATATTATTTATATCTTGGTGATTGCATTTATAAAACCCGAAGTCGCTCCGGCGATAAAAACTGACGAGCCTTATTCTCAAATCCTTCTTCAAGCTCTAAAAAGCTTGGTTGCGCCTTTTATTTTGATCGCTTTGGTTTTAGGTAGTATTTTTGCAGGATTTGCGACTCCTACCGAATCTGCGGCGATAGGTGCGCTCGGTGCTATAATCCTTACGTTTTTTTACGGAACGTTTAATTTGGAGCTTTTAAGATACGCAAGTGTCGAAACCGTAAAAATCACCGCTATGATTTTTATGATTTTAATAGGAGCTACAGCATTTTCTTTGGTATTTAACGAAAGCGGGGCGGGGGATATCGTAACGGAATTCTTTACCGACTCTATTTCGAATCAATATATTTTTATTGCAATTACGATGATTTTGATTTTTATTTTGGGATTCTTTATCGATTTTATTGAAATTACTTTTATCGTTATTCCTATTTTATTGCCTATCGTAGAAGAATTTAATATCGACCCGTTATGGTTTGCGCTATTAATCGCTATAAACTTACAAACTTCGTTTTTAACTCCGCCTTTTGGTTTTAGTCTCTTTTATTTAAAAGGAGCGGCCGGAGATATGATAAAAACAAGCGACCTTTATAAAGGAATAATTCCGTTTATTATCATTCAATTAATAGCGCTTCTTATAGTGCTATTCGAGCCTAAACTCGTATATTTATTGGTAAAATGAGTATTTATATCGGAACTTCGGGATTTATTTATAAAAATTGGGTAGGGGAGTTTTATCCTCCCGATTTGCCTAAGAGTAAATATTTCGATTATTACGCGACCTATTTTAACTCTTTGGAATTAAACTCCACCTTTTACAAAATCCCAAAACCCACAACCTTTAAAAGCTGGAAATACAAAATAAGAAAACTAAACGACTTCAAATTATCAATCAAAGCGAATAGATACATAACTCACACGAAAAAACTCTTGCCAACTCAAAAACTAAACGAGTTTGTCGAGCTTGTTAAGATTTTAGAAGATAATCTTGGTGCCCTTTTGTTTCAATTGCCGCCGTCATTGAAGTTTGATGATGAGAGATTGGAAAACTTTTGTATAAGCCTTGATAAAGATATAAGGTATGCAATAGAATTCAGAAACAAAACCTGGTATAACGACAAAACTTATGAAATATTAAAGCGTTATAACGTTGCTCTTGTGTGGCATGATTTTAATCAAGATATCGTATTTGAAAAAACGGCCGATTTCGAATATGTTAGATTGCATGGTTCAAATTCGAAATATAGTGGCTCGTATGATGATGAGTTTTTAAACTCTTTAGCTCAAAAACTAACTTACGCATTCGTTTATTTTAACAATACGGATGATAATAGCGCTTTTAAAGACGCATTAAGACTAAAAAAGCTTTTAGGGGAGAAATAAATATTTTTTAGAGAATATACATTATGTTAACTAAATACTAAAAAAAGGATTTTTAATGATAAATGAATTCTTAAACTTTTGGTATCAATGGAAAACTTATATATATATTGGGATGTTTCTTTATGGTATGGTAAGTATTTATACTTTAATTACGGAAAAGTCATTCAAAATTGCGATATTGTTTGCAACGGTAGGTTTCTTTTTTGGTTGGATTTTAAATTTATTTTTGTTGTATGAAGAATATCATTATTTAGATAAATATTTGCATGGACTATATTTTGTTATTGCAATGATTATTTTTTATATATTTGTTTTAATAACACTATTTTTAAGTGTTTTAAGTATCATTTTTCATTTAGTTACTGTTCTGATTTTTTTATTATTTCATAAAGTATTTGGTTATGATATATTAATTTCTATGATATTTACACTTGGTACATATCTGATTATATATTTCATTTTATATATATTTTTCGGACCTTATAGTGAAAATGATGTGGAAATATGGATAATAAAAAGAAATAGATAATTTAAAGAAGTATCAAAAAAAGCCCGTCAGGGCTTTTGAGCGGTGGCTATTGAGCTTGTTGCATAAGTTGTTGCATTTGTCTGTAAGTTTGTTGCATTCTTTGCATTAATCTTTCCATTTTTCTAACTCTTTGCATTTGTGCTTTTGTTTGGGCGGTTTGTTTCATCATTTGGATTCTTTGTTGCATTTTTTTCATGTCTTGTTTTAATTGTTGCATTTGTTTTTGTGCTTGCATCATTTGTTTTTGTTGCATTTTAGTTTGCATACGTTTTTGCATTCTGTTTTGGGCTCTATTTTGCATTTTATTTTGCTTTTGTTCCATTTTTTGCATGCCTTTATAACCTGCAGGCATTCCTCCGGTTATTGCACTTGGTGATAAAGTGTTTCCAGCAGCTCCCATGCTTCCCATTGCTCCACTCATTCCGCTCATTCCACCGGCGTCAGCACCGCCCATACCTCCTCCGCCGGCTCCACCGCCAGCTCCTCCGCCACCGCCCATAGCGAATGCTACAGAGCTTGCAAGAAGAACTGAACCGATTAGTTTTACTATTTTTTTCATTTTTACCTCCTTAGGTTTTTCTTATATTAATTATATATTAAATATGTTAACGAAGTGTAAACTTAAACTCAATTAAAAAAAATTATTAAAAAGAAAAAAGGAAAAAGGAGAAAGAGATGGGCGATAATCTAAGGGGGTTGTGATAAAGTCGCCTTCTTCTCGGTTGCAATCCAGGGATTGCAGACAAATTTTATCTTTTAAAAGTTAACAAAAGGTTAACGAGACTATTTCTTTACTAATTTATTAATTAAATATTAAAACAATTTGTTTAATAAATCTTTGTTTTCTTCAAGGTATTTATCGATTAATTTTCTAAGCTCTTTGCTTGAATCCGAATGTTTTATTTTTGCTATTTTTTTAAAAGCTTCCCATTTGCTTTTTTCGATTTTAAAATTTGCGTTTTTCATCTCAGTCATTTTTATCCTTCAAGTAAACTTATTAGATTTTTATGAATTTTCATATTTGATGCTACTATGCATCTATCTTCGAAAATATTATAACTCTCTCCGAAATTGTTACTAACCTCCCCTCCCGCTTCTTGTACTATTATTTTTCCGGCCGCTACATCCCAAGGTTTTAGGTTTATTTCATAAAAACCTTCGTATCTTCCGCATGCCACATAGCACAAATCAAGTGCGGCACTTCCGAGCCTTCTTATATCTTGACATCTCGGAAGGACTTTATTTAGTTTTGATATGACCCATTTCAAATCGGCTTCGTTTTCGGCACTTGAATAGGGAAATCCTGTTGCGATAAGCGCTCTTTGGAAACATTCGTTTTTTGAGACTTCTATTTTTTTACCGTTTAGATAAGCGCCCTCCCCTTTTTTCGCGTAAAAAAGTTCGTTTAATATAGGATTGTAAACTATACCGAAAACTTCTCTGTTGTTTTCGTAATATGCCACGGAAATAGCGCAGTGAAGTACTTGATGAGCGTAATTGGTAGTCCCGTCTATCGGGTCGATGATGAACGTTTTGTGGATTTTTTCGTTGTAGATGGATTCTTCGGCTATGAAATTAGTGTTGAAGGGTTTTAGTTTTTCTTTTAAAAACTCTTCGACTTTGATGTCATATTCGGTAACGAGGTCTTTTTTTCCTTTTAGGACTATCTCTTTGTCTTTATAATAGCCCTCTTTAAAAATCTCTCCGGCTTCTTTTACGATTTGTATTGTTTTTTCAAACATGGCAATTCCTCCAAGAAAATTATGGAGGAATTATACATTATATCCGAGCTCTCTTGCTACTTTTTTGATATTTTCAAGTCTTTTAGGTATTGGTGGGTGTGAGCTGAATAGTTCGCTGAAAAATCCCACTATTCCGAACGCTTTCATCTCTTGCGGAAGAGCTACTTGGTCTTTTGGAATTTGTCCGAGTTTCGCGAGAGCATAATAAATTCCGTAAGGTCCGTCGATTTTTACGGCACCTGCGTCGGCTTTGTATTCTCTGTATCTGCTAAACCACATAGCAATCATAGAAGCAAAAACGCTTAATAATAACTCAAGTGCGAAACTTATCGCCATATATGCAAAAGGATTCGGATTTCCGTTGTCGTCTTTCGGTGCTAAAATATTTGCGATTATTCTTGATACGAAAAATACGAGCGAGTTCAAAACACCTTGAACGAGTGTCATAGTAATCATATCGCCGTTTTTGATATGATTGATTTCGTGTGCGAGGACACCTTCTATCTCTTTTGTGTCCATTAAATCAAATAGTGAAGTAGATACCGCAACTAACGAATTGCTTTTGCTCGGCCCCGTTGCAAATGCATTCGGAGGCCCGTCGAAAATTCCTACTTCGGGTCTTGGTATTCCGGCTGCGTCTGCGAGTTTGTGGGTAGTCTCCACAAGCCATCTTTCCGCTTCGCTTTGAGGAGTTTCGATAACTCTAACTCCCATTGACTTAATAGCCATCCATTTTGACATAAGCAAAGAAATAATACTTCCCGAAAACCCGATAATAACGGCAATTATAGCAAGTCCCGTTACACTTTGAGGGTCGATTCTAACTCCGAAAATCAATTCGATTAAAAATAGCGATAAATATATCGATGCCATTACGGCTATGTTCATAATTATAAGCATTAAAAAACTAAACATATGTCATCTCCTTAACTTTTTTTAGTTATATTATATCAAGTTTTATTAATCTTGGATGAATTTCTCATCATCAGAAAATAAATGGTTACAACAGGTATCGTAACGTTTAAAATAGTAACTATTATCATCAAAATTCCCAAATTAGAATAGTTTTCGGGAACTATTACTTTTCCGTTTTCTACAACTTTTCTGCTAACTACGAAAATTTCGTTTAAGTATTTGGTTAAAAGTCCTCCGGCAGTAAGAGCCAAATTCATCAAACTCGCCATCAAAGCAAACCAAGTAGCTCTTTTGCCTTCAGGTGCGTAAATTGCTATTAAAGTCAAAAGAGGAATCATACTCAGTTGCGCAAAAGGCGACTCGAGTGCCGTATCGATAATTGCTACGGTTTTTGGTGAAAGCCCCAAACTTTGAGGAATTCCGTAATATAACCCGATAATCGGTAAAAATAAAATAGTAGTGATGAGAGTCAGCCAAAGGAGTGTATAGTGAGCCGGTTTTTTAGCGATAAAATCACTAAAAAGCCACATTCCCAAAATTGATAAAATCGCTCCTATTTGACTAAGTGTTCCGAAAAACGCCTTATCAAAGTGTAAAACGTCGATTTCCCACCATTGTAGTCCCGGACCGACGCTTGGCATCGCACGATATACGAATATAACTATTGCCGTTTTAATAATAAACGAGCGGGTTTTTGGGTCTATGTCATTTAGGATAAGTCCTATCATATAAACGATTACGCTAAGACTTACAATAAAAACAATCTCTTGAGAATATTTGAAAATAAAAGCTAAAACCTGATTTTGCCAATGCTGATATTGTCCGTATCCCATAAGGACTACAAAAACGGCAAAAGCAAGTCCTCCGCACAAAATTTTGCAATTTATAGGACTTCTTTGTACGTTTTCGAGTTTGATAATCGTAACGCCTATTATCGAAATAATAGGAATTATAAGAGAAATTTTAAAAATCGTCTCGTAGCTGTATATTTGTGCAAGCCATCCGGAGAGTCCCGCTACCATAACACCTGCCAATGATATCGCAAGACGACCTAAAATTTGCACATACGCAAGCTCTTCTTGAACTTTTTCTTCGGGTTGATTTCTATCTACAACCTCGGTACTCATCGCATCCGCAACCACGTCTTGAAGCACGAATCCTATTACGCTAAGAAGAGCCGAGATAATATAGACGTTTTCTTTGCTTGCGAATTTCGCCCAAGAATAATCTCCTGCAAGTCCTATTAATAAAATCGTCCCCGCCGCAATTAAAGAGGCACCGATATAAACGTAAGCTCTTCTTTGAGAGCCGAAAATCGGGACACTATCGACAAGTTGTCCGAAAACCATTTTTATAGTCCACGGAATACTAAGCCAAACACCAAGACTCACAAGAGCGGCCGCTGAAAGTTTGAGCTCTTCTTTTACCCAAAACGTTTCCGCTACTCCGCTTATACCGCTTGCTCCGTAGGCGAAATAAATCATTAAAAGAGGCAGGTATCTTAGCCTAAAATGTTTAATCGGATTGAGTAGTGAATTTTTAATAGCTTCTTTTACGTTTATCATAATAATTTTACTCCTATTTTTAGAATGATTTCATATTATTTTTCAATGTTTTTTATACCCTCATACGCAGTATTAATCATTTTGTCTATTTCTTCTTTATTAATAATGTAAGGCGGCATAAAATATATTACATTTCCAAGAGGTCTTAGAAGTACTCCGTTTTTGAGTCCGTACTCATAAACTTTTAGTCCCATTCTTTTCTCCCACGGATAATCGATCATCTCAATTGCGCTTATCATACCCGTTTGACGTATCTCTTTTACATTCGGCAACTCTTTGAATTTTTGCATACTCTCCCAAATATATTTCGATTTTTCTTTGTTTTTTTCGATTACGTTTTCTTTTTCGAAAATATCAAAAGTTGCGTTTGCTGCTGCAATACCTAAAGGATTAGCGGTATATGAGTGAGAGTGTAAAAACGCTTTTAGTTCCTTATAATCACAATAAAAAGCCATATAAATTTTATCTGTAGTAAGTACTACGCTAAGAGGCAGATATCCTCCCGTAAGTCCTTTACTCAAACACATAAAATCAGGCTTGATTCCCGCTTGCTCGCAAGCGAACATACTTCCCGTACGCCCGAATCCCACGGCGATTTCATCCGCAATCATATGAATATCGTATTTGTCGCAAAGCTCTCTTAATCCTTTTACGAAAGACGGCGAATGCATTTTCATATATCCCGCGCATTGCACGAGCGGCTCGATAATTAAAGAGCTCACTTTTTTATGATGTTTTTGGAAAATCTCTTCGGCTTTTTTCAGTGCTTTTTGAGCCTCATCTTCGCTTTGGTTTTTAGGAATCGGAATTGTTATGTTTTTGATTAAAATCTCTTTATAAGTATCTTTGTATAATCCCACGTCTCCGACGCTTAAAGCTCCGATAGTCTCTCCGTGATAAGAGTTTTCAAGCGAAAAGAAAAGAGGTCTTGTTTCTCCTTTGTTTTTCCAATAATGAAAGCTCATCTTTATAGCAACTTCAACGGCGCTACTTCCGTTATCCGCATAAAAAACTTTATCAAACCCGGTAAGTTTACATAATCTCTCAGCAAGTTTTATCGCACCTTCGTGAGTAAATCCGGCAAAAATTACATGCTCCAAAGTATTTAGTTGTTCGTTGATTTTTTGATTGATATATTCGTTTGAGTGACCGAAGAGATTAACCCACCAACTGCTGATTGCGTCGATGTAGCTATTGCCTTCAAAATCGTATAAGTAAACGCCTTTTCCTTTTTTGATAGGAATTATCGGCAAAAACTCGTGATCTTTCATTTGAGTGCACGGGTGCCAGTTGTATTTGAGGTCTTTTTTCATAATTTCTGAGTTTTTCATCAAAATCCCTTTATTTCGCCGTTTTTTTTTATTATAATATCAAAAATAGCTTAAAAAACACCTAAATTCAGGTATATGACACGAGTATGACAAAAAGTGAAAAATAAAGGTAAAATTGATGATAGAATGGATGCAGACTCATAGAAAATGGCTTGTGATAACTATTTGGATTGCTACTATAGCTTTTATCGGAGCCGGATTTGTAGGATGGGGGCAATTTCAATTCGGAAAATCACAATCGGCAGTTGCAAAAGTCGGTGATACCGAAGTAACTATTCAAGATTGGCAAGAAGCTTATCAAAACTTATTTCAAATCGAAAACCAAAAACTCGGCGGAAGACTTGATGACGCTACGGCTGAGAAAATGGGACTAAAAGTAAAAGCGCTACAACAAGCGATTAATACCGCAGCTTTAAGACAATACGCAAAAGATTTGGGGCTTGTAGTTACGGACCAAGATGTAGCGAGAAAAATCTTATCAACTTTCGGCAACGAAAAAACATATAAAACTTATCTAAGAAATATAGGTGAAAAACCGGCAAATTTCGAAGCTAAACTTAGAAAACTTATTTTAGTTGAAAAACTTCTTGATTATCTACACCTAAAACCAACAAAAACTGAACTATTATCTATCGCAAGCGCACTATATAATGCTGACAAACTTCAAATAAAAATCTTAAATAAAGAAAACGTAAAAGTAAGTTTGACCGAAGAAGAGATAAAAGCTTATTGGGAAAAACATAAAAATGAATTCCTAACTCCTGAAAAATACAAAATCGCTCTTGTTACAATTCCTCTAAAAGGTGATGTAAGCGAACAAGAACTAAAAGATTATTACAATAACAATATCCAAAACTACAAAAACGCAAAAGGTGAGATTATTCCTTTTGAAAAAGCAAAAAATCAAGTAAAAGCGGACGTTTTAGCGCATAAATTAAAAAAAGAAGCCGTAATAGCATATAAAAAACTGAAAAACAACGAACTTAAAAATTACGTTTTAGCGGAAGTTACAAAAGAAAACAGCACTATTCCTTCTGATAAAATGGCTGAATTGATTAAAAACGGCTATTTGAAGCCATTCGTTTATAATAACGAATATGTTATAGCGAAACTTATCGAAGAAATCAAACCGCAACCTAAACCTTTCGAAAAAGCAAAAGCTGAGGTTACTCAAATCCTTCTTGACAAAAAAGCGACTCAAGAACTTATAAAACAAGCAAAAGAAGAACTAAATAACTTTAAAGGTAAAGATATCGGATTCGTGACAAAATACGATACTAATAAAATTCAAGGACTTAATCCTTTATACGCAGCGGAATTTTTATTTAAAGTATTTACTTCTCAAAATAAAAAAGATTTTGTGCTTTTACCTCAAAACGACCCTAAATACGCGGTTTTATATAACATTTCGGCACAAAAATTGCTTGATGAAAAAAAATATGAAAAAAACAAACAAAACGTATATCTTTTAACTGAAGCGATGTTAAATAGTGAATTACTAAACGACTTGATTAACGAACTTTTACAAAAATATAAAGTCGTAAGATATGTTAAATAAAGGATAGAAATTGAAAAATATACTTGCTGTAGATATAGGGAGTTATAAAACCACAGCGATAATTGCGAATTACGATAACGAAGAACTAACGATAAGCGGTGTCGGTATTGCAAAATCAAAAGGAATTAAAAAAGGTGCGATAATCAATATCGACCACGCTTCTCGTTCTATAAAACAAGCTTTGAGCGATGCGGTAAGAATTGCCGGAGTCGAAGGAATAAACAAAGCTATCGTTTCAATTTCTTCTACATATACTAAAAGTATTACTAGTTACGGGATAGTTAACGTACCAGGAAACGAAATTACAATAAAAGAAATTAATAGAGCTATCCAAACCGCTCTTTATAATGCAAATATACCTAATGATTATCAAGTATTACAGGCAATTCCTTATGACTTTAAAGTCGACGAACTTAACGAAATCGACGATCCTGCCGGAATGAGCGGTAGTAGACTTGAGGTTTCTTTACATATTATCGTCGCACAAAAAAGTGGTATTGAAAATCTTAAAAAAACAATGAGACAAGCCGGGCTTGAAATTGAAAATATCGTCGCCGCAGGATATGCAAGCGGACTTTCTACGTTAAAAGAAGACGAAAAAGAACTCGGAGTTGCAGTTATCGATATCGGGGCTACAACTTCCGATTTAGCGATTTTTATCAACAAATCTCTAAGACACACCGACTTTTTAGGTGTAGGAAGCTATCATATTACAAATGACTTATCAATGGCTTTACATACTCCTCTTGCTGATGCGGAGGCGATTAAAATAAATTTTGAAGAGCTTGTAAAAAGCGGAGAAGATTTAATAGAAATTTCTGTAATAGGAAGCGAAGACGAAAAACAAACCGCTTCATTGACTACAATCACTCAAGTAATTAGTGCAAGAATTGAAGAGACTTTTTTACTTTTAAATAAAGAAATCGAAGATTCTGGGCTTAGAAATAAAATTGGGGCCGGAATCGTATTAACCGGTGGGTTTACTAATTTTTATAATATTAAGGAAATAGCGTCTCAATTTTTCGGAGGATTACCGGTAAGAGTCGGATATCCTAAAGAAATAGGAGGGCTTTTTGATAATCTAAAAGCTCCTGAATATTCGTGTGTTATAGGACTATTACTTTACGGAATCAAAGACGGACTCAATTATGAAATCGATTCAAATAGAAATTTCAGAACCAAATACTCTTTTGAAGAAACAAAAACGACTTCAATTCCTATGGAACTTGATATTGAAACCGAGGAGAAAAAAACAAAAGAGAAAGAAGAGATTACAACAATAATCTCAGATAATAAAAAAGAATCTAACATAATACAAAAAATAAAAACTTGGCTTGGAAACTTATTTTAAGAAAGGATGAAAAATGGAAGAGCTTTTTGTAATAAATGATACAGTTATCGGACCAAAAATCAAAGTTATCGGAGTTGGCGGCGGTGGAAATAATATGATAAATTATATGGCTGCAAGAGGTATTAAAGACGTAGAACTAATTGCTGCTAATACCGATATTCAAGCGTTAAAAACAAGTAAAGCGCATAAAAAACTTCAACTTGGAAAATCTCTTACAAAAGGTCTCGGTGCCGGAATGAGGCCAGATATCGGAGCAAAAGCCGCAGAAGAGAGCTATGAAGAGATAAAAAAAGAACTTGAAGGTGCCGATTTGGTATTTATTTCCGCAGGAATGGGTGGAGGTACTGGTACTGGTGCTGCACCTATTATCGCAAAAGCGGCAAAAGAAGTCGGAGCTTTGACTGTCGGGGTTGTTACCAAACCTTTTACATTCGAAGGTCCTAAAAGAAGAAAACTTGCAGAAATCGGTACTAACGAACTAAAAAACGAAACAAATTCTATCGTTGTAATTCCTAACGATAAAATATTAACTATCATCGATAGAAAAGTCGGAAGAAGAGAAGCTTTTAGTTTGGTTGACGATGTATTGTATAAAGCAGTAAGCGGTATCTCAAATATGGTAATCAGCTACGGAGAAAACGATATTAACGTCGACTTTAACGACCTTAAAACAGTTATGTCTCATCAAGGTCTCGCACTTATGGGTGTCGGTGAAGAACAAGGCGAAAATGCTGCGTTTAACGCAATCAAAAAAGCTATCGAATCACCTCTTCTTGATAATATTTCAATTGATGGCGCAATGGGTGTGCTCGTACACTTTACGCTTCATGAAGATTATCCTCTTGTCGATATGGAAGAAAGTATGAATCTTATCTATGAAAAAGCGGACGAAGACGCTGATATTATTTTCGGTACGACAACTGATAACTCTCTTGCACCGGATGAAATTAAAGTTACAATCGTTGCAACAGGTTTTGAAAAAGAAAAAATCGCAAACAAAACTGAACCTACAGAAATCAAATCAAATATTGAAGAGATTTTACTTAAAAGAAAAGTTTCAGGTGGTCTTGAGCTCGATAGCGACGCACTTGATATCCCTACTTGGGTTAGAAAAGCAAAAGACTAAAAGCTACTCTCTTTTGCCTTCTAACTTTTAATTTTAAAATACCAAGAAAAACGCAGATAATACGTAATCCGCAATAAAAACTGAAATAGAAGCGAAAACAACAGCTTTTGTAGTACTTTGCCCTACTCCTTTAGCTCCGCCTCTTGTATAATATCCGATATAAGTACCTATCGCACTAATTATATATCCGAATACTATTCCTTTGATTATCCCCTCGTTTATATCTCTGAATTCCGCAAGCTGTCTTAAATTTTCAAGATAAGCATATCCGTTTACATCCAAAGAATATACCGAAATCAAATATGCCCCGATATTTGCAACCGCGTCGAAAAACAAAATCAAAAGAGGAAGAGAAATAATAGTAGCGAGAATTCTCGGAATTACAAGATAGTGTTTTGAATTAACAGCCATAACTTCAAGTGCGTCGATTTGCTCTGTTACTCTCATACTTCCAAGTTCTGCTGCGTATGCACTAATCCCGCGGCTTATTACCATAAGTGAAGCAAAAACGGGACCTAATTCTTTTACGATTGAAATAAATATCGTATATCCCATAAAATCTTCAACTCCGAATTTATGAAATCCGTTATAAAGCTGTACCGCTTCGACAAGTCCGGTAAAAAACGATGTCAAAAATATAACTCCTAAACTTCCATATCCCATAAAAGTTAATTGATTAAACAACTCTTTTATTCGAAAGGGAGGTTTAAACATCAATTTTATTACTTCAAGCTGAAAAAGCGTGAATTTTCCAAGTCCCGAGATTAAATCAAGCGTAATTTTGCCGATATAATATAAAAGTTTGTTAATCAACTCAAACCTTTTTTGTTAAAATTATATCACACAAAAGGACGAAAATGGCGGAAGAAAAAGAAAACAAAGAAGTAGAAGAAAAAGAAGAAAAATCAGGAAGCGGTAACAAACTGCTTTTGATTGTAATTATTGTCTTATTGTTACTTCTTTTAATAATAGGCGGTTTAGTCGCATATTTTTTACTAAGCGGCAATGACGAACAAGCCGACCAACCACAACAGCAACAAAAAATCGAGAAAAAGAAAAAAGTTTCCGATATGACGGAAATCGGTCCTATTTACCCTCTTGATAAATTCGTAGTGAATTTAGTAAGCACCAATGCCGATAGATATCTGAAATGTAAAATCGATCTTGAACTTGATTCTCCGGAGTTACAACAAGAAATAGATAAAAAATTACCTGCAATAAGAGATTTGATTATTAGAATCTTATCAAGCAAAACCGTAGAAGAAATTCAAACCTCAAAAGGTAAAGAAAAATTAAAAGAAGAAATCAAAAGAAAAATAAATGAAATTTTAACAACCGGAGAAGTTAGAAACGTTTACTTTACGGAGTTTGTAATTCAATGATAGGAATTGATATCGTAGAAATTAAAAGAATTGAAAATATGATCGAAAAATTCGGTCAAAAGGCACTTGAGCGATTTTTAACACCAAAAGAAATCTCCCTGCTCTCTTCTTCCGCATCTATTGCAGGATATTGGGCTGCAAAAGAGGCTTTTAGCAAAGCACTTGGTAGCGGTATCGGGGAAGAATGCTCATTTTTAGATATAGAAATACTAAAAACTCCCAAAAATAAACCCTATTTTTCAGAAAAAACCCTTCAAAAATTCAACATCAAAGCCGCCGATTTATCTATCTCTCACGACGGGGGGTTTGCTATAGCAGCCGTTATAATTTTAAAAGAAAATATGATATAATTTCATCTCAAATGTCCCCGTAGCTCAGCTGGATAGAGCACCACCCTGCGGAGGTGGGGGTCGTGCGTTCGAATCGCGCCGGGGACGCCAAGTATCTTTCTCAGTAATCCCCGAAATTTCGGACTTTCAAAGCATTTTTAACAATTTTGTGTAACCTGCTTGTGTAACCCCTGAACCATTTTAAGTTCGCTTTTTAATGCTTCCAGCGTTTCTTCTAATATCTCAGTTTCCGCCATAATATATCTTGCGAACTTAATGTCATCCGTTTTGTTATATAGCTCTTCGTTATGCTTTATTCTTTCTTCATAGAACTCAATCGTTTTTTTTAATTTTTGTAAGTCTTTATTATCACTCATTTTTAACCCTTTAAAAAGGAATCTCTTCTTCTTCTTTTACGCTTCTTTCGGCTTGCTTTGTAGCAATATCTAATGCGATATCTTTAACAAGCATATGTTTTATACGTTCATCACTCGTAATATCATATATATTCTTTTTGACATAATCTACGAGACTGCTTACGGCAAAAAATTCGCCAAAATTTGCGAATTTTAACTCTATCTTCTTATTATAACCTTTGATATTTTTAATATTATCATAGTAAAGCTCGATGTTAAAATAAAACTTAGCTCCCGTAACATATACTTTTATTAAAAAATACAGCTCATCAGTAATATTAACTATTATATCAGCACCACGCATTACATTATTTTTTTCCTTAATTTCAACTCTTAATCCCATTTCTTTTTCGACATTTTCAAAAAATATTTTAATTTCACCATATAAACAATTTAGCCACAAAGAGTTCTTATACATACTATTGTATTTATTCCGAACAAGCTTGTTAAATAAAAATAAATTACTTAAAAAGTTACTATACCTCCGATGAACTTTTCTTTTTACAAAATATACAAGAAGATAAAAAACATCAGCACTTTTCATATGTTTTCCATCATTAAAACTTTCAAGTTTTTCAAAAAATTTTTCTCTATTCATAAATACTCCTTTCATTACTTTTTCATTATTTTTTAAAGATTTAATAATTCTTCTTTCACTTCGGAATCCGGGACGTAAACTACCTCTACATAATCCTTATCATACACCTTTTCAACATTTCCGTCATTATCAACATAAAAAATTTTATGTTTTTTAGTCACAGTAATGTTATAGCTTAAATAGATAAGCTTACTTTCTAACTGCTTCAATGTCTTATAAACGATTTTTTTCAAACGTTTATAACTGATGTCTTTTTTCTTTTCTTCTTCCATAAACGCCTTAAACGCTTCCCAATCCTTGCTCTTACGGATGTCAAAATTAATCCAATAATCCGCTTTCGGTAGTTTTACGTTTTCCATAATTTCCACTACAATTTCCGTCATCTCATCTAATATTTTGGTATAATTATTAAAAGCTTCTCTGTAAGCTTTTTTCCCTACTTTATTTAATTGAACTTCGTTTTCCGACAAAAACTCTTTTATTAATCGTATTTTTAATTCCTGCGTTTCCAAAAATTTAATAAAAGCCTCTTTCATTTGATTAAGCTTATAATCACGTCCTAAAAATTTATTCTTTTCTAACTCGTAGAACTTCGCCCACATTTTGTTTATTTCCAATTTTAAGAATTCGTTATACATACTTGTCATCTCAAATTCTTTTTCAAAAGACCATACCTCTTTCACAACCACATAGTTGTGAATTTTACGCATACCTTTTAACCCGACAAGCCCCGGAATTAAACTTTTCAAAAAGGATTCCGACGGCATCTCCCTATCCTTATAAACCATATTAACACTTAGATTAAGGATATTTTCGTATCGGTTAAACCACTCATCATCGCCGTATTTAAAGATAATCCTTTAATTCTTCTTCCAGCTCATCTGTAAAATGAGGAAGGATTTTTTCAAAATCCCGTCTCTTTAAATAAGCTTGCGAATGCGTAAAAATTCTTATCCTGTTTTCTTTTCTCCACCCGTCCAATACATATAGGTTTTCTTCATTATTATCCAAAAGCGTTTTTCGTAAATATTTAAGTAAATAACCGCTCCCCTTATCTACATCTTTTAGAACTTCAATTTTATATTTTCTTCCAAGGCTAAAAAGCTTAATCTTGCTTTTAACTATTCTTATAAAATCATCCACAAGCCATTCCGGAAGCCAAGCGACGAAATGCTCGTGTGCCGTGCCGTCCTTGTGTGCTTCGACAGCTTTTATGTAAGGAATATTATAACCTTTTCTGTATTTTCCATAACTTTTAAAATGTCTTAAAATTTCTCTTGAAGCCTTTTGTAGCAACTTATATCCCTCTTTTATCGTATAGCCCTTATACCTTGGATTAAATACGTGCTTTCCAGTCCTTTTGTTTATACGGAATCTGTGATATTTTGACGGGAGCGTAAGCGTTACAAAAATAGGCACTAACCCCTTTTCCACAGCTTCTCTGCTTATATAGTCAGCCACCCCTTTGTAATAGTGATAATCAAGCTCAAACTTCTTTTTAAGTGAATATCTCATTCCAACAAACTCATCCAGATGTAACAAATGTAAAATATGCTTATCCAGATAATTAATCGTCTTCCGTTCTTTTTCTTTTGCTATTTTTATCCAATTTTCTCTCATTTTCTTAATGACTTTATCTGCCGACACTTTTTTATTAATAGTCAAGTTGTTTTGAGATTTCGCACTCATCATAGCTCCTTACGTTTTATTCTATTTATATCTTTTGTGATTAATTCTAATAAAAAATCTCTCAAAAAATTGAAAAGAGAAAAAATTTCTCAAATTTCTATTGTATGTCCTCTTTTTTCCACTTTGTTTTTAAACTTAACGAACTCTTCATAAATCTCTTTTAATGTATCCTTTCTCGCTTCTTTTTTTAATTTGCTAAGGTAATGGAAGTCCTCTTTATTAAATATCTTTTCTTGCTCTTTTTCTTGGAGTTTTTTATTAATATTAATCATCTGTTTTCTTAGCGAACTTATTTCCGCTTGTAAGTCTTTTATCGTAAGCCTTAATTCTTTGTTCTCTTCCGCCAGCTTCACGGAATCCAATTGTTTAACCTTTTTAATCGTTTCTCTCGCTTTCAAGTTCTCATCAATAAGTCGCTTATTTTCTTCTTTTAATTTAAGGTTCTCAGCTTTGAGTTCTGAATTCTCAAAATTTTTCTCTCCAACCTTTTGCTTTAATTGAAGGTTCTCTTCTTTCAATTTTTCGTTTTCTTTTTCCAAAACACCGATTTCAGTTTTTAAATAATTTAAAAACTTCCCGAAAAGCGTTATAACGTCCTCACGTTTAGCACGTCCAAAGCTTAAAAATTTTTCAAGTGCCTTATCAAATTTATTGATATATTTCTCAATTTTCTCATCATCAAGTTTAATGTTTTGTTTTAATTCCCGTAAAGCTTCATT
Organism: Caminibacter pacificus; assembly: GCF_003752135.1. Classification (NCBI taxonomy): domain Bacteria; kingdom Pseudomonadati; phylum Campylobacterota; class Epsilonproteobacteria; order Nautiliales; family Nautiliaceae; genus Caminibacter; species Caminibacter pacificus. The sequence continues at coordinate 395,497 of NZ_RJVK01000001.1, forward strand.
CTCTTTCTTTTTCATTTCCTTGTAAGTGTGGATGTCAACGTGTTTTCTCTTTTTTCCCCTTTCGCCCCTTTCCATTCCCAAAATGTTTGCGACATCCGTTTGAAGCTCTCTTAATACGTGGATGTTTAGCTTGTTACGCTTAACGGCTCTTCCTTCGGAATCCAAGCCACTAAACAAAATATGTCCGTGTTTGTTTATATGTTTTTTCCCTTCGTCATCAATATACCCCTCATCGTTGTGAACCGCCACTTGATAAACTTTTACGTCCAATTTCTTTTCCAGCATCCTTGCCACTTTTTTTAAGTCCTGTAAGGTATGATGTTCGTCTAAATTCACAACGGCGTTCATAAGTGTAGTTGCTCTTTTTTGTAGTTTTTGTCCCGTCCGTTCCGTGTATTTTTTGCTTTTTTCTTCCAAGTCCTTTTTGTATATCGAAATGGCTTCCCGCGCGGTTCTGTCAAACTCATTTTTACTTTTGTCGAATATACTATTAACGGTATCTTTTTCTCTTGTGTTATGCCAAAATTCTCCTACGTGGGCTTTTTGTATGTTTATGCTCGCTATTCTCTTTGCCATATTCTCTCCTTTACATCCCGAGCTTGCGAGGGCTCACGCAACGCCGTAAGGCGTGGAGTGAGGCCTCACTCCGCATCCTAACGGGTTGCTTCGTTCGGCAAACGCTCGCAAGCTCGCATTTGCTTTTAATCTATTTATATCTTTTAGAGTTTAAAAAAATACGACCCGGGAAAAGGGCAAGAGGGAAAGAAAGAATTAAGCGTTGTAAGTTGAGAATGAGTTTGTTTGTTCGCTGTTAGTTGCATTCAGTAACGTTGTAAGTTCAGACTGGATGTCTTGAACTTCGTTTTCAAGCTTAGCAACTTTTGCTTTGTAACTTGCTAATTCTTTTTCTTTTTTCTCTAATTTGGTAATCAAATTTTTGATTTGTTTAAAATTCGTTTTCATAATAACTCCTTTCGTGTTTTGATTAATTATAATAAAGAATTAAAGAGAGAAAAAATTTGTTTATTTTTCGGAAAGATTTTTGTAGTTTTCGGAGTTTTGTTTAAAAGGGAAATTCTTCGCCGTCCGTTATTTTCGGCATATTTTTTAGCATTTCTTTTTCTTTCTCTTTTTCTAAGTAACTATCAACTTTTGCGGTAACAAAAAAAGCCCACGTCTTCAATAAGTGTCTTCGTTGCTCCAAGTAATCCGTGCGGGTATAAGCTTGCCCGACTTTATTTTCTACCACGTGCATCAATTGTTCCTCAATGTAAAGAGGATTTTCCCCTCGTTCCTTTAATATTGTGGAAAATGTGCTTCGGATTCCGTGGGCGGTTGTCTTACCATCCGATAGTTTTTTTATTTTAGCGTTAAGTGTATTTTCACTCATCACTTCGCCATTTTTACCTTTAAATATAAGTCCCTTTGGATGTTTTTCAATCTGCTTTAAATCTTCCAAAATTTTACGCATTGTATTGCTTAACGGAAGTCGGAAGTCCTTTTTTGTTTTCGTTATTTCTCCCGGTATTTCAATCACTTCCTTTTTCCAATTAACCATATCCCACGTAAGCCGTCTAAGTGTCCCGTTTCGCAAGGCACTCAATATCAAAAACATCAGAGCATATTTGGTGTATATGCTTGTGGCTTTGTGTTTATTACTCTTAACGTCATAATCTGTTTTTAGTTGCCAGATGTTAAAATAAAGTTCCTGTATGTCAGTAATGTTTGTAGTCGCTTTAAAGTGCGTAACCTGATATTTTTCCCCCAGTAAGCGTTCAATGTCTTTCATCGTAAGGTTCGCTATCGGATTATGTTCCACGTCATACTTCAAGTAAAGGTATTTATAAAAAAGATTAAGGTTGTTTTTTAAGCGTTTTATTGTAGCCATCTTGTTTGACTGATATGTAGTTTGCTTAGGATTAACGTTCAGCGTTTTAACTTTTTGAAAGAAGTCGATAATATCTCTCTTTGTTATTTCTCGGACATCCTTATCCCCTAATAGCCTAATGATGTAATTTTGAATCCTGTTTTGTTCCTGCCTCGTTCTCGTTACTAAAAATTCCTGTATGATGTTTTTTAGTAAGAATTTCTCACGTTCCTTTGCTTTTTTTGTTTTTAAAACTTTGTCTCTTTTACTTTCACGGATTCCGAGCTCTTTCCTAATAAGTTCCGTTGTCTCATTATAGTCCATATCCCTAATAGAAAGAAGAATTTTGTCTTTAAGCTTTTTGACATCAGTAAGGCTCATCTCATCGAAATCGCATAAGGTCGCTTTAATTTGTTTGCCATTCTTTTTTGTAAGAAGCCTGTAAACTTTTTTATTTTTAAGGACTTCCACGTAAAGTCCCTGTTCTACTCTGTAAAGTTCACGTTTGCCATTCCACTTTAATGCTTTTATTTCACGTAAAGTCATCGTGTAACCCCCTTGTGTAACCCGTTGTGTAACCCGTGGCACCATTGTATCAAAAAAGCCCGTAAAAACACAAATCGTCTTTCATTTTGTCAAATTATTTGACAAATGCGTATTTTCGGGACTTTTGAGAGTTTTTCGTTTTACAAAAATAATGAAGTTTCGGGAAGTTCGGAGAGCTTTCGGGTCACGCCGGGGACGCCATGTATTTTTTCAAAAAAACTCTAAAACTCGGCTTTCTAAATAATACACAAAACAAAAAGTAACTTTAATTAAATAATTTAGAATTGTAAAAAGGGAAAAAGAAGAAAAGTTTTATCTATGAAGATTATTTAAAGCTTTTCAATATCTCACAGGCTTTTTCAAGTCCTAAATTACACGATTTTTGAAAATAATTAACTATTTCTGAAGGTACTGAAACATTATTAGTGTTTTTGTTTTGTGATACTATATCATCCAGTTTTATCATCGCATATATAAAACATGTTTTTGGGTTGTTGAATTCATCACATGTTCTTTTTGCAATTGATAATACTCTTTGTTCATTTTGTTTAATTTGTTTATTTTCCGCATACATTTTAATTTCAAAAACACATGCTCTTTCGTATCCAAGGTCACACGCTTTTTTTATATATTTTTTCGCTTTTTCATCATCTTTTGGCAGAGTTGATAAACCTTTATAATATAAAATCCCTAAAACATAACATGAAGGTTGGTGTTTTAGAAAACACGCTCTTTTTAAATAATTTAATCCTTGTTGGGTTTTGCCTTTCGTTTCTAAATATTTTTTTGCCAGCATAAAACATCCATATCCAGCCATATCCGGTTGATTTCCAATTTTGCATAATTTATCTAATAACTCTTTATTATTGTAATTTTTTTCATATTTTTCTTTTAGTTGAAGTAACTTAGCACAACCCACTTCATTATTTAAGTCACATGATTTTTTAATATAGCTTTCTCCTAATTGTTTAATTCCTTTTTTTTCAAAAAGATATTCACCGTATACTGCACAAGCGACGGCATTATTATTTTTATTACATTCTTCTTTTAAAAATTTGTATTTAGAATCAGGATTTTCATTAGATGAATTGTTTAAAATTTTTTTTACTTTTATATACTCATTGATTTGTTTGTAAATGTTAGCAGTATTTACTTTAAAAATATCATCTTTGTTTAACTCACCTTTTAATAAGCTGATGGTGATAAAAATAAATAAAACTACCTTTTTCATTGTTTTCCTTTTTTAATTATTTAGAGAATTTTTCTAAAAAGTCACAAGCTTTTTTATTTCCTAATATACATGATTTTTTTATGTAATGTACTATTTCTTTTGGTAAAACTACTTTTTTCTTTTTGGTTTTTTCAAAAATATCATCCATTCTAATTATTGCATATTGAAAACAGATTTCAGCGTCATTAAAATCATCGCATAGTTTTTTTATAATAGTTCTCATTCTCTTATTGTGACGTATTTTTTGTCCTTCGTCCAAATAAATTTTTAATTCCATATAACAAGCTCTTTTTTCTCCTAAATCACAAGCTCTCTTTAAATAATTTTTTGCGATATTTTCGTCTTTTTTTACATTATAATCTCCTTTATTATACAACAGTCCCAAAATATAACAAGCTTTTGGATTTTTTAAATAACAAGCTTTTTTTATATATGGTAAACCTTTTTTAGTTTCATTGTTTTTTAAATATAAAACTCCGCTGTGTAAACATGCATTACCAGCATATTTTGCTCTGTATCCAATGTTACATGTTTTTAATGCTAAATCTTTAAGCTCGCTATCTTTTTTTTGTTTATAATGCATTTCAAAAAAAATTAGATTATAACAACCTATTTCGCTGTTGAGGTCACAAGATTTTTTTAAATATTTTTCACCCAATGATAAATTTTTTTCGTCACTTGATACATAATATTCTCCCAAAACATTGCAAATAAATGCATTATTTTTATTGCATTCTTCTTTTAATAATTTTAATCTTTTGATTTTGTCGTCAGTTTTTTCTATTATGCTGAGAAATTTGTTTTTTTCTAAGATTTCTCTTTGTTTGTTTTTTTCATCAATTTTGAAATTTTCACCGAATACTAAACTAAAAATAAAAACAATTAACAATAATTTTTTTATTTTCACCCTTTCTCCTTTTTTAAGCTTAATTAGTCTATAATTATAAAGTTTTTTAAATAAATAAGCCAAATCATACTTAAAAGAATTAATGAAAGTCTTGTTTTTTGTTAATAATAGTAACTATTTATAAATTTTGTATTTAAAGAAAAAAGAAGAAAAAGTTAGATTTTAATCAATACATTTGACGGTTTTTAGCCAAATACTGTCTTTAAATCTCGTTTTCGAGGTTTGAGAAGCCAAATAGTTCAAAAACTCTTTGTAAAATTCCCATTTTGCGTTTTGTGTGAGTCTTTGTTTGCTACCTAAAATATTGAAATATTTATCAATAAATTTTAAATACCAAAGCTCTTGGGTTATTTTCTCTTCATTTGCTTTTAAGTATTTGTATTCTTTTTCGCTTCCGCCAATAGTCGTAGCTTGTTTTACCAAATCTAAAATTTTATTTATAACTTCTTCTTCGTTTCCTAAGATTTCTTCTAATTGATAATTGTAGTATTTTTGAAATATTTCGGAAATATGCAATTTTAATTTATTGTCACTAATTGTTGTATCTTCCAATACGTCATGAAATAATAAAGTACTTGCAATTAGAAATCTGTCTTTAATGTTTATATTATTGTCATCTTCCATAACCATTCCGGCACATGTGACAGGATGTAGATAAAACGGCGTAAATTTGTCGTGTTTTCTAACTAAGTTGTTTTCGTTTTTTGCAAATTCGGTATGAAAATAGATTGACAAATTGATTAGTTCCTTAAATAACAGTAATTGACTATTCATTTTAAATCCTTAATGTCAAATTTATGTAATACTAACACAAAAGTATTACTTTTTTGTAAAACTTTTTATTTTGTTATTTTTTTAAGTTCCCCTACTCTTTTTTTCGTTTCATTATAGAGACATTTGTATATATTGCTGTTTTTTTGAGGCTTTATAGGGTATTTGCATTTTAAAGTGATGTATTTTAACCACGCTCTTTGGATGTTTTTTAGTCTTGTTTTTTCTTTTGGAGTTAATATTTTCATTTTTCGTATATATGTCTTATTTAAGTTTTTATCTTCCTGGAGATAAAGCTTTTTGTATGTTGTGGGTGTGATTGTAATTTTGCAGTTTTTTGTACTGAGAAAGTAAAGCTTTTCGTTTTGCAGTACTCTTTTGCCTTTTGTAGGGAAGTTTATCCACTCGGTAGTGTAATGCTTTTGTGTTATTAAAAGGTTTTTGCGAGATATATAAGAAAAATTTCTCGTAATTAAATTTTCATTATTTCCTATTGAAAATCTAATTATAAAAGCGGTTTTATTCGAGTCGTAAATATATGAAAAATTATCGGTATCGAATATTTTTATGTTACATTTGGGATTTATTGTGTAGATATTCGTAGGATTTATTGAGGAGTTGTTATCTTCGTATCTAAATATGAATTCGTTATCTAAGCTGTTAATTTTATGATTAACAATCATAAACGCTAATTCCTGATAAGTAAGAGCAAAAGAGAGTTTTATAAGAAGTAAGAAAATTATTTTTTTCATCAATTGCCTTTTTAGACAATTATATTTGAATAAAATGTATCGAAAATGACAAAAAGGCTATTGGGTTTTTAGCCATTTTTGCATTATTTTGTCTCTTAAACCGCTTTTGTCAAGTTTATCGATTTCATTATTGAGTTTTTTTACTAATTCTTTTGCATGAGGATAACTTTTCGGAATAAATAGTAAAAATTTTGAAACTTTCAGTTTGTCATAAGGTACATATGAAATATCTTTTGGTATTTTACATTTTCCAATCATTTGATACCCAAGAATTGCTTCTTTAGAAGCGATCATAATATCACATCTTCCGGCCGAAATTTTTTTAAGTACCGCACATTGACTTGTGGCTTCTTGGTTTATTTTTTTGTTTTTATTAAGATTTAAAACTTTATAATAAAAGTAAATATTGTACCCGTTTACGTCACATATTTTTAGTTTGTTCGGGTCTGTTTTTAAAATATGAAGAAGTTTTTCTTTTGTAAATTTCTTTTTTGAATACCAAACTACTTGATGAGTATAATAGATTGGTTTGGTGTAATAAAGCACTTTTGCTCTTTTTTCAGAATAAATACCCGGAAAAATAACATATTTCTTTGCTTTGTCGTATCTACTTACAAGATATGTACATCTTTTCCAAGGTATCAAATCAAGCTTATAACTCATATTTAAATCTTTAAAAATAACATCGTACATATCTTTTAATGCACCTACGATATGTTTTTTATCTACTTTTCCGTTTACTCTTTTATAAAAAACAAACGGCGGCCATTCGGCAGCATCATCGCATATTCGAATCGTGTTTTCTTTCGCAAATAGACTCAGAGCTATTAGTAATCCCAAAATTATTCTCATCCTCTCTCCTTTATAGTTTTAGTCCTATTACGGCGATATCATCTGTTCTCGGATTATCTTTTTGATATTTTTTTAATTCTTCCAAAAACATCTCTTTTTGCATTATAAAATCTAAATTTTGATATTTAAGAATTAATTTTTTAAACCTTTCTTTTCCGAAAGGAAGTTCTTTTTCTCCTCCTATCTGGTCTAAAAATCCGTCTGTAGTTAAATAAAGTTTTAATTCATCATGAATTTTCATTTCAAATTCTTTAAATTTATAATCAATAGGAGTAAACACGTCACCGACAGAGCTCTTGTCGCCTCTTATAACATCAACATTGTTATCTTTTATAAAAAATAGAGGAAGGTTTGCGCTTGAGAATTTAATAATGTTTTTGTTTTTGTCATAATAAATTATAGCTCCGTCAAAACCGGCGTTTGAATTAGAATCTTTATCATATTGTTTTAAAATTTCTTTAATAGACTTATTGAATTTAGAAAGAATTTTTGATGTTGATATTTCTTTGTTTGTATGGGATAGTTCGTTTATTATCTGAATTTGGATAGCTTTTACGAGCATTGTCATTAGTGCTCCGTGAACTCCGTGTCCCGTACAATCGGCCAACATTAAAATATATTCTCCGTCTCTAACTTCATCAAGAAAATAGATATCTCCGCCAAGAACGTCTTTTGGTTCCCAAATTATTAGATAATCTTTAAAAGCTTTTTTGAATATTCCATGAGAAGGCAAGATTGCTTTTTGAATTAACGAAGCATATCTTATGCTCTCTTTTGTCATATTTAGAAGTTGTTTGATTTTACTTGTTTTGATTTCAACAAGTTCTTCAAGATGATTTTTAAGCTTTTCAAGTTCTTTTTTATCTGTCACGTTAAATAAAATATTAATATATCTACAGCTATTATTTTCATAAGAGCATTTTTTCGTTATATTAGATTTTAGCCAAAGTTCTTTTCCGTATTTAGTTTTACATTTAACTTCACCGTTCCAATTACCCTCTTTTTCTACGGTTTTTATTATTTTTTTCAAATCGACATTACACAAAACCTCTTTTCTTTTATTGTTAATTTCATCTTTAGAGTAACCGCAAACTTTCATAAATGCCGTTGTTACTTCTATAACGTTTCCGTTTTCATCAAATTCGCAAATCATAATGTTTTTATCGATTACGTCAACAAGTTCGGCGAGTTCTCTGTGAAGTTTAGAACTTACAGATATTCCTTGGTTTGTAAATTTTGCTATTTCTCCGAATTCGTCATTTGTGTCTATATCAATAGGCTCGATTTTTTGTTTAGGATCGGATAGAAAATTAAAGAATCTCTCAAGCCCAGCTTTTATTTTCATAAGTGGTATGTTTATAAATTTAATTAGAATAAATAAAAGGAAAAGTAATGTAAAAATAGCCGCAATAATAAAATAAACGAATAATTTTTTTTCTTTTTTTTGAGTTTCTTTGTATATTTTTTCAAATTTTAAATTTACGAGCTCTAGTTCTTTTTGTTGAATTTCTTCTAAGTGTTTTAATATCGGGCTTAAATCGTAATAAATTTTTACAAATCCTATAGGTTCGGAATTATAAATAAGTTCGGTTTTTATATATTTATATTTTTCAAAATTTTTGGGAAGTTTGTTTTTTGTAAATATTTTTTTTCCGTCTTTTTTATATGCACTGATAAAGATTGATTTTCCTACGGTATCATAAACTTCTACCGCTTTTATACTTTTTTCTTCAAGTAAAACGTCCGATATAATTTTTTTTGCGCTGCCTTCTTCGTAGTTGAATAAAGAGTAACTTAAAGCGGCTTGTGAATATTTGATTAGTTTTTTTAAGCTTTCAAGTGTTTTTTTAATTGTTTTTTGTTTTTGCTCTTCAATAAACTTTATAACGAATTCTTTTTGTTGAGTGTTTAAGGAGTTTAGGATTTCTCTTTGAGCGTCTTTTATGGATGTAATTAGCCAAAACCAAATTATTAATTGTGAGACAACTATAATTGAAATTACTTTGAAAATAATACTGTTTCTAAATTTTACCATTTATTTCCTCAATTCTTTTTCCGGTTTTTTTAATCTTTTCCTACTATCGCTTTAAATCTGAAAATCATTTTGTCATTACCGATGTCTTCAAAACTATATTCGATTTTTTTTGATTTTTTCGCAATTTCATAAAACCCTATTCCACCGCCTTTTTGATGAGAATCTCTTTTTGCTCTTCTTAGCTCTCTATAGATTTTTTTTATTTCATCTTTTGATAAACTTAAGATATGTTCTAATATTTTCTTTATTTTATCGGCATCTTCTTTTCTTACGACATTTTGAGAATATACGAAATAGCCGTCATTTTCGTTTTTTCCCACTAAAATAAGTCCTTTGGTGTCGAATTCTTTTTCGACTTTTTTCGTATAGTTCATTAAATTTTGAGAAAGCTCGATAAAAACTACAAAAATGTTATTTGCAAGAGTCATTGATAAAAGCGACTTTTCAGCTTCTTTTTCTAATGCTTCAGTCATTGCAACGATAAGCGATTGAGTAAAATACCCGCCGTATGTCAAAAATACTATTCCGTCTTTTTGCAAAAGTTTTTCAAGTTCCGAAGCGTTATACATTTATTAGTCCTTTTCGACGAGTCTGAAATCTATGTCAGGAAAGTCTTCGATAAAATCTTCTCCTGCTTCTTTTGCAGTATCGTTTTCTTTGTCATAAATCCAATTTATTGTAATTTTTGATTTATCTTTATTTTCGTATAAAATATCAAAAAGATTAAAAAAAAGTTTTGACGTACTTGAGTTGAAATATACTATTTCCATATTTACTGTCGTAGTGTCGTTTGGGTTTTTAATATATTCTTTGACCCAATCAATAATCGGTTTATAAAATTCAAAGGTGTTTTCGGGATATGATTTTCCTTTCATTTCAATGAGACCCTTTTGAGGGTCCAAAGTAATTTCCGGAGTGTATCTGGTAGCGGGAATATAGACTTTTTCCATTAATTTTCCTTTTCTAATTTTTTTATGTACTCTTCTATATTTACTTCATCGATTTGATCTTTTGATAAGTAAATATCGGCATATTTTTTATATAATCCAGATTTTAAAAAGACTTTTAATATTTTTTTATCAAGTTCCCCGTTTAGAGCTTTGGATACCAAAATTTCAATGGCTTCGGAAAGTTTTTTCTTTAATTTGTATGGTCTGTCGTGTGCCGTTAAAGCTTCGAAAATATCGGCAATTGCCATGATTCTTGAAGGAATAGGAATTTCGTCGCCTTTTAATTTTCTCGGATATCCTTTTCCGTTTAATGTTTCGTGATGTGCTCCTGCATATAAAGGTACGTTTTTGAATTTTTCGGGAAACGGAAGAGATTCGAGCATAAGGATTGTGTTGATTACGTGTTCTTGTATTTTAAAGTACTCTTCTTTTGTTAAAGTACCTCTTGGAATAGAAAGATTGTATATTTCTCCAAGATTATATAGGTTTTCAGGAATTTCTATTTTAAAACCTTTATTTTTAAATTTTTCTATATCTTTTTTAGAACGTTTAATAATATGATGTTTTTTATCGGAAAGAAGGTATTCTTTTGCTGGAGGTTTGACAATACAACCGTTTTCTTTCATTCTTTTTTTCTCTTCTCTTGAAATTCCAAGAGTATTATCAAAATATCTTGTCCATGTTCGATTTGCGATTTGTTTTAATTTTTTAAGATCTTCTTCATCTAAAGATTCCGTACCGTAATTTAATTTCGCTATAAATTCAAACTCTTTTTGAAGCTTTTCTTGTTCTTTTTTTAACCACTCATCCACTTCTTTTTCATCTTCACCGTTTAATTTTCTTTTTAGTGCTTCAATTATTAAATCTCTGTATAATACTTCAAATCTTGTTCTTATTTCATGAATTCTATTATAAACCGTCTCTAATTTTACGGCTTTATCCATAACAAAATCGGGAGTTGCAATTTTACCGGCGTCATGTAGCCATGCCGCAGTAGAAATCTCTTTTTCCTGATCCTCGTTTTCTATTTTAAAATCCACTTCATCGGATTCACTGACGGCTTTTGCAATCCAATTGGTTAAAATAGGAACTCTTTCACAATGAGCACCCGTATATTCGCTTTTCATATCGATTGCCGTAGCAATTACTTTTATAAAAGCGTCTATTAGTTCTTGTTGATTTTTTTGTAATTTTTTTACTTCTTCATATTTTCTTTGAAGTTCGTCATATTCTTTTCTTTGTCTTTTATCGGATAATAAAAGAATTTTTTCTTCTCTTTTTAGGTTTTTTATTAATTTCTCTATCAGTTTATCTAAATTATCTTTGGTTTTTTCAATCTCTTCTAACAACTCGTAATTAAGCATTCTTCATCCCTTTATTATTGTATAGAAATTATACAAAAAATATCTTTATTATCTGAAATTTTATAAGAGGATTTTGTCTCAGAGAGATAAAATAACTCAATTGCAAATGTAGTGTCTGGCAATAAATATTAATTAATTTAAAACCCAGGAGGGCGTTCACGCAGTGACTTTGGGCTCCCGCGAGCCACAAAGTGGGGATAGGAGGGCCGGTTTAGGGGCAGGCAAAGCCCGCCGCACACCCCGGCCACTACCGTCTCCCCAAAAAAATTTCTTGTAGGGCCCCAAAATGTGCGGGTAGCGCTCCTCCCAGGCTCTTATGAAATTATATCATAACTTTGAGCTAATTTCAATCAAGATTTTTAAAGAACTCTTCGAAAGCTTCTGAAGTATTTCTATTGATATTTTACTTAAATTTTACGTTTTTTGCAAGCTCTATACACTCTTTTATTCCCGGTTTTTTAGGCATAAGATAGTTATTGATTTTATGAGCTAAAAGAGCGTCTCTTGTTTTTTTTCCGATGGCGATAGGAATAATATTTTCGATGTTTTCTATTTTCAAGAAACATTCAACCGTTGAAGGTGAAGAAAAAATAACGAATGCCGGTCTTTTAATATAGCCTTTTGGTCTATTGCATACCGTTTCATAAACTATTTTTTCGATTAAAGTGTTTGTAGAAGAGTCAAAAATAGATTTTATATCGCTTAGTATTTTTTTTGCTCTTAGAAAGAGAAAGGTTTTATTATTATATTTTGAGACTATCTCTTTTGCAAAATCTTCGCCGTATGAACTTTTAGCGGTATATTCCAAAATACCGCCTCTTTGTTTTATTTCGTTTACCGTAGCTTTTCCTATTGCAAGAGAAGGAATTTTTTTCCATTCGGAAGTAAGGTTATCAATAGCCCTAACTCCGTTTTTAGAAGTAAAAATAAGAAAATCAACCCCCTCAAAAGAGACTTGAGGAGAGAGAAAGTTTATTTTGATTACCGGATAGTTTAAAATACCCTCTTTTTTTTCATCAGTTAAGAGATATATTGGTAAATTTTTTATCAATTTTCAATTCTCCATTTTCCATTCTCAATTAATATTACTCCCATTCAATTGTTGCAGGAGGTTTGCTTGAAATATCATAAACCACTCTATTAATTCCGTCTACTTCGTTAATAATTCTCGTACTTACTCTCTCAAGAAATTCATGAGGTAAATGACTAAATGTCGCAGTCATTCCGTCCGTAGAGCTTACACATCTAATTGCTACGGTGTTGTCATACGTTCTGTTATCACCCATAACACCTACGCTTCTTACATTTAAAAGTACCGCAAACGCTTGCCATACTTTGTCGTATAATCCCCAAGCTTTAAGCTCTTGAATCAAAATCGCATCGGCTTCTCTTAAAATTTCAAGGTCTCTTTCATTTACTTCGCCCATAATTCTAATAGCAAGTCCTGGTCCCGGGAATGGATGTCTGTATACCAAGTCTTTCGGAAGACCGAGTTCAAGTCCAAGTTTTCTAACTTCATCTTTAAAAAGCTCTCTTAAAGGTTCAATTAATTCGAATTTCATCCAATCAGGAAGTCCGCCTACGTTGTGGTGAGATTTGATAGTTTTACTCGGACCTTTTACACTAACACTTTCAATTACGTCAGGATATAACGTACCTTGAGCTAAAAATTTTGCGTCTTTGTGTTTTTTTGCTTCTTCATCGAATACTTCGATAAAAGTATGCCCGATGATTTTTCTTTTCTCTTCAGGGTCCGTTACGCCTTTTAGTCTGCTTAGGAATTTTTCTCTCGCGTCAACCGTAATAAGCGGTACGTGAAGTACGTTTTTAAATGCATGCTCCACTTCTTCTCTTTCGTTTTTTCTAAGAAGTCCGGTATCAACGAAAATCGGAATCAGTTTATCGCCGATAGCTTCGTGTAAAAGTGCAGCGGTTACAGAGCTGTCAACACCACCGCTTAGAGCACAGATAACTTTATTGTCTCCGACTTGCTCTCTAATTTTTTTAATTTGTTCTTTTGCGAAATGCGCCATATCCCATTTGCTTGTAACACCACAAACTTCTCTTGCGAAGTTTCTAAGGATTTTTTGACCTTCTACGCTGTGAGTAACTTCCGGGTGGAATTGGATAGCGTAGATGTTTTTTTCGTCGTTTACTATTGCAGCATACGGTGCGTTTGAAGTATGTGCTATTCTATGAAATCCTTGAGGTAGTTTTTCCACTCTGTCGCTATGGCTCATCCATACGATCGTAGGGTTGCTAACATCTTTGAATAACAAATGAGGATCATCTATAAAAAGCTCTGCTTTTCCGTATTCGTGGTGGTCCGCTCTTACTACTTCTCCGCCGAAATCGACAGTGATTAATTGCATACCGTAGCAGATACCGAGAATCGGAAGTCCTAAATCATAAATCTCTTTATCAACTCTATAAGCGTCTTTGTCATATACGCTTGCAGGTCCGCCTGAGAATATGATACCTTTTGGTTTTTTCTCTTTTGCAGCTTTTAATCCGTCGAAATAAGGAACTATCTCACTATAAATACCCTCTTCTCTTAATCTTCTGGCGATAAGCTGGGTATATTGGCTACCGAAATCAAGTATTAAAATTTCTACTTGCATAAACTTCCTTTTTATTGAAATTGTAACAAAAAAGCTTAAAAGTATAAAGTAAAGGAGAGTAAAAAGGGAGGATTAATAAATCCCCATAATTTCGAACTGAACGTACCAAATCAGACAGCTGACAATATATCCCGCAAGTACGGTCCAAGCGAATTTCATATGGCTTCCGAAAGTGTAGATACCTTTCATTCTACCCATAACACCTACACCTGCAGCACTACCGAAACTAATAAGACTACCACCGATACCGGCCGTAAGCGTTACAAGCATCCATTGATCGATTCCCATAGGTGGGTTTGCTTTTAAAATCGCAGCCATTACAGGTACGTTATCGATAATAGCACTAATAAACCCTACTCCGACATTCGCCCATGTAGAACCGATATGTTCGTAGAGTTTTGTAATATAAAATAGCCATCCTAAGAAATATAGCGCTCCTACGGCCGAGAGGATACCGAAGAAGAATAGAAGCGTATCGTTTTCCACTTTTGCCATATTTACAAAAACGTTAAAGTGTTCTTTGTGTTTGATTTTGTGATAAAAGCTGTATAGTTGCAACAGCGAAAGACCGAACATCATTCCCCACATTGCCGGGAAATGGAAAAAGATATGACCTAAAACTGCGATTGTAATAGTTAAGATACCCAAGGAAATTACGACTTTCCCGCCTTTTTTAATAGAAACTTTAGGTGTCGTGTATACATCGAAATGAGGTTCGCCTTTAGGAACGAAAAGACTTAATAAAAACGCCGTTACCAGCCAACCTATTAACGAAGCCGGGAATAACATCAAGAAGTCTTTAAATTCACCTTTTCCCGCCGTCCAAGCCATAAGAGTCGTAATATCACCAAAAGGCGACCAAGCACCACCGGCATTTGCCGCAACCACGATATTAATAGCTCCCGGTACTAAAAATTCGGGTTTGTTTTTATCTATTGTTAAAAGTACGGTTGATAAAATAAGAGCGGTTGTTAAGTTGTCCGCTACAGGCGAAATCCAAAACGCCAAAATCCCGGTAATCCAAAATAGTTTTTTATAGCTGTATCCGCGAGATACGAGTCTGAATCTTAGAGCTTCGAAAACTCCTCTTTCGATAAGCGTTTCGATATACGTCATTGCAACGAATAAGAAAAAGAAAATTTCGGCAATCTCTTCGATCAAGTTTTTCATTTCGTGATGAAGAGGTCCCGGATTTAGTCCCTCGATAGCAAAATAAATACCGATAAGCATAAAAGAAAAAGTACCGATAAATAAAGCAGGCTTAGCTTTATTCATATGGAATTTTTCTTCGGCGGCTATCATTACATAGCCGATAACGAATACGAGCAGTACCGCTATCCCTACCCATGTATGGGTAAAATCGTGAATCATCTCATGCATTTTCATCCTTTCTATAATGAGCTCCAAGCGACTCTTTTCTATTTAGTGCCGCTTTTACGATTTCTTTTGCCGTTAAAAATCTAAGTTTTGCTAACCTTCCAAGTTTCGGAATCGTCTCGTCAATAAAACTTAAGGCTTCTTTTAAGCCTTTTTCATCTCTGATAATTCCTACGTTTCTCCACATCTGTTCTCTTAGAAGGTTCTTATAGTGTTTATCGTCATTTTTGAAAAGTTCTTCACTATTTATCTCAAAATTTTTCTCTTTTGTGCTAAATTTTTTTTCAATTATTTCTTTTGCGGCTTTTTTTGCGAATATAAAACATTCGAGTAAAGAGTTGCTTGCAAGTCTGTTTGCTCCGTGTACTCCCGTATATGCCACCTCTCCTACGGCATATAAATTTTCAAAACCTTTTACTTTGGAATTCAAATCCACTTCAATTCCACCCATCATATAATGAAAAGCCGGCGAAATTGGAATAGGCTCATAAGGGACGTTGATGTCGTAATCTCTAAGTTTAGTGTAAATTGTAGGAAATCTTTTTTTAAAAAACTCTTCATCAAACATACTCACGTCAAGAAAGACTTTGTGTCCTTTTTGCTGATGCATAAAAATCGCCCTGCTTACGATATCGCGTCCTGCAAGTTCTCCTCTTTCGTCATAATCGAAAAGAAATCTTCTTCCATTTTCGTCGATTACGTGTGCGCCCTCTCCTCTTAAGGCTTCGGTTAATAGAAGTTTTTGAGAAAATTTCATTTCGATAAATACGGTCGGATGAAATTGAGTCATTTCCATATCTTTGAGTGCGATGCCTTTTTCAACGGCGAGTCCTTGCATATCGCCACTTATCGTTCTTGCGTTCGTGTCGTATTTATACAAAGCTCCCACTCCGCCGCTGGCGATTATTACGTTGTTTGCGTAAATATTGTATTTTTTTCCTTTATGCAGTACGCTTACGCCATACGCTACTCCGTTTTCGATCAAAATATCAAAAACTATCGCCTCATCAAGCAGGTAGCTTTTATCTTTTTGTAATAAAAATTTATGAATTTCCCTACCCGTTGCGTCTCCGCCTTTGTGATAGACTCTACTAACACTATGAGCTCCCTCTCTTGTTACTCCCGGGTCGAATCTAAATCCGTATTCCAAAAGTTCTTGTTTTAATTTTACGGAAGCTTTGCTTAAAATTTCCACGGCTTCTTTTTTATTATGAAAACTTCCGGCTTTTAGAGTATCTTCGATATGCAAAGGTACGTCGTTTTCATCATTTGCCATAGTAACGCCGCCTTGGGCGTAGAAGCTATTGCAATCCCAAACTTGATTTTTCGTTATCATCAATGTAGTAAATCCTGCGTCGTTTAAAAATTTAGCACTCCATATCGCTGCGAGTCCGCTTCCTATAATTATGCAATCCGGTTTCATTTTACTCCTATCTTTACTTTTAAAGTTGAGTTTAAATCAATAATTTGCAAGTCTTTTTCCTGGACTTTTTGTTTGCTTTTATTCCATGTCGGCGGTGCTTTATAACCGCACCCCAAAAAAGTCGCTATAATAACAATATGAAAACAGCAAAAGAGATACTTAGCCATATACTTGCACCTTATGAAAGTAAGTTGTCATTACATCGTTGTTTGAGGAAAATTATAGCACTTATGCCCCAAAATTACAAAAAATACATAACCCAAATGAGCTATAAAGGAGACGTATTATACATAAAAGTCTCTCATCCGGCTTTAAGACAAGAGATTTTTTATAAAAGAAATTTGATTTTTTCTCTCATAAAAACAATGCATAGCGCCGGGATTTGCAAACAGATAAATCCAAAAAAAATAATTACGGATTATAAATACTCCCCTCCTCCAAAACCTCCAAAAGAGATTAAATTTTACATAAGAAAAGTGGAAGATTTCGACATAAAAGCCAAAAATCCGGAAATAAAAAAGAAATTTGAAGAAATAAAAGAAGCTCTTAAGGCCTCTTGTCGATAATTCTTTTAGCTTTACCCATACTTCTTTCTATTTTGCCGGGTTCTACCAATATAACGTTTGCGTTGATGTAAAGGTTATTTAAAAAGTCGTGTTGAAGGCGTTTTTTGATTGAGTCGTATTCGCTTTGCATTACGTTTTCATCCACTTCTACGATAATTTCGAGTTTATCAAGATATCCTTTTTTATCGGCAACTATTTGATAGTTAAGAGTTACTCCTTCATTTTCGGCTATTACGTGTTCTATTTGAGACGGAAAGACGTTTACTCCGTTTATTATTAACATATCATCGGCTCTTCCGCTGACACTTTCCATTCTCACAAACGTTCTGCCGCAGGCACACGGCTCTTTGTAGAGTCTTGTAATATCTCCCGTTCTGTATCTGATTATAGGAAGAGCTTGTTTTGTTAGAGTGGTAATAACAAGTTCGCCCTCTTCACCGTCCGGCAAAACTTCTCCGGTTTTAGGGTCGATAATTTCAGGGTAAAAATGGTCTTCGTTTATATGAAGACCTCTGCCTTTATTACAGCTACAGCTAACTCCCGGTCCAATTATTTCGCTAAGTCCGTAAACTTCGTAGTATTCGATATCCCAAACTTTAGCGACTTCTTTTCTCATTCCCTCACTCGTTGGTTCAGCTCCGAAAAAACCTGCTCTAAGTTTATAGTCTCTTCTAAACTCCGGCCCCTCTTTTCTGGCAACTTCCGCCAAATGCAAAGCGAAACTCGGCGTACAGCATAGAATCGTAGCTCCGAAATCTCTCATTAGCATAAGCTGCCTATCGGTAAAACCTCCGCTTGCCGGTACGATTGTCGCTCCCATTTTTTGTGCCGCTTCGTGAAATCCAAGCCCTCCGGTAAATAGTCCGTAGCCGTATGCGTTATGGACTACATCTTTACTTGTCACGTCAGCCATGGCGTATGTTCTCATCATCACCTCATTCCAAACGTCCATATCGTGCTTGGTATATCCTACGACCGTCGGTTTTCCGGTAGTCCCCGAAGAGCTGTGAATTCTAACGACTTCGCTCATAGGTACCGTAAAAAGCCCGAAAGGATAATTATCCCTCAAATCCTGTTTTTTTGTAAAAGGTAATTTTTGAATGTCTTTTAGAGTTTTGATATCGTCGGGCGTAATTCCTAATTTTTCAAATTTTTCTCTATAAAAGGGACTTAAATGATAAACTCTGCTTACTACTTCTTTTAATCTTTTTAGTTGAATTTTTTCGATATCTTCTCTTTTTGCGCTTTCAATCTCATTCCAAATCATTTTCTCTCCTTTTTTATTTTTTCCTTTTTGTGTTGTGTTAAATTAAACTTACTCACTCACAATTTCACCTCTTTCATGATTTCACTATTTCACCATTTTCACTTTCTCTTTTCCTTGTCTTTTCCTCCTTTTTCCCTCACTCAAACACATCCTTTTTCGTTTTATAAACGGTGCCCGTAAAAAATGCGATTTTTTTATCTTCGGTTTTTACTATCACTTCATAAGTGGCAAGTCTGTTGCTTTCGTCCACAAGATTCGCTTCGGCTATTAATATATCCCCAAGTTTTGCAGCGTGCATAAAAGAGATGGAAGTGTTAATAGCAAGAGAAACTTTTCCAAAAGAGTTGCTAGCTACCGCAAAAGCAAAATCGGCAAGCGTAAATATAGCTCCTCCGTGTGCCACACCAGCTTGATTTAGGTGAAATTCTTTTATTTGCATTTTAGCTTTTGCATATCCGTAATGAACTTCAAGTAATTTTATTCCGATATTCGAAGCGAAATCACCTCCTTTATTAAAAAAATTAAATATTTTTTGCATACTCTATCGCTTTATCCAAAATTTCAAAATTTTTAGCTGCGAATTTAGGATTAATCTCTTTTATAGCTTCTTTTACTTCTTGCGTGCTAAACGGAAAATCTTTTATTTTTGCCAAAGTAATTCCAAGCATAAAAACGTTAAGCCCTTTTGCGTCAAATATGCCTTTTTCGGCTAGTGCGTTTGCGTCAACCGCAAATACTTCCGCGTCGATTTTAGGGAAACTTTCTGCATTTACTACGACTTTCCCGTCTTTTTTTAAATAAGGAAGATTTAAAAGAGCTTCGTCTTTGTCAAGCCCGATTAATAAATCCGCCTGAGAAAAATCGATAAGAGGATTGTGAAAATCACCTATTTTTATATGAGAGCTCACACTTCCGCCTCTTTGACTCATTCCGTGATTTTCCGTACCTAAGAACTTATATCCCCTTTTTGAAGCGCAAATACTCAAAACTTTCACCAAAAAGACAACCCCTTGTCCTCCGAATCCCGCTATTACGATTTGATATCTCATTTTTCTCTCCTTGGGATAAACGCGTCTGTCGGACATATTCCGCTAATACACACTCCGCAACCTATACACAACAGCGGGTCTATTTCTATTTTTCCTCTTTCGTTGTAATGCATAGGAGGACAAACGAATTGAGTGGTACATACGTCACAAGCGACACATTTTTCTTCATCGACAGTTGCAAAAATCCCCGGCAGAAAATCTTTTGCCCTCTCTTTATCCAAAACGCAGTATTGTCTGCTTATTACCACAAGAGGTTTGTCTATTTCTTGGTATCTTTTTTTTACTTTTTTAAAAAATTCGATTGTTTCGTTTATATCAGGCTTGTAAAAATATTCCATAACTTCCGCACCGCAACCTTCGGCCACTTTTTTCAAATCTACCTGAGGATTTTCTCTCTCGGGCGTTGTTTGACGTCCCGTCATTGCTACAGTGGAGTTATCCAAAATCACCAATATAAATTTAGCTTTTTGATAAACGGCGTTTATCAAAGGAGGAATTCCCCCGTGAAAAAAGGTAGAATCCCCGATAGTTGCAATTACTGTTTTTTCTTTATCCGCAATAGATAAGCCGTGAGCCATGGAAACGCTCGCACCCATACAAAGTACCGTATCGATTGCTTCAAGGTTTATGCCAAGCGTATAACATCCGATATCCGAAGGATATATCGATTTTTTCGGTCTGAAAACTTTTTTAATAGCAAAAAAGACGTCTCTATGAGGACACCCGGGACAAAGGTTCGGTTTTCTTTGATTGACGTCTTCTACCTTAAAATAAGGCTTATAGATATTTTCTCCTTCATAAAAACCAATTTTTTTATATGCTTCAAGCACTCTTTCTTTATTCATTTCATCCACCAAATGTATATGCCCAGACATTCTTCCAAATACGTTCTCACTTCTTAGCTCTTCTTCGATTACTGGATAAGTCTCTTCCACTACGAGTACTTTTTCATAATTTTTAACCAACTCTTTTAATTCGTCAGGCAGAGGGTATGGCATATCAATTTTTAGTATATCAACATCCAAATTAAGCTCGTCCACCACTTCTTTAGCGTATCCGTATGCCGCTCCGCTTGATATGATAAGGTTTTTAGTGCCTTTTAGTTTATCTATTTTAGACTTAATAAGGTTTTCGTAGTTGTATTTTTTAATCGCCTCGATTCTTTCAAGCTGCTCGTATGCCTGTTTTAATCTCCCCTCTCTTGGGACTGCGGCCCATCTTGGGATATCTCTTTGGAAGTTGCCTTTTTGTTCTTTAAATTCGAAATTATCGTCAATTTCAACGATTTCCCTTGAATGAGATACTCTCATAACGCTTCTAAGCATTACCGGAATTTCGAATTTTTTTGATATTTCGCTTGCAAGTTTTGTAAATTCATATGCTTCGGCAGGGGTTGCCGGGTCAAGGACAGGTATTCTTGCAAACCTTGCAAATTCTCGGCTGTCTTGTTCAGTTTGTGATGAGTTAAATCCCGGGTCGTCAGCCACTATCAATACAAACGCACCTTTGTTTCCTATAAAACTCGCACTCATAAGCGCATCGCTTGCCACATTAAGCCCCACTTGTTTCATAGTCGCTGCTGCATTTACTCCGGCTATCGCTCCTGCATAAGCGACTTCAAAACCAACTTTTTCGTTCGTAGCCCACTGGGCGTAAACGGGCAAATTTTTCGAATCTTTTATTTTTTGTACGGTTGTTAATATTTCGCTCGAAGGAGTACCGGGATATCCGCTTACCATTTGCGTATTGCTATGAATAAGCCCCCAGGCAATCGCTTCGTTTCCCATTAAAGTCAGCTTCATTCATATCCTTTTGTGTAAAATTTAATAAATCATAACAAAAGTTTTTTTAATTTTTGCTTAATAATTGTCAAATTTGTTAAAATTTATTGATATAACAACAATTAAGGAGAAAAAATGTCTCATTTTGACCTCGGCGTGTCGCTTGCTTTTTGGCTGACAATTTTAAGTGCACTGCTTTGTGTAGTTTACGGAATTATTAATTGGAACAAAGGAGATGAAGAGAGCAATGAAGCTCTTCTTGCCAAATGGGCCGAAGAAGAAAAAGAAATTGAGGAGGAATTGTTATGAGTTTTTTTGAAATTGCCGTAATAATTTTATATTTAGTAGCTATTGGTTGGTTAGGTTGGATGGGATATTCCAAAACAAAAACTTCTACGGATTATCTTTTGGCAGGACGAGATACTCACCCTTTCGTAATGGCTTTGAGTTACGGAGCCACTTTTATCTCAACGGCTGCAATAGTGGGATTTGGTGGAGTTGCCGCTTGGCTTGGTAATTCTTTATTATGGCTGACTTTTTTGAATATTTTTGTCGGAGTTTTTATCGCATTTGTATTTATAGGAAATCCCACAAGAAAAATGGGACTAAGACTTGACGCTCACACTTTTCCGGAATTTTTAGGTAAAAGATACGATTCTAAATTTATTCAAGTTTTTGCCGCGCTTATAATTTTAGCGTTTATGCCTTTGTACGCAACGGCTGTATTAATCGGAGGAGTTCAGTTTTTAAGCGTCTATTTCGGAGTCGATTATCATATTGCGCTTTTAATTTTTTCATTGATTATTACGGCTTACGTTTTAGCCGGAGGACTAAAAGGAGTTATGTACACAGACGCGCTTCAAGGTGCCATAATGTTTTTTGCGATGGTGTTTTTAATATTTATGGTTATAAATTCTCTTGGGGGAATTGACGCGGCGTTTGCAAAATTAGATAAAGTTTGGCAAATTACCGTAGTGGATAGATTAAGCGGAGTTTCTTTAAAAGATTTGGTACCGGGAAGCGGTGATTTTATGATGAAACTCTCTCAAATTTGGGGATTTGAAGGCTGGAACAAGATGCCTGTGTTTATGTCGCCTGGATGGCTTTTTGTAATTACTACTATTACTTTGGGAGTCGGTATCGGTGTTTTGGCTCAGCCTCAATTGATTGTTAGATTTATGA
Organism: Caminibacter pacificus; assembly: GCF_003752135.1. Classification (NCBI taxonomy): domain Bacteria; kingdom Pseudomonadati; phylum Campylobacterota; class Epsilonproteobacteria; order Nautiliales; family Nautiliaceae; genus Caminibacter; species Caminibacter pacificus. The sequence goes on from NZ_RJVK01000001.1 coordinate 418,038, forward strand.
CGGTTAAAAGTAAAAAAGAACTTAATCGCGCGGTTTTAGTAGGAGGTATTTTTATTTTAGCTATGACAGGAGTAATTTTTATCGTAGGAAGTCTTACAAATGCATGGTATTTTGAAAATATGGGAGGTAAAAACGCTTTGGAAGCTGCCGGAGCCATCGGTAAAGTGATTCCTCATTTCATAAATATCGCAATGCCGCATTGGTTTAGTTTTATATTTTTATTCGCTTTGATTTCAGCCGCTATGTCTACCCTATCAAGTCAATTTCATACGATGGGTACGGCTGTGGGACGAGATATTTTAGAAACATTCGGTGCAAACAAAGAAAAAACCACTCTTTGGACTAAAATAGGAATTGTTGCGGTTATTTTATTTTCGGTATTTTTGGCTTACAAATTTCAAAAAGCACCTGCAATTATCGCAAGAAGTACGGCTATTTTCTTTGCATTATGCGCTTCTATTTTTCTACCGGCTTTTATTTTCGGACTTTTTAGCAAAAGAATTACAAAGCCGGCTGCCATTGCAAGTATGATTGTGGGATTTTTAGTGTCTTCTTTTTGGCTTCTATTTTGCCATTTCAAAGAAGCGAAAGCCTTAGGGGTTGCAAAAGCTCTTTTTGGTGTTAATTCTCTTTTAGGACATAGTAAATGGGCTTTTGTAGACGCTCTTGTAATAGCTCTTCCTCTTTCTACTCTTACTCTTTTAATAATTACAGCCCTAACTAAACCGGATGAAAAAATAATCAAAAGGGCTTTTGGAAGAGATTAATTTCTCTTCTTTTTATATAATTCCACAAAAAAAGGATATTTTTTGCTGCTTGAAAAAGTGCGCTCACTGCCCGATAAACCAGGAATTTATCAATATTTCGACGAAAACGGCAAACTTCTATACATCGGAAAAGCGAAAAGTCTAAAAAAAAGGGTAAAAAGTTATTTTAGATTCAATCCTTTCAGACCCGCCGATAATCTGAGCCCGAGAATTTATAAAATGATTAGCGAAGCAAAAGATTTAAACTATATAGTCGTAGAAAACGAAAACGACGCGCTTATTCTTGAAAATTCACTCATAAAACAGCTAAAACCCAAATACAACATATTACTTCGCGACGACAAAACGTATCCTTATATTTATATAGATTTGGACGAAGAGTTTCCAAGACTCGAAATCACGAGAAAAGTCGTAAAAGGCAAAAACATCAAATATTTCGGACCTTTTAGCAGCGGAGCGAGCGCAATACTTAAAACCGTATATGAAGAAATACCTCTGGTGCAGTCAAAAAGCTGCCTTAGAGGAAAAAAGGCGTGTTTGTATCATCAAATAGGCAAATGTTTAGCACCGTGTGAGGGGAAAATAACAAGCAAAGAGTATATGAAGTATGTGGATAAAGCGATAAAATTGGTGCACGATAAAGAAAAGATATTGGAAATACTTTATAAAAAAATGGAAAAATACGCCGAAAATCTTCAATTCGAAGAAGCGGCGGAAATCAGAGACAGAATAAAATCAATCGAAAGTGCCGAAATATACTCTCATGTAGATTTGGCAAAACTTGAAGATTTGGATATTTTTGTCGTTGAGGTATTCGGAAATAAAGCCGTTGTAATTAGAATTTTCGTTCGCGAAGGAAAAGTGGTCGCAAGTTCTCATAATATAATCAACTCCCAAACTATCCCTGAAAAAAGCGAAATTTACACACGGGCGATTTTGGAGTTTTATTCGACTCAAACTCCTTTTACGTCAAGCAAAATATTGGTGGGGGACGATTTTGAAGAAAGAGAATGGCTAAGTAAAGTTCTCAGCGAAAAATTTAATAAAAAAATCACCATTATCACCCCGACTACAAACGAAAGAAAAAGCCTTGTCAAACTTGCAAAACTAAACGCCGCGGAAGTTGTGAAAAATCAAAAAGAAAACACTATTTTACTTGAAATCAAAACACTCTTTAATCTCCAAAACGTTCCTTATAAAATCGAAGTTTTCGATACTTCTCATATGCAAGGAGAAGCGACTGTGGGAGCTATGGTGGTATGGGAAGACGGAAAATTTAAAAAGAGCGATTACAGGCATTATCATCTGGAAGGAAAAGACGAATATTCTCAAATGAGAGAGCTTTTAACAAGACGCGCTCAAAGTTTTGAAAAAAACCCGCCGCCCGAGCTTTGGCTGATTGACGGAGGGGCGGCTCAATTGAAAATTGCAAAAGAAGTTATTGACTCAACCGGTGCGAATGTCGATATATTAGCGATATCTAAAGAAAAAATCGACGCAAAAGCCCATAGAGCAAAAGGTGCGGCAAAAGATAAAATCTATTTTCCTTGGAAAATGGAAGAAGGAGAGTTAAAAATTGAAAAAATAGACCTAAGCGAAAAAGATAAAAGGCTTCAGTTTTTACAAATGCTTAGAGATGAAGCTCACAGATTCGCAATAGAGTTTCACAGAAAAACAAAAAGAAAAAAAGATACTCAAATAGACCTTTTAAAAATCAAAGGTATAGGAAAAGCCAAAATGACGAAGCTTTTAAACTATTTCGGTACGTTTGAAAATATTAAAAAAGCCTCTTTTAACGAACTAAAAAGCGTCCTAAACGAAAAAGACGCAAAAGCGATAATTGAATTTTTTCAAGAAAGAAAGTAAAATTAAGAAAAAAAGGAGCGTAATTGATAGGGTCCGTTACGAATAATTTTAATATTTATTCAAATAACTATCAAAAAAAAGATATTTTAAAAGACCCTAAAATTATGCAAGAAATTTCAAAACTTCAATCAATCGACTCAAAAGTCAGAGCCCACGAAATGGCTCATCAAGCAGCCGGTGGCGGACTTGCCGGAGCGCCAACCTACTCTACCGTAAAAGGACCCGACGGAAAAGAGTACGCGGTAGCCGGGGAAGTGCCTATTAAAATCCAAAAAGGAAAAACACCTGAGGAGACAATAAAACTTATGAATCAGGTAAAAGCAGCCGCTTTAGCCCCTGCAGACCCGAGCCCTCAGGATTTAAAAGTCGCCCAAACGGCGGATATGATAGCCGCAAAAGCTATGCAAGAGATGAATAATAACTCTAACGACCAAAACTCCCGAAATCCAAAAATGAAAATAGACCTCTATGCATAAGATTGCTATCGGCGGATTTGACGGAGTGCATATCGCTCACAAAGAGCTGATTAATAGAGCGGATAAAGTTGTTATTATCGAAAAAGGAAGCTCCCTAACTCCCGGATTTGACAGACTCGAATACATAAATAAACCTTTTGATTTTCTATTTTTAGATGATATTAAACATCTATCTCCTTACGAATTTATCGAATATCTCAAAAAACTAAACGCAAAAGAGATAATTGTCGGAGAAGATTTTAGGTTCGGACATAATAGAAGCGGAGATATTTCGCTTTTGAAAGAGCACTTCAAAGTTGAAGTGATAAAAGAGATAAAAATCCAAGGCACGGGAGTACACGCTAAAACCATAAGAGAGCTCATACGAAAAGGTGAAATATCAAAAGCTAACGATTTTTTGGGTAGGTTTTACAAAATAAAAGGTACGAAAATAAAAGGCCAAGGTTTAGGCAAAAAAGAGCTTGTAGCGACAATCAATATCGAACTTTTCAAACCTTACACCCAGCCAAAATCCGGAGTCTATGCTACAAAAACAAACGGGTTTGATTCGATTACGTTTCTTGGGATAAGAAGTACCGATAACAATTTTTCGATTGAAACTCATATTTTGGATATTGAGGTTGATTTTAGCGGTTTGATTGAGATTGAATTTGTCGAATTTTTGAGAGAAAATCGTAAGTTTGAGAGTTTAAGCGCTTTGAAAGAAGCTATTAAGCAGGATATTCAAAACTGCAAGTCAGTTTTAAATTCCCGAAAAAATAGCTATGCTAAACAATACGCTTAATACTGCTGCGATATTTAATTTGTCAAATTTTGTTTTCATATTTATCTCCTTGTTTTTGAAGCCGAAATTATAGCATGTAAAAATGATATGTCAAGGAAAAAACGAAAAAAACTTTAAAGATGTGTAAAAATTACACGCTTTTTCAGTTTTACAAATCAAAACATTCCAATTTGATATCATTTCGAAAAACTTTTTTATATAAGGAATAAAATGGCGCTAATAGACCTTTTGGACGTCAGTAAAAAATTCGAAGCTCAAAAAATTTTATGTAATGTGGAATTTCATCTTGATGAGGGTGAAAGAGTCGCACTTATCGGAAAAAACGGAAGCGGAAAATCCACTCTTATGAAAATAATAGACGGCACGATTGAGCCCGATAGCGGAGAAGTTATTACAAAAAACGGAATAAAAATCAAAAGACTTCTTCAACAGCCAAAATTCAATGCAGGAGTGAGTGTTAGAGAAGCTATCGAAAACGAACTGACGGAGTTTAAAGAAGCGTATGAAAAATATCTCAAATTAACACAAGAATTCAGTGAAAACCCCGATAACAAAGCAATCCAAAACGAACTTGACAAAATTACCAAGTTTTTGGATTTTCATAACGCCTGGAATTTGGATGATAGAATCGAGAGGGTTTTGCAGGAGTTCGATTTAAAAAAATATGAAAACAAAGATATCTCACTGCTTAGCGGAGGCGAGCAAAGAAGAGTCGCTCTTGCTTCTCTTTTATTGCAAAAACCCGACGTCTTACTACTTGACGAGCCGACAAACCACCTTGATGTTTATATGACCGAGTTTTTGGAAGATATGCTCTTAAAAGAAAAATATACCTTTATCGTCGTCAGCCACGACAGATATTTTATCGACAGAATCGCAACAAGGGTCGTAGAGCTTGAAAATTGTAAGCTTAGAAGCTTCAAAGGAGGATATGCCGATTATATCCGCCAAAAAGAGGAGCTTTTAAAAATAAAAGAAAAAGAGTACGAAAATGAGCTAAGACTTCTAAAAAGAGAAGAAGAGTGGCTAAGACGAGGGGTAAAAGCGAGACTAAAAAGAAACGAAGGACGAAAAAAAAGAGTCCTTGAACTACGCGAAAAAGTAAAACAAGACAGAAGCGAAATAAGAAAAATAGAAATGCAGCTAAAAAGAGAGCTTTTAGCTAAAGAAGATGAAAAAATCAACAAAAAAAAGGTAATGTTCGAAATAGAAAACCTAACGAAATCAATAGGAAACAAACTTTTAATCAAAGATTTTACAACAAGAATCTTACAAAAAGATAAAATTGCGATTGTAGGTAAAAACGGTGCCGGAAAATCCACACTTCTTAAGCTTTTAATAGGCGAAGAAAAACCCGATAGCGGGATTATAAAGGTTGGAGAAAACCTGAAAATAGGATATTTGGACCAAAGAAAATCGATGCTTGACGATAACAAAGACCTAATAGAAACTTTCTGTCCTCAAGGAGGCGACCACGTAAACGTCAGAGGTCGCAATATGCACGTTTACGGATATTTGAGGGAGTTTTTGTTTCCGCCTGAGTATCTTACTAAAAAAATAGGCGTTTTAAGCGGCGGTGAAAAGACAAGAGTGGCGCTTGCCCTACTCTTTACGAAAGATTTCGATATTTTGATTTTGGACGAGCCGACAAACGACCTCGATATCCCGACGATTAATATTTTGGAAGAGTATCTGATTGATTTTGAGGGAAGCGTAATATTTGTCAGCCACGACAGATATTTTGTCGATAAAGTGGCTAAAAAGTTATTTATTTTTAAAGGCGACGGAATTGTAGAAGAGAGTCATATTCCGTATACCGAATACCTTGAAATAGAAAAAGAACTCAAACTTCTTGAAAAAGAGGTGACAAAAATAGAAAATACGAAAAAAGAAAAACCAAAACCTAAAAAACAAAAAAAACTAAGCTACAAAGAACAAAAAGAGCTTGAAGAGTTGCCAAAACTTATAGAAGAGCTCGAAAACACAATAGCCGAGATTGAAGAATGTCTGGCAAATCCTGAGTGTTATCAAGAAAAAGGACTTGTAAGTTTAAGTGAAGAGCTTGAAGAAATTAAAAAAATATATGACGAAAAGGTTGAGAGATACCTCGAACTTGAAGAAAAAAAAGAGGAACTTGAAAATTTAGGGTGATTTTATAAAGAAAAAATAATGAAATTTTCTTTATTTTTTAAATATCTTTTTGTTTGTACTTTGGAAAAAAACTGAATATAATTATTGTCAAGTTTGCGTTTTTTGCGTGTCTGAAAAGGAGCGAAAATTTTAGAGAAATTGAAGAATTTTTTGAAAAAATTAGATATTAAAGAGATTCAAAACACGATAAACGATATTACGCTTTATTCGGCGGCACTTAGTTTTTATACCGTTTTTTCGCTTGTGCCGATAATTTTGATAGTGTTAAGTATTTTTTCAAATTCACCGTTTTTTAGTGAATTTTATACAAAACTCGAGCATTTTATCGCTTCGAATATTTTGCCGACCAACCAAGATATGATTTCGACGTATTTAAAAGACTTTTTGAGCAATTCTTCGAAAATGGGGCTTTTAGGCGGTGCTTACGTTCTTATTACTTCCATACTCTTTTTTGACAACTACGAAACGATAATTTCTCAAATTTTCTCTCAAGAAAAGCGTAATTTATGGGAAAAAATAAAACTCTATTGGACGATGCTTACACTATTTCCCATGATGTTTGCCGCAGCTATATTTTTGTCCGTAAAGTTTCAATTTTTTCTCAATCAATCCGAATACACTTCATGGATAAACGTCGTTAAACTCGCTCCGTTTTTTATTATCTGGATGACGTTTTTTTTGGCGTATAAATTTACGCTTATCGGTGAGAGTACCCGCTCTACTTTCGTAGTTTCGTTTTTTGTTTCGGTCGCATTTTTCATATCAAAAAACGTTTTTATCTATTACGTACTCATCAATAAAACATATACCACAATTTACGGCTCGATTTCGCTTTTGATGTTTTTGTTTTTATGGATATATATCAACTGGATTATTTATATCGGCGGTATTTACGCTATTAAATATTTAGATATAATTACACAAAAAAGGAGAGATAATGGATATCACTAAAATCAAACCGGGAGACCCGAAAGAAGCGGTAAACGCAGTTATCGAAATTCCAAAAGGGAGCAATATCAAATACGAACTTGACAAAGAAAGCGGAGCTATTTTCCTTGATAGAATTTTATACGGAAGCCAATTTTATCCTGCAAATTACGGATTCGTACCGAATACATTGGCAGATGACGGAGACCCTATCGATATTTTAGTACTTTCAAGCGAAAGCGTAGTACCAGGTACTGTAATTAAAAGTAGAGTTATCGGTGTTTTAATTATGGAAGACGAGAGCGGAAAAGACGAAAAAGTAGTGGCGGTACCTGTTACAAAACTCGACCCTAAAATGGCGAATATCAATACTCTTGAAGATTTACCAGAAATCGAACTTAACCAAATCAAACATTTCTTCGAAACATACAAAGACCTTGAGCCTGGTAAATGGGTAAAAGTTACGGGATATGCCGGAAGAGAAAAAGCTATCGAGCTTATTCAAAAAGCGATTGACAACTACAAATAAAAAAACATAAACGAAAAGTTTTTTATAACTTTTCGCTTTTTTGTTACTTATCTACACATTTTCTATTTAAAGCATTTAAAACCTATCTCAAAACTCTTGATTTTGTTTATTATAGATAAAAAACCTAAGGAGAAAATATGTTAAACGAAGTATATTATCCGCACAAAGAGCTATTTAAAAATCCGGCTTTTAAAAATATGTGCGAGTATCATGACAAGGTAAGAGAATTCGAAAAAGATTACGAAGGCACTTGGGGAAAACTTGCAAGAGAAAAAATCACATGGTTTAGACTTTACGATAAAGTGCTCGATGAAAGTAACGCTCCTTTTTATAAATGGTTTACGGGTGGAAAATTAAACGTTTCGTATCAATGTATAGACAGACATCTTGATAAAAAGAAAAACAAAGCCGCTATTATTTGGGAAGGTGATAACGGAGAAAAAAGAGTAATCACTTATCTTGAGCTTTATAAAGAAGTTAATAAATTCGCAAATCTTCTAAAAGAAATGGGCGTTAAAAAAGGAGATAGAGTCGTAATTTATATGCCGATGATTCCCGAAGCGGCGTTTGCGATGCTTGCGTGTGCGAGAATCGGGGCGATTCACAGCGTAGTTTTCGGAGGATTTAGTGCGGAAGCTTTGAAAGACAGAATTTTAGACGCTCAGGCAAAAGTAGTTATTACTGCTGACGGAGCTTTTAGAAAAGGCAAACCTTATATGCTAAAACCCGTAGTTGATAAAGCTCTTGAGGGCGTTGATATTGTTGAAAAAGTGATTGTGGTTGAGAGAAACAACGAAGATATCGAGTGGGTTGAGGGAAGAGACGTAAGTTATAACGAGCTTATCCAAAACCAATCAACCGAATGTGAGCCGGAGGTTATGGATAGCGAAGACCCTCTATTTTTATTATACACGTCAGGAAGTACAGGAAAACCAAAAGGCGTACAGCACTCTCAAGCCGGATATATTCTTTGGGCGCAACTTACAATGGAATGGGTATTTGACATAAAAGACAACGATACTTATTGGTGTACGGCGGATATCGGTTGGATTACGGGGCATACTTATATCGTTTACGGACCGCTTGCGGCAGGTGCGACTACCGTTATGTTTGAGGGAGTATTAACATATCCTGATAGCGGAAGAGCTTGGAAAATGATAGAAGATTACAGAATCAACCAATTCTACACGGCACCGACCGCTATTAGATTGTTAAACAAAATCGGAGCGGACGAGCCTAAAAAATACGACCTAAGCTCATTGAGAATTTTAGGTACTGTGGGTGAGCCTATCGACCCTGCGGCTTGGAAATGGTATTATGATGTCGTAGGTGGCGGAAGATGTTCTATTGTGGATACTTGGTGGCAAACAGAAACGGGAGGTCATATGATTTCTCCTCTGCCAGCGGCTACACCTATCAAACCTGCAAGTGCGACCTTCCCTCTTCCGGGAATTTTCGCAGAAATTATCGATGAAGAAGGCAATAGAGTAAAACCAGGAGAAAAAGGTCTTTTATGTATCACAAAACCTTGGCCGAGTATGATTAGAACGATTTGGGGAGACCCTGAAAGATTTGTAAAAAGCTACTTTTCTACCGCTAAGAAAAACGGAAAACCTGTCTATTTCTCAGGTGACGGGGCAATGTACGACGAAGACGGATACATTTGGATAACGGGAAGAGTTGATGACGTTATCAACGTTTCAGGTCATAGACTCGGAACCGCCGAAATCGAAGCGGCAATCAAAAAACACCCTCACGTAGCCGAAGTAGCGGTAGTAGGTAAACCTGACGAAATTACGGGTGAGAGTATTTTTGCTTATGTGGTATTGAAATCGACTGACGATTTGGGTGAAGAAGTCGAACTTATTAAAGAAATAAACGAAATCATCTCAAAAGAAATAGGTAACATTGCAAAAGTAAAAGATATTGCGTTCGTACCAGGACTTCCGAAAACAAGAAGCGGTAAGATTATGAGAAGAATCCTAAGAGCCATCGCAAAAGGTGAAGAAATCAAACAAGACACTTCAACTCTTGAAGACCCGAGCGTTGTAGAAGCAATTATAGCCGTAGTAAATAGCTGCGAATTATAAGCGCCCTAAACCAGGGCTTTTCCTGCGGCTACCGCTATTGGATAGAGAGTCGGTGGCGGTGTTAAAAGCGGATGAGTGCCTATTTGCATAGTGTATAAATCCGAAGCCGTCGCGTTTTTTTGTATTGCAAGGCCTAAAATGTTTATCATCTCTCCAGTGCTTATTCCTCCGACAATCTGAGCACCGAGTAAATAGAGGTCTTTTTTTGAAAAAATAAGTTTTACCTCTACATCGGTCGAGTGTGAGAATTTCGGCGGATGAGTGTTGTAAGATTTTGCTTTTGTAACTATGACTTCAAATCCTTCTTTTTTAGCCATATTTTCTGTTATTCCCACCGCTGCAAAAACTTTATCTCCGATAACTGTAGAATAAATATTTAATGAGTCTTTGTTGTGACGAATGATTTGTAGGCTATATAAATTCGCCGCAGCCACTCTTGCATCAAAAGCAGCGGTTGAAGCTAACATAAGAGGTGTTGGGTTTGCTGTAAAAAACTCCTTGTGTTCCACACAATCCCCTACTGCGAAAATATCTTTTTTTACTCTTAAATATTCGTCCGTTTTTATAAAACCAAATTCGTTTTTTTCTACATCCAAAAACTCGGTATTAGGTGAAAATCCAGTCGTTACAATCGTCAAATCCGAAGCTATTTTTTCATCATCTACCAATACGTAATTTTCCCCTATCTCTTCTACGCGAGCGTTAAGTTTTAGAGTGATGTTTTTGTGGAGTGATTCTTGGGCTTTTTTTGAAAAGTCTTCGTCAAAGGAGTTCGGAAGAATATTTTTCATCATTTCAATTAACATAATATTCTTACCATTCTTTGCAAGCTCATCGGCAACCTCAAGCCCTATAAACCCTCCGCCTATTATCGTAATATTCTTTGCATTTTTTGTTTTTTCGAGCAGATTTTTTAAATAATCGTACTCTTTTTTTATAAAATAAGCGTTTTTTATTCCCTGAATCGGAGGAATTTTCGGTTTTGACCCAGTAGCAATTATCAGTTTGTCGAATTTGTATTTTTCATTAGCGATAGCTTCTTTGTTTTGAAAATCAATTTCTTTTATTTCATCTTCAATAAGCTCTACTCCGTGTTTTTTAAGCTTTTTTTCAAGATTCATCAAATCATCGTCAATCGAAAAAGTGTTAAAAATATAAGGAATACCGCAAGGCACCAACTTTTTAGGATTTTTTTCTATTAAGACCACTCTTTTTTGAGGATAAAACTGCTTTGCGTTTATTGCGCTGACAAATCCCGCAACCCCTCCTCCTATAACCAATACGTCAATCATTTTCCCTCCTTAAAATCTAAAAACAAACCCGGCACCCAAATATTGATTTCTCGTAATACTTTTCGGTTCGTAAATAAGTGTCCTATTTGTACTTGTCTGAAGTACGGCATAATCCGATTTTGAAATATGCCAATATTGGTATTTATAAAAAATATACCAAACCGTATTTCCCGTTTTGAAATATAGAGGCAAGTCTATATAAGCTCCGTCTGTATAGCCTAAATTTAGTACCGGCTCATTTCCTAAATAGACTTTTAGTTTCGGAGAAATTGCTGCTTGGTATGAAATTTTGGGATTAAAAGCGAAATTATTAAAAAAGAAATGGTAATCGTATCTTATACCGAAATACGGCCAATAATATTTTTCGTCGTAATCTCCCGAATAATTACTTTTTCCCCTATTCCACTCTCTATATCCTAAAGTTAAAAAGAAATAATTAACCCCAACTCCACTTTCAAAATTAAATATATAAACGCCGCTTTGTCTGTTTTTTAGTGGAGTGCCATCCCACGTGGAGCCTTCGTAAGTACTCTCACCTCCTGCAAATTCGGCTCTTAAAGTAAATTTGAGAGGTTTTGTTTTGCTTTTATAAAAAATCCCTATCCCGTTTAAATCCCCGAAATTCGTATAATCTTTATCTATTACGCTTCCGTTTTCATATTCTCTGTAATCCATAAACACCGTATAAGTGTAAATTTCGGTTTGGGCGAAAAGATAAGTGGAAGCAAGTGCGGTTAAAAAAAGCTTATTCATCAAAAAACCTTTCGTTAAAATAGTTTTTTAGTTCGATTGAAAAAATTTTTTTGTTTTTATATCTGTTTTTGAGATATTCTACGGCGTTTATAAGCTCGGGGGATTTTATGCCGTGTTTTATACTCATAAGCGCTTCGACAAACGCGGCGAAATGATCGGCCGCTTTTACCAAACTGCCGTCAATTCCTTTCGTACCGAGCAAATCCTCGGCAATATCAACTTTTTTATATCCGTTTTCAGTAATTAATTTATTGGCAAACTCATCGGTAATTAAGATTTTTAGCTCTTTTTGGATAGGTAAAGGTGCAAGAGGCAATATTTTCTCTTCTATTAGCATATTTTCATAATCTTTTAGTATCTCATCAAGACCGGCGACCCCCTGTTTTACGGGGGCTATGATATCTCTTGTTAGGGCTTCTGGTAAATCGTGAAAAAGTCCCGTAAAAAAGTTATAATAAAGCTTGTGAGGATTTCCTCCGTACTCTTTTGTAAACAAAAAACTCATAACCGCCACAAAAAGCATATGCCCAAGCACAGAAGTTTCAGGAACTCTTGGAGTATTGGCCCACCTTTTTTGAAATCTCAAATTCCCGCAAAGCGATATAAAATCATAAGCTTTTCTTTTTAAAGCGAGTATTCTCACACCTTCCAAGTCATAATAATCCTCAAGCTCGTCTTCGAGGGATTTTTTTATCTCTTCTATGCCGTAAGAATCTTTTGCGAAGTTGTATATAAAATCAAATTCCCATTTGCTTGCAAGATAACTTGCGGCTTTTAGGATTCTTCTTTCTTTGCAGTTTGTGTTGTTGTATATTTCGATATATTCCAAAAGCTCGTCGTCTACTATCGATTTGAGGTTATTAATCACGAATTCGTCAAGCTCTTTTCCTTTGTGTTTCCTTAAATATTTATAAACGGGCGATTTCAAATCCGTCAGCACCGCTCTATACAAAAGCCCGGCAATTGCAAGGTTAATTAACTTTATAAAATCGATCTTCTTTTCGTAATGCCCTAAAATATATGCGATTATCATCTCGTGAGCTTGCTTATCAAGCTCCATAAACCGAAGAGGTCTTGGAATATCGTTCCACCTCTCGATAGAAGCGGTGGTAAATATTAATTTTACAAGTTTTGCGTTCATGCTTTTATATCCAAAAGTGTTTTTGTCATCTCGTCTTGGGTTTTTATTGCCGGAATTTGAGCTTTAAACCCCTCTTCAATCACGATTTGGTCGGTAAGCTCTTTTGTCAAGTCTGTAGGTTTTTGAGTATCTCTTGAAGAAATTTCAAGTTTATCGACTATTTTTGCATCCGTTGCGTTGAAATTTTCGGTATTAACGTTTGCAACGTTGTTTGCGTTTATATCCATAAGGGTTTGGTGAGCTATTAGAGAATTTACATTATTTGAGATATTCATAGCAAGCCTTTTTATTTTAAATCGACCAAACTTTGCAGTCTTTGATATAATTCTACCAAAAAAGGCATATAATGAAACTTTGGGGCGGAAGATTTAGTACGGGGACTGCTAAAATTCTTGACGAATTCAATGCATCCATTCCTTTTGACAAAGAACTTTATATAGAAGATATCGAAGGAAGTATCGCGCATTCTCAAATGCTTGCAAATCAAGGTATTTTAAGCGAAGAAGAGGCACAAAAGATTAAAGAAGGTCTTTTACAAATAAAAAAAGAGATTGAAAACGGGGAATTTACCTGGGATATAGCGGATGAAGACATCCATATGGCTATTGAAAAAAGACTTATCGAGCTTATCGGAGATACAGGAAAAAAACTTCATACCGCAAGAAGTAGAAACGACCAGGTAGCAGTAGATTTCAGACGCTGGGTATTAAAAAGAAACCTCGATTTGGCAAAAAAAATCAAAGAGCTTATCGAAGTGTTCGTAAATATCGCAAAAGAGCACAAAAACACCCTGCTTCCCGGAATGACGCACCTCCAACACGCGCAACCGATAAGTTTTGCTTATCATATGTTGGCATATGCGAGTATGTTCAAAAGAGATTATGAAAGATTCATCGAAAGTTATAAAAGAAACAATAAAAACCCGTTAGGATGTGCCGCACTTGCCGGAACTCCTCATAATATCGACAGATTTCAAACGACAAAAGCGCTTGGATTCGACGAGCCTACCATAAACTGCCTCGATACCGTGAGTGACAGGGATTTTGCGCTTGAGATTTTGTTTAACATATCGATGCTTATGATGCACGCAAGCAGAATCAGCGAAGAGCTTATCATATGGTCTACAAGCGAATTCGGATTTATTACTTTGAGCGACGAATATTCTACCGGAAGTTCAATCATGCCGCAAAAGAAAAATCCTGACGTTCCGGAACTTATCAGAGGTAAAACCGGAAGAGTTTACGGGAATTTGGTTGCGCTTTTGACCGTTATGAAAGGTCTACCTCTTGCGTACAACAAAGACACCCAAGAAGATAAAGAACCGGTATTCGACAGCGTAAAAAACGCCCTTATATCTATCGAAATTTTAAAAGAAACTCTTAAAACAATGAGCGTAAACGCTGATAAAATGTATGAAGCTTGCAAAAAAGGACATTTAACGGCAACCGATTTGGCAGATTATTTGGTAAATAAAGGCGTGCCGTTTAGAGAGGCTCATCATATTACGGGACGTGCTGTTGCGTTGGCTGAGAGTAAAGGTGTGGATTTGAGCGATTTGAGCTTAGAGGAGCTTAAGAAAATAGATAATAGAATCGGAGACGATTTGGATTTAAGCCTTGAAAACTCTATGAATTCGAGAAAAAGCTACGGAGCTACGGCACCTCAGAGGGTTCAAGAACAAATTGAGTATTTTGAGAAGTTTTTAAAGGAGAGCGAATGATAAAAATAAGACATATTGACGGAAAAAAATACGAAGCGACAAACGGAAAAGATATTTTGGTAATCGATACTCAAAAATATTCGCCGGTGGAGCTTTTTATTACGGGTATGGGTAACTGCTCGCTTTTTGACGTAGTGGAAATGGCGAAAAACAAAGGTTTTGAAATAAAAAACGCTTCTATGGAGATAGAATTTAAAAGAAGAGACACTTTCCCGAAAATCTTTACCGAATTTCATTTTATTTACAAATTCGATTCAAACGCCGATAACGTAACGGCTAAAAGATGGGTGTTAAGCTCGCTTGAGACTTATTGTTCGACTATTAATACCGTAAGGGCAACAAGCAAGATTTTTTATACTATAATATTAAACGGAGAAACTATCGCGTTTAAAGAATCCATAATCTCAGGAAACGGTGGAGATTTGGGACTTGAGAGTTTTCATGATGACGATGACGGATTCGGATGCGCTTGTTGTAATTCATAAGGAGTGAAAAATGAAAAAATTACTGATAACTTTGGCTTTTGGCGGTTTGTTGTTTGCGATGAATCACGGACAAACAAACGACCCCGATTTGCAATTGGCACTAAACGGAAAATTCAAACAAGCATTTTCAGGGTTTGAAAAAAGATGTATGAACAAAAACGACGGATACGCCTGCGGTATGGTGGGATATATGCTTGATAAAGGTATCGGCGGTATCGAAAAAAACCACAAAGAAGCTATTAAATACTACAAAAAAGGGTGCGAATTAAAAGACGCCGATAGTTGTACGCTACTTGGGTATTACGAATACAAACAAGGAAACACCAAAAAAGCAAAAGAACTTCTAAACAAAGCCTGTAAACTCGGAAATAAAGACGCTTGCAAATACCTAAACAAATTCTAATTTCGGGAGATAAATAAAACTATTCTTAAACTCCCACTCCTCTTTTACAAACCCGTATTTTAAAACCAAAAAAACACTTAAAGCACAAAAACAAGCATCGATTAAGTCTTTGTCTTTAAATCTATTCAAATCATCTTCAAAATATTCTTGAATATCTTTTTTCAAAATCTTTTTCAAAGCGCTCGGATAAACTTCAATAGCTTTTAAGCCGTTGATTTCAATGTTTTCGGGTGTTTTTACGAATTCGATATGTTTGCAATTATCTTGAATTTCTTGCATATAGGCAGTCAAATACCCTATATACGTCGCACAAGGCGCTAAGGGAATAATTTTAGTGTATTTATAAATAAGCCTTGCCGAGTTGTCATAAAGATAAGGATTATTTATCGAATGAGATTCGTTGCCGACTATTTCTATTTTTTCTTCGTTTGTTTTTATCAGTTTTGCGGGCACTGAAAAAGGAGCGTCAATTCCTATAACCGCCGGAGAATTTATATTTTGTAGATAATTAATCGCGTTTTTATGAATAGAATTGATTTTTAATTTATCGTTTATTATTTCGCACTCGACTATTCTTGTTTTATCTCCCCTTTTTCCTCCCAAATCGATACCGACAATCAAAAAATTTCCTTAAAAGCTTCGAATGCAATTATTAATAATTTAATTGCAAAAAAGACAAAAACGACGCTTGCTATTTTGTTTATTAGATTTAGGAGTTTTTCTTCAAGGTTGATTTTCGAGCTTATTACAGCCCCTGTAAGAAAAGCAAGTGCAATTCCTGTAAAAAGCGCTACAAAACTTAACATAATATTCTTACTCAAAAAAGGTGTAACAACTACCGCGAAGAAAATCATAGCTTTAGGATTACTCAAATTTAAAAAAAGCGCTTCTTTATATATGTTTTTTGTAATATCGCACTCTTTTTTTATACTGACTTTTTCGTTAAAAATTATAACGGCTATCCTAAAAAGATAAATCGCACCTAAAATTCCCACAATAAGCTGAAAATAAGGATTTTTCCCTATCGTCCCAAGCCCTAAATAAACAAGAGATAAATAGACGATATTTCCACTCAAAATTCCGGCAACGGCTATGAGGGAGTTTTTAATTCCGTTGCATAAACCTTGTCTTATTACGTAAAAAATATCGGGTCCAGGAGTCAAAGCGGCTACAAATCCAACAAATGCCAAAATCAGATAGTCCATTCTCCCCTCTTTTTGATAAAATTATACAAAAAGGCAAAAAATGTTTATAGTCGTGTATTGTACTATCCCAAAAGATGATGCAAAGACTCTCGCAAATCTTTTGGTAAAGAACTCTCTTGCCGCTTGTGTAAATATTATCGATGAAGTAAATTCGGTATTTTTATGGCAGGGCGAAATAAAAGAAGAAAAAGAATCTTTGCTTATAATAAAAACAAAACAGGACGTTTTCAAACAACTTGAAATCTTCATCACAAAAAACCACCCGTACGACGTACCCGAAATTATAGCTTTGCCGATAGTCAATGCAAATCTTGATTATTTAAATTGGCTTGATGATAGCGTAAAGGAGTAAAATGAAACCTTTTATTGTAATGGACGTGCTTAAAAAAGCAAGAGAAATGAAAGATGTGATTCATCTGGAAATCGGAGAGCCGGACCTACTCCCAAGTCCGAAAGTAAAAACGGCTCTTTTAGAAGCCGTTAAAAACGACAAATTCTTCTATACCGAAGCAAAAGGTTTAAGAAAACTAAGAGAAAAAATATCAAAACACTATAAAAATTTTTACGACGTAGAAGTAGACCCTGAAAATATTATCATCACTACCGGCACTTCGACCGGATTTTTAATCGCTTTTCATTTTGCAAAAAAAATAGCAACCCCGACTCCAGGATATCCGTGTTATGAAAATTTTGCCGAACTTGAAAACAAAGAGTTTATAAAAATCCCGACAAAATTCCCGGAATATAACTTAAAAACAGAAGATTTAGAAAGTATCGATTTCGATACTCTTATGATTTCTTCGCCGAACAACCCCACAGGCACTATCTATTCAAAAGAAGAGCTAAAAGAAATATGCGAATTTACAAAAAACAATTCAAAACTCCTAATAAGCGACGAACTATACCACGGGCTTGTTTATACGGACAATTATACGACGGCTCTAAAATATAATAAAAACGCAATAATAATAAACGGATTTAGCAAATTCTTTTGTATGCCCGGTCTTAGAATCGGCTGGATGATTGTACCTGAGAATTTAAAAAGAGAAGCGGAAATAATTGCCCAAAATATCCTTATTTCAGCCCCTACCCTATCACAATACGCAGTACTTGAAGCATTTGACTACGAGCATTTGCAAAAAACAAAAGAGGAGTTTCAAAAAAGAAGAGACTTTTTATATGAAGAACTAAAAGATATTTTTCCTATCGCAAAACCGGAGGGAGCTTTTTATCTTTGGTGTGATATAAGCAAATATTCAAACGACTCTTTAAAATTTGCAAACGAAATGCTTGAAAAAGCAAAAGTAGCGACAACGCCCGGGATTGATTTTGGAGAATATAACAATTTCATAAGAATTGCATATACTAAAAACATCGAAGAATTGAAAATTGCGGCAAAAAGAATAAAAAATTTCATTAATTCTATATGAAAAGCCTTGCAAAAGGCCTCAATTTAGCTTATAATTTCACTGCATTACGTGTTAAGTAGGGACACGCAAGCCGAACGGACGTAACGTAATAGAATATCACAAGGAGAACACAATGAAAAAAATCGTAGCACTTATGGCTATTTTCGCAGCTTTCGCATTCGCAGCTGACGGTGACACAATGATTAAAGCATACAGCGTTGTAGCGGCTGTTGTAGGTCTTGGTCTTGCAGCACTTGGTGGTGCAATCGGTATGGGACACGCTTCTGCGGCAACTATCGCTGGTACAGCAAGAAACCCTGGAATGGGTGGTAAACTTATGGGTACAATGTTCATCGCATTAGCGATGATCGAAGCGCAAGTTATTTACGCACTTGTACTTGCACTTATCGCACTTTACGCTAACCCGTTCTTAGGTTAATCCTCAGCCCTTTTCGGGCTTTTAACTTTTACTATCAAATAGTGTCAGTCACAATTTAAAAGCTCTAAATTTCCACTATTACTTATTGAAAAAATAAACTTTCTTTGTTATAATTCTACTCCACACACGCGGCGGTGGTGGAATTGGTAGACACGCAAGGTTGAGGGCCTTGTGGGCGTAAGCCCGTGAGGGTTCGAGTCCCTCCCGCCGCACCATAATCACCTATTTTGACAAAGGCTACCGATGCACTTCTTGCATTCAATCAACAGCGAAACTTTAAATACGATACTTTTAATCGGCGGCGGGATTATTGTATTTTTTATATTTTTAAAATCTTTATTAAGCAGCGGCTCTTCAAACGACTATTCTAAAAACGGGTATTATTACTATCAAAGACGCGGTTATTCTTACGAAGAGACAAATCGTAAAAAAGATAACGATTATAGTTATTACGGATACGATAAAAACTATAGCTACGGAAATTACAACTATAATCAAAACTCAAATAACTCTTATAATAACTCCTCAAATAACAATTCCTCAAACAATTCAAAAAAAGAGTATCAATCTTTCACTTCAAAAAATCCGTATCAAGTATTGGGATGTAAAGAAACGGACAGCACAGATACGATAAAAAAAGCATATAAAAAGCTGATAAAAGCATTTCATCCCGATATCATAGCCGGATATAATCTACACGAAGATTTTATTACTTTTGCAAAAATAAGAACCCAACAAATAAACGACGCTTACAATAAAATAAGAAAACTAAGAGGTTTTTAAGAAGAAAGTTTTTTTCTTAAAAATCTCACTTCTTCCAAAACACCCTCTTCGGGGAGATTTAATTCGATATAGTTTAAGATTCTATTTACTACGTTTTGTATTCCTTTTGACTCTTTTATCTCATCAAGTTCGGTATCGATTCTTTCAAGTACCGCAAGTATGAAAGGAATATTTTTAATCTCTTTTTTGACTAAAACTTCCAAATTAGGATATTTTTCGTCATATATATATGAAAATTTCTCTTTTTGTTTGTTAAGTTCTTCTTGTTCGAAATCCACAACTTTATCTTTTACCAAAGAATACTCGATAAAATGTTTATTTTTATAGCTCGGTCTGACTCTAAAATCTCTAAATATTTTTTTCATTTTCTCAAGCGTTTTAAAATCGACCTTTTCTACGTAAAAAAGTACTTTAAAAAGCTCTATTTCATCAAATTCTCCGGTTTGGGGATTATAAAAAGGCAAAACGTTCGTTTTTTTTAGGAGATTTAGTTTATCTTTTTCGACAACACCGAAAATAATGTTATCTTTTATGGTAAAAATAGGAGAAATTTTATTTGTCAAATACCCCAAAAGATAATCCTGTTTTATGTTTTGCATATTGGCATCCACCAAAACTATAAAAAAGTTCTCTTTTTTCTTTACCAAATCCAAAAAAGCGTTAAAAGTTAAAAACGACCCGTGAAAATAGTGTTCGTTTTTTTCTACTTTTAAAAGCTCAGTTAGTTTTGTTAAGGTTTTTATCAGTTCTTGTTTATTTATTTTTCCAGGTTTTAAAAGTTCTTTTATCAACGATATTGCATATTCGTTTTTTTCTTTTATTTCGTTTATGTCGTTTTCGAGTTTTTTTATCTTATAAAGTAAAACATCAACCATTTCCAGCCTTTAAGAGTTCTTTTGCATATTCGATCGCTTTTTGAGATTTCTCTTTTCCTCCGATTATTCTTGCAATTTCTTCGATTCTTTCATTTTCGTTTAGTTCTTTGACAAAAGATTTGTTTTCGTTTTTCGTTACTAAAAAGTGTTTATTTGCTATCGACGCAAGCTGAGGTTGATGAGAAATTGCGAAAATTTGATATTTTTTACTCAAAAGCTTCAATACTTCGGCAACGCTCATACTCTCTTCACCGCTTAGATTCGCATCAATCTCATCCAAAAAGAGAGTTTTCTCTTCGTCGCTGTATTCAAGTTTGCCTGCCAGCAGTGCGACTCTAAGCCTATTAAATTCACCTGTAGATATCGTATTGATATCGATATCATTTACGACAATCTCGGCAATATCCGCACCCAACGGATTTAAGGCTTCTTTTTTTACGTTCACTTCCGCACTTGGCATATATAGTTTTTTTAGGTAGGAATTTAACTTTTTCTCAAAAATCTCAGCCGCCTTTTTTCTCTTTTCGTGTAAATAATCGGCAATTTCGTGAAGTTTTGTATCTATTTGTTGTAGTTCTTTTTGTAAGTTTGTCTTTTCAAAAGTTAGATTTTCAAGAAGAGACAATTCCTCTTTTTTCTCTTCGTAATATCTTAAAGCCTCTTCAATCGAGCCGAATCGTCTTATGAGCTCTTGGAGATTCGATAATCTCTCAAGCACCTCTTCGATAT
The DNA here is from genome assembly GCF_003752135.1 of Caminibacter pacificus. Classification (NCBI taxonomy): domain Bacteria; kingdom Pseudomonadati; phylum Campylobacterota; class Epsilonproteobacteria; order Nautiliales; family Nautiliaceae; genus Caminibacter; species Caminibacter pacificus. Next base: position 438,862 of record NZ_RJVK01000001.1, read on the forward strand.
CGACATTTTCCAAAAATTCGGCTTTTTCATGAGCTTTATCAATAGCGATTCTAAGCTCGTTCATAGCATTTGAAAAAAACTCGCTATCCTCTTCTATCATATCCAAAAACTCATAAACGCTGTTTTCAAATTCAAAAATTCTCTCGACTTCATAAGCCTTTTCTTTTATTTTTTCAATCTTACTTAGGTCTTTTTTTATTTTCATCAGTTCGTCGAATTCATCGGGTTTGGGGTTTATTTCTTCTATTTTAGAGAGTTCGAATTTTAAAAACTCTATTCTCTCTTTTGCATTTTTTTCGTTTTGCTCTATCTCTTCTAATTTCTTTTTTAGTTTTTTATACTCCTCAAAAAGTTTTTTATATTCTTCCAACTTAACATAATAATCTTTCTCTGCGACTATTTTATCCAATACTTTAATAATATTCTCGCTTTGAAACTCGTTTATTTCTCTAAGCGATAAATAATCAATAAACTTTTTGGCTATCTCTTTTACAATTTTTTTACTAACTGCTTGATTGTTTATAAAATATCTGCTTTTATTTTTTTTGATTTGTTTAAATATTATCTCATCATCCGTCTCTATTCCGTAATCGCTCAAATCAAGCTTGTTATCAATTATTGCTTCGCTTATTTTTGCATTTACGTCAAAAAAACCGAAAATCGAAAGAATCCCTCTCATCAATACCGATTTTCCCGCACCGCTTGGTCCTGTAAATACAATCAATCCTTTGCTAAATTCAAGCTCCACTTCGTTAAATTCAAGCTCGACCTCATCAAAAGTCACATACTCTTTCAGATATACCCTCTCTATCATTTCCCGTCACCCCAATGCAGTTTTTTTCTAAGCACGTCAAAATAGTTTCTCTCGACCCTATGAATAAGTTTTGCCGGATTCAACGCTTTTTTTACTTTTATTTTTTCATCCAAATTATAAATTTCCTGTCCGTCGATAACCAATTTTGCAAAGTTTTCTTTTACTTCTATCTCAAGTACGAAGTTACTCGGCAAAATAAGCGGTCTTTGAGTTAGCGAATGAGGACATATAGGCGTCAAAACGAACCCTTCTGTTAAAGGATAGACGACAGGTCCGCCCGCACTTAGATTATAAGCCGTAGAACCCGTCGGCGTCGATACTATAAGGCCGTCTCCATAATACGTATTGAGATAGGATTCGTTGGTATCGACTCTTATATGAATCATAGAAGAGATTACTTCTTTTGAAATTACGATATCGTTAAAAGCATAAAGTTTTTTGTCTTTATATTCCACTTCTATAACCATTCTCTCGTCAATCCTATACTCACCCTTTAAAAATTTATCAATAAACTCCTCGATATTATCGGGATTTATATCCGTCAAAAACCCTAAATTACCGGCGTTTATCCCTAATATAGGCTTATTGAATTTATAGCTTCTTCTTGCAAGTGAAATAAGGGTACCGTCACCCCCAAGCGCCACTAAAAAGTCGGCCGCCTCGCACATATCGTTAAACTCGACACCCAAAAGCCCGATAGCCTTTGCCGATACGCTGTCTATCAACACTTCGATATTTCTACTCTCGAAAACTTTTTTTATTTTCAAAAAAGTCTCTTTCAGTTTTATCGTATCTTTTGGTTTTAAAACGAACCCGGCAGTCATTATTCGCCTTTTTTTCAGTAATTATACCAAGTTATTACTTTTGCTTATATTTGGAAAAATATTTTCCGTTAATAACAAATCGTGCTATAATGATAAAAAGCAAAAAGGAGAAAAAATGAACAAAGCAAAATCAATCGAACTTTTAAATAAAGCAATAGCCGAAGAGCTTAGCGCAATACACCAATATATGTATTTTCATTTCGTACTTGACGATTTGGGATACGACCTATTAGCAGGTATTTTCAAAAAAACCGCAATTGATGAAATGCTACACACCGAAAAATTCGCCGAAAGAATACTTTTTTTGGGTGGAGAAATAGAAATGAAACCGGCTCACGAAGTAGAACACATCAGAGACCCTAAAAAAATGCTCGAATGGGCTATGAAAAGCGAAGAAGAAGCAATGGATATGTATAATGATTTTGCGGTTGAGTGCACAAACGCAAGAGACGCCGGAACAAAACAGATTTTCGAACAAATTATCGCCGATGAAGAGAGGCATTTCGAAGGTTTCGAGCAAGAGTTCGACAACCTTGAAAAATTCGGAGATAGATACCTCGCCCAACAAGCGATGGAGAGAAGCAAACGTTTAGGAGCTATGAATCAAGGACTTTAAGGACCTTGATTCTTTTCTTTTCGGCTTTTTTTAACCATTTTAGTTTTTTCTTAACGGCGGTTTTCGGGTTTTGGTTTAGTTTTAAAAGCAATCTTTCGCAGTTGTAATAGTCATGCATTTTTCCTAAAGTATCTTGTAAAAGCTTGAATTTTTTTTCGTATTTCGGGTTGGTATATCTGCATTTTTTTATCTCTATTCTTATTTTATGCAAGCTCTTTTCATCTTTATTCAAAAACGATTCGCTAAGTATCTCTTTGCATTTTTTAAGTGATATTTCTTTATGTTTTTGAGGCTCCAACGTAATTACGAGAGATTTGAAATCTTTCAACCACTTGAGGAATTTTTTTCTTAGTTTTTTATGCTTTTGTTTTAGGTATTTTTTGGCTTTTTTGTTTTTGCATATTTCAAGAAGTACGTCGGTATCTCTTAGTTTTGAGGATTTTTTAAGAAGTTCTTTCAATCCCAAATCGATTTTTCCCTCTTTTTCAAGGTTGCTTAAAACTTTTCTTGCATAAACTCTCAAATCGTGCAAAGTTTCGGGGTCGTCTTTTTTTATATATCGTTTTATTAATTTTTCCATAGGTTTTTCCTTTCATCGTAAAAGATGACGTTGGTAGGATATGCAAGCTCCAATTTCGAATTTTTAATAATATCGAGTACTTTTAACATTACGTCTTGTTTTACTCTAAGCCACTCCTCCCAATCCACGGTAATAGAAAAAGCGTATATCAAAATATCTATCGAATATTCGTCGAATTTATCCACATAAACAAGAAGCGTTTTTCTAACTCCGTATTTATCTTCTATGGAAAAGAGTGCGTTTTTTTGCATTTTTTTTCTAAGACGGCTTTTGATTTTATCATCCGTTACTATAAACGGATGTTTTTGAAGCATTACTCTAATCTCGTTTACGACACGTCTAAGTTCGTCGGTATCTGTTGTGTATTTGATTTTTAGCCAAAATTTTATTCTTCTGCCTATCATCCTACGAGACCAATTTTTTACCCATTCGTTTGCAAGTTTGGAATTCGGAATGACTATAAGCCCGTTATCAAACGTCCTGATTTGAGTGGCCGTAAGTCCTATTTCGGTCACAAACCCTTCAAAATCTTTTGTCTCTATCCAATCTCCCACATGAAAAGCGTCTTCACTAACAAGCCTGATAGAATCGAAAAAGTTACCGATTGTTTCTTTTGCGGCAAGCCCTATAATCACACCGCCGATACCAAGAGAGGTGATAATTGCCGTAACGTTAACTCCCAAGTGAGAAAGAACCGCTACGAAAATAACGATTACGATAAGCACTTTCGTTAGGTTTATAACCAAAGAAAAAAGCTCACGCCTTACGTTTTCTTTTTTCGAAACCTTTATCGTAATAGCCGTATAGATGATATATTTCAAAACTTCATAAAACAACCACGAAATTAAAAACAGATTCAAAAAAAACTTAACGTTGCTATTCGGAAATCGGTCGTCAAAGAGATAAAAAAACGTATTTACGTCTATTAAAAACAAAAAAGGTATTCCTATTTTATATACTCTTGAATAAAGGAGTCTTAAAAAGATATTTTTTCTTTTTTTGAAAAAGAAATATTTGAGGTTTTTGGTAAAAAAGAGATAAAGCAGATTTAAAACCACAACCCCGATTGCTATATAGAGTTTCATTTTTTCTCTTTTTTCGTAAATTATATCACAATTTGTTATAATTGCGCCTAAAAAAGGAAATTAATGAGAAGCCATTACTGCGCGGAGCTAAACGAACTGAATGTAGGCGAAGAAGTAGAACTTGTCGGATGGGTTAATTCTCACAGAGACCACGGAGGAGTAATCTTCATCGACCTTAGAGACAGAAGCGGGATTATTCAAATAGTTGCCGACCCTGCGGATAGCAAAAAAGCTCATGAAGTTGCGGAGCAAGTAAAAGACGAATACGTTATCAAAGTAAAAGGAAAAGTCAGATTAAGAGGCGAAGGTCTTGAAAATCCTAAGCTAAAAACCGGAAAAATCGAAGTGGTAGCCGATGAAATTGTTATCGAAAACAAAAGTGAAGTATTACCTTTCCAAATCGGAGATAAAAGCGTAAACGAAGAACTCAGACTAAAATACAGATATTTAGACCTTAGAGACCCTGATATGCTTGAGACTTTCATTTTAAGAAGCAAAGTCGTAAAAGCTATTAGAGACTATTTCGACAAAGAAGGGTTTATCGACGTAGAAACTCCCGTACTTACAAAATCAACACCTGAGGGTGCGAGAGATTATTTGGTACCGAGCAGAATTCATCCGGGAGAATTTTACGCACTTCCCCAATCACCTCAATTATTCAAACAAATCTTAATGGTAGCCGGATTTGACAAATACTACCAAATCGCGAAATGTTTCAGAGACGAAGACCTAAGAGCCGACAGACAGCCTGAATTTACTCAGGTTGACGTTGAGATGAGCTTCGTAGAACAAGACGACGTTATTAAAACTATAGAAGGTATGGTAAAAGAGGCGTTTGCGGTTGCCGGAATAGACGTAAAAACACCTATCAAAAGAATCTCATATCACGACGCGATGGAAAAATACGGAAGCGATAAGCCTGATTTGAGATACGACTTGGCAATGGTGGACGTAATTGATGAATTTGTAGATTCAAACAACGAAATTTTTGCGGAAATTGCAAAAGACAAAAAAAACAACCGCTTTAAAGCTCTAAAAGTTCCGGGCGGAGACAAATTCTACAGCAGAAAAATGCTAAAAGAGCTTGAAAATTTCGTCAGAAAATTCGGAGCGAAAGGTCTTGCATATATTCAGGTAAAAGAGGAAGGATTAAAAGGTCCTATTCTTAAATTTATGAGCGAAGAGTCGCTAAACAGAATGATTAACAAACTAAAACCTGAAGTGGGAGACATTATATTCTTCGGTGCGGGAGATAAAAAAACGGTTCTTGATTATATGGGAAGATTAAGAGCGAAAATCGCAAAAGATATGAACCTTTACGACCCGAAAGCTTACGAATTCGTATGGGTTGTGGATTTCCCGATGTTCGAAAAAGACGAAAACGGCAACCCTACTCCGCTTCACCATCCGTTTACAATGCCGAATATGGAAACTTGGGATGAAGAAAACTTCGAAGATATCAAATCAATCGCATACGATTTAGTGCTTAACGGATATGAAATCGGTGGTGGAAGTATCAGGATTCATAAAGAAGAGATTCAAGAAAAAGTATTCAAGCTTCTCGGAATCGACGAAATGGACGCAAGAGAGAAATTCGGATTCTTGCTTGACGCGCTTAAATTCGGTGCGCCGCCTCACGGAGGATTCGCACTCGGGCTTGATAGGGTTATTATGCTTATGAGACACACAGACAACATCAGAGACGTAATAGCATTCCCTAAAACTCAAAAAGCTCAATGTTTGCTAACGGGTGCGCCTGGTGAAGTTGAAAAAGAACAATTAAAAGAACTTCACATCAGAGTAAAAAAACCAAAAACGGAAAATGAATAAAGTAGTAGCGCAGGCAAGACTGAGCGAACTTAAAAACGGAGATGTTTTTAAAATTATCGGTTTTGATGAGAGTTGCGGTAATTTCAAACACAGAATGCAAGAGATGGGTATAGCAAAAGGCCAAATGGGACAGATAATCAACAAGTCCTTTTTCGGTCCTATCGAAATAGACATCGAAGGCAGAAAATTAGCCGTCGGTAGAGGAATGGCAAAAAAGATTTACGTTAAAAAATTCGAATGTCCGATTTTGTGAAGAAGTGAGTTTGTGAAATAGTAAAATAGTAAAATTGTGAAGTTGTGAAATTGTGAATTAGTGAAATTGAGAGAAGTGGAAAAATCAACTAAAACAAAGGAGAGAATATGAAGAAAAAATTATTCTTAATCATCGGAGCGCCGGGAAGCGGAAAAACAACTGACGCGGAGCTTATCGCACAAAGAAACCCTGATTTGGTAGTGCACTACTCTACAGGTGATTTACTAAGAGCCGAAGTTGCAAGCGGAAGCGAGCTTGGAAAAGAGATTGCAAGCTACATCGACAACGGAAAATTGGTACCTTTAAATATCGTTATCAATACAATCAAAAGCGCTATCGAAAAAGCGGATAAGCCTATCGTATTAATCGACGGATTCCCAAGAAGCGTAGAGCAAATGGAAGCTCTTGATAAAATGCTAAAAGAAAATAACGACATCGACCTTGTTGCAGTTATCGAAGTGGTGGTAAGCGAAGACGTGGCAAGAGAGAGAGTTCTTGGAAGAGCAAGAGGCGCTGATGATAACGTAGAAGTTTTCAATAACAGAATGAAAGTATTTTTAGAGCCGCTTACGGATATCGAAAAATTCTATGAATCTCAAGGAAAACTTATCAAAATCAACGGTGAGAGAACTATCGAAGAAATCGTAGACGAAATGGAAAAAATCGTAAAAGAAAAAGCAGGAGTGTAATGAAAATATTTCAAGTCATAATCGGCACGGAAATACTCCAAAACAGAAGAAAAGACAAACATTTCGATTTTCTAAAAGACCTACTATTACAAAGAGGCTACGAACTTTTCGCCTCTTTCATCATAAAAGACGACCCGAAACTCTTAGAGGATACTTTCAAACTCATAAAAAACACCGAAAATTCGTATCTTTTTTGCTATGGCGGCATAGGTGCTACACCTGATGATTTTACAAGAGAAGTAGCGGCAAAAGTATTTAGCGATTCGCAAATGGAATATAACGAAGAATTCAAAAATCTTATCGACAAAAAATTCCCCGACGAAGACAATACGAAAAAATACCTTTTAGCTTATTGGCCGAAAAACTCCAAACCGATTTGGAATAACCCTATTAACGGCTATCCGGGATTTATGGTGGATGAGAGATACTTTTTTATGCCGGGATTTCCGCAAATGTCTCATCCTATGACCGAATGGATAGTGGATAAATATTTTCCTAAAAAACAACAAAAACAAAGATTTACTCTCATCGCTTATGCAAAAGAGTCCGAAATGCTCGATATAATGAAAAAAATCCCTCAAAACGTCGAATTTTCCACACTGCCAAAATTAGACTACACCTCCGAAATCTCATTTGCCGGTGAAAACGCAAAAGAAGTTTTCGAGTGGTTTAAAAAAGAGCTTGATAAAAAATCGATAAGTTACGAAGTGTTACAATAATCTTACAAAAATTTTACATTTTATATTAACCGCCCTCTTCTTTTGCCGATTGTAAAAGAAAAAGAGGTAAAATGAAAAGGGTTTTGGTATTAATCTTCGCAGTTAACGCACTTTTTGCATATATGGTGAAAACTCCAAGCGACGTATATTCTTACGCTATGCTTTTAAAACAAAAAGTAAAATATCTAAGAGAAAAAGCGGGCATAAACAAGCCGTTTCCAAACGTTCCGCCCCAAACGAACAAATACCCGAGACACGTTATTCAAAAAGCACTCGAAATATTAAGCAAAATCAACCTTTACAGAGTGCGTCACGGATACGGAAGTATTTTTATTCCTCCATATCCGGCGCGTGAAATTACCCCGAGCGACGTTTATGAAATGGTAAAAAGAGACGACGCCGAAATCACCGTCTTTATTAAAGATATCAAATTTCTAAAAAGCCTCAAACTAAAAAAATACAAAGGCAAAACACCAAACGACGTTTATAGACTTTTGTGGTCTATTTCTCTTGCAATGGACGATTTGTTGGGTATTCGCGGCTACACCCCTACACAAGTTTACGGGCTTGCGAGCAAACTTCTTAAAATCGTCGAATTTTTAAGACAAACCCAAAATATCTACGTATTGCCGCCTATGCCGCCAAAACTCCCAAACAGACACCCGAACCACGCTCTTTATAAGTCGTACGAGTTTTTGGATAAAGTCAGAAAAGCTGAAATAAACCTATGGATAAACAACCCGACAGACGTACCCAAAACCCCTCATAAAGTTATCACCCCTACCGAAGTTTACGACTCGATACAATACAACATCGCTGAACTACAAAGAATAAAATACAGACTCGGTGTTGAGAGATATTTTAAAAGCGAAATTCCAAAAGAGACTAAAACTCCAAGTGACGTTGTGCAAATATTAAGCTACGCAAGCGAAATTATGCCGCTTTTTGATTTCAAAAAGACATTAATCCAATACCCTCCTTCATCTCTTGCAAAAACACCAAATAACGTATACGCGGTAACTCAAGTCATCCTAAAAAAACTGAATATCCTAAAAAACCTAAAAGGAATCCAAGCCGTACCGAAAAACCCTCCGTACATCCCGGGACTAAAACCGATTTACGCCTACCAAAAAGCAATAGAAGCGACCGAAAAAGCTATAAGATTAAAAACTCAAATGGGATTTTACCCATCGCAAGTCCCGGAAGCGCCTCTTAGAAAAATCACACCGAACGAAGTATATGAAATGGTAATAAGACTTGACGGAATTATTACGATACTTTTGAATTCAATGGGATACAAAACCGAAGAATACATCTATATGACAGACAAAAAAATACCTCGAGGCAAAACACCAAGTGATGTTTATTTTAACTTATGGAAAATATCAAACACAATCGACGTATTACTAGCAAGCGAATACACCCCGAACGAAACATTCCTATTATCTAAAAAAATGAAAAATAAAATTTTAGTGCTATTAAAACATATGCACATCAAAAAAAGCGCAATACAACACACTCTTCAAAGAAGCGAAACATATATCAACAAAACCCCAAAAGACGTCTTTTTGCTAACGGAAAAGCTCTTTTCTTTAATCAAAAAAACTCAAAAAAGATTTAACATAGAAATAAGCAACATCGTAATTCCGCAAGAAAAAATCATAACCCCGAATACCGTTTATAACGCACTTCGTATCACAAACGCGTCTATTAACGAGCTTTTGATCAAAAAGAATGTAAATGAAGAAGAGATTCCTAAAATCTACGAAATACCGAAAAACAAAACGCCTGACGACGTATATAAAAACGTAGAGGATATGATAGAGCTTTTAAAACTTCTATTTAACGAGGCGGATTATGAAAATTAGTTTGTCGATTAAAATTGCGGTACTTGTAATGATTACGTCTTTTATAGGGATTATAACACTCTCTTACGTTTCGTATTCTCAAGCCGAAAAAATCTTCATCCAAAACTCAAAAGACAGACTAAACCAAAAAATCAACCAATACACCGAGTTTATAAAAAACCAAATCACATCTTTCAAATACGACATCAACACCCTTAGCTATAATCCTTTAATCAAAGGACTTGTAAGAGCTTACAACGACCCGTATAAATACGACCCGCAAGACAACAAAACCTACTCCCAATTCATCCAAGACGTAATTTCGACTTTTAATATTATGCTAACTCAAAACAAATCTTACTATCAAATAAGAATCTTGGATATTAAAGGAAACGAACTTATCAAACTCATAAAAGACAAAAACAAAATCATTTCACTCAAAGAAAATTCACTCCAAAACAAATCGAATATGAAATATTTCAAAGAAACGATCAAATACCCTATCAATAAAATATACATCTCCGAAATAAACCTCAACAGAGAATACGGACAAATCGAATTTCCTATAAAACCTACAATCAGAATCGCAAAAATCATCGAAAACAACACAAAAACAGGTGCAATCGTTATTATAAACATCAACATAACGAAAGCATTCGATTTTGAAAAATTAAGAAAATCCCCTATAAAAACCTATATCGCAAACAACGAAGGGTATTATATTTTCAACTCCACAAACCCGAATAAAGAGTTCGGATTCGAGTTTGGCAAAGATTTTAAAATAACTAACGACTTTCCTTTTATCAAAGAGCTTTACAACTCGACAAAAGACGTTATTTCATTTATCGACACAAAACAAAACAAAATTTACGAAGCGAAAAAAGTATATCTCTCACCCGATAGGTTTTTAGTGATTCTTCAAGTGGCAAACGCTTCACTTTTCAAACAAAAAGCAAACGACTATTTCAACACGATTGCAATTTATATTTTCGGAAGTTTGATTTTTATTACGTTAATTACGATTATTTCGGTAAAAATCCTAACCAATCCTATCAAAAAACTAACCGAAACGGCTGATAAAATAGCAAAAACAAAAGGTAAAAAACATATAAAAATAGACATAAAATCAAATGATGAAATCGGAGAGCTCGCCAATGCTTTTCAGATTATGCTAAACGCTCTGACCAAATCCCAAAAAGAGATAGAACATTTCGCTCAAAACCTTGAAAAAGAAGTTGAGAAAAAGACAAAAGAACTTCAAAAAATAAACAAAAACCTCCAAAAAATGGTAGAAGAGAAAGTAAACGAACTAAGAGAAAAAGACAAAGCCCTTATTCAACAATCAAAAATGGCGGCAATGGGTGAGATGATAGGAGCAATAGCTCATCAATGGCGCCAACCGCTAAACGCTTTGGCTTTAAATATTCAAATGCTTGAGGATTTAGCGGAAGACGAACACCTTGATAAGGAAACCCTAAAAGAATTTATCAAAAAAAATATGGAAACTATCAAGTTTATGAGTAATACGATTGATGATTTTAGAAACTTTTTTAGAAAAGATAAGGAAAAAACGATTTTCGATATCAAAGATATAATCCAAAACACTCTTCATTTACAAAGAGCTCAGCTGAAAAACCACGATATCGAAGTAATCGAAAACTTAGAATCGGCAAAAATCGAAGGATATAAAAACGAGCTTATGCAAGCGATATTAAATATCATCTCAAATGCAAAAGACGCAATTGACGAGCGTAGAAAAAAAGAAAAAATAAAAGGAATTATCAAAATTTCGACAAAAAAAGACGGCGATAACGTTATAATTGAAATCGAAGACAACGGAGGAGGAATAGACCCTCACTATCTTGATAAAATATTCGAACCGTATTTCACAACCAAAGAAGAAGGAAAAGGTACGGGTATGGGGCTATATATGGTAAAAGAAATCATCGAAAGAAACGGAGGTAAGATTGAAGTTGCCAACACAAAAGAAGGTGCTAAATTCAAAATCATATTAAAGGCGAAACGTGATTAATCGGTATTTAAAAAACCTCATTTGTTTATACGTAGAAGACGACGAAATGATACGGGATATATTCGCATTGATGCTAAAACGATACTTTAAAGAAGTGATAATAGCGACAAACGGAAAAGAAGGTTTGGAACTATTCAAAACCCGCAAACCCGATATAATCATAAGCGATATAAGAATGCCAATTATGGACGGCATAGAAATGGCACGCGATATAAAAAAAATAGACCCGAGCGCTTATATAATTTTCGTAACCGCATTTAGCGATAGCGAATACCTCCAATCAGCCCTTGAACTCGGAGCGGAAGGCTACATAACAAAACCGGTGGAAAAAGAAAAACTCCTGCAAAAACTAAACTTTTTAGCAGAAGTAATCAAAAACAAAAGAGAAAACGAAGAGCTCACAAACGCTTTGAAAGTTATTTTTGAAAACCAAACCGAAGCTACGGCACTTTATATAGATAAAAAACTAAAACTTGCAAACAAAAAATTCAAATTCTTGCTCGGACAATTATCTCTTGAAGAATTAATTGAAAAACTGAATATAAAACTTAATGAAAAAAAACAGATAGTAAAATACGACGATAAAATTTTAAAAATTAAAATCATTAAATTCAACCACAACTCCATTTTGATTTTCATAAACGATATTACGAAATACGAAGAAAAAATCCAAAAAGACCCTCTAACAGGAGTATATAACAGAAATATTTTGGAAAAAATTCTAAAAGAGAATATTAATAAAAATATTTGCGTAATTTTTGCAGACATCGATCATTTCAAAAAAATAAACGACACATACGGACATCAATTCGGTGATACGGTACTCCAAACTTTCGCACAAATTTTAAAAAATTCACTTAGAAAAAATGATATAATTGTACGCTACGGAGGCGAGGAGTTTTTGATTTATATTCAAAACGTCGAATCGATCAAATATGCCCAAAAAATCGCCGAACAACTAAGAAAAGTCGTAGAAAATTTCGACTTTAACGGCAAAAAAATAACGGCTTCTTTTGGTGTGTGTTGTAAATACATCTCATCAAAAGAGAGTTTTGAAGAATTAATCAAAAACGCCGACAAAGCCCTTTATAAAGCAAAAAATAACGGAAGAAATCGAGTTGAGGTGTGCGAATGATATTGTATTACGGATTAATTGCCGTGAGTGTTGTTATTATAGCTATCGCTATAAAAAACTTCTATTCGGCTACAAAAATCGAAAAAAATATGGATAATTATCTTTTTGTCGTAACTTCGTCAAAAGCATATTATATTGGAGCTACGCTTTTTGCGCTTGCATTGCTTGTAATTACCGCTTTTCAGGCGATGCCTTACGTTTTTGATATTAGAGTGTTTTCTATTGTACTGTTTTTCGGTAGTATATTTTTATTATCTTTTTCTCACTATGTCTATCACACGCTTGCAAGCAAAAAGCTTAACGATTACGAAGAGTTTTTTAAACAATTCGGCGTGGATTTAAACAACAAATGCGAGAAATTGATGTTAAAATATATCTATTCCAAAGAAAAAGACCTTAAAAAGGTAAAAGAGGTATTTGAAATGAATAAGGAAAAGTGCAAGGAGTTTAAAAAATAACTACTTCTTCTCGCACTTTAGTTTTTCTATATTCTTGATTTGCTCCACTCTTTCAATCAAACTATCAAGCTCTTTTAACTGCTCTTCGCATTTTTGTTTGAGTTCGTCTCTTTTTTCTTTTAGGATTTGAAGTTGTTTTTCGATTTGCTCCATAGGAATTTCACAATTTTTTGCCGCTTCTTCCTCTTTTTCTAAAGCCCACTCCGTCATTTTTTTAATAAATTCTTTTAGCATTTTTGCCCCTTTTTGCTTATTATATCTTATAATTAACAAAATAAAAAGGAGAAAAAATGAAAATTGCACTCCCTACCAACGACAAAAAAACATTAGCGCCCCGTATCGGAATGGCAAAAGGATTTTTAGTCATAGATACCGACACTAACGAAACCACTTATATTCAAAACGAAGCATTGAAAGAATATATAAAAGAGCACAAAAAACTCCACGGAGACTGCGGAGAACACGGTCTTGGAGTCGGACAAGTATTACCTAAAAAACTAAAAGAATTAGGAGTCGAAATATTCGTAGCTAAATTTTTCGGAGAAGGAATGCTCGGTAATTTAGACCTATATCAAATCAAAACGTATGTCTCAAAAAAACATAAAATAAAAGACGTTATCGAGGAGGTACTAAATGGTGATTAACGACTACCAAACAGCCGCCAAAATCATAAAAGATTCAAAATTTCCCGTAGCTTTCACGGGAGCCGGTATTTCGGTTGAGAGCGGAATCCCGCCTTTTAGGGGTCCTACGGGACTTTGGAGCAAATACGACCCGAAAATTTTAGATATCGATTTTTTTATGAGTAATCCGGCCGAGAGTTGGAAATATATAAAAGAGATTTTTTATGACTATATGGGAAACACCCAACCAAACGACGCACATAAATTCCTCGCTTGGCTTGAAGAAATAGGAAAACTAAAAGGCGTAATCACTCAAAATATCGATAATCTTCATCAAAAAGCGGGAAGCAAAAAAGTAATAGAATTTCACGGAACGGCAAACAAAATGGAGTGTATTGATTGCAAAAGAAAATTTTACTCAGATTCTATTTCTCTTGAAACCCTACCTCCTCTATGCCCCGAATGCCAAGGAATATTAAAGCCTGATTTCGTATTTTTCGGCGAACCCATTCCACCAAAAGCTTTTGAAGAATCAATAAGACTTTGCGAAAATGCCGACTGCCTCATTGTAGTCGGTACCACGGGAGAAATAATGCCCGCAAGCCAACTACCGATACTCGCAAAACAAAACGGAGCGAAAATCATCGAAATAAATATCGAGCCGTCCAACTATACAAATAGTATCACGGACATTTTCCTAAACGACAAAGCCACAGTTGCAAGTAATAAATTAAAAGAAGAACTAAAAGGGATTATATAATCCCAAGCTCTTCTGATATGTCTTTTATGAGTTTCGAGAGTGGGCGTTTGTTTATTTCACTATCACTTACATACCCACCACTGACTAATCTCATTAAATCCTCTAAGTTTTTAAAAAAAGTACCCTCATATTTTTTAAAAAGCTCATTAAGATAATCTTCGTTATACATATATTTTTTTTGAATAAGTTCTAGGACTATGTCTTTATGCTTTTTATATATTGACTCTAAATTGAAAACATCGATATGATTTTCTGCCCTTTTATTATTATTTACAAGATTAATTTCTATATCAAAGCCTTCTTTAGAATAATAAAAATTTGAATTTATTAATTTTAAACTAAACTTTAACTCTTTATCAATATCATCAAAAAAAGGGTGCAAATGCCTTCTATCATCATTTCGCTTTTTATGATTACATGTACGACAACTTGGAATTAAATTATATAAATTTAATGCTAAAAATGGATATTTTTCTTTTGGATAATAATGATCCAATTCTACTGTAGTAACATATTTATTTTTATCTTTAATAAAATTAAATACATAATTTCTGTTACAATAGGGACATACCGAAGTATTTGTAAGTTCTATAAGCTTATATCCCCATTTTTTTCTTAATGAATTATATGCTTCTTTAACTATTTCATCATTTATATTAGTAGTTCTTTTATTTTTTTGATAATTAATAATCAGTTCATCAATATTATCTGAAAGCAAAAGCTCTGCTAAAATACTTTCATCATATTTTTCTAAAAAAATTGTAATATTTTTTAAAAAAGGAAATTTTTTATTTCCTATCTTTATATAATTTGATTTGATTTCAATTTCACTTAATTTAAAATTATCTATCTTATAATTTCCATTTACTAAACATTTTATAAACTCTTTTTTTATGTCTTCAGAAATAACAATTTTTTTCAAGAATTTTTCCTTAATATTTCCAAACGTTCTTTTAATATAGTTATTTTTTCTTCTATTTCATTTATTTTATTTAGTTTTTTACTGTCAAGTTTTCTTTGAAGCTCTTTTTTAATTATAGGCTCACCTATAATATTGATAATTTTTTGAGCTTCCTCATCAGAAGCTATTTTTGACTCTTCATTATTCAAATATTTAATAACTTCATCTATCTTACTTTTTGCATACCCACCCATAAGCCCGTCTTCCATAAAAAACCCGTGGGTCAAAAGAGTATGAATATTAGCACCAAACGTTTCAATATTTATTTCATTACTTACGTTTTTACCGTCTTTCATAAAAATAATATTTTCTTTTGGAAGGTCTGAGAGGATAAATGGGGAGTGAGTCAAAAAAAATAAAGAAAAATTGTATTCTTTAAATATTATATTTAAAACATTCTCAAATATAAATAAAAGATTTTTTTGAAAAGCGGGATGAAAACCTGTTTCAACCTCGTCTAAAAAAATAAAAATATTTTTTATTTTTCTTCCATCACAATACAGTAAAATATTATTAGCAATTATTCCAATATAACTTAAAATGATTTTCTGTCCAGTACTTAATTTTGAATATGTAAAATATTCTTCTTGATATTCAAATTCCAATTCAACAGGAAAAATATTATTTAAAATCTCCAATATTATTAAATCTTCCTTATTTTTAAAAAAAGAAAAATCTGTATCTAAAATATACTGTTCATCATTTTGTGAAAGTTTAAAATAATTCTTTATAGAATCTTTAATTTTTGTGATTTCATTTTCATGATTTTCTTTTTTGCCTTTTTTCAATATTATGTTTAATTTATCTAAAATTTCTTTTAAAAAGTTCTGATAATTATCACCTTTCAGATTTTCATTTTTTAAACCCGTTTCTATGATAGAAATTATTTTTTTTACATCTCTTAGCAGTTTTTTATTATTTATTTTTACTTTTTTTATAGCTGGTAAATTTAATTTATTTAATAAATTTTTGTTTTCATTAGCTAAAAAATAAAAATATAAAGATTTCATTTTCAAATTGGCATGTATTGATACGGGTTCAACTTTTGAAATTTGATTTCCGGTTTGAAAAGTCCTGCTTGGCTCAATGGAATAAAATTTTTTATAAACTTCGCCGCCTTCATTACTGATAGTATGAAAAATAGTAAAATCAAAAAAAATTGAATAACTTAAATTTAAAAATTTTTCTTTTTCTATATATTGATAATCTGATTTTATATTTTTTTTTGTAATATGAAAAAGTTTATTATTTTTATCTTTACACACAATAAAACATTTATTTAAATTATCTCTGTTTTCTTTTGCATATAAATATCCATAAAAAACTTCCAAAACACTGCTCTTCCCAGCCCCATTCTTTCCAACTATTGCCGTTACATTGATATTATCGGGAAATATATTAACATAATCTTTTTTCTCTTCTATTATTAGTTCGCTTTCTTCAGGTATTAACTCATCCTTTTCGTTATATTTTGGCTTAAATTCACATTTGAATCTTGGAGAAAAAGTAAATCCTTGACGTTTAATGTTTTTGTAGTCTTCTATCCATAAATAAACGAGTTCCATTTTGTTTCCTCTGACACTTTTGATATTTAAAAGGGCAAAAGCCCTTTTGAAAAATTATACCAAATTACATTCCAGGGATTCTTGGGATTTTGTTGAGTTTTGAGTTTTTGAAATACCAGCCCCAACCTTTTTTCATCCAGTGACCGATAATAGGTAGAGGTATTAAAATAGCCTTTTTATTGTCTCTATATACGAATGCAGCTCCATCACCGCTATCCATCAGACATAAAATATTTATATGAGAAATATACTCTTTTCTGGCTTCTTTACTTTCTTCCATCATTTTGATGTTATATGCCGCAACTCTTGCCATAACTTCGGCTAAGTGTCCTTGTTTAGCTCTCCAATCCGGTCCGTCGATAGCAGCACTATCACCGATTGCGAATATTGGGAATTTATCAGAGCTTGTTTCGTCAAAATCGTGCATTACTTCGCAGTATTCGTTTATTTTGATAAATCCGGCTTCATTTAACGGAAGTCCGGTATCTTTAAATAAAGCGGGTCCGTTTCCGGCAGGAATAAACATAGTCAAATCACTCTCAAGCTTGCTTCCGTCTTCAAAAATCACTCCGTCTTCTACGAATTCGGTGATTTTTTTACCTTTTATTTGTTTGATATCGAGTTTGTTAAACCACATATCCATAACTTTTAGAGCTTTTTCGCCCATTCTTGCACCAGGTTTTGGCATAGGAGCGAAAAATGTAATATCGAATTTGTTTCTGATTCCTAATTTTTTTAGTTTGTTGTGAATATTAAACATTACCTCAAAAGCAGGCCCGCCTCTAACATTGCTCGGGTCTTTAGGATTACCGCCAAATCCGAACGCAAGTTTACCCTCGCCTCTTTTAATAAGTTCGTCAAGTTTTTCTTTTATTTTTAGTGATTCTTCAGGAGCGCCGCAAATAGACATGAAATGTTCGCTGCCTTTGTGTTTTACTTTATCTGCTCCGATTGCAATAATCAGATAGTCAAAATCGCAGTTTTTCTCTTCGCCTTCACAATATACGGCTTTGTTGTTGATATCGATTTTCGTAACTTTTTTAAATTTTACGTCAAATCCGTGAACTTTGCTAAGCTCTTTCCAATCAAGAGTACAATCTTCAAAACTTATCTCACCTGTCGGAATCCAAATAGAAATAGGATATACGTACATATATTCTCTATTTGTAATAACCGTTACGTCAAATCCATATTTTCTCAGCCAAATCGCACTTTCAAGCGCAGCAAAACCACCACCTAAAACCAATACTTTCTTTGCCATTACGCCTCCCTTAAAAAATTTTAGAAGTATATCATTTTTTCTTATCGTGTTAATAAGTTTTAATAATAAAACCCCTATTTTTAAAAAATTATATCAAAAAATACTTGACATATGTTAAAATAAGATGTATAATTTCAACGAACATATGTCAGAAAGGAGCATTAAAATGCCAAGAAGAATCAGAAGAAGGATTAGAGGAAATTTCGACAGAGTATGTTTTAAACCGTGTGGTGTACCGGGACATTCTCTTGAAAAAGTCTTTTTAAACGAAGACGAACTTGAAGCTATAAGACTTATGGATTACGAAGGGCTTTATCAAGAGGATGTGGCAAAAGAGATGGGTGTTTCTCGTCCGACTATCAGCCGCATTCTCAAGGAAGCCAGAGCAAAAATAGCGGATGCACTGCTAAACGGGAAATCAATTGAAATCAAAAAAAACTTTTAAGGAGGGCAAAATGAGAGTAGCATTTCCTACAAACAACCAAAAAACAGTTGCAAACCATATCGGTCTTGCAAAAGGATTTTTAATTATTGATACTAATACCGGAGAAAAATATTACATAGACAATCCGGTACTTAAAAAAATCAACGAAGAACATATCGACCTTAAAGAACTACCTGAAGGACAAAGAGGCCTTGGTACGGGTAGAATTTTGCCTGCTTTGCTTAAAGAAGCTGGAGTTGACGTGCTTGTAGCAAGAGATTTCGGTGAAGGTATGATTAGAAACCTTGAATTTGAAGGTATCAGACCTCTTCTTACCGAAGAGAAAGATATCCAAGCCGTACTAAACGATATCGACTCTTTAAAAGAGCCTGAAATCGAAGAAGATTATTACCCAAGAGGCGTAGGATACTCAAGAAGATACGCTTATGGTTTCGGATATGGCAGAGGATACGGAAGAGGTATGGGATTTGGAAGAGGTTTTGGCAGAGGCCAAGGCTTCGGATACGGAAGACGCGGCAGAGGTTTCGGTCGCGGTTTGGGATTTGGTAGAAGATTTAGAGGGGATTTTGACTAATCCCTCTCTTTTATATCTTTTAGTAATTCTTCAAGGAACTTTGATTCTTATTTAAAAAATCCACTTCAAAACTTTTAATTCAACCTAAAAACAACACTATATCAAACCACCCTCTTTCAAATAAGTTTGGATTTTAAATTAAATTATTTTATTGTTTTTAATGTTAATATATTAACATAATAATTTTACTCTTTACTCCGCTTTTAGTCTCGTCGCAAAAAACAGACCTATCATAAGCATAATAATCGTAAATACATAAAGCACGTTATATCCGAACGCTTTTAAAATAAATCCGCCCGGAATAGCGAAAAACAGACCTATTGAAGTTAGGTTGTTTTGCAATGCTACATAAATAGGTCGTTTATCTTCAGGAGCTATTTCAAACAACAAATTCATCCCCGCAATTTTAAATCCGTCCATTGCAAAACCGATTAAGAAAAAGACTAAAGCGTACATAATTGCATTTTTTGCAAAAAGAGCGATAACAAATGCACTTATCATAGAAATAAAAGCCGAAATAATTATAAGTTTATATTTAGGAGCAAGCTTTTTCCAAACCAAATTTCCAAGCAACGCTCCGAACATCTGAACGGTAACAAAGCCACCGATAAGCCAACCTGTGAGATGAATCGTTTGATTGGCTTTTAGAATAACAAACGGAAAAGCAAACAAAAACGAATAACTAAAAAGTATAGTTAAAATCTGAATTTGCAAAGCTTTGTCTTGTTTTAGGAAGACAAAAGCGTTTTTTAGGAATTTTATAAAACTCTCTTCTTTAACTCTAACATTTTCTTTTACAGGCTCTTTGATTGTAGAAAAAGCATATAACCCGATACCGAGCAAAAAACTACTAATTATAAATAAATAGGCATAACTTTTCGGAGGCTCGAACGCACTAAGCACCCAACCTGCGATACCTCCACTGATAATTGCACCTATAGCAGCAAAAAACTGCCTGTTTGCCATAGATTTTCCACGCTCTTTTTTATCAAAAATCTTAGCAATTATTTCACTAAAATAGATACTCCCAAAACCTGCCGAAAAACTAAATATAAAAAGCCCTATCCCGAAAACTATCAACGTTAATGTAGGATTTTTATCGCCTATAATCAAAATAGCCAGCCCGATAGCAAGCCAACTCAAAAATCTCGCCAAAAATACACGCTTCAAATACGGCATTACTTTTTTATAGCTCTGAGCATAAAAAGCGGCAAAAAGCTGCACAGCAATCGCCCCACCCCTCAAAAGTGAAGCAAAAACACCTACAAGCACAACACTTTCGCTAAAATGATGAACAATAAGCGGCAAAATCGTAGAAGGGTCCGCAACACTCATCGCCACCGCTAAGAAAAATCCGTGAAGTATGTTTTTTAGATTGTTTTCTTTATAATTTGCTGACAAATGTTTCCTTTTTTGGAGCGAATTTTAACACAAAATTTAGAATTGATATAAAACTCCTCTAAAAATAGAGTATTAAAATTAATAAAATATTTTATTTTCAAAATATGTATTAGAATACACTTTTATACTTTAGACAGATTTCCAACAAAAATTTTATAAATTTAAACCAACAACTTAACATAATAACTTTACCCTGAAACACTCATCACCCAATACCTATCATCCATCACCCAAAACCCATCACCCAACACCTACAACCCAATACCCTTTTAAACCTTATACCCCGCTTCTTTTAAAAACCTACTCGGCTCGTAAGTGATATTTTTTATTCTGTCGTTTTTTGCAAGTGCGAAAAAAAGCCTGTCTTTTGCACGCGTGACTGCTACGTAAAAAAGTCTTCTCTCTTCTTCTATACCTCCGGCAGGTTTTGAAAGTTTGATATTTGGAAAACGCCCCTCCATCATATCTACGATATAAACTTCTTCGAATTCAAGACCTTTGCTTGCATGTACGGTCAATAAGTTCACTCCGCTCCCCTCACTCATTTCGCTCGCACCAAGCACCATAGCGTTTAAAAACCTCTCCAAATCCGAATAATTTTTTAAAAGATTGCCTAAAATTTTGACTTTGTTTTTTATTTTTTCTTTCGCTTCGTGATATCTCTCTTCGTCTATTTTTCCGTTTTTGTCTTTTGCGCGTTCTTTTGCTATGTTCGAAATAATATGATCGAAAATTTTCGAATTTATTAATTCGTTAAAAATAGCTTGAGGATTTTTAAATCGCTTTATTCTCTTTAAGAATTGATAAAAATTATGTAAAAATTCGGCACCTTCAATAGATAGTTTCGGGTGTCTTAGTATCGGATTTGCCAAAAATTCTTCATCAAACCCCAAATTTACGAACTTACTCACACTCCCTAACGTAACGAAATCATCAAAAAGCCCCAACTGATATGAAGTTCTTTTTTTGGTAAAGACTTTTTTTGAAGTATCGGGATTTAAAAACCCCTTTATCGCATCACCATCGCCAAGCGTCATTAGAGCTTCGAAGATTTCGCCGGCAATTGCACTTCCGACACCTTTAGCGTATTCGAAAATATGAATAAAAGCCATAATATCTTTCGGGTTTATTAGAAAAGTGAGCAAATCAAGAGTTATTTTAATTTCTCTGCTGTCAAAAAAACTCATACCGCCTTTTCTTTTGCACTCTATTCCTTTTTCTCTAAGCATCGCTTCAATCGCATCGGCTGAAGAGTTGTTTCTAAA
This sequence comes from Caminibacter pacificus, assembly GCF_003752135.1. Classification (NCBI taxonomy): domain Bacteria; kingdom Pseudomonadati; phylum Campylobacterota; class Epsilonproteobacteria; order Nautiliales; family Nautiliaceae; genus Caminibacter; species Caminibacter pacificus. The sequence continues at coordinate 460,599 of NZ_RJVK01000001.1, forward strand.
AAGTATTGCTATTTCTTCTCTTTTTGTAGTGCTTGTTAAAATCCTGCTTGCGATATCCCTATACTCTTCAAAAGTATCGTTATACATCAAAACTTTCGGATACTCACCGCTGTATCCTCTGGTAACTTCAAGGGTTTTGGGATAAATTCTCGGGTTGTTTTTGATAACCCTATTTGCAATATCCAAAATTTCGCCGTAACTTCTATAGTTTTTCTTTAAAGTAAAAACTTTTGCGTTTTCGTATCTCTTATCAAAAGTGGAAATAATAGAAATATCCGCTCCGTTAAAAGCATAAATACTTTGGTCGTAATCACCCACACAAAAAAGCCCCTCTTGTTTTACCGACTCAATAAGTTCGTTTTGTAAAGGATTGGTATCTTGATATTCATCTACGAGCACTTCTCTATAAGGATTTTCTATTCCGTTTTTTAGGTGGTTTGTCATTTCGATCAATAAAGAATTGAAATCGACCAAATTGTGCTCTTTTTTTATGTTTTCATACTCGTCGAAAATATCTTCGTATATTAATGCATACGGCTCGTGAGAGGGAGCTTTTTGCAACAGCCACTCTTCAAAAGAGGGAGCGTTTGAGTTTAGGTATAAAGAGTACAAATCAAAAAGATAATTGGCACTATAAGGTTTTTCTTCTATTCCGAGACGAGAAAAATCTCTTTTGTCGTATATGGACTTAAAAAGAATTTTCAAATCTTTGGGAGTTTTTAGGGTTATGTTTTTATTGAGTTTTTTTAGCCATCTGTAGCTTACCGAGTGAAAAGTGCCGGCTTCTATATTTTTTGCGCTTGGAATCACACGCGCGACTCTCTCTTTCATTTCGGCTGCGGCTTTATTGGTGAATGTAAGGAGTAAAATTTCTTCGGGTTTTATACCTTCTTCTAAAAGATAAGCGATTCTTCCTACAATCGTAGAAGTTTTACCCGTCCCGGCACTCGCAATTACCAAATTATGCCCCAAAGGAGCGGTTGCGGCTTGGAGTTGTTCTTTGTTTAATTTACTTAACGGCAAAAGCCACCCTTTTTGGGTGGAATTTTATCATTTTTTTATAAAATCTTTTATAGGAGCGTAGTCGTAATCTTCCAATATCACCTGAGCTAAGGTATGATTTTTCGGATTTAGCAAAATCGGCGCTTTAAAATTAACGATAGAATCCTTAAACGGCTCTTGTCTGACGAGATTGCAATATACAAGAGGAGGATTTTTTTCGTCTATATCCAGCAAAACCTTCACATCGGCCGGAATCTCGAAAGAGTAGTTTTTATCAAGCGCAAAAGGATTGACAAGCGTGAAGATGTAGTCGTTTATTTTTAAAAGAGCGAAACTTTCGTCTATCAACTGAAAAGTAGCTTCGTTAAAGTTCTCAAACCCCGGTATCGGCTTTTTTATTTTATACATTTTCTCTCCTTTTTAAAAGGAGAAGCAAAAACTATTCCGATTCGTAAATAGGCTTGTACCATTTCAAAAGAAGAGGTACGGAAATGTTAAGCAAAAACGTCACGAACATGAGCGTATAAAACTCTTCTTGAGAGATGAGATGATTTTGGACATACGTGATATTAAGCACGATAAAAGCAAGCTCGGCACGCCCGAGCATCCCAAAGCCGATAAGCCAGCTGTCTTTTGATGAATATCCGCCCGTATATTTTGCGGCAAAAGCGGCGGAGAGTACCTGAAAAACTAGCACTAAAACAAAAAGTGTAAGTGTCGGTATAATCACTTCTTTTAGAATATGCGGTTCAAAGATTATTTTTCCGCCGAGCAAAATAAAAAATACCGGTCCGAATACCGTAAAAGCCATAGTATTGGTGATTTTTTCTATCTCTTTGGCTCTATTTTGATTTCCCACTTCAAAATATTCGGCTTTAAGTATCAACCCAGCAAAATATGCGCCTATCGCCGGATGAAATCCCAAAATATGTGCAACGTCTCCGAATAAAAAGACCAAAATAAAAACACCCAAAACAGCATAATTACCTCTATCGACGATAAAAAGATATCTTATTCCTTTTTTGTGAGGGACGATAAATTTACCCACCAAATAAACAAACCCGAAAAACGCCAATACGTCAAAAAACGTATTCATTAATTTTTCAAAATCGACTACCAAATTCCCGTTTTGAGTGTTTCCGCTAAGAATAATAGGCAAAAGTACCGCAACTCCTATTAAACTAAGCACATCATCCACAACGGCACTCGTCATAATACCGGTAGCCGCCGGAGTTTTTTCAAGTCCCAAAGACTTTAAACTCACCATAGTAAGCGATACGGCCGTAGCCGTCATCGTAAGTCCCCAAATTAGAGCGGAATTAGTAGAAAACCCGAAAAATTTGGCACTCAAAAATCCTGCCAAAAAAGGAAAAATCGCACCGATAATCGCAATTCCCCACGCTTTTTTGACGCCTTTTAAAAAATTACTCAGATTCTCTTCGAATCCGAGCGCGAACATAACAAGAATAATCCCTATCTCACCCAAAAACTCGATTCTGTGGTCTTCGCTTAAAATATGCAAATTTCCAAGTACCGCACCGAGCACGATATACCAAAGTACATCGACCGTATTCGTCTTTTTTGCAAGAATTTTTGCGACGAATATCGTCAAAAAAAGTATAAAAAGCTCGGTCCAGATGTAGTGCATTATTTCTCCTTGATTTCAGTACCTATACCCTCACTCGTCAATAGCTCGAGCAATATGGAGTGCTCCACTCTTCCATCGATTATATGGGCTTTTTCGACTCCTCTTTTCACTGCGCTAAGAGCGGCATCCACTTTCGGAATCATCCCCCCTGCAATTGTTCCGTCTTTTTTTAGATTTTCAATTTCACCTGCCGTTAGAGAGCTTATTAGGTTTTTGTTTTTATCAAGCACTCCCGGCGTATCAGTTAGGAAAATAATTCTTTTAGCACCGATAGCTGCGGCAATTTCGCTTGCTGCGGTATCAGCGTTTATGTTGTATCCAGGGTGTGTCGGAGAGTCTCCGGCCGCAATAGGCGCAATTACGGGAATAAGATTTTCGCTTAGAAGTTTATTGATAAACACTCCGTCAATCGAAGTAATCTCTCCCGTATATCCGACAAGCGATTTTGCTTTCATAAAGCTCATATCTTTTCCGTTGATTCCGATAGCTTTTGCTCCGTGCTGATTTAACATATTTACAATTTCTTTATTAATTTCGCCGCTTAGTACCATTTCGGCGATTTTAATCGAATCTTCCGTAGTTACCCTAACTCCGTCTTTAAATTCGGTCTTGACGTTTAGGGCATTTAGAATTTCAGTAATTCTTTTACCGCCTCCGTGAACAATAACGGGCTTAATTCCCACCATATAAAGCATCAAAATATCAATTGCAAAACTCTCTTTTAATTTTTCATCAATCTGCGCCGCACCTCCGTATTTTATAACTATGGTTTTTCCGTAAAATTTTCTAATAAACGGAAGTGCGTCAAGTAAGGTTTTTACCGTTTCTATTTTCTTTTGCATGGTACTCCTTTTTTTTATTTTAATGTAATCGGTTAATTTTTTTTAATCTTTTTTGTCATATGCCAAAAATTTATTTAAATGTGAAATTTTGTAATAAAAAATCACTCCAAAACCACAACTTAACTCTAAGTCTACCCTATTCAGGATTTTTTAAACAATAACTCCAACTTAAAATCATCTTATAAAACCTTGCAAAATATTCACCATATTTAACATATTCAACATAAATTCATAAATTCATAAGTTCACAAATACATAAATGAAAAAAAATTATATGCACATCAAATTAACATAATAATCTTACTCTTTATATGGTATTTTATCTTTCATTCCCGCTTTTTCGAAACCTTTTAGTCTCAACCTACAACTATCACAAACCCCGCACGCTTCATCTTCGTTTTTATAACAACTCCAAGTCAGTTCCAACGGCACGCCAACCTCAGCCGCTTTTTTTACGATATCCTCTTTTTTTAGATGAATCAAAGGAGTTTTTATCTCTACTTTCGTTTCCGGTTTGGTTCCGGCGTTTATTGCTTTTTGCATATAATTTATAAACTCCTCCCTACAATCCGGATATCCGCTGCTATCCTCTTCCACAACACCGATATAAATAGCTTCAGCTCCCTCTTTTTCAGCAACAGCTGCCGAAATAGACAAAAAAATCCCGTTTCTAAAAGGTACGTAAGTTATCGGAATACCCGGTTTCAATCCGTCAGTAGGCACTTCCAAACTCTCATCCACAAGAGCACTCGCTCCTATTTGCTTGAAAAAAGGAATATCGATAATATATCTTTTATTTTTTTCGATTTTTAAATAATCGCAAATATCATTAAATGCTTTTAGCTCTCTTTTTTCCGTTCTTTGCCCGTAGTTAAAATGAAGAGGAATAATCTCATATCCCTCTTGCTTTGCAATAAACGCGGCGGTTGTAGAGTCCATCCCACCACTCAAAATCACCACAGCTTTCATATTCTTCCTTTATTCAGTATTGTACTGTTTTTACCCATACCAATCTCACTTATTTTCCCTTTTTTACAAACCCACCATTTTCACCATTTCACAACTTCACTATCCCTCCCCTCTCTTCCATTTCAACACCATACTTTTATATAATTTTACTAAAAAAGGCCTGTTAATGATAGATTTTGACAATAGAACGGATTATGAGTTTGACATCGAAGAACTAAAAGAAATTTATGAATATCTCACAAATAAAGATATCGAGCTTATTTTGACAACGGATGAAGAGATAAAAGAGCTAAACAAAGCCTACAGAAACAAAGACAAAGCAACCGACGTTTTAAGTTTTCCACTTGAAGATATGCCCGGTATGCCGCTTGGCAGTATCGTAATCTCAATCGACACTGCAAAAAAAGGAGCACAAGAGTTCGGCCATAGTGTTAATGACGAAATAAAACTGCTTTTTATTCACGGACTTTTACATCTTTTGGGATACGACCACGAAACCGACAACGGAGAGATGAGAGAAAAAGAAAAAGAGTTAATAGAAAAGTTCAATCTTCCAAAAAGCCTGATTATAAGAAACGATTAAAATTTCACCCCCACCTTATAAAGTCTTTTTCTCTCCCTGCTGCTTGGGATTTTTAATGATTCGCGGTATTTCGTAATAGTCCTTCTGACAAGTGACAAATTATATTTTTTATTGATAATATCACAGATTTTGTCATCGCTTAAAGGTTTGTTTTCATCTTCGTTTTTGATTATATTTTTTATCTCTTCTTTTATCTGGTTTGCAGAAACTTCCTCATCAAGTGCGGTTGAAAAGAAGTTTTTCAGAGGTATAATTCCTCTATCGCACAAGAGATATTTGTTAGCAATCGCGCGGCTGATTGTAGAAGGGGCAAACTCCAAAGCATCGGCGATATCTTGGATTTTCATAGGTTTTATAACCCCGCCTTGAAAAAAGTCATACTGAAACTCCACAATCATTAAAGCGATTTTTTTAAGAGTCGATTTTCTCATTTCAAGAGCGTCGATAAGACTTCTTGCTTCTTTTAGTTTTTCTTTTGAGTACTCATCCTCGGCAGGGTCGTCTTTTATGTAGATTTCGGGGTAGTGTTCGTCGTTTAGTTTTATCTCAAGCATTCCGTCGTTATTTATGATTATAATTTCCGGAATTATCTCTTCATCCGGCAAAAACTCGAGATTCGGAGTTACTTTAAATTGTTTTATTATTTTCATCGCTTCTTTAAAACGCGGATGATTAAAATATTTTTCGATGTTTTCGATATTTTTTATAATCTCTTTTGTCAAGGCAAAAAGCTCTTCGTCTATATCTTCGGTATTATAAAGCTGAAAAAGCATAGCTTCTTTTATGTCTTTTGCCCCGACTCCCACAGGATTTAAATACATAAATCTCTCTCTAATAGCCTTTACTTTCTCGACACTCGTGCCTGTAAGCATTGCTATTTCCTCTTCATCGCCTTCAAAAAAACCTTGAGGGTTTATATCTTCTATTATCATCATCGCTATCATTTTCGATTTTTCGGTTGGGAAGAGATTTGAATTTTCAACTTGTTCTATCAACTCTTCCAAAAGAGTGGTTTTTGAAGTGCTAAGCGCTTCTATTTCGTTAGTTATGGCGTTTTTTAGGTTGCTTGCAGTTATGAATTTTTTACTTTTAACTTCCAAAAAAGGATTTTGAGAGGATTGTTCTTTTAATTCCTCATAAAGTTCGTCGATTCCCGCTTTTAGTATAGGCAAAAAACTGATAAGTTTGGTTGAAAGTTTTTGGGTTGTTTTTTGTTTTAGTTTCATAGCCTAAACTCTTCTCCCAAATAATGTTTTTTAACTTCCGGATGATTTACGATATGATTCGCATCTCCGTGAGTTAGGATATTTCCGTCTTTTAGTACATACGCCCTATTACAAATCGAAAGCGTTTCTCTTACGTTGTGGTCGGTGATGATAACACCGATATTTTCTTGACTTAGGAATTTCACAAGCTCTTTGATATCGTTAACGTTTACCGGGTCCACCCCAGCAAACGGCTCGTCCAAAAACAAAAACTTAGGTCTTGGCACAAGCGCTCTTGCTATTTCGACCCTTCTTCTTTCACCACCGCTTAGATTAATCCCTTTTCTTTTTCTGATAGGCTCGATATTAAACTTCTCAAGCAAGTCTTCGACCACTTTTTTTTGAGTATCTTTATCATAATATTGCTCGGCTACGATATAGAGATTATCTTCAACACTCAAGTCCCTAAAAACCGAACTTTCTTGAGGTAAATATCCGATTCCCATTCTCGCTTTTTTATGAAGAGGATATTTTGTAATATCTTGTTCTTCAAGCGTCACTTTCCCCTCATCCGGTTCCAAAAGTCCGCAAATAAGATAAAAAGTCGTCGTTTTTCCGGCTCCGTTTGGTCCTAAAAGCCCTACGACTTCACCCGTATTTACTTCAATACTGACACCTTTTATAATAAGCGTCTTTTTGAATGATTTTTTTAAATTTTCAGCTTTTAATTTTGACATTCAAATATCCTTTTATCACCCTCAAGCGTAATTTTTATAAGCAGATAATCAATCCCGTAAAGTTTCAAAATATCTTCAAGACCCTCTCCCCACTCCAAAAAGTGATAGCCCTCTTTTTCAAGCTCTTCAAGCATCCCAAGAGCCAAAAACTCATCAACTCCTTTATTATAAAGGTCGTAATGATAAACTTTTTCACCATAAACGTTTTGAATGGCAAACGTAGGAGACGTCACTTCATCACTTAATCCCAATAATTTGACGAACTCTTTTACAAGTGTGGTTTTTCCGCTGCCAAGAGTCCCACTTAGGATTATTATATTTTTTCCGCTATTTTTTATACATTCGACGACATTTTTCAAATCTTCGATATTTTTTACCTCGATTTGCATCAAACCCCCGATGTTTTTTATTATTATAACAAATAAGATTTTAAGGACGCCGATGAAATTCGCGATTTTATTCGTTTTTAGTTATCTTTTCGCAATAAGTGATTACAGAGTCGTTAATTTTTGCATATCAAAACATACCTTAGCCATAAGAGAATTCAAACAAAACGACAAAGAAAAACTACTCATCGTAAATACCAACACTCTAAAAACATCAATAATCCTAAAAATCGACCTAAAAACACAATGTGACCTAAAAGCTAAATATTTCAAACTCCTAAACCAAAAACCGAAACTTCAAAACGCCGGTGTCACAAAATCAAAACATCCCGTATTAAGCGTTGATTTTTGTCCCTCAAGTAAAAGAGGTTTTGATAAAATCATTTTTACATCGCTTATAAAAAAACAAAAAAACGCTCCCGTTATAGTTTTTATGAGTAAAAATTGGATAAAACACCACAAAAAATCATTCGAATTATTAAAAAAATAGCAAAAAGAGAAAAAATTAAATATCCTCTGGGGAAACCACACGGCGACTCACCCATATATCAAACACCTCCCTCTTAATAAAAATTTCGTACTTATCAAAGGCTACGACCTAAAAAAAGATATCTTAAACAACGAAAGATATCTAATAAACAACGGAGTAACTCCGTCGATTTTCTTTAGATTCCCGGGACTCATAAGTGATAAAAAAACTTTAAAAATAGTAAATTCTTTAGGATTAATCGCAATAGGCTCCAATGCGTGGCTTGCAAAAGGAGAAAAAGTCACAAATCATTCTATAATTTTAATCCACGGCAACAAAAACGAAGAAAAAGGAGTAAAAATCTTCCTCCAAAAACTTAAAAACATAAAAAAACTTTACCCTCTAAACGAATCGTTATAAATATTTTTTCGAAATTTCTTTTATCTCTTCAAAAATCTTATCAAAATCCGCACTATAAACCCTGGTATTAAAAACGGTCGTCATCATATTGGTATCTCTTTTAAATCTCGGTACCAAATGAAGATGTATATGCCCCGGAATCCCGGCTCCCGCATCAAAACCCAAATTCCAGCCCATATTTATACCATCAGCTCCGAAATCTTTTAGGATTTTGCACCCTTTTTGAGCCATTTTGGCAATATGACATACCTCTTTTTCACTCAAATCTTCATACTCTCCCACGTGACGGATAGGAATAATCATAAAATGTCCCGGATTATAAGGAAACCTATTCATCACAAAAAAGCAGATATCGTCTCTATAAAAAACGTGATTTTCATCGTCGTTTTCAGCAGAAGCGGCAATATCGCAAAAAACACAGCCGGTTTGTTTTTTTACGTGATACTCTCTTCTCCACGGTGCATAAAGTCTATCCATAAAATCTCCTGTAAATTTTTTCATCAATCCCAAAAAGTTCGATGATATCCTCTTTTTCCACTCTATTTGCGACTTTAAAAATCTTACCTTTACTTAACATAATAATCTTACCATACGAAAAAACTTCACTAAAATCGTGTGTTATCATTATCTTTTTAACATCAAGCCCCTCAATCAACTCCAAAAACTGATGTTTAGCTTTTATATCAAGCCCGTTTGTCGGCTCGTCAAGACATAAAATTTTAGGATTATGAACCAAAGCCCTTGCAATCAAAAGTTTTTTCATCTCTCCAAGAGACAACGTACTTACCGCCTGATTCGGCTTAAGAGAGAAAAAATCCAAAATCTCTTTTGTTTTATTTTTCTCTTCATCTGAAAAATCAAAAAAATTATAAACCACAAGCGCATTTTTAAAAGAGCTGATAACCGCATCGAATACCGAAATATTTTCATTTTTATAAAAATATTCAAGAGTGTTATTCACAACTCCGAATGTCTCTCTTGCCTCCTTTAATGTTAAAGTTTTACCGAAAACCTCTCTTTTAAAAAGCTTTTGAGGATATAATTCGTGAGTTATTACGCTTAAAAGCAGACTCTTCCCGCTGCCGTTGGGCCCTAAAATAGCAAAACTATCCTCCGCTTCAAGTTCGATATCCAAAAACAGATGTTTAAATTTAAGCTTTAGCATTCACTTCGCCGATTTTTTTCTTTATCGATTCGATTTTTTGCTTCATTCTGTTTGATTTATTTTTTCTTATATCCATTTTTATAGTCGTATAAACTCTATTGCAATCCGCTTCAAGCTGTTTATAGGCGTTGTTTATTACGTTTGTAGCTTCTTCAATCGTATCCACTTCAAAAACCGTCCCCATAGGAGTGAGCTCATACGCAATATCGCTATCTTTAAACATTTTGATTATTCTGCTAACATATTCGCTTACGCTCTCACCCTTATCGGTCGGAAACATCGCAAATTCAACCAAAACGCTCATTTACCCTCCTTATTTTTTGTTGCAGATATAATCCATACGATGCCAATTAACAACACTGCCGGGATTAAATAATACAAAATAAATTTACTCAAATAGTAATGATTCCAAATATTATATTTCACAGCACCAAAAAGTATATAAATCAAACATAAAACTACAGTTATCCGAAAATAAAAAACATTGTGTTCACGAACTCTATTTACTAATGAAAATAATATATCTTTTAAAAAACAATATAACTTTTCAACAGGTTTAAACGTAACATATTTTAATAAATAAGAAAAAATAAAAACTCCAAAATATAATACAGTATAATATAAGGCTAATTTTTTCCATTTTTTTATATATACTTTTTCATTTTTCATATCATCAGATAATTTTTCGCATTGAGGCGTTAGTCTATATAAACTAAATTTACCATTTGATGCGACAAAACATGACGTGTTATATTCTTTTTCTATTATTTTCAGATTTTCATTATGTAAATCTATTTTCTGAAAAAAAACCGATACAGTAACCAAATAAAAAAAGACAATAATGAATATTGCCATAATTTTATTTATTATTATCCTAGTTTTACTCATAATACGACCTTAATTAAACTGTATTTATAAAAATATACAAAAAAACTTGTTATTTTTCAAAGTATTTTTTCAAAAGTGTGTAATCTTCATCTTTGTATCCGTAAATTACCACCTCACAATCAAAATCTACATTTTTAAAAAAAAACTCTTTATAAATTTTAATAACTTCTTCTTTATCAAGACCCCCGACTCCTACTCCCATTAACGGCAAAACAATCTTGCAAGGAGTATGATTTTTAATGATTTTTTCAATATTTTGTAATGATTTTTTAATGACTTCAAGTGTAGGAGAAGGATTATTCGAAGTATAGTCCATTATTGCAACGTGAAGAGCCTTTTTATATTCCGGATGTCCCGGGCAGTCGGTAACAGCAACCTCTCCTTGCTTTATCGGTGCTAATTTTCTCATCTCATTTTGCAAAGCACTACCACAAACTCTTCTAAAAGCACCGCTAACACCGCTACCTAAAATAAGCTCGGTATTGGAAGGATTTACAATAAAATCAGCGCTCTTTTCACTAAAAATATCCCCTTTTTTAATCACTACCTTATACACTTGAATTTCTCCTTTAAAAGTTTTATAATAAATAAAGGATTGAAAATGAAAGTAACTGCAAATTTAGTAGATATTTTACAACAAAAAATCTATCCCGCACAAATCACAATCCGAAATCAAAAAATCACTTCCATAAAAAGAGTATCAAAAGCAAAAAGCTACATACTACCCGGATTTATCGACTCTCACATACATATCGAAAGCTCGATGCTGCCGCCCTCTTCCTTTGCAATGCTTGCTCTAAAACACGGCACAATAGCAACTATCAGCGACCCTCACGAAATTGCTAACGTTTTAGGATTAAAAGGCGTTTATTATATGCTCGAAAATGCAAAAAAAACGCCTCTAAAAATATATTTCGGAGCGAGTCCCTGCGTACCGGCGACACGATTTGAAACAAGCGGAGCGAAACTCGGAGTAAAAGAAATAGAAGAGTTGCTAAAAAGAGATGATATTTTATATCTTAGCGAAGTGATGAACTTTCCGGGTGTAATCGCTAATGAAAAAGAGATAATGCGAAAAATAGCTATTGCAAAAAAATACAAAAAACATATCGACGGACACTGCCCGGGTCTAAGAGGCGAAAATTTAAGCAAATATATCTCAGCCGGAATCGAAACGGACCATGAAAGTTTTACTCTTGAAGAAGCCGAAGAAAAGATAAAAAAAGGACTGAAAATTGAAATAAGAGAAGGAAGTGCTGCAAAAAATTATGAAGCGCTTCATCCGCTTATTGCAAAATATCCCGACAAATTAATGTTTTGTTCGGACGATAGACACCCTGACGATTTGGAAAAAGAGCATATTAATTCGCTTGTAAAAAGAAGCCTAAAAAAAGGTTACGACCTTTTTGACGTATTAAAAATCGCTTGTATTAATCCTGTTATCCATTACGGACTTGATGTAGGAATGCTTAGAGTAGGAGACAAAGCCGATTTTATAATCGTCGATAATTTAGAGAATTTCGAAGTTCAAAAGACAATAATAGATGGCAAAATCGCTTACAGTAAAGAAGAAAAAGATAGTTTTTCAGTTCCTGAAATCATAAACAATTTTCACACTTCCCCAAAAAAAGAAGAAGATTTCGAAATAGAAAAATGTGAAGAATATTTGGTAATAAAAGCAATTGATAAACAACTGATAACCGAAAAAAGATATTTTAAAGGCGAAGTTCCTAATATAAAAAACGATATTTTACTCTTTAGCGTAGTAAACAGATACCAAAACGCAAAACCGGCTCTCGGCTTGATTGAAGGTTTCGGATTAAAAAAAGGAGCGATAGCCTCAAGCGTCGCCCATGATTCTCACAATATCGTAGCTGTGGGATGTGATAAAAAATCTTTATCTATCGTAATAAACGAAATCATTAAACACAAAGGCGGAATTTGTGTATATGACGGGGAAAAAACGGATATTTTAGAGCTTGATATCGCGGGACTTATGAGTTCGAAAGAGCCTCATTTCGTAGCGAAAAAATATGCGAAACTACAACAAAAAGCAAAAAATTTAGGCTCATCTCTTACATCACCTTTTATGACTCTTTCATTTATGGCGCTTTTGGTGATTCCTAAATTAAAATTATCGGACAAAGGACTTTTTGATAGTGAAAAATTCGAATTCACTAAAATATGCAAAAGCCAAAAAGGCTTTTAGTGTAAGAAGTGTCTCTTTCCTGTGAAATACATAGCGATTCCGGCTTCATCAGCCGCTTGAATCACCTCGTCGTCTCTTATAGAGCCGCCAGGTTGGATAATAGCTTTTACTCCTACCTCAGCCGCGTAATCTACGCTATCGCGGAATGGGAAGAAAGCTTCGCTTGCAAGTGACGCGCCTTTTATATCAAGCCCCAAGCTTTTTGCTTTTTCAACCGCACATCTTGTAGCGTCAACTCTGCTTGTCATACCCATACCGATAGCTACAAGTTGAGAATCTTTTACAAAAGCTACGCAGTTTGATTTTGTAAGAGCGGCGATTTTCCACGCCATTTCCAAATCTCTTTTATCATCAACGCAAACTTTAGTTACGCATTTAGCATTTGCCACTTCATCTTCAAGCACTCTATCGGCATCTTGAAAAACAAATCCACCCTCGATATGTTTGAAATCCCAAACATCACCCGGAATTTCAAGCTTAGGCTGACCTAAATCGAAAAGTTTTATTCTTTTTTTCTTTTCAAATACTTTTACCGCTTCTTCGGTGATAGTCCCGGCTATAAGTACTTCTACGAAAATTTTATTAATCTCTTCGGCAAGTTCTTTTGTCACCACTCCGTTTACCGCAACAACTCCTCCGTATGCACTCACAGGATCGCATTCAAGCGCTTTTTGCCATGTAGTTACCAAATCTTCTTTTTTTGCCGCACCGCATGGGTTTGCGTGTTTGATAATCGTAATCGCTCCTTCTCCAAGACTAACGGCAAGTTTTACAGCTCCGTTAATATCTGTTAGGTTATTGAAACTTGCTTCACCTTTTAGAGTTCTTAGGTTTTCATAAAAATCTTCAAATTCATAAAGCGCACCTCTTTGGTGAGGGTTTTCTCCGTATCTTGTGTTAAATACTTTTTTACCGACTATAAATCTTTTATCTCCGAATCCGTCTTTAAATCTTTCGTTCATATAGTTTGCAATCATACTATCATACGCAGCCGTATGCTCGTACGCTTTTATCATCAAATCTCTTCTGAATTCATACGTATCTTTGCCGTCTCTCAAAGCCTCCACCACCACGTCGTAATCGGCAGGGTCGGTTACGATAATTACGTCTTTGAAGTTTTTTGCGGCACTTCTAACCATCGTAGGTCCGCCGATATCTATGTTTTCGATAATCTCATCAAAATCATCCGTTCTTTCAATCGTCTCTTTAAAAGGATATAAATTTACGGCCACCAAATCTATTCTTTGAATTCCGAGTTTCTTTGCTTCTTCATCATCAATCCCGCTTCTATATAAAATCCCCCCGTGCACGTAAGGATTAAGAGTTTTAACTCTTCCGCCGAAACACTCAGGAAATTTTGTAATTTCACTAATATCTATAGCGTTAATTCCGTTTTCTTGTAAAATTCTTTTAGTCCCGCCAGTTGAGATGATTTCGAATCCCAAATCAACCAAATTTTTTGCAAAATCAACGATTCCGGTTTTATCACTAACACTTAAAAGCGCTCTTTTTGCCATTGTTGTCCTTTTTTTATGAAATTTTACTATAATTTTAATATTACTTGAAAAAGGGGTTAAATGGAATACAATCTTTATTTTGATTACGAAAACAAAAAAGCCGAAAAAGAAGCTTTTGAGAACGTATTAAAAGAGTACGAATCTCAAGAAATAGGCTATTATCACCTGCCTGAGAGTTCTATGAAATTCAAAGATATAAATTTTGAAGATTTTAGCGAAATAGCGATTATCGGTATCGGTGGAAGTTCGCTTGGTACGAAAGCCATTTATGAAATGATAAAAAATAAATTTCCTCTTAAAAAAATGGTTTTTCTGGAAAATCCCGACCCTATCGATTTGATTGGAAAATTCAAAGAGCTGAAAAATCCTCTCTTTTTTGTCATCTCAAAATCGGGAAAAACAATAGAAACTATCTCGATTTTCAAAAAAGTAATAGAACACTTCAAACTAAAACCAAAAGCTAAAAACCTAAAAATCATAACCGACCCCGGAAGTCCTCTTGAAAAATTCGCAATAGATTGGGGAATTGAATGTTTTAATCTCCCAAAAAACGTAGGAGGAAGATTTTCGGTATTAAGTGCGGTAGGGATGATACCTCTAAAAGCCGCAGGAGCGGATATAGTCTCTATTTTGCAAGGTGCAAAAGACTTTAGAGACCGATTTTTTGAAAAAAACGAACTTCATTTATTAAAAAAAGCTTCGTTTTATGCAAGAAATTACAAAATCTACCCCGTAAACGTACTTTTTGCATATGCGACGATTCTTAGTGCTTTTAAAGAGTGGTTCGTTCAGCTTTTCGGAGAATCTCTTGGCAAAAACGGAAAAGAGATTATGCCTGTGGGTCATATAGGAAGTATCGATCAGCATTCTTTTTTGCAACTTTTAATGGAAGGAATGGGTCATAAAACGATAACTTTCTTACAAATCAAAAACTTCGACCCCGATTTCAAAATCCCGAATATCAACCTCCCATACCTTAACGCTACCGATTTCGTAAACGACCACACTTTTGCCGAGCTTATCAACAAAGAGTGCGAAGCGACAAAAGAAGCCCTGCTCGCAAAAGAGTATCCGGTGGATGAGATAATAATGGAGAGTTTAAACCTAAAAAATATCGGCGAACTGATTATGTATTACGAGATTTTAACCTCAGCAATAGGTAGTCTTCTTGAAGTAAATACATACAATCAGCCGGGGGTCGAAATTGGAAAAACAATTCTCAGAAATAAATTTTAAAGATTTAGGTTTAATTGAATACGAAAAGTTCCTAAAAATCCAAGAAAAACTGACACCTCTTAATCAAAATTTCCTCCTTTTTGCCACTCACTATCCCGTTTTTACGGTGGGAGAGAGCGAAGCAAAAGCATTTCCTTTTGCCGTACCGGTAAAAAGAGGCGGAAGCATTACATATTTTGACGAGGGGACTTTAATGCTCTATTTTATTTTCAACGTCAAATCCCCTCCTCTTTTTTTCAAAAAAGTACGCCTTGTGTTAAATAGATTTTTTTCAAATTTCAATTTACCAATTTATTACGATAAAAATAGACCGGGATACTATATCCAAAACAGAAAAATAGCATCTTTGGGATTTTCATACATAAAAAACCGCTCGAATCACGGAGTTTCGATACACCTTAATCCCAATTTGACCACTTTTAACCAAATTAGACCATGCAATTTAAGCCAAGTCAAAGCAACTTCGTTGTATAATGAGGGAGTATATATCAATCAGGAAACGGCTAAGGAAATGTTAAAAGAGTATATAAAAGAGGTGTTTTATGAAACCAAAAGTAAAGGCTCCCTCATTTGAGGCTATCTCAAAAACTTTAAGCATAATCGAAAAATACTCTCTTAGTACCGTATGCTACTCTTCAAAATGCCCCAATATCAGCGAATGTTTCAAAAGAGGCACGGCTACATTTATGATTATGGGAAATATCTGCACGAGAAACTGTAAATTTTGCAACGTCACAAGCGCAAAACCTCTACCTCTTGATGAAAACGAACCCCTAAAAATAGCAAAAGCCGTAAAAGAGCTGAATCTAAACTACGTCGTAACAACATCCGTTGATAGAGACGATTTGAGCGATTACGGAAGCACTCATTTTTATAACGTAATAGAAAAAATAGCCGCTTTAAACCCCAATACCAAAATAGAAAGCCTAACCCCCGATTTCAGAGGAGACATCAACGCACTAAATTTAATGATAAGCTCCAAAAGCTATAAATTGGCTCACAATATCGAAACGACTAAAAGACTTCACAAAAAGCTAAAACCGAAAAGCTCTTATACTTTAAGCTTAAAAGTTTTGGAATATTATTCGAAATTTAAAATCACAAAATCATCTATAATCGTCGGATTCGGCGAGACATTCGAAGAGATTGAAGAGACTATGAGAGATTTAAAAAACGCAGGCCTTTCACAACTAACGATAGGTCAATACCTAAGACCATCACCAAAACACTATCCGGTAAAAAAATATTATTCAAAAGAAGAATTCGAGCTATTAGAAAATATGGCTTATTCGATAGGTTTTAAAGCGGTAGTTGCTGGTGAGCTTGTCAGAAGCAGTTATTTTGCTGATAAACTATAAGGAGGAGAAATGAATATAGCGATACTAACCAGCGGAGGTGATAGCAGCGGAATGAATCCCGCTATTAAAAAATTCGTCGAATGCTGTTACGAAAAAAACTACACTCCCTATTTCATATATGACGGCTTAGAGGGAATGATTGATGGAAAAATAAAAAAAGCTTCTTACAAAGACGTCGCCGGAATAATTTATAGAGGCGGTACTATTATTCGCTCAAGCAGAAGCAAAAGGTGGTATGAAAAAAAATATAGAAAAATAGCCTACGAAAACCTAAAAAACAACAAAATAGACGCTCTTATAATTTTAGGAGGTGACGGAAGTTTTAGAGCGCTTGATGTTTTTTATGATGAATTCAAAATACCTTTTATGGGAATTCCAGCAACAATAGACAACGACATACCTCTAAACGAGTACACCATAGGAGTCGATACGGCTCTAAACGTCATAAGAGAAGCGGTAGATGACATCAGAGATACCGCAAGCAGCTTCAGCCGTGCTTTCGTAATCGAAACTATGGGAAGAGAGTGCGGATATTTAGCGCTAACAAGTGCCGTGGCAAACGGAGCTGAGATGTGTTTAATACCGGAAGTAAAATATAACCTCGACAATCTCAAAAAAAGATACCTCGACGAAATAAAAAACGGCAGAAGTTATTTTTTGGCAATTGTCGCGGAGGGACTTAATATTTCATACAAAATAAAAGAGTGGTTTGAAAAAGAGATAGGATTTGAGAGCAGAGTTACGATACTCGGTCATATCCAAAGAGGCGGCTCACCTACGGTGATAGAGAGACTAAGAACTGCGGAATTTGTAAAAACCGCCCTTGATAATATCGAAAAAAACCCTGACAAAATCGTAACTTATTATGATGATAAATTCGTACTTAGAGATTTAAAAGATATCGTAAATTCAAAATACGAACTCGATGAAAATATGCTTGCTTTAGCAAAAAAATTAATGGGGATTTAAGGAGAAAAAATGAAAGAAGCAGAAGTTTATAAACTACTCGATAAATACGGAATTTCACACCCTAAATACAAACTTTTCAAATTAAATGAAGAGGTGAGTTTCGATACTTTTCCTTGCGTAATAAAAATCCACAGCGACAAAGTGGTTCATAAAAGCGATGTGGGAGGAGTCATTACCAATATTCAAAACAACAGAAGTCTCAAATCCGCAAAAAAAGAGATTATTAAAAACCTAAAAAAACACTCGATAACCCTCGATGAAGACGATGAATTTATAGTCGAAGAAGAGATTAAGGGAATCGAGCTTTTCTTGGGCGGGGTTTTCGATACTATTTTTGAAGAGACTATCGTTTTTGGAAAAGGCGGCACTCTTGTAGAGATAGAAAAAGACATAACCTACATCGACACCGAATCGGATGAAAAAGAGATACTGAAATCTATCGAAAAAACAAAAATTTCAAAAATTTTTCCTCAGTTTAGAGGCAAAAAATACGACCTGAAACTTTTGATAAAAACGATAAAAAAATTCCAAAAAATGTTTAAAAACGAAGATATTTTAGAAATAGACATAAACCCGCTGATAATCAACGAAAAAGGGATATTCGCTGTCGATGCGAGAATAAAAAAAGGTGAAAAACAAAAAAAAGAGTTCGTTAAAAAAAACAACTCGCTTTTTAATATAAAAAACGTCGCAATTTTCGGTGCAACCGACAAAAAAGAAAAAGTCGGCTACGCAATAGCCAAAAACGCCCTAAAAAGCAAAGCGAATATCTATTTTGTCAATCCGAAACTAAAAACTCTTTTTAACAAAAAAGTCTATAACTCTCTAAATCAACTACCTCAAATCGATACAGCGGTTATCGCCATTCCGACAAAATACGTACTCGAGAATGTCAAATCACTAATCAAAAAGGGAGTTAAAAATATAATTATTATCTCAGCAGGGTTTAAAGAGAGCGGAAATATTCAAGCCGAAGAAGAATTAAGCCGCCTTGCAAAAGAAAACGACATAAATATCGTAGGCCCGAACTGCCTTGGGATTTATTATTCAAAACTAAACCTCAACCTAACTTTTGCAAAAAGCAAAATTTATAAAGGAAAAATCGGACTTATCTCTCAAAGCGGAGCTGTTTTGACTGCGCTTATGGATAAGGCATCAAAATATAAAATCGGTTTTTCTCATATCATTTCTATGGGGAATATGGCGGATTTCAATTTCGCACACGCAATAAAAGAGCTAAACGAACAAAAATCATGTGAAGTTATCGCAATTTATGCAGAAGGCATGCAATTCGGAAAAGCGTTTTTAGAAGCCATAAGAAACTCTAAAAAACCTATTTTACTCTTTAAAGCCGGAAAAAGCGACGCGGCCAAAAAAGCCGCCTTTTCTCATACCGGAAATATCGCCGGGGATTATGAAATGATTATGACCTTAAGCGAAATAGCAGGAGCCAAAATAAAAGACTCTATTGAGTCATTAATTTTCTCACCGAAATTCTTAAACGAACAAAACGTTATAATCCTCACAAACGCGGGAGGTCCCGGTACGATTCTTACCGACCTTGTAAGCAAACACAAAGACCTCTTAGAACTCGATAAAAAAACAATTGAAAAACTAAACGCCATCCTCCCTCCGACATGGTCTCACAACAACCCTATCGACATCATAGGCGACGCTACGGCAAAAAGATACAAAAACGCTCTTGAAATTATTAAAAATCTAAGCGATATAATTTTTGTAATTATTACTCCTCAATATATGACAAACGCAAAAGCTATTGCAAAAGAGCTTCTAAACTATAAAAACACTATCCCGATACTTCTTGGAGACAAATCGTTTGAAAGTGCGAAAAAATTACTTGATAAAAACAAAAAACTCTACTTCACTTCATTAGAGGAGGCTTCAAAAATCCTATAGTTTAGGACTCTTTTTATCCCCTTTATACGACTTATATCAATTTTCTTGAATTATTCTTCATTTTTAAGCTTTCTTTAAAGTTTGGAGAGTTATAATAAATTAAAGGCTAAAAAAAGTTTAGTCAAATCGATTGAAGGAGGGTTCAATGATGAGAGAAAAACTACAAGAAATTGAAGAATTAGTAAAAAAATTACAACAAAACGCACCTGAAGAGACAAAAAATTTCTTTAATTTCCTAAAAAGCGTCGAAAAAGACGGGGCTGTTAGTGCCAAAAATAAAGAGTTAATCAATATCGCTTTGGCAGTAGCAGCTCAGTGCGAATGGTGTATAGCTTTTCATACCAAAAACGCTTTGAAACTCGGAGCGAATAAAGAAGAGATAATCGAAGCCGCAATGCAAGCGGTACTGATGCACGGAGGTCCGGCTTTGATGTATATGACTCCTCTTTTTAAAGCGATAGAGGAGTTTTCAAATGAATAGCGCAAGGGTTAAAAAATTTTATTATCTTATGAAATTGGGCCGTGAATTCGAGCTTGCCGCAAAACGCGAATATATGAACGGAAACATAGCCGGATTTTTACATCTTGATATAGGACAAGAAGCAGTAAGTGTGGGGACTATGCAAGCTTTTGACAAGGGAGACGTCTTTACGCACTACCGCGAACACGTCTTAGCTCTTGCCAGAGGAATGGAGCCAAAAAGAGTAATGGCCGAACTTTTCGGTAAAAAAACGGGAATCAGCAAAGGAAAAGGCGGCTCGATGCACCTATTCGAGCCGAAACTCGACTTTTACGGAGGAGACGCGATAGTAGCCGGGCATCTGCCAATAGCAGTAGGCTGTGCGTATGCCAGGAAAATCCAAGGAGAAAACGCCGGGGTTTTTGCAATATTCGGTGATGGCGCAAGTAACGCCGGAGCTTTTTTCGAGAGTATAAATATTGCGAGTGCCTGGAAACTTCCTATTATTTTCTTTTGCGAAAACAACTACTACGCAATAGGGACTCATATTTCTTGGGTTAGTCCTTTTGTCGAGCTATATAACAAAGCAAAAAACTATATGCCGACAAAAAGAATAAACGGAATGGACGTTTGCGAGGTTTATAACGCCGTTATGGAAGCAAAAACTCATATCGAAAACGGGCTTGGGCCTTATTTTATCGAAGCGGAAACCTACAGATACGAGGGTCACAGTATGAGTGACGCCGGAAAATACAGAAGCGAAGAAGAGCTTGAAATATTCAAACGCCGAGACCCTATAGAAAACCTAAAGAAAAAAGCGATAGAACTCGGAATCGTAGATGAAAAGTATTTTCAAGAAGCGGACGCAAAAGTTCAAAACGTAATAGAAGAAGCCGTCAAATTCGCCGCCGAGTCACCTGAACCTGAAGATTACGAACTATTTGAAGACGTTTTTTGTAAGGAGTGTGAAAATGCTTTACCGTGAGGCACTCAATAAAGCGATAGACGAATCAATGGCGGCGGATAACAGCGTAGTTATTTTAGGTGAAGATGTCGGAAGATACGGAGGAAGTTATAGGGTCAGCGAAGGACTTTTTAGCAAATACGGAGAAAAAAGAGTAATCGATACGCCTATTGCGGAGCTAAGTATCGTTGGTAACGCAATAGGTATGGCAATTGCAGGTCTAAGACCGATAGCCGAAATAATGACGGCAAATTTTTCACTTCTTGCAATGGACCAAATTATAAACCACGCATCAAAATTCAGATATATGAGCGGCGGTAAAATGACGATACCTCTAACTATCAGAATGCCTGGTGGTGTAAGTCGTCAGCTTGCAGCTCAACATAGCGAAAACTATGAAACTCTATATTCAAGCGTCCCGGGACTTATTGTCCTTGCCGCAAGCAACGCGACATATGCATACTACGGACTTAAAAGCGCAATTTTTATGAACGACCCGGTCGTATTTTTAGAACACGAGCTTTTATATCCTATGGATATGGAATTTAAAGAAATTAAAAATTTCGACCCGTTCAAAGCAGAAGTGGTAAAAGAGGGAAAAGATTTGACAATTATCACTTACCTAAAAATGAGATACGACGTACTCGAAGCCCAAAAAGCTCTACAAAAAGCGGGAATTGACGCTGAAATTATCGATTTGAATTCACTAAGACCTATAGACATCGAAACTATCGCAAAATCAATCAAAAAAACAAAAAAATGCGTAATCGTAGAAGAAGACCACAAAACCGGCGGAATGGGCGCTGAAATAGCTGCTCAAATTATGGAAAACTGCTTTTACGACCTTGACGCGCCGGTATTAAGAATAGCCGGTGAGGACGTACCTATTCCGTACAATAGAAAACTTGAACTTTTATCAATCCCTACTCCTGAGAAAATCGTTAAAAAAATTCTAAAATGGAAGGCTGAAAATGGAATATAAAGTAACGATGCCGATACTTAGCGATACTATGGATAAAGGGAAACTTATCAAATGGTACGTAAAAGAGGGAGATAGGGTCAAAAAAGGAGATAAACTCTGCGAAGTCGAAAGCGACAAAGCGACAATGGATATCGAAAGTTTCGTAAACGGCAGGGTTAAAAAAATATTGGTAAAAGAAGGTGAAGAAGTACCTGTAAAAAGCGTAATAGCAGTAATTGAAAGTGAAGAATCAAAACAAGAAACAAAAAACGAACAAGAAGAAATTAAAGAGACAAAAGAAAAAAGCAGCAAAACGAATACTGATAGCTCAATAGACATAGACGAGCTTATAAACTCTATCGTCAATGAACCGAGTAAGAAAGTTTCCGGCAGCGCTTCGCCGGCTGCAAAACAAAAAGCCAAAAAATTGGGAATAGATATCGAATCACTTCAAAAAAGCGGAGAATTACCTACTCCGGCTCACGAAAAAGATATCGACGAAGTGATTATCAAAAAATATTTCTCACCAAAAGCTGCAAAATTAATAAAAGAGTACGGGCTTGATTTTGACATATTCGAATTGAACCGTAAAATAGAAAGCGATGAGGTGATGAAATACATAAAAACAAACAACATCCCGAAAATCACAAAATTATCTCCAAACCAAATCGCAGTTATAAAAACGGTCCAAAACGCAATAAAAAAACCTACGTTTTTCGTTTTTGAAGAGGTAGAAATAACAAAAAAAGAAAACATCAAATTAACAGCACAAATTATAAAAGCACTCGCTACTGCTATGCAAAAACATCCTTTAACGCGTAGTATTTTAAAAGACAACGAACTTCTAACCTACCCTACTTCCAATATTTCGGTAGCGGTAGCAAGAGATGACGGACTTTTTATGTGTGTGATTAAAAACGCCGAAGATAAAAGCCTTGAAGAGATAAACGAATGGCTAAAAGAGATAAAAACTAAAAAATTGAGTATCGAAGATTTAAGCGGCTCGACTTTCGGAATTAGCAATCTCGGAATGTTTAACATAAAAAGCTTTACGGCTCTTATTAATGACAACGACGCCGGAATTGCGGCTTTTGGTGCGTTAAACAATAATAAAATGGAAGTATCTTTTACAATCGACCATAGAATCCTAAACGGAGTTGACGCGGCAAAATTTATCAACGATTTTAAAGAGGAGTGTAAAAATGTATGACGTAATAGTAATAGGAGGGGGACTCGGATATGCGGCTGCTATAGTTTTAAGCAAAGCCGGGAAAAAAGTGGCTCTTATTGAAAGAAACTTGGAACATTTAGGAGGTACGTGCCTTCATAACGGCTGTATTCCTTCAAAAAATCTCTTACACAGAGCAAAAACCCTGCTTGAATTAAAAGAAGGATTTTTCGATGGTGAGGTGAGTTTGAATCTAAAAAAACTCCAAAATCACATATCAAAAATAATAACCTCACACACAAAAGCCGTCAAAAATCAACTACTTATGGCAAAAGTTGAGCTTATCGAAGATGAAGGGTATGTTACTGATGATGGAGTTTTATTAAAAAACCAAAACAAAACCCTACAAGCAAAATACATAATAATCGCAGACGGCTCCAAACCTCGAATTCCTGAGGGAATAGAATATGACGGCAAAAGAATTATTACTTCAAAAGAAGCGCTTGAATTAAAAAACGCTCCAAAAGAGATAACAATTTACGGAAGCGGTGCAATAGGACTTGAAATGGCTTCTTTTTTCAGTACGATAGGCACAAAAGTAAATCTTTTATACAGACATTCGAACATTTCAAAAAAATTTCCTCAAATCATTACCGAAAAGCTCGAAGAGCAGTTAAAAAATATAGGCGTAAATCTAATGCCTAACAGCGAAATAAAAGAAGCTAAAACCGAACATTCAAAAGTGATTTGCAACATTAACGGCAAAGAATTTTCAACCGACTATCTTTTGGTAGCGGCCGGAAGAGTACCGAAAACCGATATCGTTCAAACCGACAAAATCAAAATCCAAAAAGGCATTGTAACGGATGAGTATTTTCAAACCACCATGCCAAACGTCTATGCCGTAGGAGATTGCAACGGCAAACTGATGCTCGCACACGCCGCAAGAGCTCAGGTTCTTAACGTTGCAAATCAGATTTTGGGCAAAAAAGAAAAACTAATCCTCGAAAACATCCCGAAATTCATCTACACACTGCCGCTAAGTTATGCAAATATCGGCACAAAAGGCGTAAAAGAAGCGGAGTTTCCTATTAATTATTTAGGAATTGCGGGCAGTTTATACGGAGACGAACTCGGGATTGTAAAAATATACGCCGATGAAGAAAATTTCATAACGGGAGCTGATATTTTAGCTCCGAACGCCGAAGAGCTTATCGGTATCTTCTCAAGCGCACTTGCCGCAGAAGTTGATATCGATACCTTAAAAAAAGCGGTTTTCCCGCATCCTACATATAGTGAAGCTATAGATAGAGCATTAAGGAGGTTTTGATGAAAACGGACGATTACAAAAATATACCGATTGACAAAGTTGCAAGCGAGTTCGGAGTCGATATAAATAGAGGATTGAGCGAAGAAGAAGCAAAAGAGAGACTCAAAAAATACGGACCTAACGAAATCCCCGAATACAAAGAGCCGCTTTGGCATAGAATTTTCAGAAGATTTTGGGGACCTATTCCTTGGATGATTGAAATTGCGGGCATTTTAAGCGCACTCGTTCATAGGTGGGAAGATTTCACGATTATTATGATTATGCTCTTTACAAATGCCTTTTTGGATTTTTATCAAGAACACAAAGCCTTAAACGCAATCGAAGTTTTAAAAAAGAAATTGGCAAGAAAGGCTTTGGTATTAAGAGACGGAAAATGGCAAGAAATACCTGCTCGTGAAATAGTACCCGGGGATATCATAAAAATCAAAATCGGTGATATAATCCCTGCCGATGTCAAACTAATCGGAGGCGGAGAGTTTTTATCGATCGACCAATCGGCACTAACGGGTGAGAGTTTGCCTGTTACGAAAAAACCCGGAGACATTGCATATTCAAATTCAATCGTAAAACAAGGTGAAATGATTGCTTTAGTCGTAGGTACCGGGCTTAATACCTATTTCGGAAAAACGGTCGGACTCGTTGCAAAAGCCGAACAAAACCAAAGAAGCCATTTTCAAAAAATGGTTATCAACGTCGGAAATTTTTTGATTATTATTACCGTTATTTTAGTGGCGTTGATTATATTCGTCGGCGTAAAAAGACACGAAAATATTTGGGAACTTCTTGAATTTTCACTTGTTTTGACTGTAGCGGCGATTCCTGTGGCATTGCCTACGGTCCTAACAGTCGTAATGGCGGTAGGTGCTTTGAACCTTGCTAAAAAACAAGCGATTGTAAGTCGTTTGGCGGCTATCGAAGAGATGGCGGGAATGGATATTTTATGTAGCGACAAAACCGGAACGCTTACCCAAAACAAAATGACCGTCGGTGAGCCGTATGTAGAGGAAAACCACGACATAAACGAACTTTTCATATATGCATTGCTTGCGAGCAAAAAAGAAAACAACGACCCTATCGAAAAACCGCTTTTCGAATGGGCTGAAAAACACAATCTAAAACTCCCTGAATTCAAACTAAAAAAATTCATTCCGTTCGACCCTGTTAGAAAAAGAACGGAAAGTTATGTAGAAATTAACGGCAAAGAAGTGGTAGCAACAAAAGGCGCTCCGCAAGTAATTATCGAAATGTGCGATTTGGACGCCGAACATAAGAAAAAAGCTTACGAAAAAGTAGAAGAATTCGCCCAAAACGGATTTAGAACTTTAGGTGTTGCATATAAATATAGCGATGAGAGCGCTTTTCACTTTTTAGGTCTGATTCCATTATACGACCCTCCAAGACCGGATAGCAAAGAAGCGATTGAAGAAGCAAAAGCCAAAGGCGTAGAAATTAAGATGGTTACGGGTGATAACGTAGCCGTTGCGAGATATATCGCAAAAATTTTGGGTATCGGAGAAAATATCTACTCAATTCGCGAATTAAAAAACGAAACTCACGACGAATATGTAGAACTTGCAAAAATCATCTCAACCGCTCTACTTAAAACGATGAAACTAAGCGAAGAGGAGATACAAAAAAAAGTAAACGAAATAATCGACCAAGTAAAAAAAGAGGTCGAAAAAAGTGCGAAATTAGTAAAAGGTAGCGTAAAAAGACACGAAAGCGAGATTATAAAAATAATCGAAGAAGCAAACGGATTTGCGGAAGTATTTCCCGAAGATAAATATTTTATCGTCGATGAACTTCAAAAAGCGGACCATATCGTCGGAATGACGGGTGATGGCGTAAATGACGCACCGGCTCTTAGAAAAGCGGATACCGGTATTGCCGTCAGCGGTGCGACGGATGCCGCAAGAGCCGCCGCGGATATAGTACTTTTGGCACCGGGGCTTAAAGTAATTGTGGATGCAATAAAAGAAGCGAGAATTACATTTGAGAGAATGAAAAGCTATACGATTTACAGAATTGCCGAAACAATCAGGGTAATTTTATTTATGACTCTTTCAATCGTAATTTTCAACTTCTATCCGGTAACGGCTTTGATGATTATTTTACTTGCACTATTTAACGACATTCCTATTTTATCAATCGCATACGACAACACCAAAATCGAAAAAAAACCTGTACGCTGGGATATGCACGAAATGCTCGTACTCTCAAGCTGGTTAGGGATTGCGGGAGTGCTTAGTAGTTTTACTATTTTTTATTTTACAATGGTGTGGCTAAAAGCACACCCTCTAAATCCTGTATTCATGCCGCCTCTTCCTCATTGGATCGATTATAAAGACCCTAAAGCGTTTTTGGCGTTCGTTCAAAGCGCATTTTTTACAAAACTCGTAATGGCGGGGCACTGGACTATTTTCAATACAAGAACAAGCGATTGGTTTTTCAAAAAACCTTATCCTAGCTGGGTACTTTTAACTGCGTCATTATCAACAGCGTTTTTAGGCTTGATTTTAGGAGTTTACGGATTCGGAATCATTACGCCTATCGGTTGGGAATGGGGACTTTATCTTTTAGCATATACTCTTGTTTGGTTCGTATTTAACGATTTTGTCAAAAGAGCGGTTGTCAAATATTATAGAAAAGCGAAAGGAATCGACGTACTATGAATACTTTAAGCTTTATCCCCCAAGATTTGGTCTACTTTTTTATCGTAGTAGCCCTCTCTTTTCTTGTGGGGCTCGAACTTAAAGCTTACAGACTCCATAAAGAGCCAAAACCCCATTTAGGTTCCGCAAGAACTTATACTTTTATCGGAATTATCGGGTTTGTTTTTTATAAAATTTCTTTAAATTTATACATCACCGGATTTATAACCCTTAGCGTTTTGTATGCGATTCATTATTATTTTAAAAACGAAGAGCAAAGAACGTCGATTCTTTCGTTTTTGATAATGGCAATCGTTTATAGTTTCGGAGCTTTGATAAACATCTACCAAAACATCTGGATGCCTGCACTACTATTCGTGCTTATCGTATTTATTCTTAACTACAAAAGCTATTTAGGAAGAGCCCTAAACGAAATAAACGAAAAAGAGTTCGAAACACTCGGAAAATTCGTACTTTTAAGTGCAGTAATTTTGCCGATACTACCAAATACTCCAATCAAAACGATAGGAATTTCTCCTTTTAAAATCTGGCTTGTCGTGGTTGTGATTTCGGCAATATCATACGGCAGTTATTTAGCTCAAAAATTCATTTTCAAAAACAAAGGCTATTTGCTAACGGGAATTTTCGGAGGACTTTACAGCTCTACGGCCACTACCGTGGTTTTGAGTAAAAAAGCCCTTAGCATAAACGCAAGCGGAAATATTTTGAGTATTATAAATTCGGCGATAATCATCGCAACTTCCATGATGTATTTAAGACTTCTCGTAATCGCTTTTATTTTCAATTCCGAAGTTGCAAGAAAAATTCTTATTCCTATGGTTTTATTTGCGCTAATCGGAGTGATAATTTCATTTTTCCTCTACAAAAAAAACGTAGCCGCAGACGCACCGATTGATGATAGAAACCCGCTTGAGCTTGGGACCGCTTTTGTTTTTGCGTTTCTTTTCGTGGCGATGATGGTTATTACTCACTACGTAACGAGTCATTTCGGAAACGTGGGACTTAAAATCTTATCTTTCATCATAGGTTTTACCGATATCGACCCTTTCGTACTTTCTTTATTAACCGGAAAATTTCATATTACACTTAACGACATAGCTTCCGCAATTGTAATAGCCGCAGGAAGCAACGACATCCTAAAAGCGATATACGCTCTTGTATTTAGCAAAAAAATCGCCAAAACATCGGCTTTTTGGCTTTTTGTTTTGGGTGTTTTGACAATTATTTACGGATTATTATTCTAAGGAGGAGACAATGCTTGAAAAATATATCCCGGCGGACGTACCGGTAGATAAAAGAAAAGAGTTTTTAGCGACACTTGAAGAAGTGACAAACGGCAGCGGAAGACTTATGCTTTTTGCTGGAGACCAAAAAGTAGAACACCTAAATAACGATTTTTACGGCAAAGACATCCCACTTGAAGACAACGACCCCGAACATCTTTTTAAAATCGCAAGTAAAGCCAAAATAGGAGTATTCGCTACACAATTCGGACTTATTAGCAGATACGGAGTGGATTATCCGAATATTCCTTATCTTGTAAAACTAAACTCAAAAACAAACCTCATCCCCTACTCCGCAAAAGACCCATATTCCGAGCAGTGGCTAAGTGTTGAGGATGTTATCGAATTTAAAAACTATAGCGGATTGAATATAAAAGGTGTGGGATATACCGTCTATTTGGGAAGCGAACATGAACACTCAATGCTTAAAGAAGCTGCAAATATCGTACATAAAGCCCATAAAGCCGGAATGCTTGCCGTACTTTGGATGTATCCTAAAGGCAACTTCGTAAAAGACGAACACGACCCTCACTTAATAGCCGGAGCAGCTGGCGTTGCCGTGTGTTTGGGAGCTGATTTTGCAAAAGTGAAAGTGCCTTATAAAAATGGAAAATTCGACCCTACTTTACTAAAAGAAGCTACAACTGCCGCCGGGAGATGCGGAGTGTTGTGCGAGGGCGGTAAAAAAATAGACGAAGCGGAGTTTTTAAGAGAATTGTACGAACAAATTCATATCGGAAAAACAAGAGGAAACGGAACGGGCAGAAACATCCACCAAAGACCTCTAAACGAAGCGATAAAAATGGCAAATGCGATATATGCGATAACTTCGGAAAACAAAAACTTAGAAGAAGCGCTTGAAATTTTGACAAGTTAAGGAAACTCAAAGTTTAAAAGAGTTATAATTGATTAAACGAAAATTAAAAGGAGAAGT
Source organism: Caminibacter pacificus (assembly GCF_003752135.1). Classification (NCBI taxonomy): domain Bacteria; kingdom Pseudomonadati; phylum Campylobacterota; class Epsilonproteobacteria; order Nautiliales; family Nautiliaceae; genus Caminibacter; species Caminibacter pacificus. The sequence continues at coordinate 489,891 of NZ_RJVK01000001.1, forward strand.
TATGAGTGCGTTTATTAAATGGTTTAGGGAAATAGGAATCCAAGATACTGCGGAAGTGGGTGGAAAAAACGCAAGTTTGGGAGAGATGTATAATCACTTGACTCCTCTTGGAGTAAAAGTACCAAACGGATTTGCGGTTACCGCTACTGCGTACAAACACTATCTGAGTGCGAATAATTTATGGGAACCTTTAAGCAAACTTTTCGAAAACTTCAATCCCGATGATATAGACGAGCTTAAAAACGTCGGAAAAGCGGCGAGAAAACTAATAATGGACGCCGAAATTCCGGAAGATTTGAAAAAAGAGATTTTACAAGGATATGCGGAGCTTAAAAAAGAGTACGGAGATGACGTAAGCTTGGCGGTCAGAAGCTCGGCAACAGCGGAAGATAGCCCAACAGCATCATTTGCGGGACAAAACGAAACATACTTAAATATTAAAGGCGAAGATAATCTTTTGTGGGCTTATAAAATGTGTATTGCAAGTAACTTTACCGACAGAAGTATCAGCTATAAATATACTCATAACTTCGACCCGATGAAAGTTTATCTCTCAGTCGTTATTATGAAAATGGTAAGAAGCGACCTCGGAAGCAGCGGCGTTATGTTCAGTATCGACACCGAAAGCGGATTTAGAGACGTGGTATTTATAAACGCCGCTTGGGGTCTTGGTGAAAACGTGGTACAAGGTACAATCGACCCGGATGCCTTTTACGTACACAAACCTACATTCAAAAAAGGCAAAAAAGCGGTGCTTAAAAGAAAACTCGGAAGTAAAAATTTAATGATGATTTTTAGTGAAAAACTCGAAGTCGCAAATCTTGCCGAACAATTCACAAAAAACATAAAAACGCCTATAGAAAAAAGAATGAAATTCGCAATTACTGATGATGAAGTGCTAAAACTTGCCGACTGGGCGATAAAAATAGAAGAACACTACAGCGAAGTTAGAGGAAAATACACCCCAATGGATATGGAATGGGCAAAAGACGGAATCGACGGAGAACTTTATATGGTACAAGCCCGTCCCGAAACCGTACACTCTCAAGAAACGCTCACCGAATTCGAAATCTACAGACTTCTTGAAAAAGGAAAAGTTTTAGTTACCGGAAACGCCGTGGGAGAAAAAATAGGAGCCGGAAAAGTTTGTATATTAAGAAGTATGGCAGAAGCGGATAAATTCAAAGAAGGAGACGTGTTAGTAGCACACACCACAAGCCCGGATTGGGAACCTGTTATGAAAAAAGCAAGCGCGATTATTACCGAAACGGGCGGTAGAACATGCCACGCGGCGATTGTAAGTAGAGAGCTTGGAAAACCGGCTGTAGTGGGAGCGAAAGACGCCAAAAAAATCCTAAAAGACGGACAGGAAGTGACAGTCAGCTGTGCCGAGGGTGAAATCGGAAAAGTGTATGAAGGTATATTGAAATTCGAAGTCGAAAAAGTGGATGTCAGCAAACTTCCTCGCCCAAAAACAAAAATTATGATGAACTTAGGAAACCCGGAACTTGCATTTAGCTTGGCAAAACTTCCGGTTGACGGTATCGGATTGGCAAGAATGGAATTTATCATAAACAACTACATAAAAGCGCACCCGATGGCTATCAAACACCCTGAAATGTTAAGCGAAACGGAAAAAGCTTTAATTGACGAGCTTGCTTTTCCGTTTGACGGGGACGGCGAAGAGTTTTTTATTAAAACTCTTAGCGAAGGTGTGGCAACTATCGCAGCTGCTGTTTATCCTAAAAAATGTATCGTTAGAATGAGTGATTTTAAATCGAACGAATACGCAAATCTGCTTGGAGGTAGACATTTCGAGCCTATTGAAGATAACCCGATGATAGGATTCAGAGGTGCGGCAAGATATACTCATCCGAGCTACAAAGAAGGGTTCGAGCTTGAATGTAAAGCGATGAAAAGAGCGATTTTCGATATGGGATTTGACAATATTCATCTTATGATTCCGTTTTGCAGACGCGTAGAAGAAGGAAAAAGAGTAAAAGAAGCGCTTATCGAAAACGGGCTTGGCGATGTTCCGCTTTATGTAATGTGCGAGATTCCTAATAACGTAATTTTGATTGATAAATTTTTGCAAATTTTTGACGGAATAAGTATCGGTACGAACGATTTGACCCAATTGACTTTAGGTGTGGATAGAGACTCTCAAATCGTTGCGTTTGATTACGACGAAAGGGATGAAGGAGTCAAAACAATGGTAAAAATGGCCGTAGAAGGCGCAAAAAGAAACAATAAATACTCAGGCCTTTGCGGTCAAGCACCGAGTGATTATCCTGATTTTGCCGAATTTTTGGTTTCTATCGGAATTGAAAGTATGAGTTTGAACCCAGATAGCGTACTTAAAATCATAAAAGATATTGCGGAAATGGAAAAAAATCAATAAAAGGATAGTTATGAAACAATCATACGAACAAAGCTTCGGAGCCGCCAAAATCGTAACCGGCTCCGCTCATATGCTCGATACGGGAAATAGTAAAATTTTGATTGATTGCGGAATGTTTCAAGGCCTAAACGAACACCTAAACTACGACCCGCTCGGATTCGACCCAAAAGAAATAGACGCATTGATTATCACTCACGGACATCTTGATCATGTAGGAAGAATACCTCTTTTATACAAATACGGATTTAAAGGAAAAGTTTTCGCTCATCCGGCAACTTTCGATATTGCAAAAGTAGTTTTAATGGATAGCGCCAAACTCCAAGAAGAAGATTACGAAACAAGATTCAGAAAAGCCCAAAGAAGAGGAAAAGAACATCTTGTCAGAAAACCTCTTTACACAAGAGACGACGTAAAAGCCATATTTAAAAAAATGGATAAAGTAAAAATAGATTACGACAAAAAAATAAAAATTACAAAAGATATAAAAGCGGTATTTAAAGACGCCGGGCATATTTTGGGAAGTAGTTTCGTAGAACTTGAATTTGAAAATTTAGGAATAAAAAAACATATCGTTTTTAGCGGGGATTTGGGGAATAAAGACAATGAAGTACTGCCACCTCCTCAAAAACCTACAATCGCCGATGCGTTATTTATCGAATCGACTTACGGAGACAGAAACCATAAAAGCTTTGAAGAGAGCAAAATCGAATTTAAAAAAGTGATAATCGATACGCTTCTTAGCGGCGGAAACGTTATTATTCCTACTTTTGCAATAGAAAGAGCCCAACAAGTACTTTGTCTTTTAAAAGAGATGAGCGAAGAAGGCTCGCTTCCAAGAGAAGCTAAAGTATTTCTTGATTCGCCTATGGCGAATAAAGTTACGGCCGTATATAAAAAATGGAGTCATCTGTTAAGCAAAAATTGTCAAAAATACAAAAAACATCCTTTTGAGTTTCCGCAACTAAGACTCGTAAAAGATGTAGAAGAATCAAAAAAAATCAACGAAATAAGCAGAGGCGCCGTAATAATTGCCGGTAGCGGAATGTGTACGGGAGGTAGGATTTTACATCATCTAAAACACAGAATATGGAATCCGAAAAACTCCGTATTATTCGTAGGATATCAGGCAAAAGGAACAATGGGCCGCGATATTGTTGACGGAGCGAAATTTATAAAAATTTTCCACGAAGAGATAATCGTCAGGGCAAAAATCCACACTATCAACGGCTTTTCGGCACACGCCGACCAAAAAGAACTGCTTGAGTGGATGAACGAATTCGATAATCTTGACAGAATCTTCTTAATACACGGCGAATACGAAAAACAAGTCGTATTCAAATCGGTAATTAGGAATTTCTTTAATAAAAAAGCTCATATTGTCGATATGGGAGAAAAGATATATTTATAGGATAAAAAATGAAAACGATTTTCCAAACGCTAAACGACCTCAAAAACGAGGTAAAAGAGACCAATCTAAAAGAAAAAATCCTCTTTTTAGAGGATAGTTTTAGAAAACTTCGCACGAAAACCGGTTTAAAAGGACTTATCAGAAAAAAGAAACTTAGAAAAATCCTAAAAGAAGTCGAATATGAAGAGGAGCTTCAAAAGCTACAAATCGAACTTATAAAACTTCAAAACTGGGCTTATGAAAACAAAAAAAGAGTTATGATTATTTTCGAAGGCAGAGACGCCGCAGGAAAAGGCGGAGCTATAAAAAGATTCACCGAACACCTGAATCCAAGAAAATATAGAGTCGTAGCACTACCGAAACCGACAGAAGTGGAAACCGGGCAGTTTTATTTCCAAAGATACTTCAAACACCTCCCGGACCCCGGAGAAATAGTCTTTTTTGACAGAAGCTGGTACAACCGTGCAATTGTCGAGCCGGTTTTCGGGTTTTGTACAAAAGAGCAATACGACAAATTTATAAAAGAAGTACCCGAAATAGAACACGCGCTTATCGACGACGGGATTATTATGATTAAGTTTTGGTTTAGTATCTCAAAAGAGACACAAAAAAAACGTTTTGAAGAGAGAATGAAAAATCCGCTAAAACAATGGAAACTCTCTCCCGTAGATAAAAAAGCTCAAAAATTATGGGATAAAATCACATACTATAAAGAAGAGATGTTTAGCAAAACTCATACGAGTTATTCGCCTTGGATTATTGTAAATTCAAACGACAAAAAAACGGCAAGACTCGAGAGTATCAGATACGTTTTATCGCAGATTGATTATGACGGAAAAGAAAAATCAAAAGTTTCACTACATCCGGACCCCGATATCGTCCAAAGATATCACAGAAAAAATCTACAAATAGATTGAGAAGGTCTTACCCTTCCCAAATCGTATCTGCAAAATCTATTTCGTTTTTCATAATTTTAGGGAAAGTGTTGAAATAGATATCTTTAGCTTTGTCCAAATCAACCTCGACGTCGTTGATTTTGATTTTATCTCCGCCTATTTTTCCGATTTTTTCAAAATAGATACCTTTTTGTTTGCATAGCTCTTCAAAAGCTTTTTCGTTTTCAGGTGCGATTTCGACAAATGCCCTACTTAAACTCTCGGCAAAAATATCTTCTGGATTTTGTACTTTTACGTTGATATCAAGCCCTTTATTGCTTACACAAGCCCATTTATAAGCAGCCATTGCAAGACCGCCAGTGCTTATATCTTTTGCGCTTTCTATCAAATCGCTCTCTAAAACGTCCCAAAGTTTAAGTTCTTTTTCAAAATCCACTTCAGGATGTTCTCCCGCAACTTTTCCTCCGAATACTTTTAGATACAAGCTTCCTCCGAATTCAGGTTTTGTTTCTCCTAAAATATATAGAGTGTTTCCTTCTTTTTTAAGTTCGCTGCTTCTAAAATCATCACTCGCACCGACCATTGCAATTTCAGGAGTCGGATAAACACCCTCGCCTTCGTTTTCGTTATATAGCGATACGTTTCCGCTAACAACAGGCGTATTTAGAGCTTTACACGCTTGTTTGATTCCTTCGCACCCTTCTTTAAACTGCCACATAATTTCAGGATTTTCAGGGTTTCCGTAATTCAGACAATCGGTAATTGCAAGAGGTCTGATTTTTTTAACGGCGATGTTTCTTCCGGCTTCCATAACCGCAGCCGCTGCTCCTAAGCGAGGATTGATATAGTTAAATCTCGCGTTACAATCCGCACTCATACCAAGGTATCTTCCGTTTTCTTTCACTCTGATAACGGACCCGTCCACTCTTTTGGTATCGACCGTATTTGTTTGAACCATACTATCGTATTGCTCGTAAATCCAAGCTTTATCTACTATCTCACTCTCGCTCATAAGTTTTTCAAAAGCTTTTTGAGGGTCAATTTTCGGGATTTGAACGTTTTTGATTTCTTTTAGATATTCCGGCTCTTTTACGGGACGGCATAGTTCAGGCGCTTCTTCGGTAATAGGCGCTACCGGGATTTCGGCTACTTTTTCTCCGTGCCAGAAAAGCTCCACATTGCCAGTATCCGTAACTTCTCCGATAACTTCAGCATCAAGGTCGTATTTTTTGAAGATTTCGATAACTTTGTCTTCATATCCTTTTTTAGCACAAATAAGCATTCTCTCTTGAGATTCGCTAAGCATTAATTCATATGGATTCATACCCTCTTCTCTCATCGGCACTTTATCAAGATACATTTTTAATCCGCTACCGCTTTTACCTGCCATTTCAAAACTACTTGACGTTAAGCCGGCCGCTCCCATATCTTGAATACCTACGATATAATCTGTCTTAAACAATTCCAAACACGCTTCCATTAATAATTTTTCAGTAAAAGGGTCTCCCACTTGGACCGTCGGTCTTTGGTCTTCGTCTCCCTCTTTAAAACTATCACTACTCATAACAGCACCGCCAAGTCCGTCGCGTCCTGTTTTAGACCCTACGTAAATTACGGGATTTCCCACACCTTCGGCTTTTGCATAGAAAATCTCATCTTGAGGACAGATTCCAAGAGAAAAAGCGTTAACTAAAATATTTCCTTTATAGCACTCTTCAAATGCCGTTTCACCGCCAATTGTAGGCACTCCGATACAGTTTCCGTATCCTGCAATCCCGGCAACGACACCGCTTAGAAGATGTCTATGGAGTTTTGCGATTTCGTCGTTTCCTTTAATATGAGCGAATCTGATAGCGTTTAAATTCGCAACAGGTCTTGCTCCCATTGTGAAAATATCTCTTAATATCCCACCAACACCCGTAGCAGCACCTTGATAAGGTTCGATAAAACTCGGATGGTTATGAGATTCCATTTTAAAAACAGCCGCCATTCCGCCGCCGATATCGATAACTCCGGCATTTTCACCAGGTCCCTGAATAACCCAAGGAGCCTCTGTAGGAAATCCTTTTAAATAACATTTACTTGATTTATAAGAGCAGTGCTCACTCCACATCGCAGAAAAAATCCCGAGTTCCACAAGATTAGGTTCTCTTCCCAAAATCTTAACTATATGCTCATAATCCTCTTTTGTAAGTTTATGTTTTTCCAAAATTTCATCAAGCTGAGATTTATCAATTTCCATATATCCCATATCAGACCTTTTTTAATTGAATTTTACCATTAAAATTCAATATTCTCAATATTTTTCTTTTCGGCAAGTTTCGTTATCAGTTTTTGTGAGAAAAGTTCATGGCAGTTAGGACATCTCGTAGAATAAAGAGGAAAGACCTTTTTACAAGCGTTACAGATATATTCGAATTCAAGCTCACCTAAATTTTTAGGAATATATTTTAAAACTTCAAGCTCAAATGGCGCTTTAATATCGCATTTGGTTTCTTTTTTTGCGGCTAAAATATTACAAAACTTTTCGTTTTTAGGAATATCGTTCCTGTAAAAATATAAATCCAAATCCTCATAAACATCCAATACCTCATAAGCTTTTCGAGGGTCGTACTTAAAAAGATACGCAACATACTCACGTCTTACAAACGGATATTTTTTGTAGATATCTTCAAAACTCTCAAACCCTTTACAAAAGTCCTCTATATTACATCCGCCGTGAGTTATGAGCTTGATTAAAGCGTTGGCTTTCTCTTTTGGCAAATCGACCCCAAGCTCGTTAAATACATCCAAAACATCGACTATTTCTTTGTAATTGCCCAATTTTTCATCTATCCAAATAAGAAGTTTCAATGCCTCTTTGTCTCTTGGTTTTACTTTTAAAATATTATAAACCACCTTTTTGGATTTTTCCAAAAACCCGGCTTTAAAATACAAAAAAGCGATATTTCTCAAAATATCGATACTCTCATCGTTTTTGTTTATCCACAAATATATTTTCAAAGCCTTCTCATAATCTCCCGTCTTTTCATAAGCTTTAGCAAGAAGTAAAAGAGCGTTTTTGGAGGCTTTATCAAGTTTTAAATCCTCAATTTCGACATATTCGAAATCCAAAAGCAGTTTTTCAATCTCTTTTTGTCTGAAGTATTCCCGGATTCTACCTGCTATAAGAGTTACTATTACGCTTAAAAGTACAATAACGAAAAAAACTATTACACTAAAAAGCGGGTCTCTAAAATCCATTTTTCCCTCGATGTTTTTTAAAATTATAGTATAATTGCGTATGATTTCTAAAGCTTCTATCGAAAACCTAAAAAGTATAATTGATATCGTCGATGTTATCGGTAATTATCTGCAATTAAAAAAACAAGGCAGCAACTATACCGCACTTTGTCCTTTTCATGCCGAAAAAACACCTTCTTTTGTCGTAAGTCCCGCAAAACAGATATATCACTGCTTCGGATGCGGAGCAAGCGGTGATGCGATTAAATTCGTTATGGAAATAGAAAAACTAACCTACCCCGAAGCCATAGAAAAATTGGCTTCGATGTATAATTTCAAGCTCGAATATACAAAAGGCAATTTTTTACAAATAGATATCTTAGAAAAAGTAAACAACTTCTACAAAGGCGAGCTTTATAAAAATAATTTCGCACTAAAATACCTAAAAGATAGAGGACTTTTCGATTCCACCATAGAAAAATTCCAATTGGGATACGCTCCCGATTCAATTAAACAATTCAAATTCTTCAAAGACGCCAATCTAAACAAAAAAGAGCTTATATCTCTTGGTGTCTTATCGGAAAACGGAGAATATCCGAGACTCATCGAGAGGATAACATTTCCTATCTTTTCACAAAGCGGAAAGATTATAGCATTCGGGGGTAGGACTATCACAAACCACCCGGCAAAATACATCAACTTCACAAACACCAAAATATTCAACAAATCCAAAACGTTTTACGGGTTTAATTTCGCAAGAGAGCATATTTTAAGAAAAAAAGAGATGATTATCGTCGAGGGGTATATGGACGTTATTATGCTTCATCAAGCCGGAGTGGAAAACGCCGTAGCGACTCTGGGTACGGCTCTTACACCCGAACACTTGCCGATAATTCAAAAACTAAAACCAAAAGTCATAGTAGCATACGACAGCGACTCGGCAGGTATAAACGCAGCACTTAAAGCGTCAAAACTTCTATATTCGAAATTTTTTGAAGGTAGCGTTTGTCTTTTCCCAGAAGGCCTCGACCCGGCGGATGTCGTAAAAAGAGGCGAAGATTTAGAAAAATATTTTAAAGAGACTATTCCTTTTGATACTTTTATTATCGAATACACAATAAAAAAATACGACATCAAAAACCCGCTTCAAAAAAAAGCGGCGATTGACGAGCTAAGGGAATATATCGCAACGCTTGATGAGATATTAAAAGAGGATTTCGCTCTAAAAGCCTCGAGATATTTACAAATATCGCCTCAAAAACTGACTTCAAAATCAAAACCTCACACTCAAAATATCAACCTCAACAAAAAAATAGACGTCGCCGAAGCGAGTATTATAAAAACACTTTATGAAAACAAAGAGTGGATGGATGAGATAGTGGAATATTTAACTCCCGATATGTTTAAAACGCACCAAGAAGAGTTGCAGTTGGTTTATAAAGAGGACTTTGAAAATCCAAAACTCCTTGATATCGTGCTAAGAGATGATATAATTGTGCTCGATTACGAAAAACTCAAAAATCAAATAAGACTTATTTTAATCCCTTATTATCAACAAAAAATCATGATGTTAAAAAATGATTCGAAAATTGACAAACACGAAAAAATGCATCTTTTAAAAATATACAACCAAAAAATATCAGAACTTAAGAAAGGAAAATTAGTTGAAAGCTCTATCTCTTTTTAGCGGAGGACTTGACAGCGCTCTTGCCGTAAAAATCATACAAAACCAAGGTATCGAAGTTGAAGGAGTTTATGTAAATATAGGTTTTGAAGCCAATAAAGAAAAAATAAAAGACCTTCAAAAATTAGCCGATAATTTAGGCATCAAACTCACCGTAATAGACGCAGTAAACGAATATATCGAAAAAATTCTTTTTACTCCTCAATACGGATACGGAAAAAATATGAATCCGTGTATCGACTGCCACGCTTTTTTTATTAAAAAAGCTCTTGAATATATGGATAAAGCCGGAGCGAAATTTATAATAAGCGGTGAAGTGGTGGGCCAAAGACCTATGAGCCAAAGACTTCCGGCACTTAATGCCGTAAATAAACTCGCAAACGCAAACGGACTTGTTTTAAGACCTCTAAGCGCAAAACTTTTACCGCCTACCATTCCCGAACTCAAAGGCTGGGTGGATAGAGAAAAACTCTATGCAATCAGAGGTAGAGATAGAAAAATGCAACTTCAACTCGCAAAAGAGTTTAATTTGGAAGGTTTTGAATCTCCAAGCGGCGGATGTTTACTGACGGATATTAATTTTGCAAAAAGACTAAAAGATTATCACGAAACCTTACCGCTAACTCCGAATGAGATAGATTTGCTAAAAGTCGGAAGACATTTTAATGTCGAGGGAGTAAAAATCATAATCTCAAGAAATAAAGATGAAAACCCTTATTTCAAAGAGTATAAAGGCGAAATTTTTGAGATAATGAGAACAAACGGCTTTCCTGGACCTTTGGGAGCTATCTCCAAAAACGCAGACAAAAACATCAAACAAATCGCAGCAGATATGATGGTAAGCTACACCAAATTCGACGAAGGCGAGATAATTATCGCAGATGAAATTTACAAAGGTAAAAAAAGAGATAAAAAAGAGTGGGCGAAATATTTGGTTTGATTATTTTTTTATATATCCGTGGTCATATAGCCAGTTATAAATTTCACTAACGATTCCCCCGGCGGCACTCCCTCCGTGTCCTCCGTGCTCGATTAACACAGTAACAACAAACTGAGGATGTCTATAAGGCCCGTATGTAGTAAGCCACGCATGCGAGCGGTGAAAATATGCAAGTTCGTCTTCTCTTTTTCTTTTTTTAACCTCTTGCGGAATGGAATATACCTGAGCGGTACCCGTTTTTCCGGCGATTGTAATTTTTGTGTGTATATGTTTTGTAGCGGTACCTCCAGGTGCGTTACATACCATCCACATACCTCTTCTAACAAGCCTAAGAGCGTTTTTTTCTTTTTGGTTTAGTACGTCTTTTAAAACAGGTTTTGTTTCGTTATTGTCGATATATTTTACGACATAAGGTTTTGGAAGTTTTCCGGTTGCAATAAGAGCCGTATTTACTGCGACTTGCAAAGGCGTCGCAAGAAAATACCCCTGTCCGATTACGGCGTTCATCGTCTCACCGATAAACCAAGGCTGGTGAAATCTTCTTGCTTTCCACTCTTTATCCGGTACGATTCCGGATTTTTCATTAGGCAAATCTATACCCGTTTTGTGTCCGAAACCCATTTTTTTAAGATTACTTGCTATGTAGTTAATACCGAGTTTTAACCCTAACTGATAAAAATAGGTATCCACACTCTCTTTAATAGCCTTAAACACATCGGCTTTTCCATGCCCCCAAGGTCTCCAATCCCTAAACTTCCTATTACCTACCAAAATATATCCGGGACAATCGATTTTTTTCCAAGGATTCCATTTACCGCTTGCAATAGCTATTGCCGCTTCGGCAGGTTTTACGGTAGAACCCGGAGGATATAATCCGCTTACAGGTTTATTCAAAAGAGGATTGTATATGTTATGAGCAAGAGCGTTCCACTCTTTGAAGCTAATACCTTTTACAAACAGATTGTTGTCATAACTCGGGTAAGTAACAAGCGCCAAAACCTCACCGTTCGTACGCATTACGACAACAGCGCCTTTTTTATCCTCTTTTTTTAGCAATTCGTATATGAATTTTTGTAAATCCGAATCGATACTTAATTTTAGCGTATGAGAAATCGGTGCTTTTGTTTCGGTAACTTTTAAAACGTTATTTCTTGCATTGACTATCTCTTTTTTATACCCGAGCTCTCCTTGCAAAATATCGTCATAATATCTCTCAACTCCTCTTTTCCCCGAAATTTGCGTATATTCGATTACAGGGTTTCTTTGTAAATCTTTAACATTCGCTCTTGAGACATATCCTAAGACGTTTGAGAGATAAATTTTTTGAGGATATTTTCTAAGATACGTCGGAGTAATTTCTATATTATCGTCAAGTGACAAAAACGGCTCGATTTTATATACCAAATCTTCTTTTAGATACTTTAAAACGGTAATAGGCTTATGATTATATGGAGAGTTTTGCTTTTGATACTCTTTATACATTTTCGTCATATTCGCATCGGTCAAATCCGCGATTGAGCTTAACGTTTGATTTAGCTCTTTACCTTTTAAATGAGGTTTTATCTTTATATCGAATCTTAGCTCGTTAATTGCTATAGGTTTTCCGTTTCTATCAAATATTACGCCTCTAACGGCAGGAATATAGACCGTTTTTTCAAAGTTTTTTTGAGAAAGTTTTGTATATTTCTCATTTGAGAGTACACTCAAGTCATAAACCCTATAAATCAAAAGAGAATAAAAAACAAAAATTATAAACAAAATTATTTTGGTTCGCATTTAAATACCTTGGCTAAAACTGAATCAAACATATAATTAAAAAGCAAATATATTGCTATAAATTTATTAAATGGAAAATAAACAAAAGAAAAAAGTAAATAAATTACGAAAATCCCTACGAAATTTTGATATTGCTTATCAATATATGCCGCAATTCTTTCATGAATAAAAAATCTATACACGAAAAAAATAAATGCCAAATAAATTACCGGATATTTATGTAAAACGGCAAAAAGAGTCAAATAAAAAGCCGCTATAAAGACATTTTCGCAAAAAAAGACAAACCCTATTAAAAGCGGAAAAAGATAATTACTGCTATTTAACAATAAAACCGCAATTAAAACTATAAGTTTTATAAATACGTAATAAGCGCTATTTCGTTGCAATTTGGAAAAAATTTGCATTTTATACAATCCGCCCATATTTTTTTTTCGGGAATTTCCTCTTTTTGTATTTCATTAAATCCCAATTTTTCAAAAAATTCTTTTTTATAAGTCAAAACCAAAACCTCTTTTAGTTTTAAAGATTTCGCTTCTTCAAGAAGTGAATTTACAAGCTTTTTTCCAATACCTTGACCTTGATATTTCTCATTAACCGCCAAAGAGCGAATTTCTCCCAAAAACGGAGAATAAATATGTAACGCTCCTACGGCTATAGGTTGTTTATCGTCAAAAACAAGCTGATAAGAGCGAATATTCATCGCTATTTCGTCTTCGTCTCTATTTAATATTATCCCTTCTTCAACATATGGTTTTAATACTCTTTGAATATCGATTATATTATCAAGAGTCGGTTTTACTATCTTTATCATATTCACCCCACAATATTTCGTTAATTTTTTTTCTTACTTGGTCTATTCCTCTTTTTTTAAGATTCGAGACAAAAAGCGCATTAGGATATTTTTGTTTTAATTTTGCAAGTTCGCTTTGTTTTAATTTGTCGATTTTAGTAAAAACAGTGAGCAATTGTTGGTCTTTTCTCATAAAAGATTTCAAATACTCATCAACGTTATTATCGATATCCAAATCGGGATGTCTTGCGTCTCTTAGGTGGATGAAAAGTTTGATATTGAATCTGTTTTTCAAAAACTCATCAAGATTTTTGCCCCAATCTTTAAGCATGGATTTGCTAACTTTCGCATACCCGAATCCAGGCAAATCCACAAGCACGTATTTTTTCCCCTCGTCTTCCACTTCAAAAAAGTTAATAAGTTTTGTTTTTCCGGGAGTTTGAGAAACTTTGGCTATTTTTTGATTGGTAAAAGTATTTAAAAAGCTGCTTTTACCCACATTACTTCTACCAAGCAATGCAACTTCGACGAAATTAGGCTCGATCGCTTCTTTTATCGTAGGCGCCGATTTAATAAACTTCACTTTCATTGATTCACCTTTATGATTATATTTACCGGTTTGTTTTTATTTCCTAAAACTTCGATATTTTTTGTAATTCTATTGATTTTAATCCTATCACCGCTAATACTTTCGTTCGTTTCTATTTTTTTGATAAAAGCGTTTCCGATAAGGAGGATATCTCCTGTTTTTATGTAATAAAAAAGTTTATCGCACTTTCCGCTATACGTAGAATTGTTATCCATAGATATTTTAAATTTAACATTGCCAATCGCTTCAATTTTTACCGGTTTTTTATCTTTATTAAAAAACACGGTCAATTTATCGGCGAAAATATTATCATTGTCTTTTACAGCTTTTACATTACCGATAAAAACTGAAGTCATTGCTTTTGAGTTATAATAAAACTGCTTACTTGTAATTTTCAATTCGCTTGCAAATAAGATGACGGTTAATAGTAAAAATATCAATTTTTTCATTTTTTGACCTTTAAAAAGTATGTAATATCATCGGCTTTTATGTTTTTATTTTTATCTACTATGAAATTAACGCCGAATCCCTTAAAACTTTGCGCTTGAAAAGCGAACTTTTCGCCTTTTAATATCGAGGTTTGAGTATTATATATACCCTTGTCGGTTGTCAGATTATACTCTTTGCTAACGAATTTTACATCCAATCCTTTTAAAACGGGCTTTTTATAAAAGGCTTTTTTTAAAAAAATTTTCTCCTCATTGCGTAAATTATTCAAAAAAACATCTCTTCCGAAATAATTAGTCTTATTTACTATAAATTCTTTAAACGAACCGCTTTTTGTAAGGTTCGGTTCGTACTCGTAAAATTTTCCGTTTTTCAATACAACGGGAGGAAGAGAAGTGTTGTATTCTTTTATTTTTTTAAAATTTCTACTCTCGAAAATCGGATATATCATTATACCCGCCAAAAGTAAAACAAAGATTAATATCTTCACCATAACGCGATAAATTTATTAAATAGATTTTCTTCTTTTAAAAGTATCTCTATCATCTCGGCAACAGCTCCCTCTCCTCCTTTTTTCGTAAGAGGATACTCGACATAATCATAAACAAAAGCGCTTGCATCCGCCGGCGCGAATGTTTTGCTAACAAGTCTCATCATAGACAAATCGTTCATATCATCACCTATAACAGCTACGTTACAAAAATCAATTCCGAGTTCGTTTATTATCTCTTTTAGCACTTCGGCTTTATTTCTAACTCCCTGTTTTACATACGTAATATCAAGTTCTTTCGCTCTTCTTTCGACTATTTTTGAAGTTCTACCGGTAATTATCGCACTTTTTTTACCAAGAGTGTTCCATGATTTTATCATCAGACCGTCTTTAATATTAAAAGCCTTAATCTCATCACCTTCGTTGGAATAATAAATTTTTCCATCGGTCAATGTCCCGTCGACATCGATTACGATTAGCTCTATCATTATAAAACTCCCTTAGTCGACGGAATTCCGCTTTCTCTATAGCTTAAAGCTCTTCTTAAAGCGACCGCAAAAGATTTAAACGCACTCTCGACAATATGGTGTTTATTCGTACCTCTTTTATAAACTATATGAGCTGCGATTTTGAAATTAAATACAAGAGATTTAAAAAACTCCTCCACAAGCTCCAAATCAAACTCTCTAATAGCTCCCTCTCTTGGCATTTCATAAACAAGATAAGGTCTTCCGCCTATATCCAAATCAACCTCAACAGCCGCTTCATCCAAAATCGCTACCGCATTTGCAAATCTTTCGATATTTTTGATTGGAAAAACTTCCTCATAAAGAGCTTGCCCAAGAGCTATCCCCACATCTTCTACGGTATGATGAAAATCGACATCAATATCTCCGTCGCAAAAAATCTCCATATCTATTCCGCTGTGTTTTGCCAAAGTCTCAAGCATATGATCGAAAAAACCAACACCGGTAGATATATTCGCTTTGCCGCTTCCTTGAATATCCACTTTTATTTCAATTTTCGTCTCTTTTGTTTCTCTTTTTATTTCAGTCATTTTCACTCTCCTACGATAAATCCGTTTATTCCGTGTGATAATTTGAATTTTTTAGCTTCTTGATACGTTTTGAAGCCCGTAATATAAACTTTATAAAGCATATTTCTTTTTATTACAGCAGTATTATATCCTAATTTTTGGTATTTTTTCGCTACTTTCCAAGCTCCGTTTTTATTCATAAAAGCGCCCACTTGCAGCATATACCCGCTAACATAATTTTTACCTTTAAACTTAATCACCGTAATTTTTACAGGAGCCGTTCCCGTAACGTCAAGACCGATTTTTTTTCCGGCCGCATAGCTTAAATCGATAATTCTTCCTTTTACAAAAGGTCCTCTGTCGTTTATTCTGACAATAACGCTTTTATGGTTTCTTAGATTGGTGACTTTAACTATCGTATTCATCGGAAGCGTCTTATGAGCCGCCGTATAAGCGTACATATTATATACTTCGCCGTTACTTGTGTATCTTCCGTGAAAATTAGGCCCGTACCAGCTTGCTATTCCCGTTTGTGTCCAACCGATAGGAACCCTATTCATAGGATAATACATTTTCCCGTTTACGGAATAAGGTTTTTTCGTGCCTTCTTTTACTCCGGGTACGTTATAAACCTCGGTATGATAAGCTTTTTGAGCACATCCCGTAAAAAACACAACCGCCGCTAAAAAAAGTATATTTTTTTTCATTTAATACCTTTGTGGAATTTTTAATATTTGTCCTACTCTGATAACGGTTGATTTTAAATCGTTTAATTTCATGATTTTTTTATAAGAAATATTGAATCTTCTTGCAATTCCCGCCAAAGAATCTCCGTTTCTAACTCTATATTTTACGAATTTGGAATTCATAGGAATTACCAGCCTTTGTCCGACTCTTAAATATCTTCCGAGTCTGTTATAATCTCTGATATATCTTATTTTCGTATCGAATTTACGAGCTATTTTCAGTAAAGTGTCCCCTTTTTTAACTTTATACACGTAAAAAAAGTGTTTCGGTTTAAAATGTTCTTTGAAATAAGCAATTTTTTTATATGGAATATAAATGTAATATTTATACGGCGGAGTAAATGAATTTTTCAGATGTAAATTATGCTCTCTAAGCTCCTTATAACTCATATGCAAAAGTTTTGCAACATAAAAAAGAGACGTACCTCCGGGCACGGTAACCTTATCAAAAGAAGGAGTAACTCCGCTATTTAAAATATAAGAATTCGAAT
Source organism: Caminibacter pacificus (assembly GCF_003752135.1). Taxonomy (NCBI): domain Bacteria; kingdom Pseudomonadati; phylum Campylobacterota; class Epsilonproteobacteria; order Nautiliales; family Nautiliaceae; genus Caminibacter; species Caminibacter pacificus. The sequence goes on from NZ_RJVK01000001.1 coordinate 506,807, forward strand.
ATTTTAAAAATTCGTCGTTATTAAATAAAAAAGACATAGCAAGGATTTTTATTATATATTTTCTCGTCTCTTTTGGAAGATATTGCCTTTTTAATCCCGGCTGATATCTCAATAAATCATCAAGCGTAATGTGTATATGCGAAAGTTTTTTATATAACTTGTACAGAGGTAAATATGCTCTGCTTCCTTTTTGCTGATATTCTCTTATTATTTTTCTGTATTTTTTAATATCCGGGTCGTTTTTGCAACTTTTCCCCTCTATTTTGCAAAGTTTATCGACTTTTGCCCTTACAACAGCCTCGACTACTCTAGCTTCTCCGGCATTATAAGCCATAATCGCCAAATACCATTTTCCGAAATAGTCATGCAAATATTTAAGATAATCGATTGCGGCTTGAGTCGATTTGATAGGGTCAAGCCTTTCATCCACATATGAATCTATCCTAAGACCGAATCTCTTAGCGGTTTTTGGCATAAATTGCCAAAGGCCTCTTGCTCTTTTATGAGATTTTGCATCAAGCATAAAATAACTCTCGGCCATTGCCACGGCAATGAGTTCGGGGGGAATATTTGATTTTTGAATACTTTTTCTGATTATCGGCAAAATATCGTATCCGTTTTCAAGTATATTTAGAAAATATCGCTTTTTTCTGTAAGCATACTCTTTGTATTGTTTTTGAAGGGTAGGATTTAATAAAAAACTATCTTCAATATTCAAAGCCTCCAAAACATTAATATTCGAATCGTTCACAACATCCGCACGTAAAATTAAAAAAACAAAGAAAATTAAAAAAAGCTTTTTCATATTTTAAAAAGCCTTTTTGCGTTTTGTGTCGTAATCTCTTCGACTTCTTGAGGAGTAACTCCCCAAAGCTCTGCGATTTTATCTCTTATATAAATAGTATAGTAAGGTTCGTTTCTTTTTCCTCTGTGCGGATGAGGAGTAAGGTACGGCGCGTCCGTTTCTATAATAACCCTGTCTTTTGGAATTTTAGGAAAAACTTCGAGAAGTTTTCTCGCGTTTTTAAAAGTAATGACTCCGCCTATTCCGTAATAAAATCTATCGCTGAATTTCAAAAGATGATGAGCCGCGTTATAGCAATGAAAAACACCTTTTATATCCGGATGAGCTTCGATAACTTTTACGCTATCTTCGGTAGCGTCTCTAATATGGACGATGATAGGTTTATTATATTCTTTTGCGATTTCTATTTGTCTATGAAAAAGCTCTATTTGTTTTTGGCGTTTTTCGGGCTCTTTTACCCAGTGATAATCAAGCCCTATTTCACCCACCGCAACACATTTCGGGTGTGTGATAAAGCAAGTAATAAGTTTTTCGTCGTATTTGTCAATATCGACCGGATGAAACCCTACGGCAAAATATACGTCTTCGTAATTTTGAGCGAGTTCTATCGCTCTTGGCAAATCTTTCGGGTCCGCCGCAGGGATTATAAACTTCTCCACTCCGGCATCTTTGGCACGCCTGATAACCTCATCGACATCATCGATAAATTTTTCGTTATCCAAGTGCGTATGAGTATCTATTATCATTTATCTCCTTTACTTTTAGTAACACTTTTAGGTAAAAAAACTCCCTATCTTGTAAAGATTCGTAACTTTTAAATATAATTGTAACAAAAAAAGGAGCTGTAATGGCAAACAAACCTACTTTCACTAAAGAAGAAGCATTAGAATACCATGCAAAGCCGGTCCCTGGTAAAATCGCTATCGAAGTAACAAAACCGGTAAGAGATAGTAGAGACTTATCAATCGCTTACTCACCTGGTGTTGCTATTCCTTGTCTTGAAATCGACAAAGACGAAGAACTTGCATACACTTACACAAACAAAGCTAACCTTGTAGCTGTAGTATCTGATTCTACTGCGGTATTAGGACTTGGTACTCTTAAACCTGTAGCTGGTAAACCTGTTATGGAAGGTAAAGCGGTACTATTCAAAAAATTCGCATTTATCGATGCTTATGACATTATGTTAAAAGAAAGAGACCCTGACAAAATCGTAGAAATCGTTGAAGCAATTTCTCCGACATTCGGTGGTATCAACCTTGAAGACATTAAAGCGCCTAAATGTTTCGACATCGAAAAAAACGCTCAAGCAAGATGTGATATTCCTGTATTCCACGACGACCAACACGGAACTGCTATTATCTCTTCTGCGGCTATTATCAACTGGTGTAAACTTGAAGGTAAAAAACTTGAAGACCTTAGAGTTGTAGTAATCGGTGCTGGTGCTGCCGGACTTGCAGCGGCTGAAATGTATAAGGCTCTCGGAATCAAAAATATGGTTCTAACTGATAGTAGAGGTCCTGTAACTACAAAAAGAGACGACCTAAACAAATATAAACAACCTTGGGCGGTTGACGAAGACCTTGAAACACTGGCTGACGCACTAAAAGGTGCCGATGTTGTAGTAGGTAACTCAGTAGCGAATTGTATTACTCAAGATATGGTTAAAACACTTGCACCAAACGCACTACTTCTAACTCTTGCAAACCCGGATCCTGAAATCAAACCTGAACTTGCTCTGGAAGTAAGACCTGACCTTTACATCGGTACAGGTAGAAGTGACTACCCTAACCAAGTAAATAACGTTTTAGGATTCCCGTTCATCTTCAGAGGTGCGCTTGATACTCACGCAAAAGCAGTAAATATGGAAATGAAAATCGCAGCTGCTTACGCACTTGCCGACCTTGCTGAAAAACCTGTTCCACAATACGTAAAAGACGCTTATGGTGGAGCGGACTTAAAATTTGGAAAAGATTACATCCTTCCAAAACCATTCGATAGAAGAGTATTCGTTGACGAATCTGTAGCGGTTGCAAGAGCTGCGCTTGAGAGCGGTGTTGCGAGAATTAAAGTTGATGATATCGATAAATGGGTAGAAGGATACAAACAACACCTAATCAATATGCTAAAAGAAAAAGAAGGTATCGATTACGACGCAAAATAATCCTCTTTTTCTTCTTTTTTTTACATTTCGCCTATCATCATAAATCCACCTAATACCCAACACCTATTGCCTTACACCTAAAACCTATTACCTTATGCCTATTAACATTACCCAATCCGAAACCTATCACCTAACACCTGTAACCAAAACCCTAATACTTAACACCTTACACCCATCACCCAACACTTATACCTAAAACCTTATACCATCACTTACATATAACCCAATACCAATCATCCGATATCTCAACTTGACAAAAATTACATATAACCTATCTTCAAATGCTTAACAACCAATACCCATTACCCAAGACCAATACCTAACACCCTACACCCAAAACATAAAATCCAATACCTATTACCTTTTACCTACCACCCAAAACACTACACCTAAAACCCAATACCTGTTACCCAACACCTTAAACCTAAAACCTAACACTCAACACCTTAAACCCAATACCTGTTACCAAATCCCCCAACACCTCCATTACCAAATACCCAACACTTTAAACCTAAACCCAACTAATATCTTTACCAATTCAATCATCCCCATAACTTAACATAATAATCTTACTCTACTTTTATTTGCCCTTTTCATATGCTATAATCGCCTCAAAAAAGGACAACTATGACAAAAATTGCAATAGTTACGATGAGCGATAGAGCAAGCCAAGGAATCTATGAAGATAAAAGCGGAAAAGAGATAGAAAAATTCTTAAGCGAAAACATAACAAACGACTATGAAATCGTTTATAGATTAATCCCGGACGATTACGACACAATCGTAAAAACACTAAAAGAACTTGTCGATATGAACTGCTCCCTAATCCTAACAACAGGCGGAACGGGACCCGCACCAAGAGACGTCACGCCCGAAGCTACAAAAGAGGTAATCGAAAAAGAACTACCCGGATTCGGAGAGCTTATGAGAATGCACAGCCTAAAATACGTCCCTACTTCAATCCTTGCCAGAGGTACCGCAGGTGTCGTTAAAAAAAGCTTCATTCTAAACCTACCGGGAAGCCCTAAAGCTATCAAAGAAAACCTCGAAGCCGTATGGGCTGCTATTCCGTACGCTATAGATTTAATCGGCGGTAATTATATCGAATCCCCTACCGCATTCAGACCTAAGAAAAAATAATGAAACTCACAAAAGAGATTATTATCTCAATTGCGGCGTTAATCGCCTTTGCTTTTACGCCGCTTTTTAATAAAATTTCTCAAAACTATATCGATAATTCCCTAAAACAAGCCGCCGTTTCATATGCTATAACAAGAAGTATCAACGCAGCAGTCTCAATCGTTCAAAACTCATCCGTATCTCTTGGCGTAGGAATACAAGGAAACGTTGCAATCGGAGAAGCTCTCGACCCGATAAACGACGCTACCGAAAGATTCTCAGACCTTTTAACTCTAAGTATTTGGACTTTAGGAGCTGAAAAAGTACTTTTCGAACTATCTAATTTACCGCTTTTTATTGCTATAGTGATAGTTTTGGCACTGATAAATATCTATTTTAAGTCGAAATTTTTATCAAAACTCTTAATTTTAATGATAGTCCTTAAAATTTTTATTCCATTTAGCAGCGCCGTATCGTTTTATTCCGACAAATATCTATTTTCCCCGCAGATTCAAAAAATAAACAAAGAGCTAAAACCATACGTAAAAGAGATAAAAATAGAACAAAAAAACCAAAGTTTTTGGGATAGAATAAAACAAAAAGCCACAACATTCGAAGAGATTAAAGCATACGCAGCCTATTACCTAAGCAATACCGCAAAAATCATTAACGCACTGATAAATTTAGGTTCGATTTATCTTGGAAAGTTACTTTTGAATATTTTAATACTACCGCTGATATTCGTATATATCGTAAAAAATATAAGGTTAGAGTAAAGCTTCGATTTTGTTTTCGAGTTCTCTGATTTTTCTTTTTAGCTGGTCGTTTTCGACTCTTAGCTGAGCGTTTCTGTTTTTGATAGCTTTTAGGTCGTTTTTGAGCTTATTTACCTCTTCATCCAAAAGCTCTAAGTTTCCAAGTGAGCGTTGCAGTTGGATTTGGTATTTTTTTATAAGAAGTTCGGCCTCGTTCAAAGCAGCTTGAAGCTGCTTTTTTTGAGTGTTTGTTTTTTCGTAAAGATGTTTGTAATAAAACATCTTAAAGAGCAATATCAAAATTACTAAAATTACAATGGTTAGAAAAATCCAATTAAATATCAATTTTTTCTACCCTTCTTAAATGTCTTCCGCCTTCGAAATCGTGAGTGAGCCATGCTTCGAGGATAGATTCTATCACACCAAGTCCTACGATTCTCGCTCCGAAGCATAAAATATTGGCGTCATTGTGTCTTCTTGCCATTTCCGCTGTATAGTAGTCGTGGCATAATGCGGCTCTGATGCCTTTGTGTTTGTTTGCGGCAAGACTCATTCCAATACCGCTACCGCAAATCAAAATCCCCATACTTCCGGGATTTGCAAGGACGGCTTCGGCTACTTTGTGAGCATAATCGGGATAATCCACACTCTCTTTTGAGTACGTTCCCAAATCTTCTACTTCGATGCCTCTTTTTTCAAGATATTCGATAACGAAAGGTTTTACTTCGAATCCGGCATGGTCGGTACCGATAAAATATTTCATTTGCTCCCTTTTTTTACTACAATTATACAAAAAAAGGAAAATTTATGAAACTCGGAGTAAATATCGACCATATCGCGACGTTAAGAAACGCCCGCAGAATTAACGAACCCGACCCTTTAATGGCTCTTGAAATCCTAAAAGAAGCCGGTGCCGACCAAGTAACCATCCACCTCAGAGAAGACAGACGTCATATTACCGATTTCGATGCACAAAGAATAGTTCAAAACAGCTTTTTACCCGTAAATATGGAATGTTCGATAAATCCTGAAATTATTGATATTATCTGCACTCTAAAACCTCACAGAGCTACATTGGTACCCGAAAGAAGAGAAGAAGTCACTACCGAAGGCGGTCTTGATGTTGTGAAATTCGAAAAAGAGATAAAAAACGCAATAGAAAAACTCCACAAAAACGATATTGAAGTTTCATTATTTATAGACCCCGATACAAAACAAATAGAAAAAAGCGCGGAATTAAAAGCCGAAATGATAGAACTACACACCGGAAGGTATGCAAACTTATTCTTAGCGCTTAACACAAACATCAACGAAACACCTTTTAAAATTTTTGAAAATTTAGATAGAAAAACTCTAAAAAAAGAACTCGAATTGGAACTAAAACTCCTAAAAGACGCCACACTTTACGCAAACGACCTAAATCTTGAGGTAGCTGCCGGCCACGGGCTAAATTATCAAAACGTAAAAGAAATAGCAAACATAAAAGAAATCGTAGAACTGAATATCGGGCATAGTATCATTGCAAATTCGGTATTCTTGGGACTAAAAGAAGCTATCATAAAAATGAAAAAACTCATCTCTTCTTAACTCCCTCTCTTTCTCGGATAAATTTTATATCATTTTAATATCATCCTTTGTCACTACAATAATCTTGCAAAAACACAATAAAGGAACAGAATGAAAAAAACACTTTTAGCATTAGCATTTGCTCTTTCAAGCTTAATGGCTATCGATTTTAATACGGCTTCAAAAGCTGAACTTATGAAAGTAAAAGGTATCGGACCTAAAAAAGCGGAAGCTATCATCCAATACAGAAAAACTCACAAAATCAAAAGTATTAACGACCTTAAAAACATCAAAGGTTTCAACAGCAAAACAATCAGCAAAATCAAAAATCAAAAAAGCGCACTAAAAGATAAAGCAAACGCAAAAAAAGCCGCTCTAAAAAACAAAAAATCAAAAATGAAAGCAAAAATGAACTCAAAAAAAGAAGCTTTAAAAAACAAAAAAGCAAAACTAAACGCAAAAAAATCTCAACTTAAAAAAATGAAAAAAGAGAAAATGGAAAAATTAGACAGCAAAAAATCAGCTTTCAAAAATAAAGTAAAATTCTAAGCGAACCTTTCGCTTAGTTTTTCTACTTTTCTACAAAATTCTCAATAATACTACTACAAATTAAATAATTTCAAAAAATTCAAGTTTAACACATATGTTTATTCGGGAAAATTTAAAAGAAAAGGAGAGATTAGTTTAAGATTTTTGTAAATCCGCCGCCGACTTCTTTGTTTTTATGTCCAAGTCCGCAGCCAACCGCAGTAAATGCAAGTTTTTGTGAAATTTCGTCTTCTTTAGGGTTGATTAAAACTTTGTAACCGAAATATTTTTTATCGTCATACATATAACTAAAAGGTTTTTCGTTTTTGATATTCATAATTTTAATAAAAGACTTAACGTCTTCAAGTTTTTCTCCGAAGTTTCTTTCGTATTTTTCTACTAAATCGTCAAGAATTAATTTTTCAAGCAGTTCAAAATCACCGCTTGATTTAAACGTCCAGAAAATATTTTCGTCAATTAAAACGAATGCAGGGTTTAAAGTATACAATGTATTAATCGGCTGAAAACTGCTTGTAAAAGTGTAGATGTTTTTTGTTTTGAAGTGTTCGTTTTCAAAATCGAGTAGGTTTTTTACCGCTTTGTCGATGAATTCTTGAGAGAAACTTCTAAGTGCGATTACTCCGTCGTATTCGAACATTCCCTCGCTGTTCGCTTTACCTAAATTCGAAAAAACATAGTCGTAGTTTTCACTATCGCTTACCGCTTCTTTGATGTAATTTGAGATTAACTCCGGTGCGTATTGGAAATGTACCGGTTTTTTTAGTTCAACACTGATTTTTGCTTCGATGTACTTCATCTTCTCCTCTTTTTTGTTTTTTTATTTGAAATCATACCAACGCAAAATGACATTAAAAAGACATTAAACGAAAATTTTTCTTAATTGAAATTATTGAATCAATATTCAAAAACTAAACTTCTTTATCTCTAAATCTTCAGAAAAATCGACATAATAAAGCACTTCTTTGCACTCCCCTATCAAACATTTAAGTCCCGACATCGAAGCAATCGAACCGATTAAATTTACCATAGGAGGCAGCTGGCCTTTGACTTCGTGAGCTTTTGTAGCAAATATCTCAAAAGAAGTTTTTCTAAAAACACCGACTTGACCTCTTGTCTCTTCAACACTCGCATATATCCAAGGAATCTTTTTAGCTTTCGCGAAAGAATCTATCTTTTTTCTTACTTCAAAATTATCGGTCGCATCAAAAACCAAATCGACATCAATTTTCATATTTTCATCAAACATCCCCTCAAGTGCAATAATTTCGGTATTTTCGCATCTATTTATCTTCTCGCAAAGGGTTTTTGATTTGCTTTTTCCGATATCTGCTTTTGAAAACTGAAATTGACGATGAATATTGTGAAGCTCTATCGTATCATAGTCTATCAAGTAGATTTTACGAAGCCCGATACAAGAAATAGTAGTGGCGATTATATTCCCAAGCCCCCCACACCCGACTATCAATACGCTTTTTTCAGATAACTTTTCTTGATTTTTTTCACCTATTACTTCGATTTGCCTTCTAAACATATACCCTCTTTTTGTAAATTATAACAAATAAATGATTTACTCCCCTATTAAATTCATAATGAGTTTAATTATCAAATCTTTTTCATTCGGATTTGAATGGGCTATCAAAAGAGCAAGTGATACAAGAGCGTTGGAATTGATTTTAAGCTCACCGTTTTCATCATACAAATAATTATTTTTACTCAAAAAAAATACGAACATAAAAGCGCCTATTCTTTTGTTTCCGTCCACAAACGGATGGTCTTTTACAATGTAATAAAACAGATTTGCGGCTTTTTCTTCAATAGTAGGTAATAAATCAACACTACCGAATGTCTGGTAAATATTACGGATAATACCTTTAAAGCTGTTTTCCCTTTCCTGTCCGAATAGCTCGGTTGCTTCTTTTTTGTTTATAAGCTCATTTTTTAATTTTTCTATTTCTCTAACCGCTTCATAATAATCAAGTATAAATTTTGCTTCTTTACCTTTTGGGATTTCGAGTCTATTTTCATCAAATTGATTCAGTAAAATCCAGCTTTTTGCGTATTTTGTGATAATATCAAGAAATCCTTTTGCCTCAATTTCATTTAAATTTTGCTTAATTGCTTTTTGTAAAAGCTCAATTTCCTGCTTAAATTCATTAAAGTTTTGCTCCAACCTTTTTTGATTTAGAGCATATCCTTTTAAAATATAATCTTTCAAAATTTTCGTAGCCCATTGTCTGAATTTCGTTGCTTTTTTACTGTTTACCCTGTATCCCACCGAGATTATTACGTCAAGATTGTAATATTCAATATTTCTTGAAACTTTTCTGTTTCCTTCCATTTTAACTGTTCGGAATTTCCGAACAGTTGATTCTCTGTTTAATTCACCACTTTCAAAAATGTTTTTTAAGTGTTCGCTAATAGTAGATTTTGCAGTTCCAAAAAGCTCACACATCTGCTTTTGCGTAATCCATACCGTTTCGTTTTCCACTTTTGTCTCAATCTCAATTTCCCCGTCTATAAATTTTACAATATCTTTCATAAAAATCCCTAAAATATATTTTATTTGACAATAGTAACAAAGAAAAATAATAAAGTCTATTTTTTTAGAAATAGCTCTCTGACTCTAACATTTCAATACTACAAATGTATCGGTGTTATTAGCACCTCCTCAATTTTTTCTCTTACAATTTCTTTATTTCAATACTCCAAATGTATCGGTGTTATTAAATACACAAATAGCGGCAAATCCCTTGCCGTGTTATTTCAATACTCCAAATGTATCGGTGTTATAAAAAATGAGTATGAAAATGACGCACTAAGGGCTATATTTCAATACTCCAAATGTATCGGTGTTATTGTTCTAGATGAGTGTCATAATTTTTTGGCTAAAGAATTTCAATACTCCAAATGTATCGGTGTTATTAGACAATCTAAATTACCGTTCGGAATCCAAGTTATTATTTCAATACTCCAAATGTATCGGTGTTATTAAATAAGCAAAAAGAAAATGAAACGCTTAAAACATTTCAATACTCCAAATGTATCGGTGTTATATAGGGAAGAAATTTGTTCGTAGCTCTCTTCAAAATTTCAATACTCCAAATGTATCGGTGTTATGTATTTTTAGTATTAACAAAAAGCACTAAATGCAAAATTTCAATACTCCAAATGTATCGGTGTTATTTTACCAGAAGGAAGTGTAACATACTTAAAACGAATTTCAATACTCCAAATGTATCGGTGTTATTTTTTAAAAATAACTTTACATATGGTAAAAAATTATTTCAATACTCCAAATGTATCGGTGTTATATTTTTAATGATAATTTTGATTTTGCTTTTTATAATCTATTTCAATACTCCAAATGTATCGGTGTTATGGAAAGGGCATTACTTCTTTTAGCATATGCGTTTAATTTCAATACTCCAAATGTATCGGTGTTATGTGGTTGAGAAAGAAGAAGTCGAAAGACAGGCGTAATTTCAATACTCCAAATGTATCGGTGTTATCCACAACGGGAAATTCAGGGTGCTTAATCTCTTTTTGGATTTCAATACTCCAAATGTATCGGTGTTATTTTTCTCCTGCATTAATTATCTCGACTTCTCCTTCCTATTTCAATACTCCAAATGTATCGGTGTTATTAAATAAGCAAAAAGAAAATGAAACGCTTAAAACATTTCAATACTCCAAATGTATCGGTGTTATATAGGGAAGAAATTTGTTCGTAGCTCTCTTCAAAATTTCAATACTCCAAATGTATCGGTGTTATCCGACCCTCTTCGTCAAGTCCAAGCATTTCTAAAATTTCAATACTCCAAATGTATCGGTGTTATATAACACAAGAAGATGTAAAGAGCTGGAGATTTGACTAATTTCAATACTCCAAATGTATCGGTGTTATTGTTACTAAGTATTTAACTAAGTCTTTAGATTATAAATTTCAATACTCCAAATGTATCGGTGTTATCTTAAAAAGTACGTTAAAACTGCCTATTCTAAGAATTTCAATACTCCAAATGTATCGGTGTTATCGATTGATTTGAGTGAGCTTGACGCTGTTGCTTTATTTCAATACTCCAAATGTATCGGTGTTATTTAAAAGGAGTTAAATTGGAAAAATTAAAATACGAAAATTTCAATACTCCAAATGTATCGGTGTTATGCCTTCAAGTTCAGGCTCAACCCCCGTTAGGGAATATATTTCAATACTCCAAATGTATCGGTGTTATCCGAGCAGACTTTTGAGAAAGAGTTTAAACATAATCTATTTCAATACTCCAAATGTATCGGTGTTATTTGCTCGGGAACAAAGACACGGAAAAACTTATAAAAAAATTTCAATACTCCAAATGTATCGGTGTTATTACAACCGCAACAGACAAAGTCGAAAACCTTACAGCATTTCAATACTCCAAATGTATCGGTGTTATATAAAGATATAGCAATACCTCGTAATGCAAGAATTGGATTTCAATACTCCAAATGTATCGGTGTTATACATTGAATTTTGGGATTTTTTATATATAAAATGCGATTTTATCGCCTTTTTCCAACCAAAACAATTATAACATTAAATTGTCAAAAAAATTTTTATTTTTACGATTATATCGAAGTTTTTAAAAGATTGTCAATAAAAAGAGGTTGGAAAATTAAATAAACATATCGTTTTCTTTTTTGCCAATTGTATCTTCCAAAAAGCTTTCTTTGTTTTTAAGTTTTATAATTGTAATAAAATCCAGTTCTTCATCTATTACATCTTTTAATTCTTTTTGTAGTTTTAAAAGGCGGCTTGGAGTGATTTCACCTCTAAAAACCGATTTTTGATGATGAGTTAGATATTTTTTACAGATTTTAAAAACTTTGTTTACTCTTCTTTTTCCAGCTTCACTCTCTTCATCAGCAATGTCATACATCAAAAACACATAATTAATCTTATAATCTTTTTTCATTTTTTCTCCTTAATCAAAAAAGGAACAAACTCTCTATTTTCCAGCAGGTGTTTTATAAGTTTATACCCGTCAAGCTTAATTGCGGTATTATAACTCACCATTCTTTTTAGTTTTGAATGCTTAAATTTTTCGTTAATTCTATCTTCAAACGCCTGAATAAAGATTTTTTTACCATCTTCATTTAAAAGTGCATAATTAAATTTTTTTTCAAAATGTTTTTCAACTCTTATTTTCTTACGATTTACTAAATCAAAAATAGTCCTAAAAACAATTATCGGCTTAAACGCTTCACTCAAATCAAGACTAAGACTAAACCTCGCCTCACTTGGCTCATGCAAAAAACTTATACTTTGATCTAAATGTGTCTGATAAATTGCACTTATCGTTTTTGTATATAGAAGCGTATTTCCAAAGGAAATTAAAGCATTTATTGGATTATCGGGAGGTCTTTTTACACGTTTATTCATTACAAAATCTGCCGGTAAAAAATATTTAAAGCTGTCATAAAATCCAGCCCAAATGTTGCCTTCAATAAAAAGAAGCTTATTAATTTTGTCTGCTTTTTCTATAAATCTTGGCATATCATTTTTCAAATAATCCAAAAACGGCTTAAGTTCCTTTTTATCATGCCTATAATAATGATACAAAACTTCATAAATATTTGCAGCAATTGCACTGACTATTGCTTTTGCTATTATCAATCTTTCGTTTTCATATGCTAAAGCCTGCTTGATTGTAAGTTTTCCACTGATATACTTTTCTTTTGGATAAAAAGTGCCTGAGTAGTTCCCGTGGTAATTAAAAAAATGCAAAACTATCCCAGCCCTACTTGCAAAATCTAAAAACTTAGAATTTAAACTCACTTCATTCATAAAATAAAGCTCTCTTACCTGTTCTACGGGAATATAAACCCATCCTTTTTCATTTTTAAAGGCAATAGAATTATCTTTTCTTTTTATCTCACCCATTGAGAAAATATATCTTGTTTTCATATTTTAACCTTAAAATTTTCTTTTTCAATTTTAAAAATATAATCATCAACCTCCAAAAAGTAATAATAATCCCCTTCTAAAATATTACAAAGCTTTACTTCATCATCTTTAATAAACAAATCGATTTTAGAGTTTATTATCTTGGCATTAACATTGCATTCAAACCCCTCTTTTAATAAAAATGGAATATTGTTTATCAAAGCTACATTTTTATTTCCAATATTTACAATTTCAAACGTATCAATATGCTTTAGGTCCTGTTTGGTTTTATATAAAAAACAATCTTCAATCTTTTTTGAATAAAACGCTTTTAAATTAAATTCATAATGCACGGAATAAATTTCTTCATATAACAAATCCAAAATGACATTTATTTTTGTTTCTATAGATGTGTTTTCATCATAAATAGAAACTGGTATTTTCGTTTTTAGATTTTCTTTTTTGGCTAAATAAATTAACTCGTCAATATCAAATTTTTCCAATTCAAAAAGATATTTTTCCAACCCTCCGAGAAAATATTTCAAATCTTTATATTTATCAAACAAAAGCTTTATTATTTCATATTGACTTAAATCTTTACCGATTAATTTTCTTACAGCATCTATAACACTAAAACTTTCGCACTCTTTTTCATTGTACTTATCCGAATATGCGTAAAGCATAAAAGTTTTATAAATTTCACTGACAAATTTTTCCTTACTGAGTCGTTTTTCAAAAATAAGCTCATCATCGTCAAAAATTTTTAAAACATACCTGTCATCATAATAAAAGTAAGGTTTAGAATAAAAAAATTCAAATCTTTTTTCATTTCCTTCCTCATCTATTTCAAAAGTAATATTTTCACAGCCGCAAATTAATTTTTCAAGAGATTCTTTTATTTCAAACAAAGGATTATACGCAAAAGAAATATAAATTTTAATATCGTTTATATAAAACTCAATCCAGCCGTATTCACATTTCTTTATATATGCTTTAAAATCACTCATCATCACTCCCGATTATCCATCCAATTCCAAGCCCAATTAAAATCCCCGCCAAAAGTCCACTTTTTGTTTTTTCATCAATATTTGAAACTTTTTCTTCTAATCCACTTACAAATACAAACAGTAATTTAAAAAATCCTAAAAAAATAAAAACAACTATCAAATTTGCAAAAAAAATTTCTATAAAACTTTTTCTTTCAAAATAATAAAATATTCCGCTAAATACTAAACTTAAAAATATTACGTTAAAAATAAACCTCATTTAAACTCCTGTTTTGCAATATACAAATTCTGCACTTTTGAATTGTTGCATTTTTTGCAACAGTTACAAAAAACAGTATTCATAATATGCACACTTCCTGCATTTGCCCTCAAACTTCGGCTTTAGAGGTGTATCACTTCTTAAAATTTTCTCAATATCATCTAAAATCTCAAGAAGTTTCATCTCATTTTCCTCAGTCAGTTCTATAACGAACCTCTTTTTATCCTGCTTGTTTTTCTCAAACACCTCCAAACGACCTTTTTTCTCGACACCTTTTTGCTTTAAAATATAAAGGTAATATAAAAGCTGCCACTTTCCAGCCTCTATGTCACTGTCTGACTTTTTAACCTCAACCACATAATCTTTTGTAATTTTATCTACCTTAATCCCCTCGAAACTCACCTCATCTACTTTTGTTTCGCTTATTTCGTGTAAAACTTTCCCGATTCTAACATCTTCGCTGTTGTCTTCAAGGTTGATTTTGTGGTAATGCAACCACATCTGGGTTTTGCAGTGGAAATAATAGTTTACAATTGTACCTGTAATCATAAAAATATCCCTTTCTGATACTCACCAAAAGCCTTTCTATCAAATTTAAGTTCATCATCTACAAACTCTTCATAGTCCTTAATCAAATATATCCCGCCAACTAAATCATTATACTTTTTGATATCCACATAAGAATAAACATTAAAAGTAAAAAACTGCATAAGCGACATAACCTGAGATAATACGATTTTTCTTTTTGCGTAATTTTCTATTTCGTTAGCTTCTTTATACGCTTCCCATACCTTACACCCGTCAAGCATACCGTCAGTTAAAAATTCATCTTTAACCTCAATATCAAATTCACTAATATCAATATTAAAAGACAGGAAAATCGTATGAGTTTTGACATTGATAAGTTTCATCTCTTTCCTCACCCATTCAAAATCAAGATTTATAACTTTACTTTTAAAAATTTCAATTTCGCTTTTTGTGGATTTAATTTTTTCTTTTTCTTTCTTCAGTGCATCAAGTACGTCAATATAATATTTCTCATACTCTTTTCTCAAAAACACTTCTTTATAACTCTTTATAGAAAATCCAAGCCTAATATCACCTCTGTAAATATCCGCCTCTTTGTCCATATCAAAAAAATAAACTTTTGAATTTTTCTTTGCATTCCTATTAACCCGCCCGATAAACTGCTCTTCGCTCTCAAGCAAACTTATATCTTTAAGCCCCAAATCCATATCAATATCCACCCCCGCCTCAATCACCTGAGTTGAAATTAAAAGGATTCTTGCCTCACTTTTACATCTTTTGATAACTTTTTCGCGGTAAAGTTTATTGTCATCACCTGTTAAAAGATAAACTTCATAACCATCAGTATCTTTCATATACTCATAAAACTCTTTTGCCCTATCTTTTTTTATAAATTCAACCAAAACTTTTTGTTTGTTTTCACTTAGTATCACTTCTTCAATATCTTCAAAATTTATTTCTTTATCAAGCAAAGAAAAATCAACCTCAACCCTGTCTTTAAATACCGGATGTTTAAGATACCCACTCCCAAGCAAATCAACAAACCTCTTTTCATTCAGTAGCCTATCAAGCCTTGGTAAAGTCGCGGACATTATGATAAGTTTAAACCCGATTATTTTGCTATAAACATTCAACATCTTAACCATATACCACCACTTATCGACATTGTAGCTTTGTATCTCATCAAGAATCACAACACTGCCCGCAAGCTGCCAAAAAGGAAAATTCTCTTCTTTCCCCACCCCAAACAAAAGCTCAAAAAAATTAACGTGAGTTGTCAAAATAAATGGATAATGATAAAAGGCTCTATTTAGATATGCTATCTCATACTGCCTTATATCACTTTCATCAAACTCAATAGGAGTAGTTGAGTTTATCACCACTACATCATCAAAAATCTCCTTAAACACTCCCGCCGTCTGCTCCACAAGCGTATTAAAAGGAAAAACATAAAAAATCTTTTTCGGCTCAAACTGCAAAGCCAAATTCATACTCATAAGAGTTTTCCCGGCACCTGTTGGGGCATTAAGATAGAAGATATTTTTATCAAGGTTTTGAAGCAGTTTTTCTTCGCTTTTTTTATACATCTCCCGCCTGATTTTATTAAGCTCTCCTTCAAACTTATCCATATTTTTAATTACTTCATATTCGTAAAACTTTTCTTTCTCCCTAAACTCTCCAAAATTATCAACCTCAATTTCTGCCATGTACTCTAAAGTAGCATAATAATCCGCACTTATAAGTATGCTGTAAATAAGCTTCATTACAACATAAAACTCAATCCCAAAATAGATATCAACACTTTGATATTGAAGAATACCTTTTAAATCAAATTCATCCGAAAAATCATCAACAAACTTCTCAAACTCCCCTAACTTTGAATGGTGCTTTGATATTACGTAACTTAATCCAAGCAAAAAATAAAATTTCTTATAAAACTCATTATCATCTACTTCCTTATCCACCTTATCAAAATACTTCTCAAAAAATATCTTAGCCGACAGATACGAATGCTTCGTATCCCCTTTGTCCGTAACTAAATCTTTAAAATCTTTGTTTTTCATAATGTAATACTGAAAATTCGGATTTCTTTTTCCTTCATCGTGCATTACCACAGCATCAATTATCATCTGCTTAACTAACTCTTTATCTTCTATCCCTAAACTATCAATAACCCTATCCAAATCCACCTTCTGCAAAATCTTATCAAGGTATTTTTGGGTAAGTTTTTTATGGTCTTTAAGAAGCTCAGGTGGTTTTTGGTGGTGGATGTGGGAAAAAAAAGAAAAAAACATATTATAATAATCGTTCTTTATCTAATATGTATCTTAATGCATTCTCGCATTTACTATATTCATTGCACATTATATACAAATCAGATGCATCTTGCTTTATTTTTAATATATCATTATATATATTTCGTACAATGTCTAAAAATTGTCTTTTATCATTTTTTGCAAATAACCTAAATTTTTCTTTATATAGATTTTTATAAGTAGCAATATGTTTTACACTATATCTATCTAATTTAGTAGTTAATAAACTATTCGCTTTTTGAAAATAATCAAAAATTTTTTTACCATTATTTTCTTGTAAAGCAAATAATAAATATAATCTTGCCTGCTGATTATCAATATATGAAAAATCATATTTTGAACTTTTTAATGCATAAGCAGTATCTAATTTTTGTTGTGCACTTTGTAAATTTTTATTTGCCATTTCTGCCATTGCATACTGTAACCAATAATGAGGTTCATTTTTCAACCATTGCAATTTATCTTTCGATTTTAATTTTTCAAAATATTGTTTTAAAAATATTTTTTTATGTTCTTTTGGAATTATTTGTTCTATAAAGTGAAATCTTAATAATTCTCTTTCAATTTTTTGCCAAAACACATCGTATTTTTTATAATCTTGTGCTTTTTCAACAATTTTTAACAAAATCTCTTTAATAAAAGAATAAGTAAAATAATTTGAAATTATAAATTTTGATAATAATGAAGAATTAATTTTAAAATCTTTGCCAAAAAGTTCATTAAAACTTATATTCATAATTACATCATTTCCTGAAACTTCTTCTACTAAACTTTTTGTAATTTCTACATCTATTAAATTTAAAAGTAAGATTGCAAAAAAAGTTTCTTTTAAATTTTTTTCTTTAATAAAAGGTTTTACCAAGCTTTCAATTTCTTTTTTTATTTGCTCAGATTCAAAAATATCGAGTAATAATAAAGAAAATTGTTTATAATACTCTTGAATTATTTTATTTTTAATAACCCTTTTATTGTTACTATATTTCCCCCATATTCCAATATGAAATAATATTTCTATAATTTTTTCTATTTCTCGCTCAGTTAACATATCTAAATTAAACTCATAAAATTTTAAATCATTAAAATTATTTTCTATAAAATGATTGTGATTTGAAGTTCTATCACTCAAAATCACTTTAATTTTTTCAGAATTATATATTTTTAAATAATTTAATAAATCAACATTATCACAATATCTATCAATAAAAATTATAGATTGGTTTTGAAGATTATTAATTAATTCAATATCATTTTTAAAATCAAGCTCATAATCAATTAATTCAAAAACGTTATAACCGTTTTTATATATGTAATATTTTAATTCTTCCATAAAGATGCTCTTCCCATTGCCAAATTCAGAATAAATAAAAACAAAATTATATTCATTAATTTTTTCAATAACTTTTTCTACTATATTTCTTTTTACAACATAATATTTATTAGGATTATTTAAAGACTCAATTAATTTATTTTTATCCAACAATCCTCTTGTAAATAAATAATCGATATCTTTATCTTTTATTTCTATATTTGAGTTTATATCTATCTCATATTTCTTAAAAACTTGTAAATCATTTTTTGATTTATTTGGTGCAACACTTTTTAATATTTTTGAAAAATCTTTTATTCCAATATTGATAATTTTTCCATATTTTTTATATTTAAAAGCTTCTTTTTCTTTTAAATCTGTTTTCGTTATAAAATAAGTTTTTTCTTTAAAAGGATTATTATATAATAATTTTTTAATTTCAATATCATATAATGAGTAACCAACAAAGATTATTGCATTACTCGCTTCTAAATCCTTTTTAAATGAATACCACCATTTTGATCTTTCAAAACTATCTGGTTCCAAATATGAATTTTCAGACAATTTAAATGATTTATCAAAATTATTTTCATTAAGATTTTTTATATATCCATTGATATGAACACATATATTCAAAAATTTAAAATAATTTTCAGGGGAAGTTTCTGCATCGATAGATTTTCTGTTAATAGACAAACAATTTGACACTTGTTCTATAACATCATCATAGTTTGTAGTATATATTCTTCTAAAATTAAATTTTAAAATCTCTTTTAAAATTGGGTCAAATTTTTTTGTTTTAAAAATCTCTTCCAAAAAAGATATTAATTCATTTTTTGATGATTTTTCTAAAAATTTTTCAACTGCATAAAACAAATCTCCATCAGCTTCAAAATTATTTTTTTTGGCAATTTTATCTGCTAACTCTCTTCCAGTAGGCATAGGTTCATTTAATAAATTTGTTGCAAAAGTCGAAAAACCTGCTCCAATAAAAAGTAAAGAATTACCCTGTGATATTAATATTTTTAATTTTTCAAGATCATTTTCTGTATAATAATTCATTCTATCCCTTTCTCTATAAATTCAATTCCATAACCACTTATTTCCCACATCTCCTCACTCTCCACTATCCAGCTACTAAAAATCATCTTTTCATATTCATAAATCAAAAACTTCTCTTTAAGTCCTACCGGCAAATACTCTTCATAATAAAACTTTATATCTCTTCTATTTCCTATTGATACCATTTGAACCTTATCCTTTGGCACAAGAGAGATACATTTTAGAGGCTTGGTTGCTTTTTTTAGTTCAATTTCTTCAAAATCACTAATATTCGCAAAATGTTCGTTTTTGCCAAGATATGGGTTATAGACAAACTCCATTAAATCAATTCTTCTTTTAAGCTCATTGTATTCTTCACTCCCGTCATCCTCCACCACAATATCCCAGCTTGGATTTTCAAGCCACTGCTCTTTTACTATCAGGTTGCCGCCCTGCTCCCCACTTGCGTAGCCTACGGAATTGTTAAAGGCTTGAATTTTTTTATTAAAATAAGGCTTTTTGGGAATTATCGCTACATTTAAATACTTTAGTTTTTTGTAAAAATCAGGATAATCTTTTATGTCTTTATGATATCCTTCAAGTCCCATAATTGCTCCGAATATCCCAAGCAAAGCTACCTTATGGATATGAGAATATGTAAAATATACGTCCTGATTAACATCCGGCTTTTTAAAATGTGCAAATTTCCCGCTTAGATTAAACTTAAACGCTTTCATTCAAAAATACTTCTCACTTCATATTTTGTTTTAACTTTAAGTTTATACGGGTCAGCATAAACTTCAACATTTGCTCCCTCACCGATAAGCTCCTCAACAACACTCAAATCAATTTCCCTTTTTTCGCTGTCAAACTCAATATATTCACTCAAATCAGGTAAATATCTATCAGTGTCATAATCCACAAACAGAGCAAACTCATTATCACACCCGAATTTTGAATTTGTGGCAAACTTAGTAACTGCAGTTTTTGCCACTCTTTTAAACTCTTCATAATCTTCATCCGTATAACCCTCAAACCCTTCAATCATATTCACATACTCTTTATAATTATTCGGATTAATACTAAACCCATAAAAATAATGAGCTTCATCCACCATTATTTTTGTCCCAAGGGTTGACTGGTTTACATCCTCTCCGCTTCCTACTTTCTTCCCGTCACTAAAAGGCGATAAAATATCCTGAATTTCCACATTCGTATTTTCAAATTTATTAAATCCCTGTCCAAATTGAACGGCACCCGTAATAGATAAATTTTGACCTTCTTCCGCAAACGTTGCCCCGAAATTTTTAACATCAATACATTCAAACAAGTTTTTTAAAACTTCCGTTGATTCGGTCTTTTTCTTAAGCTCTCCAAAAAGTTCCTCGTATCTTTCTTTAAGTGTCTTTGGACGAAAACCTTTTTTATCTTCAATATAGCTTTTAAGATATAAAACTTTTTTACCCTCATCATCCCACATTCTTTTCATAGGGTATTTAAGCGCCTTGTCACTTCCAAAAATCTGCCCCTCGCTCGTAGTTTTAGGTCTGCCCGTAAAATCCGCATTCCAGTTACTCATAATAGCTCTAACCCCGATAATTCCATACGCTCTTTTCATTTTTCTTCCTTTTTATAAAAAATATTCTCACTAAGTAATCCTATTAACAGCTTTTCTTTATCAACTTTTTCATTTTCCTCATTTGCCATAATCAAGGCAATTGCGTTATTCAGTTTTGTAAAGTTCAGAGGTATTTCGTGTTTATACTTAAAATATAAAGCCTCAATTTCATCTTTTAATTTTTTAGTTTTTCCAGCTCTTAAAAACGGCTCAATCATATCCGCTTTTTTATCGCTTTTTTTGCTCTTATCAAGCAAGTATTTAATGACCTGCCCGCTTAAAATATGCCACTCATCACTGTTTAACTCTTCTAAATTTCTAACCTTTCCTTCAATTTTTTCCAAAGTCCATTTAATATCCACATTCTCTCCTTTATATGCCTTAATACTTAAAATCAAATTTAAAATTTCTCCTGCTTTAAAAAGTCTGTTTTGTCTAATATTGTAAATAATAAAATTCATACCAAATTTTAAATACCCAAAAAGTGAATCAATATCCCTTTTTAAGATATTTTTTGCCAAATCTCTTGTGAGATAGATTAAGTTTTGAAAATCGTTTGGAAGTTTAGAGTAAACATCACCGTATAAATTATTACTAAGATTGCCGTTATAAAACACTTCATCAATAAGTTTAAAAATTCCTTCAAAAGTAGTAATTTCCCTGTTTTCCAACGTTCTACCGTCACTCGTTAAACCTATATAATTTTTATATTCAAACTTTTTAGGTAAATTTTCTTCAACAAA
This sequence comes from Caminibacter pacificus, assembly GCF_003752135.1. NCBI lineage: Bacteria > Pseudomonadati > Campylobacterota > Epsilonproteobacteria > Nautiliales > Nautiliaceae > Caminibacter > Caminibacter pacificus. Next base: position 528,505 of record NZ_RJVK01000001.1, read on the forward strand.
CACCAAAATATCAAAATCATCAATTACCGCCTGGTCGTTTTCGTTGTGTTTATGAAGATATATTCCAGGAGCAGTAGCGGTAGGTTCGTATTTCAGAGGTTCTTTTAAGTTTTTAAGATAATCAAACAGCTTTTTAACTTCAAATATTTTATCTTTTTCCACCATAAAAGGAAGAGAAAAACCTCTTGTTTTATGTTCTAAATAGGGCTTTTTCTGATTGAGCCCCATATTAAAATCACTAAGCCCGTAAATTTTACCCTTAATTTCCCTGATAGTATCTATTTTATTGTAAATTTTAAGTACATAGTAAATTTCAGACTCTTTTTCATATTTTTCAAGTGGTTCATCAAAAAAAATTTTGATGTAATTTTTAATTTCATTTTCCTCAATTACACTTACTATCTCATCAAAATATCCCAAAAATAATTCTTTTTTCTTTTCCACATCTTTTTGACGCTCTTCATCAAATATATAATATTTATATCCTTCTAATACCTCTTTTTCCTGTTTTTTTGTAAAACTATTGAACTTTTTTAAATTATCAAAAAGTTTTTCAGCAAAATGTTCTTTGTTTTCAGATGTAAATTCTAACGCTTTTACAAATAAAGCCAAATAGTTATTACTATGTATTTTCTTCTTAGGAGGGTCTATTGCTTTATTCGAGTTTAAATATCCACTCAGATAATCCCTACTAACAAACCACTCATATTCATTTGCTCTAATATTTCCGTCTAAATCTTTAAATAAAAGCTGCTTTTTATCTTCTTTTTTTGAATCCTTAAATAAAAAATATTCAACCCTATTATCATTTATCCTTACATACAAACCATCTTTTAGCACATAATTATCAAAAACAGCTTTTTGTAAATCGAAATCAATTCTATCAAGTACATCAAATATCATTTCTTACTCTTTTTTGACATTTTAAGAATCATTATTCATAATTATTTTAACACCGCACTCTTAAAATTAACTTAATGTTTTATATACGCAAAAACCGCCTCCTACCGAGCTGTTTTTGTGTCCGAGGCCGGTAGCCAAAGCAGTAAAGGCAAGCTTTTGAGATTCTTCGTCATCTCGGGGTTTTATCTCAAGTTTGTATCCGAAAAATTTGGCTCCTTTATAGGTAAATGTTTGAGGTTTTTGGTTTTTGATTTGCAGGTATTCTATAAAATTATTCTCAGGCTTTATTTTTTTATTAAAAGTCGTTTCGTATTTTCGGATAAGGTTGTCTTGTAGGGCTGAGAGAAGTGTAGTAATATCTCCGCTTTTTTCAAAAGTCCAAAACAATCCGTTTTCTTTCATTACTACAAAAACCGGATTTTGAGTGAATATTTCTTTTATATGTTTTTGAGGCACGACCTTAAAATCGACACCTTTTATCTTAAAAATATTATCTTCGTATAAAAAAAGAGACTTTGCAATTTTTTGAGCGAGGTCTTCTTTGAACGTTCTGAAATAAAAAACTTTATCACCTTGATAAATTCCCTTTTCATCTGCTCTTCCCATATTTGAAAAGATGTAATTTTTTGGCTTTTTTTCATTGTGCTCTGTATATCCGGAGTTTATAAGGGCTGTAGCTATCAGCTTCGAGAGGGCTTCAGGAGATTTTCTAAAGTGAATAGGAGCTTTTAGATTTGTTTTTATTTTTAGCTCGTAAAAATGCATAATCTTTCCTTGATTTTTGAAAAATTATATCATTTCCAGGTTAATTCGTACCGATACACGCCAAAATTTATTGTAAAACCATAATAATCGGATATAATTGATAATCAAATATTAAGTTTCAAAAATCAAAAGAGATAAAATGGAAGAAAAAACAAAAGTTACCGAAAAATTTATAAAAGAAACACTCTACAAAAAACTCTCGGAATCCAAAAATCCCAAAAAACTCAAATCTTTAGACGAAATATTACGAAAAACAATAAACGAATTAACGATTGATATCGATAAATTTAGCAACCTTGATGAAGAATACATGAAAAAACTCGCAATAGAAATAGATAGCAAACTTTTAGAAAAAGTTACAAAAAATGAAGCTTTGGCAAAAGTTTTAGAAGAAAGTCAAAAAAACAGAAGTTGGTTACGAAGAATATTAAATTTCTTTAAAAAATAATAGTTATATATCAAACTCTCTTAATTCTTCAAATACCTTTAACGCTTGAAAATGCTCTTTTACGTCGTGACACCTTACTATGCTCACTCCGTTTCCAACAGCTTGGGCGTGTAGTATTAACGTACCGGGCAGTCTCTCTTGAGGAGTGGTTGATAGTCCTTCTTTTTTCATTATCATATCGATCATACTCTTTCTACTCGCGCCGATTAACAGCTCATATCCGAAATGCAAAAAATGCTCCATATGTTTTATCAAAGCCAAATTATCCTCAAGCCTTTTACCAAACCCAATTCCGACATCCAAAATAATATCTTTCACACCGAAACTTTTGGCTTTTTCGATTCGTTCTTTAAAAAAGTCGTCAACTTCCAAAATCACGTTTTCGTAAAAAGGATTTTTTTGCATATTTTTCGGATCGCCTTTTTTATGCATAATTACGACGCTTGCGTTGTATTTTGCTGCTATCTTGGCATATTCGTCACTCTCAAGACCTGTAATGTCGTTTGCTATTTTAAATCCTCTATCAAGTGCGTATTCAAGAACTTCGGGTACGAAAGTATCGATACTAAAAAGTGCTTTTTCATAAAGTCTTGAATCGTATATTTCGTCGATAATAGGCTTAACACGTCTGAGTTCCTCATCAACTCCCGGATATTCGCTTCCCGGACGACTTGAGACGCCTCCGATATCTATTATTTTCGCACCGTCGTTAATCATTTTTTCGATAGCGCTTAGCGCTTCTTTTCCTTGAAATCTGCTTCCTTCAAAAAAGCTATCGTCGTTTGCGTTAATAACTCCCATAATTTTCAAAGGAAACTTAGGTAATTTTGTAAATTCTTTGAGCTGTTTTGCGAGTTCTTTTAGTTTAAAAGGCTGGGCGAGTTCTTTTTTGCTTAAAATTTCAAGTTGCTTTTTGTTACATAAAAGCAATGCGTCGAAAATTTTGTTTTGACAATTAGGCACACCTATAGGCACGGCAAGTTCGGCGCCTATACTCAAAGCGTCTTGTTTTAGGATATTAGCCGCTCCGCAAGAGATATCTTTTATATAAAAAACATATTCGCATTTCTTTTTTTTCATAATCTCGATACCGGGCTTATCCACCCCCATTTTTTGCATTAATTTCGCAAGGTCTATATCACAGCTCATTTTGTAAAGTTTCATTGTTTCACCTTTAGGCTTAGCATTATTAAAGAAAGTACGGCTTTTGGGTCGATATTGAGCTCTATCATCATAACCGCGTCGTTTAATATTTTGAGTTGCTCTTCGTTTAGGTCTTTTTTTAATAGTTCTTTTAAAATAGCCAAAATCTCCTCTTTTTCCAAATCTTTTTGCAATAGTTCCAATATTTTTTCATTTGTAATATTGTCTATTTTTATATCGGCTTTTTGAGATTCGTATGTTCTTTTTTCTAAAGCGAGACGAGAAAGAATAGTATCCAAAAGAAGATGTTTTGAGCTCGCAAGTACGATAAATTCGATATTTTTAGGAGATTCTTCAAGTATTTTCAAAAGTGCGTTTTGGGCGTATATATTATATTTTTTTGCGGCTATGAGGATTATTTTTTTGTTTTTTTCTGCTATGTAAGCCGTTCTTTTTATATCTTGGACATCTTCCATTTTGAGCTCGTCTCTTAAAAAAAGTTCGTTGTGAGGTATCTCCTCGATAGCTTTTTGAAAATCGTTTGTTATTATGAGCTTGTTCAAATCTCTACTTCTCCGAAAATCGCGGCTTTTATCGATTCGTTTATCAAATCGGCGAGATTTAAAAGTTTCATATCGAGTTTTTCGTCGATAGATTTTAAATAGAAGTTTTTAGACAAATCGACATCCATAATCCAAAAAAACGACTCAGGTTTTCTTCTTGCGAATTTCAAAAGAGGCGTCTCGACACCTATATACCAAAAAATATAATCGTTAAACGAAATATTCAGCATATCCTCTATCATATCGTATTGTTCGGGATGTTTTGCCGTATGGATTTGAGGTACTATTTTGGATAGATTAAAAAAAGGTAAAAATGAAGGTTTGAATTCGTTAAAGTTATTGATTTTATTTATCATATAATCCGCATACCACTCTCTTGGAGTGTCGGTGATGATAAGTACGCTTTTACCCTCTATCACCTGCGATAAAAAGTCCGAAAGAAGAGGCACCAAATCAAGCCTCCTCTCTTCAAGCCATTTTATGTTTTTTTTACGAATATAATCGATAACGAAGCGGTTTAAATCCATTATTTATCCAATTCGTAAGCTTTATGTAATGCCCTAACGGCAAGTTCTCCGTATTTTTCATCAATTACCATTGAAATTTTAATTTCGCTTGTAGAAATCATTAAGATATTGATATTTTCATCAGCCAATGTTTTAAAAGCTGTAGCGGCAACACCGCTGTGAGATTTCATCCCGACACCCACAACGCTCACTTTTGCTATAGAATCGTCATATTCGATTGCTTCTGATTTGCTTTCGTACTCTTTTAATACTTCTTTTGTAAGCTCAAGTTCAGTTTGAGGCACTGTAAATGTCAGATTCGCTTTATTGTCTTTTCCTACGTTTTGCACTATCATATCCACGTTTATGTTTTTATCGGCAAGTTTTCCGAAAATTTCGGCACTGATTCCCGGTCTGTCCTCAACACCGAAAATACTAACTCTCGCTTGGTTTTTATCAAGTGCAATTCCGCTTACAAGTACTTTTTCCATATCTGGTGTCTCCTTTGTGATTAGTGTTCCTTTGATTTCCGGTTTGAAGCTTGATTTCACTTCGATATCAACTCCGAGTTTTTTAGCAAGCTCAACAGAGCGACTTTGCATTACTTTCGCCCCGAGACTCGCAAGTTCGAGCATTTCGTCATAGCTTATTACGTCTATTTTTTTAGCTTTCGGCTCAATTCTCGGGTCTGTAGTGTAGATTCCGTCTACGTCCGTATAAATTTCGCATTTATCCGCATTAACGGCTCCCGCAATAGCCACGGCTGTCAAATCGCTTCCGCCTCTACCAAGAGTCGTTACGTCTCCGTTTTCGTTGATTCCCTGAAATCCGGCTACGATTACGACTTTGCCTTCTCTTAGGTGTTTTTTCATTTTTTCAGGGTCGATATCCATAATTCTGGCTTTTGTGTGGTCGCTTGTAGTTTTTATTCCCGCTTGTCTTCCGGTAAGCGCAATAGCCGGGATTCCCATAGCTTGAAGAGCGATACTCAAAAGCGCACTCGTTACTCTCTCTCCGCTACTTACCAACAAATCCACTTCTCTTTGAGGTGGTGTTTTTGAGAAATGATGAGCGAAATCGAGAAGTTTGTTCGTCTCACCAGCCATCGCGGATACGACAACCACAACGTCATCACCTTTTTCTTTATAACTTTTTACGATATTCGCTACGTTTTGGATTCTATCCAAATCTCCAACGCTTGTGCCTCCGAATTTTTGAACTACTAACATTAATCTCCTTTAATCGCTTTTATAAATAGCCTTCTTTTTTAAAATAATCTATCACTTTTTTATAAACCGGTCTTTTAAACGACTTGACGTATTCGAAAACTTTATCAAGACTTACGAATTTATAATCTCTGAATTCCGGTATTTCGGTGTTAAGGTTTATTTTTGCTCCGGGTTTTAATCTCACCAAAAAATATTTTTGCGTCTGCCCGTCAAAAGGATACATTTTTTTTGCAATCCTCGGTGGAAAATCATAACTCAGCCACTCAGGCATCTCTGCGATAATTTCCACTTCGTCAGTACCTATTTCTTCTTTTAGTTCTCTTAAAAGCGCTTCTCTCGCACTCTCCCCTTTATCAATCCCTCCCTGAGGAAATTGCCATGCATCCACATCCGTTCTTTTAGCAATTAAAACCTCAACCTTTTCAGGATATTTAGGTGAAAGTACTATAGCCGCAACATTTGGTCTATATTTTTTCAAAACTTCACCTTTTTTAGATAAAATTATAGCTAAAATTGTGAAATGGAAAACGTTAAATGACAGATAATAAAAGAAAAAAATACAATTTTACAACCTCAAACGACGATTTTCCGCTTCTTTATATTCATATTCCGTTTTGCGATAGCAAATGCAACTACTGCGCTTTTAATTCCTATACAAATATAAACCACTTAAAAAAAGAGTACTTCGAAGCGATAAAAAAGCAGTTTTTAAACGACGTAAAAAAAGAAAATTTCAAAACCGTCTTTATAGGAGGCGGTACACCGTCGACTATGAGCGTGGAGTTTTACGAAAAACTTTTTGGGCTTTTAGCGCCTCATATAAAAAACTGCCGTGAAATTACGATAGAATGCAACCCGAACACCTCTTACGAATGGCTTAGAGAGATAAAAAACTTGGGAGTGAATAGGATAAGCTTCGGCGTTCAGAGTTTTAACGATGAAAAACTAAAATTCCTAAATAGAAACCACTCTCCATCCCAAGCGATAAATGCAATCCAAAACGCAAAAAAAGCCGGCTTTGAAAACATAAATTTAGACCTCATCTACTCTACCGCACTTGATACGAAAGAGCTTTTATCGCAAGATTTGAAAATCGCTTTTTCTCTTCCGATCACACACATCAGCGCCTATTCTTTGACAATAGAAGAAAATACGAAATGGGAAGGTGATTTTTCAAAAAGAAAATATGACGAAGAACTTGAAATTTGGTTTATTGAAAAGATTAAAGAAAAATTCCCTCAATACGAAATATCGAATTTCGGAAAACCTTGCGAGCATAATTTGGGATATTGGAGAGGAGACGAATATATAGGTATCGGTGCCGGGGCGGTAGGGTTTAGGGAATGGAGAATGGGGAATGGAGAATGGGGAATGGAAAATAGAGAATGTACAATGTACAATGGAAAATGGGATATGAAGAATGAAAAAAGAAAAATATTTAGATACTACACCCAAAACGACGTTTACGAATACCTAAAAAACCCTACGAAATACAATTACGAATATTTAAGCCTTGAAGATATAAAAAAAGAAAAAGTATTTTTAGGGCTTCGCTCCATTTTAGGCTTTGAAGAGAATATTTTAAACGAAGAAGAGAAAAAAAGAGTCGAAATTTTGATAGAAGAAAAAAAATTATTCAAAAAACAAAATAAAATCCACGCTTACGACTTCTTGCTTGCAGACGCTCTTAGCGCTTATATTTTAGACTGACTTTTTCGTACAATACCCACAATTTCACTATATCACTATTCACAAACTCACCATTTCACTACCCCACTTCTTACCACGGCACAATCGCACTCCACAATTTAGCAAACCAATTTTGTTCGGTATACCTTTTGATATCTCCTTGGGTTTTATATGCAATTTTCGCATCGGCGATATATTTGCTGTCTATCGTATTATCGGGGCTGATGTCTTCTGGTCTAACTACACCGCTTATTTGAATAATCTGTTTTTGTCCGTCCACATACAGCTCGCGAGTGCCGTAGATGTAGTAGTTTCCGTTTGCGAGTACTTTTACTATTCTTGCCGTAATTGTCGTTTGAAATTTTTCGTTTCTTTGTTGAGTGCCGCTACCTTGAAAAGTTCTTGTTGAATTCATACTTGGAAAATTAATACCGATACCGGTTTTTGAGAGTTTATACTCTTTTCCTCCCACATACGCACCGCCCGAAATCGTGGCGTCAAAAAGCCCTCCGGCATCAGTATTGGATTCGTTTAGTTTTTTGCTGGCTTGTGAGGATTGAGTGATTTGTTCGGTAATTACAACCGTTACGACGTCATTTACTCTTTTTGCTTTGGTATCGGAAAAAAGATTGGTTCCGTTTGAAAATAAAGAGCCCGGATTGTTTGATACGTTGTCCGTATCTTTACTCGGCATTTCCTGAACGTATTTCGGAGGAGTCATAGAAATAGTAGGGTCCATCGGGTGAGACGCACAACCAATAAATAGCATCCCACCCGCAATTGCTACGGCGGTTAAGGTTTTCAATTTGAATCCTTTTTTTACTCAAAAAGCAAAAACTGTTCCAAAAAGTCTACCCTGTTACCGCCTTTTTCTTTTGCTAAGATTACGGCTTCATCAGCTCTTTTTATTAAGTTATTTAAAGTGTCTTGGTCTTTTTTTTCTGTAATACCAATACTTAGAGAAAGTGCGATAGGTTTTCCTTCCACTTCGATAATTTTTAGCATATTTCTTATTCTGTTGGCTAAATTAATCAATTCTTCTTTATTTGAAAAACTCATAATTATAAAACTATCACCGCCGTATCTACCGATAATATCCATACCCCTAAGAGACGTTTTCAGTTTCGAACCGATTGTATGTAGGATTTTGTCGCTGAATTCAAGCCCGTATTTGTTATTAAAAAACGAAAAATCGTCAATATCGATAATCATAACGCTAAGAGGCAATTTTTTTCTTTTTGAAATATCAAAATATTTATAGGCCATCTCAAAAAAGTAAATTCTCTTATAAACATCAGTAGTTTCGTCAAATTTTGCAAGTTTAGAGAGTTTTTCGTTTAGGTCGTTTATTTTTAGCTTAAGTTTAAACATAACAAATGATGCCGTTATCGATACGGCAAAGACAAAAATAAACATAAAACTAACCGCATAAGGTATTATTTTCTTATCGGCGTTTAGATATCTGAGTAGAAAATAAAACACCGTACTCGATACTATCGAAATCAGTAAATCTTTAATCGCGTTTTTTAAAAAAACCCCGTTTAACAATTTCTATTCTCCTTTTAATTTTAAAACAGCATTTTTAATATCGGTTTGTCTCATAAAATGCTCCCCGACCAAAAAGGCGTCAACTCCGTTTTGATGAAGCCTTTTTACGGTATCGAAATCATTAATACCGCTTTCGGCTACTATTATACAATTTTTTGGCAAAAACGGAATAAGTTTTTTGCTCAAATCCATATCCATTTTGAAAGTTTTCAAATCTCTGTGGTTAAATCCGATAATCTCAGCTCCCACTTCCAATGCTTTTTGCAAATCTTCTTTATCGTGAATCTCAAATAACACTTCAAGACCGATATTTTTTGCAAAGTCGTATAATTTTTTAAGCTCATCAACTTCAAGCGCTTTTGCAATCAAAAGCACAAAATCAGCCCCTGCTGCATAGGCTTCGGCGATTTGAAACTCATCTACGATAAAATCTTTTCTAAGGAGCGGAATATTACTAAATTCGTTAATTTTTTTCAAATATTCCAAACTACCCTGAAAAAAATGAGGCTCGGTTAATATACTCATAGCATCGGCAGTTTCGTTATAAATTTTAGCAATTTCCAAAGGATTAAAATCTTCTCTTATAATTCCCTTTGAGGGACTCGCTTTTTTTACTTCCGCAATTATTCTATAAGGATTTTCCGGAGTGGATTTTAGAGCTTTTTTTACATCTCTAAAATCCCTCTTAACATTCAAAAATTTCTTAAAATCCTCTTCGTTTTTTCTTTTTTGCAAATCTTTTTTCGTCTGCGTTATTATCTTTTCTAAAATCATATATCCCCTTTCTTTCGATTATATTATACAACTTCACAACCACAATCTTTCTAATTCACTATTTCACCATTTCACCTTCTCTTTTCCCTCTCCTCACACACTTCTCAATCAAACGTTTATGTTTTAAAATCTCTTTGTCTTTTGTTTGAATGTATCTTATTATATCCCAAGCTTCCTTGCATTTTCCAAGCTTATAATACCCCCAAGCAAGAGAGTCGATATATTCGATATTTTCAGGTTGCAATTCCACCGCTTTTTGTACGAAATAAAGACCTTTTTTTACATTTATGTCGTTATCAATCAATACATATCCCAAAAAATTATACAAATATGCATTCGGATAAAAAGCTATTAAATATTCGAGTTTTTTAGCGATATCTTTTATCTCCTCTTTTGTTGGGTGGTCGTAATAGAGATATTCGCAATATTTTAATAAATATTTCGGATTCGATGTTTTTTCATAAAGCTCGTACGCAACGGCCGAAGCTTTTCTGAATTTTTTTTCTTGTACATAAACCATCATTAAATATTCTTTATTTAAGCCGTATTTTTTAATTAAATTTATCGCTTTTTTGTATTCGCCGTTTTCCATATAGATGTTGATTGCATAAACTAAATATTTTTCATCGTAAATACCGAGTTTTTCGTATATATTGGCGAGATTGTCGTAATCATACGTTTGTTTATAAATAACGGCAAGCCTTTTACATACGTCAAAATCACAGCCGTATAAATCGAGATGAGTTCTCAAATACGCAAGCGCTTCGTTGTATTTTTTTAGTCTGATAAGGACATCACTAAGTTCTAAAAGAACGTTTTTAGAGTGGTTTAGTGCATACAATGACTTCAAATAATATACGGCTTCATCGAGTTTATTTTGTTTGATTAAAATATAAGACATCATCATATAATAAAACTCGTCTTTTTTGTTAAATTTCTCTTTTAGCAGATTTTTCGCTTTTTCATACTCTTTTTTTTCAAGTAAAGCGAATATTTCATATTCGAATATTTTTTTATCGAAGTGTTCTTTGTTAAATTCTTCGGCTTTTTTTATAACTTCGTCAAATTTTCTTTCCCTAAACAAATCTTCGACTATCTTTTCATAATAAACTGGCTTTTTCGTTTTTTGATACAAATATTTATAAATAGCTATCGATTTGTTAAACTCGCCGCTATCTTCAGCCAAAAGAGCTTTTATAATATACTCGTCTTCATTGGGAATTACTTTTTTTCCGATAGGCGGAGGCGTTTGTTTTGTCGCACAACCCGTAATAATAAAAATACCCGCGATTAAAAGGCTAATTTTTCTTCTCAATCTCTTCTCCATTCTCCACGATACCCGGGCACTCTTTTTTTAATTCGTCGATTTTGTCTTTGAAATAATCCCAAAACGGAAACGTCCTACATTGTCTCGGTCTAACCGGATATATTTTACATCCGTTTTCGAAAAAAATACAAGCAAATCCGTTTTTGTAAGGTCTTTCCTTTATAGAATATTTATACCCCACTTTAATTAAAAAGCGATTAATAAATAACGATTTGTCAATTTTTAAAAAATTTGCGATATCCTCTATCTCTTTTGGAGAGACCCAAATATACCCGCTTTCACCGATACAACAATTCCCCTCGCAACTCTCGCAAGCACTCGGGTCGAATTTATACGGAAATCCCTCTTTTTCGATTAAATTTTTCATCTCTCACCTACACTTTTATACTATTTGTCGCGGCTTTTTTATAAATTTCTGCCGCTTCTTTCGAATATTCTTCCCCCTCAAAACCTATTAAAGGAGGATGAATAACCACCATAGATTTTGCGTGTCTTTTTGCTCTTATCATAACAAGCGTGGCTTTTTTATCGATTTTCGGGTGCATAAATCTCATATCGGTAATTTTTAGAGGTTTAGGCAATTTTTTTATTATTTCATCAACTCTTTTTGCATCATAACAAAAAATAAACTCCCCTCTTTCGCTCAAAACTCTATTCACTTTTTCAAAAAATTTATCCATTGGCAAAAACTCTTCGTATCTTGCGATTTTTTTTATTTCGTTTTCGCTTTTTAGAGTTCCTTGATAAAAAGGGGGATTAGAGATAATAAAATCAAATCTTTTTTTAAACTCATAATCCAAAAAATCATCGTTAATCACTTCGGCTTTTAGCGAGTTTTCTTTTAGATTTTTTTCTATAAATTCGGTCATTATTTTTTGCTTTTCGATAATGGTTAGATTGATTTTTGGAAAATCTCTTTTTATCAAAAGACCCAAAACCCCACAACCTCCACCGACTTCTAAAACCTCGCCTTTAATATTGAATTTCGTTATAAAATCGTACAAAAACATCGTATCGGAGTTATAACAATATCCGTTTTTAGGTTGATAGAGGTTCAAAGATTTCCTTTTTTGATAAAATTTTATCATAATGGCAATGAATAAAAAATGACAAAAATCAAAAAAAGGCGTATAAATGATTATTATTCCCGCAAGATTAAGCTCAAGCAGACTTCCTAATAAAGTTTTAGCCGAAATAGAAAACAAACCTATGATAATTTGGTGTGCGCAAGTCGCAAGCCAAGTTGACGACGTATGTATAGCAACAGACAGCCAAGAAGTAATAGAAGTAGCGAAAAAATACGGATTTAACGCCGTAATGACAAGCGACAAACACCAAAGCGGTAGCGACAGAATAAAAGAAGCGGCCGATATTTTGGGATTAAAAGATGATGATTTGGTAATAAATATGCAAGGCGACGAGCCGTTTTTGGAGCCTGAAATATTAAACGAAGTAAAAAATAAACTTTTAGAAATAAAAAAAAGAGATTTCGTAATGGTAAGCTGTTATAAAGAGATAAGTGAAATTCAAGCCGAAGACCCTAATCTTGTAAAAGTAATACTCGATAAAAACGGCGATGCGATATATTTTTCAAGAAGCAAAATCCCATACAACCGCGACAACACCCCGCACCAATACTTCGGACATATCGGTATTTACGGATTCGATAAAAAAAGTCTCGATATGTTCGTAAAAATGCAAGGAGAGATAGAACATATCGAAAAATTGGAACAATTAAGAGTTATAGAAAACGGCAAAAAAATAGCAATGATTAAAGTTAAAACCCAAAGCTTCGGAATAGATACAAAAGACGACCTTGAAAAGGCAAGAGCATATGCAAAAAGTCGCAATTAGCATTGGAGATTTAAACGGCGTAGGGATAGAGATAGCTCTAAAAGCACATGAAAAAATAAAAAAAATAGTCAATCCGATATATTGTATTAACAAAAAAATGTTAAAAAAAGCCGCTAAGTTATTAAATACCGAAATTCCAGATGATTTCGAAATTTTTGAGGTTGAGGGTGATTTTGAAATAAACCCCGGAAAAATAGACGAAAAAGCTGGAAAATACTCTTTTTATAGTTTTATAAGTGCTATTAACTTAGCAAAAGAAAAAAAAGTCGATGCCATATGTACGTTGCCTATCAATAAAGAGAGTTGGAGCAAGGCCGGGATAAAATACAAAGGTCATACCGAAGTTTTAAGAGATATCTTCAAAAAAGAAGCGATAATGATGCTCGGGTGTGAAAAAATGTATGTCGCTTTATTTACCGAGCATATTCCGCTAAAAGAAGTACCGAAAAAAATCAAAAAAGAAAAGCTTATTCAGTTTTTTTCGGACTTTTATAGAAGTACGGGATTTGAAAAAGTAGGAGTTTTGGGGCTCAATCCTCATGCAGGAGATGGAGGAGTGTTGGGAGATGAAGAGATAAAAGAGATATTGCCGGCAATAATCGAAACAAACGAAATGCTAAATAAAGAGATTTTTTACGGCCCTCTTGTGCCGGATATCGCATTTACGGCTAAAAAAGGGGTGTTTATTGCAATGTATCACGACCAAGGACTCGCACCTTTAAAAGCATTATATTTCGACGAAAGCATAAACGTATCATTGAATCTGCCGATTCTAAGAACATCCGTCGACCACGGGACGGCATTTGACATCGCATACAAAGGTATTGCTAAAACCAAAAGTTACGAAAATGCGATAAAATATATCTTAAATCACAAAAATTGACCTACATCAAGTTTTTTCCCCCTCTTGTTTGATATACTAAAACAAAAAAAGGAGCTTTTGATGGATTATCAAAAACTAATAAGATATCAGCACGAAAGTTTTATCAAATTTATTTATGCAAGCGTAATGGTAAAAGAAGAACTCGCAAGACACAAACTATACGACCTTGCTATGTTTAAATACAGACACATGGTATGGGCGATGACCGATGCCGCAAGAGAAGGTATTAAATTTAATATGGATTTCGACGAAAAAGAGATTGCGAAATTAAAAGTAGCGGAAACTGAAGAAGATTTGCTTGAATTATTGCTTGATGATTTAGACCAAAATATCGCTCTTTACGAAGGTATCGACAATCCTACTATCAATAGACTAAGAAGCGACGACACTTATTTTATAAGAGAATTAAGAGCTCTTGATTTAGAAGGTGAAATTACTGCATTCAATGACAACAAAACTCTCCCTGGCGTAGAACTTGAAGAGAGCTCAAAAGCGGCGCTCGTATTTTTCTTAATGGAAGAAACATTTAAAGAGTACGAACTAATTACAATTTATAGCTACCTAAAAGTACATACGGATATTACTATTGCCGAGAGTGCGTTTACCGACCTTGCATATGATTCTATATATCATCTAAAAAGATTCGCAGAACTTGCAAGCAAAATGGGAGTACTTACATTACCAAGACCTATACCTCACGAAAAATACGAAAACATCGGTATTGTAGAATTTTTAAAAGAAAACATCGAAGAAGAGATGGACGCTGAAAAACAATGCTTAATCTTAGCTGAAAAAATCGGAAACGACGATTTAAGCGAATTTTTACTATTTATCTCTCGCCAAGAAGTATATCACGGAGAACTTCTACAAAGAGCGCTTGATGCTATAAACGCATCAAAATAAGCCTCTTTTTTCTTCAGAATTTCTTATTAAATTTCGGTAGTTTTTTGTATTTAAAAAAGTACTCTTGAATATAATACGCTTCTAAAAATGCCGGTAAAATATCTTTAGGCGTTATAATTATTTCAAATTTCAAAATATTATATTCTTTTAGCATATCCTCAAAAGTAACTTCTCTATAATTCGTAAGCCTTCCTAACAATCCTTGATTGTAAAATTTACCGCTGTTATCTACGCTTCCTGCTTTTCCGATATAAATAAGCTCGAAAGTATCACACTTTTTAGCATATATTTTATAAACACCTTTTTGTTTATCCGTAATAGAATGTTTTTTTAGATTTTGAAGTAGCTCATTTATGGAGGTTATCTCAAAAGTAATTGTTTGAAATGAAAAAAAAGAGGAAGAATTAAGAAAGTCTTGCAAGTACTTCCTCAGCTTCTTGATATCCGAGTTCGAAAGCTTTTTTGTTAATTTCAACCGCTTTGCTCGGTACTGTTTCAATCATTGCTTGGAATACCAAATCTTTATCGATGTTGTTCATTCTTGTAGCAATTGCAAGCGCTACAACTGACTGAGTAATAACGTTTCCTACTTTTTCTTTTGCAATAGTAATTACTTCGATAGGGAACATTTTCCATCTTGCTTTATCATCTTCAGTAGGATAAACAAGATTAGGTTCATATACGATAATTCCGCCTTCTTTTACTCCGTCTTTGAATAGATGATATGACTTATCAGCAACGCTTAACATAAAGTCGATTTCACCGTCAACTGCGTAAGGATATAAAATTTCATGATCGTCAAGAATAATATCAACTTTTGTAGGCCCACCTCTTACTTGAGAAGTATAAGTACCTACTTGCACTCCGTATTTTCCAGCTTTTACATACGCTCTTGCCAAAATTTCACCAGCAAGAAGGACACCTTGTCCTCCTACCCCTGTAAATCTTAATTGCTTTCTCATTAGTTACCCCTTACTCTGTCGATAAGTTTGTAATATTCTTCGCAGTATTCAGGCTCTTCTTTTTGATATAGAACGCCTCTTGGGAATTTACCTTGTTTTTTAAGCTCGTATTTTTCTTCTTCGCTTAGTTTGTCCCATTTAGCTTTCGGAATAAGATTTTCTTCAATCCAATCCATATTTTTCTTAGCTTGTCCCAATTTATTTTTTCTACCGAAGTTTACGTGACAGTTAGAGTGAATATCAAAGAAACTGAATCCTTTATGTTGGAAACCTTTGATAAATAATCTTTCAAGTTTTTGAGCTTCCGCAACACTCTCTCTACCTACGAATGTAGCACCTGCACCGATTGCCAAATCAGCAGGGTCGAATGTAGGGTCGATATTTCCGTATTGAGTAGTTACAGACCATGCACCTTTTGGTGTAGTAGGTGAAACTTGGCTGTTAGTTAATCCGTAAATGAAGTTATTGATAAGTACGAAATTTAAGTCGATATTTCTTCTACATCCGTGAATTGTGTGGTTACCACCGATTGCAAGTCCGTCACCGTCCCCTGCAACAACAATTACGTGTTTATCAGGATGAGCAAGTTTAATACCTGTTGCGTATGCTACCGTTCTTCCGTGTGTAGTATGAACCGTATTTGCGTCGATATAACTACTAAATCTTCCGGAACATCCGATACCAGATACGATACAAATGTCGTTTTTATCCCATCCGAGTTTTGCGAATGCTCTAATCATAGCTTTCATAATAATACCGTCACCACATCCCCAACACCATAGTGTTGGCATTTTATCAGTTCTTAAATAATAATCATAATTAAATGCCATTGTTACTCCTTATAATTTATTTGTTTATTTTCCTGCCATTTCTTTAAGTTTAGCTTTAATTTCAGCCGGTGAAATAGGTCTACCGTTTGCTTTGAATAACGTATCGAAAGTTTCAGCTTTTCTTCCGCTTGCTCTTTGAATTTCTTTGAAATATTGACCTTTGTTCATTTCTGTTACAAGTACTTTGTCGAATTTTTTACAAAGTTCGTCAATTTTTTCTTCCGGAGATGGCCATAATGTAATAGGTCTGAATAGTCCTACTTTAATACCTTCTTCTCTAAGTTGTTTAATAGCTTCTTTTACTGCAAGAGATACGCTTCCGTATGCGATTACAAGAATATCCGCATCATCAATCATAAACTCTTCATAGCTTTCGATTTCGTCTTTATGAGCTAAAATTTTATTAAATAGTCTGTCAATCAGCTCTTGACACATTTTAGCGTCTTCTGTAGGGAATCCTGTCGGACCATGGTGTAATCCGGTTACGTGATATCTGTATCCTTTGAAGAACGGATTTAGAACTGCCGGCTCATCAGGTCCTACGTTATACGGTTCATAAGTTAGAGGGTCACCTTCATAAACTTTTCTATTTACGATATTTTTTTCAACTTCTTCTTTATCAGGAAGTACCGCTTTACCAACCATATGACCAAGTGTTTCGTCAAGTAACACGAATACAGGAGTCATAAATCTCTCAGCAAGATTAAATGCTCTAACAGTTTCAGTGTAGCACTCTTCCAAACTTCCAGCACATAGTGTAATTGATTGATAATCCCCGTGAGTCGGAGCTTGTGCTTGAAGAATATCACCTTGTTGCGGTCTTGTCGGAAGACCGGTACTCGGACCACCCCTCATTACGTTTGTAATTACAAGTGGTACTTCAGCCATAAATGCAAGCCCGATTTGCTCAGCTTTTAGTGAAATACCGGGACCAGATGTGTTAGTCATTGATTTTACACCGCTCATACTTGCACCAAGTGCAACAGAAATACCTGCAATTTCATCTTCCATTTGGATAAATACACCGCCTACTTTAGGAAGTAATTTACTCATTTCATGAGCAACTTCACTTGAAGGTGTAATAGGATATCCACCAAAAAATCTACATCCAGCATCAATTGCCGCTAATGCTGCTAATTGGTTTCCTGTACTTACGATTTCTCTTGGCATTACGCTTCTCCTTTAAGCTTTTTAACTTCGTTAAGTTTTTTAAATTTATATTCGTCTCTTTCTGCTACGAAAATACAAAAATCAGGACACTCAAGTTCGCACTCTTTACATCCGATACACCATTCAGGGTGTGTTACTTTTACCATTTGACCTAAAATATTATGAGGATCCGGTACCATTTCAAGTACACCTGTCGGACAAAAATCTACGCAAAGTTCACAACTTTTACAAATTGCTTCATCAACCCATACAGGCGTGTTTTCCGGAGCTTTTAATTTAAAATCTACATTTAAAGCCATTTAATCTCCTTTTTATTTTCTTTACATATTTATAATATCAAAATCCGTACTAAAAGAGTCCTAAAAATTGACGCAAATCAAGAAATTGTGTAAAAATGTTACATTTATCGTAACATTGGTTTAATGTTTGAAAATTTCCGAATTTTAGGGAATTAAAAAAAGAAAAAAAGTGAAGGAATTACACAGTGAAAGTAGGAAAAAAGAAGGGATTATTTCCCTTTTTCTTTAAGAGCTTTTACTACAGTAGCACCGATATCCGCAGGAGATTTTACTACATATACTCCGGCTTCTTCAAGTGCTGCCATTTTCTCAGCCGCAGTACCTTTGCTTCCGCTAATAATTGCACCTGCATGCCCCATTCTTTTACCTTTTGGAGCAGTTTGACCTGCGATGAATGCGATTACAGGTTTAGTGATTTTTTCTTTAATAAGTTTTGCCGCTTGAATTTCCAAATCCCCACCGATTTCACCAATCATAACGATTGCTTCGGTTTCAGGGTCTTCTTCAAACATAGGAAGAAGTTCTTTGTAGCTTAGACCGATAATAGGGTCACCACCGATACCTACCGCTGTCGTAATACCAAGACCTTCTTTTACAACTTGGTTACTTGCTTCGTATGTTAAAGTACCTGATTTAGAGATAAGACCAACATTTCCTTTTTTGAAAATGTGACCAGGCATAATTCCGATTTTACACTCTTCAGCCGTGATGATACCAGGACAGTTAGGTCCGATTGTTTTCATACCTTTTTTAACTGCGTAGTGTTTCGCCATCATCATATCTTTTACAGGCGCACCCTCAGTAATGATTACGGCAAGCTCGATTCCAGCATCAGCCGCTTCCATTACCGCATCCGCAACGAATGCAGGCGGTACGAAAATCATACTTACAGTAGCACCCGTAGCTTTTACAGCTTCTTCAACAGTATTGAATACAGGTTTTCCAAGATGAGTCATCCCACCTTTGTTAGGTGTAACACCACCGACGATTTGAGTTCCGTACGCTATACATTGCTCAGCGTGGAAAGTACCCTCTTTTCCTGTAAATCCTTGAACGATTACTTTTGTATCTTTATTTACTAAAATACTCATTATAGCTCTCCTTTCGCAGCTTTTACGGCTTTTTGCGCTCCGTCTTTTAGGTCTGTTGCCGGAATAATATTTTTAATATTTGCGTTTCTTAAAATTTCAGCAGCTTCTTCTGCGTTTGTTCCGTCAAGTCTTACGATTACAGGTACGTTTACTTCTACCTTTTCAGTTGCTTGAAGAATTCCGTTAGCAATTCTGTCACATCTAACGATACCACCGAAAATATTTACGAAAATTGATTTTACGTTAGGGTCGCTTAGAATGATTTCAAATCCTTTTGCAACAGTATCAGGATTCGCTCCACCACCAACGTCAAGGAAGTTAGCAGGCTCTCCACCTTCGTGTTTAATAATATCCATAGTAGCCATAGCAAGTCCAGCACCGTTAACCATACATCCTACGTTTCCGTCAAGTTTGATGTAGCTTAGCCCGTATTTTTTAGCTTCGATTTCAGTCGGCTCTTCTTCGTCCAAGTCTCTCATTTCAGCAATTTCAGGATGTCTGTATAGTGCGTTGTCATCAAATCCCATTTTCGCATCAAGTGCTAAAAATCTTCCGTCTCCCGTTTTGATTAGAGGGTTGATTTCGATCATTTCAGCGTCGTTATCCATATAAACATTGTAAAGTGCCGTTGCGAATTTAATGAATTCTTTTTGCTCGTCTTTTCCAAGCCCTAGTCCAAATGCAAGTTTTCTTGCATGGAAAGGTTGGAATCCGATTGTAGGGTCAATTGCCACTTTTACGATTTTTTCAGGAGTTTTTTCAGCTACTTCTTCAATCTCCATACCACCTTCGGTAGAAGCCATCATTACAGGCATTTCAAGCGCTCTATCAAGCACCATTCCAAGATAATATTCCGCTTTAATATCGGCACCTTCTTCGATATACACTTTTTTTACCACTTTACCCTCAGGGCCTGTTTGGTGAGTTACAAGTGTCATTCCGAGCATTTCTTCAGCGATTTTTTCTACTTCGTCAAGAGTTTTAGCAAGTTTTACACCACCTGCTTTTCCTCTACCACCTGCGTGAATTTGAGCTTTTACAACCCAAAGGTTTCCACCAAGCTCTTCAGCTACTTTTCTTGCTTCAGGTCCGCTAAAAGCCACTCCACCTCTTGGAGTAGGCACTCCGTATTTTCTAAATATCTCTTTTGCTTGATACTCATGTATATTCATTTACTCTCCTTTCTAAAAGTTAAATTATTTTATTCTTGCTCCCATTGTTTTCTACCTTGCTCGTATAAGTCATTTCCATAGCAGTCGTTTACTACAACTACCGGGAAGTCTTCTACTTCAAGCTTTCTTACGGCTTCAGGTCCGAGTTCAGGATATGCGATAACTTCAGCGTTTTTGATTCTCTCGGCAAGAAGTGCACCGGCTCCTCCGGTAGCTCCGAAATATACCGCTTTATATTTTTTACACGCTTCTCTAACAGCTTCGTTTCTTTTCCCCTTACCTATCATTCCCTTTTGTCCGTGCTCGATTAAGATAGGCGCGTAGCTGTCCATTCTGTATGAAGTAGTAGGGCCGGCACTACCAATCGGCTCTCCGGGTTTTGGAGGAGTAGGCCCTACGTAATAAATCACTGCACCTTTAAGGTCGAATGGCAAAGGCTCACCTTTTTCGATCAAATCTACAAGTCTTTTATGAGCCGCGTCTCTTGCCGTATAAATAGTACCCGTAAGATATACGATATCTCCGGCTTTTAATTTTTCTACATCTTCGTCAGTTAAAGGTGTTTTTAGTCTGTATTCAGCCATTTTCTAATCCTTTAGATTGTAATATGAGAGTGTCTTGAGCTGTGACATTGGATATTCACCGCAACAGGCAGTGATGCGATATGACACATTCTTCCAGGCTGGAATGTTTCTATATGTACCGCAAGTACGGTTTCTGTACCACCCATACCCATAGCACCGATTCCGAGTTTGTTAAGTTCGTTTTTAATCTCTTCTTCGAATTCAGCCATTTCAGGGTCAGGATTTTTGCTTCCGATATCTCTAAATAGTGCGTGTTTGCTCATAACAGCCGCATAATCAAAGCTTCCACCGATTCCTACACCCACTACCAAAGGAGGACACGGATTCGGACCAGCGTCACTAACTACTTTTTTAACGAATTCCAAAATACCTTTTTTACCTTGAGCCGGTGCTAAAACCGTAGCGCGAGATACGTTTTCGCTTCCTCCGCCTTTTGCCGCATATTCGATTTCGATTTTATCTCCCGGTACGATATCGAAATAGATTACCGGAGGTAAGTTGTATCCAACTTTATCTTTAAGATTCGCTCTTGTAAAACAATCACAAGTACTTGCTCTTAAATATCCTTCTTTATAGCCTTGTTCGGTACCTTCGTAAATTGCATCTTTTAGCGTTCCGCCTTCTACTTTTACGTCTTCTCCCACTTTTACGAAATAAATAGCAAGACCCGTATCTTGGCAAAGAGGCTTCCATTCGGTCTCTGCAATTTTTGCGTTATCAAGAAGTTGTTTAAGTACTGCTTTTGAAACTTCACTTTTTTCGTTTTTATACGCTTCTTCAAGCGCTTTTTTCATATCCGGCGATAAGTGTGTCGCCGAATAGATAATCATATCTTTTATCGCTTTTACGATATCGTCATATTTTACGACTCTCATTTATTCTCCTTAAAAAAGTCTCTTTCAAGTACGTCGATCATCTCTTTTACAGCTGCTGTAGAGCGTCTGAATTGCTCTTTTTCGCAAGGGTCAAGAGTAACTTCGATAACTTTCTCAGCTCCGTCTTTTCCGAGCATTACAGGTACGCCGTTTACAACTCCCTCAACTTCGTATTCACCATCAAGCAATACCGCACATGGGAATATCTGTTTTGAATCTTTCAAAATAGCCTCTACCATTATAGCAGTAGATTTGCCCGGCGCAAAATAAGCACTTCCCGTTTTTAAATATCCGACGATTTCCGCACCAGCGTGTCTTGTTCTTTCGACTACTTCTTCAATCTCTTTTTGAGTTAAAAGGTCGCTAAGAGGCACACCGGCAACAGTTGAATATCTCGGAAGCGGCACCATAAAATCACCATGCCCGCCAATTACGCTCGCTCTAATTTGTCCGGCTCCGTAGCCGAGTTTTTCATAAATAAAATATGCCATTCTCGCACTATCTAAGATTCCGGCCATACCGATTACTTGATTTCTCGGAAAACCACCCACTCTTAGTGCCGTGTAAGTCATTGCATCAAGAGGATTTGAAACTGTAATAATGATTGCATCGGGAGCCACTTCTTTTACGTTAGTGATAACATCTTTCATTATTTCGGCATTTTTTAGAAGTAAATCTTCTCTTGTCATTCCAGGTTTTCTTGGGAATCCAGCAGTAATAACGACAACTTTTGAGCCTCTGACATCCTCATAGCTCTCAGCTGCTCTTACAATGGAATGGCTTCTCACGGCACTTGCGGCATGAGACATATCAAGTGCTTTTCCTTTTGCTCTATCGGTATCTCTATCTACCAAAATAATTTCATGAGCAAGCCCTTGCATTGCAAGAGAATAACCAACTATACTACCTACATTTCCTGCACCGATAATTGATACTTTATTTGACATCATTATCCTTTAAATAAAAAGAGATAACCCCAAAAGGGATTATCTTAAAGCATCAATAATTTTGTTGAATGTTTCGCTCGGTCTCATATATTTAGCTACTTTTTCTTCATTCGGATGATAGTATCCTTCGATATCAGCCGGTTTACCTTCAACAGCTGCGATTTCTCCAAGGATTTTTTCTTCATTTTCTACAAGTTCTTTTGCTACAGGTTTGAATTTAGCTTCAAGTTCCGCATCACCGCAGTTTGCAAGCTCTTCAGCCCAATATCTTGCTAAATAGTAATGACTTCCTCTGTTGTCAAGTTGTCCTACTTTTCTTTTCGGAGTTTTGTCGTTTTGTAGGTATTTTCCTACCGCTTTACTTAATGCGTCGGCAATAACTTCAGTTTTTTCGTTCGCACCTTGTTTTCTTGCAAGTTTAAGTGATTCTACTGTTGCAAGGAATTCACCTAAACTATCCCATCTTAAGTGACCTTCTTTGATGAATTGCTCAACGTGTTTAGGAGCAGAACCACCAGCACCTGTTTCATACAGACCACCACCTGCAAGTAACGGAACGATTGAAAGTGTTCTTGCACTCGTACCAACTTCGATAATCGGGAATAAGTCTGTTAGGTAGTCTCTTAATACGTTACCTGTTACAGAAATAGTACCAAGACCTTTTCTAAATCTTCTAAGTGTGTATCTCATAGCTTTTTCAGGAGCCATAATGTGATATTCAACATCACTTAGGTCGTATTTTGCAAGTTCGCTAACTACGTATTTGATTAGGTTAGCATCGTGCGCTCTGTTGCTATCAAGCCAGAATACGATAGGAAGTCCGCTTTCTTTCGCTCTTTCAACAGCAAGTTTAATCCAGTCGATAATAGCTACTTCTTTAGCTGTGTATGCTCTCCAGATATCTCCGGCTTCTGTTTCGAATTCCATTAATACTTCGTTGTTTTCAGTATCGACAACTCTGATAATTCCGTCTTCTGGTGGGAAGAATGTTTTGTCGTGGCTTCCGTATTCTTCAGCTTTTTTAGCCATAAGACCTACGTTTTGAACAGTACCTACTTTTGTAGGGTCGAATTGTCCGTTCTTAACGATATCAGCTACGATTTCTTTATACATTCTTGCATATGTTCTATCAGGAACAGTAATTACAGTATCTTCAACTTCACCATCAGGTCCCCAACCTTTAAGTCCGTTTTTGATTGTAGCAGGGATAGACGCGTCGATAATTACGTCATTTGGTCTGTGAAGGTTTGTAATTCCGTTATCGCTATCAACCATATAAAGTCTTGGTTGTTTTTTATAAATTTCAGCGATTGTTTCTTTAATGGCTTTTTGTTTGTCTTCAGGAAGTTTTGCAAGTTTAGCTTCTAAATCGCTCATACCGTTGTTAGGGTTAAATCCGATTTCTTCAAGTTCTTTTCCGAATTTATCGAAAAGTTCTTTGTAATATACTCTAATAGCATCCCCGAACATTACAGGGTCACTAACTTTCATCATTGTAGCTTTTACGTGTAAGCTGAATAGGATATCTTTTTCTTTAGCGTCTTGGATAGTTTTTTCATAAAACTCTCTTAGAGTTTTTCTATTTAGGAAAGTACCAGAGAATACTTCACCTTTTTCAAGTTCAACTTCTTTGAATACTTTTTTAGTTCCGTTTTTACCTTCGAATTCGATAGCAACCGTCATATTTCTTGGAGCGATGAAACTTTGCTCGTTTTGATAGAAGTCGTTTTTATCCATATGAGCAACATAAGATTTGCTTGTAGGCTCAACAGGTTTCATCGGATGCGGATGCATTTTTGCGTATTCTTTTACAGGTTCCGCAAGTCTTCTATCAGAGTTTCCTTCTCTTAGTACAGGGTTTACGTTTGAACCTACGCATTTTAAATATTTAAGTCTGATTTTTTCTTCTTCAGCGTTTTGAGGTTCTTCCGGAAAATCAGGTAACGGATAACCTTGGCTTTGAAGTTCTTTAATTGTCGCTTTTAATTGAGGTACAGATGCAGAAATGTTCGGAAGTTTGATTACGTTTGCTTCCGGTTTTTTTACAAGCTCACCAAGATATGCAAGCTCGTCGCTTTGTCTTAGATTTTCAGGCAACATATCACTGAATTCCGCGATAACTCTTCCCGCAAGTGAAATATCTCTAAGTTCCCAATTAATTCCGGCATCTTTAGTAAACGCCTCCATAATTGGTAGTAGGCTGAACGTAGCTAAGTATGGAGCTTCGTCGATCTTCGTCCATACGATTGTTGGATTTGCCATATAAATCTCCTTTTTTTGGTTTTTTAAATTTTATCCTTTTCATAACAAAAAGTAACATTTTTAAGAGATTTTTTTTGGCGAGTGTTACTATTATAAACAGCTTATTTTTTACACCTGCGTATATTATTTACATGCGCTTTGTAACTCGTCGCAAAAAGATGATGATTCCCGCATTTATAAAAATAGAGATATTTCACTTTCGCAGGAAAAATAGCCGCAATTATCGCTTCTTTACTGACAACACAAACTGGTTTTGGAGGAAGTCCTTTGTATTTATAGGTATTGTATCTGCTTTTGTCGGTTTTGATTCTTTTGGCCGTTATCGGAGTGTGAGAATATTTGCCGTAATTAAGACTTCCGTCCATTTGTAAAGGCATTCCTTTTTTGAGTCTGTTGTATATGACGGCGGAGACGTATTTCATTTCGTTCGTATTTGCCGCTTCTTTTTGAATGATTGAAGCTATTATCAAATATTTTTCGTATCTTTTGTAATTCCAAACACCGAATATTTTTTTGCTGATATCCTTATGCCACTTCAGAGAAACATCATATAAAAGCTTACATAAGTCTTCTCTTTTCATACCGATAGGAAGATAATACGTATCGGGTTTTATAAAACCTTCTTCGATATTAGGACAATACATATTTTTGATTTTCAGTTTTTTTTCTATTTGTTTATAGATGAAATAGTTCGTCTCTCCCGGAATTATCATCACTTTTGCAAGAGCCGCTTTTGATTTTGTCAGTCTATATAAAAAATCAAGCTTAGTCATACGAGTCGATTTCAAATCTATCCAACCGGCCTGAGGATAACCGAACATTCTTATGAAGATTTTATCGATATATGATATGTCATACCCGCGATTATGGAGATATTTTATTGTATAATTAGTGTTACCTTTTGGTACATATATTATACGTTTTACATTTACTTCTCGTGTCAGATAAAAAAGGATAAAAATAATGAAAAGCAACAACGCTTCTATAAGCGCAATAATTTTTGTAATTTTATATTTTTCGTTTGCTGTTTTTATATCCATGTTTAAAGGCCTTCATTTTTATAATCTCAAATTTTCAACTCTTCGAATTAAACATCTTTTTATTAAAATCGACAAAAAGCTTATTTTAGAAGCTGATAATATCATAATTTTGCCAACAAACTACAAAACCGACATCACAAATCTTCATAAACAATTTTATTATATCTTTAACGTCTCTAAAATTTTCCAAAAAATAGATTTCAAAAACATTAAATATAAAAAAATTAAAGTAAAAGAGTTTTTGTTTCAAAACCACAAAATCACTCTCAAATCAAATCTATTAACACTAAACGGAACGATTATACCAAAGCACAACTATTCCGAACTTTTCATAAACGAAATAAAATATGCAAATTATAAAATCAAAGATTTAACCGGAAGTATAAAATATGAAAATAATATAAAAATTACAACTCGCTTCAGATTTCAAGATTTTTTATACAATCTAAAAGCAACACTTGCCGATAACATTATTACGGGTGTTTTATCCACAAAAGAGTCTCAAATACATTTTAATAAAATCAATATTTTCACAAAAAACCTAAACCTAAACTTCACTTATGACGTCCAAGCCAAAAAATATTTCGTCACCTCAAAATCAAACAGCCTTAAAATCCAAAAAAACAAAACTGAAATTCAGACAAAAAATCCGTTTTTCGATATCACAAACGATAAAGTTTCGTTCAAACTTTACGACACTCATCTAAAAGACGACTTTAAAATCGACTCCAAAAAAATAATAGGTACTTATTTTTTCAACTCCTATCTTTTCGCAAGAGCTTTTGATTCGACAATTTTTTACAAAAACGAAAAAATAGACGTCTCGTTTCTTGATATCTCATACAAAAATCTAAAAAACATAAACGCTATAATCAAAAATATAAAAATCCATAACAACGTCCAAGCAAGCACAAAAGTTTGCAAAGTAATAATCTATAACAATTACAAAAACATAAACTGCTCGAATAATAAATTCAAATATAAATTCATCTCTTTAACCACACAACTAATCCAACTACTAAATAACGACTTATCTTCAAAAACCATAACCGGAAAAATCAAAAACTTACCCATCACAATAACAAACACCAAAATAAACATTAAAGAAAAAACTCTAAATATAAACAAAATCAATCTAAATAACCTGATTTTTGATAATATCCATGCAAAAACAGATGATTTTAAAACTTATATCATCAAACTCCACACAAACGCCTCAATCGATAAACATCTAAAATCGACGCTAAAAGAATTCAATATCACAATCCCAATCACTCAACTCTCAGGCAAAAACGACCTAAACACAACGCTTATCTATTCTAAAAAATTGGATTATAATATTTCTATTTCTTCAAAAAAACCTATTATTCAATATAAAGACATCCTACTCTCAAGCGATAATCTTTTTGCAAAATACAGCTCGATTACAAAAAACGGAGAATTTAATACTACAAATCTTTATATCCCTTTTGACTTTTTAAAAATAAAAACTTCATTTAACGGCAAATATTTACAAAACAAATACTTAAACATTTACGCAAAAATAATTAATTTAAAACTTTTAAATCTCTTACATATCACAAACTACGACGAAAAAATTGCCGTTAATTTGAAAAGAAAAGTATTTTATTTGATAAACCTTGCGATTATGGGAGATTATGCTCATAATAGATTTTATTTTTACTCTCTAAAACAGATATTAAAATTCACTCCTTTTAGCGGAATTATCACAAACGGAACTTCGGTAATCAATATATATAAAAATTCGGTAAAAATATTACTTACTCTTTATCTTAAAAAACCTCTTGTTTTAAACAACAAACCGAGTAAAAACTCTATTTTTGCGATTATGGATATAGACAAAAACAATATAAAAATATACAACCAATTCGCTCACGTAAATATCCAAAACCTAAATAAACTCGACGCAACGATAAAAAACGCCGATATCAACGTAAATATGATTATAGATATCATCCATACGGTAACACCTCTGACTTCAAAGAAAAAAACTCAAAACAAAAATTCTAAATTCACAGCAAAAGTAGTCGGCATCAATACAAACTTTATTTATAACAAACACAAATTTTTATCTGAAAAATTCACCGTTAATTACGACAAAGAATTAAATATAACCTCAAAATATAAACAAAGCTCTCTTATAGGTTATACAAAACACAAATACTTTTTGCTTTCGGGAAAAAATTATTCAAAAAAAGAACTCGTACCATTGCTTGATATTTTTAATCATTTTTATAAAATCAATCTCGATTTCGTACTCGTAAAATCACCCGAAGATTTCTACACCGGAAAGGTTTATATCAATAAAGGAGTGGTAAAAGATTTAAAAGCGCTAAATAACTTAATTGCGTTTTTGAATACGATTCCATCTTTATTGTCCTTAAAATCTCCCGGATTTTCGGCCGAAGGATATAAAATCAAAAAAGGATACATCGACTTTCTTTATTACAAAAATATTTTATATTTCAAACAAATCAAAATTGACGGCGTTAATTTGGATTTTACGGGGAAAGGTTATATCGATTTTAATACGATGACTATGAATCTTAAAATTATGGCTTATATGAAACTAAACATCAAAAATATCCCTGTTATCGGAAAAGGACTTAGTTATTTACTTCTTGGAAAAGACGGAAGTATTGATGTTAAAGTAGTTGTCAGTGGAAAACTTGACGACCCGAAAGTTACTCAGGATTTAGGTACGAGTATAATAAAAACGCCTTTTGAATTGTTTAAAAGAGTAATTACGTTACCGTTTAATTTGTTTTAGGAGTAAAACGAAAGAAGATTATTTCTCCTCTTTCGTTTCAGGAACTAAGATAAGTTGGTAGTTTTCTTTTTTGATTACTACGCTTCTGTTTCTTGGAATTTGACCTTGTTGTTTTTTAAGAGTTTCAATCTCTTTTTGGAGTCTTTCAATCTCTTCTTTCAATTGAAGAATAATCTCAACTCCGGCTAAATTTACACCCAAGTCTCTTACAAGAGAGAGAATAAGCTTTAATCTGTCGATGTCTCTTTGAGAGTAAAGTCTCATTTTACCCTCTGTTCTGCTCGGCTTAATAAGCCCTTCTCTTTCATATTGTCTTAGAGTTTGCGGGTGGATATTAAGTATTTTACTTACAACACTAATTAGATATACCGGTTCATCATAACTATACATTTCTCACCTCCTTTCCCTGCTTACGCAGGATAATAAATGTTATGTTATGACGGGAGCTTTTCCTCC
This sequence comes from Caminibacter pacificus, assembly GCF_003752135.1. Lineage (NCBI taxonomy): Bacteria > Pseudomonadati > Campylobacterota > Epsilonproteobacteria > Nautiliales > Nautiliaceae > Caminibacter > Caminibacter pacificus. The sequence goes on from NZ_RJVK01000001.1 coordinate 557,519, forward strand.
ATCATTTTTGCAAGTTCGGGATCAAGCTCCTCAACTTTTGGCAATATCGGTCTTAATTCAAGATATAAATTTCCACCTTTAACTCCGTATCCTTTAACCCTAAGTTTCTGACAGCACTTAGAGTTTTTAGGAACTTTTACGTTGATATGACCTTTGAAAGTATCAACTCCGACTTTACCGCCGAACATCATTGTTTTTAAAGGTACGTCGATTTTTTTGTATAAATCGTCACCTTTTCTTTCCCATTCGTTTGAAGGCATAACTTCGATTTCGAGGATTAAATCTCCTCTTTTACCTTGGAAAGTTTTACCTTTTCCTCTAACTCTTAATTTTTGTCCCGTTCTTATGCCTTCAGGGATTTTGATTTTTATAGTCTCTCCGTTATAGTTAATCGGATAAACACCACCTGTTACAGCTATATCAAAAGGGATTTGAATTCTCGCATGGACGTCCAAATCTGGCGCAAATCCGCCTCCGAATCCATACTCGTCAAATCCGAAACCTCCGAAGCCAAAACCTCCTCTGCTTCTTCCAAAACCGCCGCCGAAAATAGAATTTAAAATCTCTTCTAAATCCACATCTTTATGTTGGCGATAGAAGTCTTGGAAGTTTTGACCGTTAAACATACTATCACCCATTGCATCATACTGCTTTCTTTTTTCAGGGTCTCCTAAAATTTCATAAGCAGTATTTATCTCTTTGAATTTCTCCTCGCATTCGGGCTTTTTACAAATATCAGGATGATATTTTCTTGCTAATTTTCTATATGCTTTTTTTATTTCGTCTTGCGTAGCGTTTTCGCTAACTCCAAGCACCTCATACAAACTTTTTGACATTTCCCCTCCTTAAACAATACTACACCAATTTTTCATATAGTAATTATATAATAAAATTGAGTAAATGTCAATCAATTTTATTAATTACAAAAATGTTAAGCTTATATTTTACAACAATAATATGACAAAAAAATTATATTTTCTAAATAAACAGACTAAACAAAAATAAAATATAAGATTTAATAAAGAAAAAAAGAGGAGAAATTAGAGGAATTTATTTAATAAATCAGTGATAGTTTTTTGAATCTTTTCAAGCGCTTCTTTACTTTTAGCTTCAAATCTCGTAACAAGTACCGGAGTCGTGTTACTTGCCCTAACAAGTCCCCAACCCTCTTGGAAAATAACTCTAACGCCGTCCACGTCGATAATATCTTTGATTTTTAATTCGCTTTTTCTTTTTTCAAGCTCTTCTTTTAGTTTTTTAACGATTTCGAATTTTTTATCTTCCGTTGTTTTTACTTTAAGTTCGTCAGTATTATATACTTGAGGCAGTTTTTCGTATTCGCCCGCAAAATCAAAACCTTCTTTAATTAGCTCCATAATTCTAAACGCTACATAAATAGCATCGTCAACACCGAAATATCTATCGTTAAAAAATATATGACCGCTAACTTCGGCCGCAAAATCGCAGTTTTCTTTTTTAAGCAATACTTTTAAGTTACTATGACCCGTTTTATACATAATAGCACGCCCGAACTTATTAATCTCGTCATACATCACTTGCGTCGCTTTTACTTCACTTATTACGCAAGGATTTTTCATCGTTTTTGCAAAAAAGTAAGCTAAAATATCGCCTTTGTAGTTATATTTTTTATCAAGAAAAGCGATTCTATCGGCATCTCCGTCAAACGCAAACGCAAAATCTCTTCCTTTTTTCAGTTCTTCTTTTACCCAGGCAAGATTCTCTTCTTCTGTAGGGTCGGGGTGGTGATTCGGGAAAGTTCCGTCGGGTTCTTCAAATAAAATCTCATAATTTTCAATACCTATTTTTTCCAAAAGCTCTCTTAAAACAACTCCGGCAACCCCGTTTCCGCAATCAAAAACGGCATTTAAATTCATTCCTTTTAAATGAGAAAACTGATTTGAAATATAATCGATATAATCAGCTTTTAAGTCGTATTTTATAACTTCGGTGTTTGTAGGGATATCTTCTTTTGAAGCTATAATCTCATCACCCAAAGCATAGATATCTTTTCCGTAAAACGGCGCTTTATCAACAGTTATTTTAAATCCGTTATATTCAGGAGGATTGTGTGAGCCGGTAATTTGGATGCTTCCTCCGATTTCAACAGGTCCGACATTTTCCAAACAAAGTTTTCTAAAGTTAGCAAAATAATTCGCACCCGTAGGTAACATACCTCCGCTTATTACTTTTTTTCCGGCATAATTAAGCCCGCTAACAAGCCAATCGTGAAGAATAGGAGAGTGAGTTCTTGCATCATAGCTTACAAAAACATAGTCGCCTTTTATCTTTTTTCCCAAATGATAACCGATTTTTTTTACGACATCTTCCGTTAAATCTTTTTGAAAAATCCCTCTTATGTCATATTCTCTAAAAATATGCTTCATCCGTTCTCCTTTTTATTTATTTTTTTCAAACTCTTTTTTAACATCTTCACCCTATTTTCCGTTTCTTTTCCCTACCTCTTGCGTATTTTTCCAATCTCCTCACAAACTCACCATTTCACCATTTCACTATTTCATTTTCTCACTTACCCACCACATAAGAGCGAATTTCGCGCCCGGTGTAATTACTTTACTCTCATCAAAAATAAACTCTTTAACTCTATTTTTTGGTAATTCGAAAATCTCAATATCTTCATCATCAATTCCGCCGCCGTTATGGACTTTTTCTTTTTGAGTCACTTCCACATAATAAATCGTTTGATTTGCCGCATTAGTTCCTACACTCGCCCATGTGGAAGTTATTTTTTGTATTTTGCTTGAGGGTACGTCATAACCGCACTCTTCCAAAACCTCTTCTCTTGCAATTTCCAAAGAGCATTTATCTTTATCGCACAGTCCCGCACAAAGTTCGTAAGTATATCCGTCGTTGTTTTTTAGATATACGGGCAGTCTAAATTGTTTTACCAAAATGATTGACTCCAAATCGATATCATAAATTAAAATAGCCACGCTATCCATAGAGTTACAAACTTCCCAGCGTCTTTTTTTCCCTTTATAATCAAAAAAAACTTCTTTTAAGCTTAAAAATTTTCCTTTACAAAGCTCATTTATTTTTTCGATTTTAATCATTAAAAAGTCCTTTTTCTTCTATAACTTTCGGCTCGAAATCAAAATCAACACAAACGGCGAAATTAAAAGGAGAATTTAAAAGTTCTTTTGTAGTTTCGTTAATAAAGACACATTTTGCGTGCTTTGTATTTTCGACTATGTAGTTGAGCTCTTTAAAAAAGATTTCGTCGTTTTTTAATCCCTTTATAACAACTTTAGAGCTCTCTCCGTATTTCACTTCTCTTAATAACGCATCGACAAATACCGGTTTGAATCTCTCAATTTCGAATTCAAGTGTATATTTAAGCTCGTTTTTATCAAAAAAATTATAAGCTTTTTCGAAGTTTTCAGCATAAACGAAAGGCAAATGAAGTTCAAAACTTTCAAACTTCATTCTAAAAAGACCCTCTTTTTGAAGATTGAGTTTTTTAGGTTTTAGCTCTTCTATGTTTGAAAAAATCTCTTTAAAATAAGTTTCTTTCGTCACTATATATTTTTCACTTAAATTTATTGCTCTTAATAAATCCTCATCTTCATTTAAAACAACGACTCTTTTGTCTTGGTTCATATTTTTTATAATCTCAAAAGTAATTTTATCGCCAAGGAAAATTTTATTTTTTAAGTTTTCGTATTTAAAGATATTAAAAATAGCCTTTTTAAAATCATCGACTTTTATCCATGCTATCTCTTTATCAAGAATAGGCACTTCTTTATCGACTATTATTGCATAAGCACCTCTTTTTATCGCTTCTGCGATATCGGCCGTTTTTTTGGCAAAAAAACAGCTTCCTCTATTCACTTCTTCGACGTCGCTCGTGTAAAACAACACTTCGGAAATATAAGGGCGATTGAGAAGTTCGCCGCTTATGAGGTTTGTGAGTGTTTCTATTTTCATTATTTAATCTGAGTCCCGACTTTTTTAGGTTTTTCAGGTCTGATAAGCGCAAGCCCCTCGTCATCTTTTGCCGCAAGAAGCATACCCTCACTTACCATTCCCATAAGTTTTGCAGGTTTTAGGTTGCTTACTACACAAACGTAAGTATCCACTAAATCCTCAGGTTTATAGTATTCTTTGATTCCCGCTACGATTTGGCGAGGTTTTTCTTCACCCAAATCGACTTCAAGTCTTAGAAGTTTTTTTGATTTTTTAACTTCTTCTGCCACTACCACTTTTCCTACTTTAAGTTCGACTTTGAAAAATTCGTCTATCGTAATGATATTTTGCGGTTCTTCTTTTTTTACTTCAGGTTTTTTCATTAAAGGTTTTTCGATTTTAGGGAAAAGCGGAGGTATTTTTTCGATTGTGAAATCATCAAGAAGTTTGCCTTGCATAATATTTTTAAAGCTCTCTTCATTTATTTCAAATCCTAAAGCTTTTGCGATTTTTTGAGTAGTTTTCGGCATTACGGCATGTAGATTAACGGCTACCATTGCAAGCAGATTAGCTATAAGTCCGATTAAAGCCGCCGCTTTTTCTTCTTCGCCGTTTTTCATAAGCTCCCAAGGTTTATATGTATCGATGGCTTTGTTTCCGATAGATAGTATTTTCCAAAGCTCTTCAAGGAATTTGTGAATTTGCATTTTCCAAAGATATGTTTCTTCTAAGTTTTGAACTATCTCTCTTGCTTCGTTTAGTTCGGCACTAAAATACTTCTCAACGTCTTTACTCGTAACGTTTCCGCCGAAATATTTATACGCCATACCGATAATTCTGTTTAGAAGGTTACCGAGGTCGTTTCCGAGGTCGTTATTGATTCTATCGATAAGCGCTTTTTCGCTAAAGTCCCCGTCAGCCCCAAACGGCACTTCTCTTAGCATAAAATATCTGAAGTTTTCAATCCCGTAAGCATCTGCCACTTCTTTAGGATTGATTACGTTTCCTTTACTTTTACTCATCTTCTCACCGTCTCTTGTCCACCATCCGTGAGCCGCGATTTTTTTTGGAAGTTCATAACCGATACTCATCAAAAACGCAGGCCAATAAACAGCATGGAATTTTAAGATGTCTTTTCCGACGATATGAAGTTTTGCAGGCCAATATTTTTGCACCAAACTCTCATCTTCGCTTCCGTAACCAAGAGCTGTTAGGTAGTTAAAAAGTGCGTCAAGCCATACGTAAACTACGTGTTTCGGGTCATTGATTTCAGGAGGAAGTTTCACTCCCCATTCAAAAGACGTTCTTGTAATAGATAAATCTTTTAGCCCTTCTTCTACGAATCTGATAACTTCGTTGGCTTTAGCTTCCGGTAAAATAGGTTTTTTGTTTTTTAGCCAATCAAGAAGTTTGTCTTGGTATTTTGAGAGTCTGAAAAAGTAGCTCTCTTCTTTGATTATTCTCGTAGGTTTACCGCAATCAGGACATAGTTCGTCATTTACAAGCTGGCTTGGAGCCACAAAACTCTCACAGCTTACACAATAGTGTCCTTCGTAATAATCTTTGTAAATATCACCCTTTTTATACATCTCAAGAAACGCTTTTTGCACTCCTTTGATATGCTCAGGGTCTGTGGTTCTTATGAATTTGTCATAACTGATTTCAAACTCATCCCAAAGCTCTTTGAATTTCGCACTAATCTCATCGGCATACTCTTTTGGAGACTTTCCTCTTTTTCTTGCCGCTTCTTCTATTTTTTGTCCGTGTTCGTCAGTTCCCGTTAAGAAAAAGGTGTCGATTCCTTTGAGTCTGCTGTATCTTGCAATCGTATCCGCAATAATAGTCGTATAAGCATGCCCGATATGAGGCACGTCGTTTACGTAATAAATCGGCGTTGTTAAATAGTATGTTTTGCACTTATCGCTCATTGATTCTCCTTATATGTTCTAAGTACTTTGATTATCTCTTCTTCGCTTCCGAAAAAGCAAGGTGTAGTATCGTGATAGCTTTCCGCTTCAAGGCTCAAAAGCTCATTAAATCCGTCAACGGCTTTTCCTCCGGCTCTTTCATAAACACACGCAAACGGAAATACCTCAAAAAGTTTTCTAAGCTTACCTTTTGGCTTATCGGTCGTACCAGGATATGCGAAGAGCCCTCCGCCTTTTAAAAGAATCTGATGTAAATCCGGTACCATTCCACCGCTGTATCTTAGTCTGTAACCTTCAGCAAAAAACGAATCTATCATCTCTTTATGAAACGGATACCAATTTTTTTGAGTACCGCCAGGACCTAAAATTTTTCCTTTTTTTCCAAGTTTTAGTTCTTTTACGAATTCGAATTTTTTAGTGTGCTCGTTTAGTCTGAATAGCTCCACAACGTCTCTTGCAATAACAAGCTCAACTCTCGGACCATACACCACATAAGCCGCAGCTACGATATTTTCTCCGTTGTATCCGCCTTTATAAATCCCGAAAATACTTCCCACACTTAAATCGACATCAATCAAGCTGCTCCCGTCAAGCGGGTCGTACGCTACGAAATATTCACCCTCTTCTTTCGTAATAGGGTCTTCTTTTTCTTCGCTTATAATCTCTTTTACGCTTTTTACTTTTAATAGATGTTTTTCTACGATATCATCGCTAATTACGTCAAGTTTTACTTGAACGTCACCGCTTGCGTTTTGAGTTTCCACTTTTCCGGTATCTTTTGTTTTTATAGCTTCGTAAATTTCTATTGCGATATCCTCTATCGCTTTGAATATTTCAGTCATTTGCTCTCCTTATCTCCTGTTTTAACAGCTCGCTTGCGCTCTCATAATGCACCAAATCCACATCGTAATCAAAATCACTTAGTAAAAGTTTTTTAAAAAACTTAACTCTTTTTTTCTTAAACTCCTCTTTATCAAGCCCTTTAATAGCGATATCTATATCACCGCCTCTTTTTTCAGGGTCTCTTCTGCTTCCGAAAAAATATATCTCACACCCTTGAAAAACTTCAAGAGCTTCAAAAAGTTTCTTTTTTGAAATTTTATCGAGTCTAAGATACATACTCAAAAACTTTCTTAATAATTTCTTCAATTTTTTCAAAATTCTCTACACAAAACTTCAAATCTTCAAGAGCTTGTTTGATTTCATCAGGATAATCGTGCTCAAGCTCGTTTCTTACGTTTCTAAATTCAATCCACTCTTCAAGATTAATTATCTCCTCTTTTTCCATAAGAGAGAGTACTTCACTCATTTTTTTATAAGGTATGCCTTTAACGTCCAAAAGCAAAGGAAAAATTTTAGCTCCCAAATAATCTTGAACGGAAGAAAATCTCTTTAAATAAGCTTCCAAAACAGCTCTTTCTTCCAAGCTTAAAGCGCTAAATTCGAAAGGCTCGTAAATATTTCCCAATTTAATTATAAAATCATGATAATCTTTTAACGCTTTATAATGGGCTTTTAATTTTTCAAGTCTTTTATTTAAAACTTCTTTCATTAAATTTCCTCGGCGTTTTTAAATATCCACTCAATTACCTCATCGACGTTATTCAAATCCAAAATATCGATATTTTGAGGTATTTTGCTTTTATCTACGCTGTCATCAACCGCCACGGCTTTGATATACGGAAAATAGGACTCGTCCACATCCCCTCTGAATACGGCGATTCTCGGAAGAGGCAGGGTCTTTAACCCCTCGACCAATAAAAAGTCAAACTCCCCTATCATATCCGCAATCTCTTTGATTTGTTTTTTTCTGTGAGAAAAATATGTCGTTCTTGTAGGAGACGTTACGACAACTTCGGCACCCGTTTGATAAAACTTATAACTATCTTTTCCCTCTACGTCGAATTTCGCTTTGTCTCCCGGGTCGTTTTTTACAATCGCTATTTCGTAATCTTTTATCAGTTTTTTTGCGATTTTTTCTATTAATGTTGTTTTTCCCGAATTGCTCGGCCCGGTAAATGCGACTGCTTTTCTCAAACTTAACCTTTTTTTCCATAATTTTATCAAAAAATTAAGCTATAATTATTTAAAGGATGAAAAATGGATATTTTAACCCTAAAACTTCTTGCAATCAGTATCGTTTTAGGTTTTTTGATAGGGCTTGAGAGAAATATCTCGTTTATTCATCAAAACGAAAAAGGATTTGCCGGAAGCAGGACTTTTTCTTTAATCTCTCTTTTCGGATTTTTGGCAGGAATCATCACAAAAACTCAAAGTTATTTTTTTTATCTTGCTTTTTTCGTTTTGGGCGCTCTTGTTATCAGCGCCTATTTTCTAAAAGTCATACACTACGACAAACAAGGCTCCACCACGCACGTTGCTGCGATTTTGACATTTTTAATAGGCTATTTGGTATCTCAAAACGAAGTTAGTTTCGCTATTACGCTAAGTATCGTCATAGTTTTCATCCTGAATATCAAAACGAAACTTAAAAAAATAGAATCGTCCCTTTCTTCAAAAGATATCAGTGCGGCCGTGCTTTTGCTTGTTATGACCTTTTTGGTACTTCCGTATCTTCCGGATAAAATGATATTTTATTTCAATCCGCACAAAACTTGGGCTATGGCTGTTATTATCGCGACTCTCTCTTTTATAGGATATTTGGGTATTAAATTTTTCGGTCAAAAATACGGAATTTTACTCACAGGTGCCGCGGGAGGTTTTATCAGTTCGACAGCGGTTACCTTTTCTATCTCAAAGCTTTACAAAATCCAAAAAAACTCCTCTCTTCTTTACACCTACGCAGCCGCCATCGCCATTGCCAACACCATAATGTTCGCAAGAGTGCTTATTGAGAGTCTTATCGTAAATAAAGAGGTCTTTTTTATTTTGGTTTTACCATATACTATCACGACGATTGTAGGAATTTACATATCGTATCGATTTTATAAAAAAACTTCTCAAAACATAGAAATAAAAAGTGAAGTTTTGGAAAAAAACCCTCTTGAGCTTGATGAAGCTATTAAATTCGCGATAATTTTCGGCTTCATCTACGCACTTGTCTATTTCGTAGGACAAAAATACGGAAATATAGGAATTTATATAATCTCTTTCCTCTCCGGAATTACCGACGTGGACGCAATTACGCTATCTCTTTCCTCTCTTGCGAACAAAAACCTCTCTTTATTAAGCGCGGCAACGGGAATAGCTATCGCATCTTTTACCAACTCGGTAGTTAAGTGTCTTATAGTTTGGATTTTCGGCGAAAAAGAACTCGCCGTACTTATAACCAAATTTTTCGAAGTGATTTTGAGCGTTTTTGTTTTAAGTTTTTTAGGGGTGTATCTCTTCGGCGCTCATTAAAGCCGATACCCCGAATTTGCTTCTTATTTTAAAAATCGCTTCGTTTAGATTTTGAAGTTTCAAATCTTTTTCGTAATCGAAAAGATTACTCTCTCTTTTAAATTTCGAAACGGCAAGAGACAATGAAATAACTCCCATCTCTTTTTCATCGGCTCTGTAAAAAAGAGTAGTCATAATCTCTTTTAACAAAAGCTCGTTAAAGAGTCTGTGAATCCTAACGTGAGCTTTTGAAGAGGTTTTGTCTTTATATTTGATTTTCAGATAATAAAAAGTCGGATTAAGTTTGTATTTCAGCACCAAAAACGAAAGATACCTACACAAAACATGCACCCTTCTTACAAGCTCCCTTCTGTCATACACTACATCAAAACGCCTTGAAATTCCTATGCTTTTTCTAACTTCTCTCTCTTTTACCTCTTCGTTATCTATACCGCATACCCTTTTATAAAGCTCAACCCCCGGTTTCCCCCAAGAATAAAAATATTCCCTGTTTTCTTTTACGTCTCCTAAAGTTAAAATCCCTCTTTCTTTTAGTCTTTTTTCTATTCTTCTGCCGATTCCCGGGAATTTCTCGATAGGAATGTCTTTTATAAACTCATCCACCTCTTCCACCATAAAAACGCCGTTAGGTTTTGCAAAAGAGGTGGCGAGTTTCGCAGTCCATTTGCTTTTTGCGATACCTATCGAAATAGGAAGCGAAAACTTCTCCCAAATCTCATCTTTTAAGTCCTTACAAAACAAAAAAGCGTCCCTATCATCCACCCACCCCTCCAAATCTCCGAAAAACTCGTCGATACTAAACTGCTCGACAAACGGAATTTTGACTTTTAAAAACTCTTTTAGTTTATAAGAGAGCGTATGATAAAGCTTATAATCCGGCAGTAAAACGGTCAGTTTCGGATATATTTCAAGCGCTTCTTTTAAAGTGGTACCCGTTTTTATACCAAGCTCTCTTGCCTCATAACTTGAGGTAACCACTATACCTCTGATTTTGCCGTTTTCTAAAAAATAGCTTTTATCATACTCTTTTTTAGAAACTATCAAATCCCCAGTAAACGCACCTCTGTTTAGATTCAATACTTCCGATTTGTGATTTTCGAAAATCTCTTTGTCGTTTCTTTTTACCACTACAACCGGCTTATTTAAAAGCGATTTGTCAAAAACCCTGTGAGCCGATACGAAAAACGAATCCAAATCAAGATGAATTTTCATCCCGCCTCCTTTAATTTTCTTTACAAAAATATAACAAATTGATAAAATAAAAAATCAAAAATTAACATTTTGTTAAGGATTTAAAAAATGAACTTCGAAAAAGTTATCGAAAAAATAAAAGATATAATCTCACAAGAAATAGGAAATAAAAAAGTTTTAAATAAAGACGTGGCAAAAGCTCTTGGAATAACACCAGAGCACTTATCCATCCTAAAAAAAAGAAACAAAATCCCTTATGAAGAGATTGCCTATTTTTGCGCCAAAAGAAAAATATCTATAAATTGGCTTCTTTTCGACCAAGATATAGAAACGATAGCAAACGAAACGGAAAAGTTTTCTCAAATCAGATATTTCAAAGACATAAACGCAAGTGCCGGAGGCGGGGCTATAAATTTTGATGAAGGATATGAGATTTTGTATATCGACAAAAGAATAATAGATAAAAACTTGGATGCGATAAACGTTATAGGCGATTCAATGGAGCCGACAATTAAAGACGGAAGTATAATTTTTATAGACAGAAACGACAAAAACATAAGAAACGGAGGAATTTTCGTAGTCAATACTAACGCAGGGGTTTTTGTAAAAAGAGTTAATTTAAAAAGCAGCGGTGAGATTGAGCTGATATCGGATAATAAAGCCTACCCGAGCGAAACTATAAAACCCAACGAAATCGAAATAGTGGGAAGAGTCGTTAAGATTTTCAGCTGAAATCTTCGTAGTTTTTAAAATCTCCTCCCACTAAGCTTTCTATAAATTCGTCAAGGTCTTTTTTGTCGCAAAGTCTTGCCGTTAAAACTTTTCCGGTATAGTTGTCGTCTTTTATCTCCCAAAACATATAAAACTCAGGAAACCTGTTTTTAAGCTCCCTATAAGCGACTCCGTATTTGGAGTCTTTTAGAGGATTTTGCTCTAAGAAAAAGTGATTTTCATCAAGGTTTATCTTATAAAGCAGAGCTCCCGTTTTTGTTTTAACAAGCTCAAGTAGTACATTCCACTCTTTTAGGGTCTTCAATGATAATTCCTTTTGCCGCTTTTTGGATTATAGGTATGAAATCTTTTTTGTCATATACTTTTCCGCCCATTCTGCCTAAATGTTCGCTTGGTACCTGACAATCGATATATTCGATACCCTGCTCTTTTAAAAGATTTGCAAAATATATCAAAGCAAGCTTGCTGGCATCGGGTTTGATATGAAACATACTCTCACCGCTAAAATATTTGTTAATAGCCACTCCGTAAAATCCGCCTACAAGTTCGCCTTCGTAATAACTCTCAACAGAAATTGCGTATCCCAATCTATGAAGTTCGGTATAAGCTTTTATAAAATCCTCGTTTATCCACGTACCGCTTTCGTGTTTTCTTTTTACTTTGCTACACATTCTGATTACGTCATCAAAACGGGTATTTATTTTAAAATCCCACTTTTTACTTCTAAGTTTTTGAAGAAGTTTTTTTGTCGTTTTTACTTCATCCGTTTTTAAAAGCATCCTTTTATCAAGCACGAACCAATGAAAAAGCCCGTCTTCATCTTGATACCAAGGAAAAAATCCGTTCGAGTAACCTTCCAAAAGACGCTTAGGGTGCAAGTCGTAGCTTGCCCCTATAAAGCCGTCTTCGTAATCCTCATAAGGAGAAGGAAACTCAAAATCATCCAACAAATAAAGAGGCGGATACTCACTTACTTTTATCATTCTTCTTCTTTAATACGTATTTGTTTTTTACATAATCCACTTTTACTTCTCCTCCGCTTTTTAAATCGCCAAAGAGAATATAATCGCTCAAAGGCTCTACGATTTTCTCTTCTATCACCCTTGCAAGAGGTCTTGCTCCAAGAGACGGAGAATATCCCTCTTTTGCAAGGGCTTCTTTCGCTCTTTTTGTTAGAGTCAGTTTTACTTTTTTACTGCTTAATTTATCTTGAAGTTCGTCAATGAACTTATCTACTATCAACAATATCGACTCTTTTGAAAGAGGCTTAAATTTTACAATCGCATCAAGCCTGTTTATAAATTCCGGAGCGAAAAATCTATGAATCGCCTCTTCTTTAAATTCCGTATGTTCTTGCATAAATCCGGGCTTATTACCTTCGCCGACCCCAAGGTTGCTCGTCATAATAAGCACAACGTTTCTAAAATCAGCAATTCTACCCTCATTATCGGTCAAAGTCGCATTATCCATTATTTGCAACAATATCTGAACGATATCCGGATGAGCTTTTTCTATCTCATCCAAAAGCAATACGGTATGAGGTTGTTTTCTAATAGCTTCCGTTAAAAGTCCTCCTTTTTCGTATCCAACGTATCCGGGAGGCGAACCTATAAGTTTTGCAACCGAATGTTTTTCTTGGTATTCGCTCATATCGAATCTTAAGAAATTGATTCCCAAAATAGTTGCAAGCTGTTTTGCGATTTCAGTCTTACCAACACCCGTAGGACCTACGAAAAGAAAACTTCCTATAGGTTTATTGTCTCTTGTAAGTCCCGCTTTTTTTCTTTTGATAACTTTCACAAGCTCTTTTATCGCCTCATCTTGTCCGAAAACTTTGGCTTTTAAGTTTTCTTCCAAGTGTCTTAGTTTTTCCACCTCGTTTTGAGATGCCGATTCTTTAGGAATATTCGCGATTTTCGCTACGATGTTTTCGATATCGCTTTTTGTTATTAGTTTTTTGCCTCTTAGTTTATATTTCGCTCCCGCTTCGTCAATTAAGTCGATTGCACTATCAGGCAAGAATTTTTCTCTTAAATACTTTTTAGCAAGTACCGCTGCGCTTTTTATCGCTTCTTTTGAATATCTTACTCCGTGAAACTCTTCGTATTTAGGTTTTAAGCCTTCTAAAATCTTAATAGTATCTTCTATACTCGGCTCTTTAATGTCTATTTTTTGAAATCTTCTATTTAGAGCCTTATCTTTTTCGAAATGATTTTTATACTCTTCATACGTTGTAGCGCCTATACATCTGATTTCGCCTCTTGCAAGCGCCGGTTTTAGTAAATTTGCTACGTCCATTTTACTATCTCCGGCAGCACCAGCACCTACAATCATATGAATTTCATCGATAAACAAAATAGGCTCTTTTTCTTTTTTCAGCTCTTGTAAAATAGCTTTCATTCTTTTTTCGAATTCACCCCTATATTTCGTACCGGCAATCAAACTTCCCATATCAAGAGAATAGATTTTTTTGCCTTTTAATACATCAGGCACGTCACCGGTAGCTATTTTTTTGGCAAGCCCTTCTACCACGGCCGTTTTACCGACACCCGGCTCTCCTACAAGTACCGGATTGTTTTTCTTTCTTCTTGCAAGGACTTGCATAACCCTATCGATTTCCGATTCTCTTCCGATAACGTCGTCAAACTCTTTTGCTATCGATGTTAGTTCGGTTGCGTACTCATCAAGTACGCTTTTTTCTTTTTTCTCGGAATTGAGTTTTTTTATCTCGTCTTCGATATCTTGAATTTCGGTTACGTATTCAACGATTTCGACTTTTTCTATACCGAATTCTCTTAAAAGTTGAGAAGCGTAGCTTGTCTCGTCTTCAAGCAACGCTATAAAAAAGTCGATTTCATCGGCATAAGGTTTTTTGATACCTTCGATATGTTTAAACATTCTATCTGTAGCTTTATGAAAAGCCAAAGTTTCGGTAGGCATAGTGCTTCCCGAAACTTTTTCGATGTATCTGTCAAGATAATAATCAAGTCCCCTTCTTATATAATCGATATCAACGCCCACGTCTTCTAAGATAGAGCGGACGTTTTTGTTTTTTAGCAAAACGTAGAATGCATGGTCTATTGTGATATATTCGTTTTTTCTACGTTTCGCTTCTTGGATTATTTCATTTAATATATTTCTTAAAGTTTCAGTTATTTGCATTTATACCTCCTCAATTCTGGCTCTTAGCGGATAGCCGGCAGAGCGAGCTAAAGAGTGTACTTTATTTACTTTCATTTCCGCTATTTCGTATGGATACACTCCCACAGTCGCACTGCCTTCTCTATCCACTTTAAGAGTCAAATTTATAGCTTCTTCTTCGGTTTTATTAAAAACCGACTTTAAAATCTCTATTACGAAATCAAAAGTCGTATAGTCGTCATTTAATAATATAACTCTATAAAGCTTCGGAAGTAATATTTCCAAATCATTATCAAGAGTCGTTTTCGTACCCATCATCCTTCTCCTATCATTTTCCACATTTCTTCTTCAGGCAGCAGCGTAACCCCCAATTTTTGCGCTTTTTCATACTTACTGCCCGGGTCTTCTCCGTATATTACAAAATCGGTCTTTTTACTTACGCTATTAGTGACATGAGCGCCCAAATGCTCAAGAAGCTCTTTTATTTCGCTTCTCGGTTTTTTCATAGTACCAGTTAGCACTACCGTTTTTCCGCTAAAAGGAGAGTTTTCTACCTCCTCTTTTTTCGGATTGGTAGGCTGTATCAATTCTATTAGTTTTTCGATTTTTTCTCTATTTACTTTAACATATTCTGCGATAGATTTTACCATTTCAGGCCCGAAACCTTCGATTTTGTAAAATTCTTCCGGGTCGTGTTTGTAAAAATCTATTCCGAAAGTCTCACAAATCTTTTTGCTCGCCACCTCTCCTATATGCTCGATTCCAAGAGCGTTAACGAATCTCCAGCACTCTATTCCTTTTACTTTTTCTATGGCTTTTACTAAATTTTCGGCTTTTTTTCTTGCAAAGCCCGGTAATTTTTCCAAATCTTCGACTTTTAATTTAAATAAATCCGTAATATCTCTAACAAGGCCTCTTTCATAAAGCAGTTTTGCGACACTCTCTCCAAGCCCTTCTATATCAAGGCAGTTTTTGCTTGCGGCATAGATTATCGTATTTACCACCCTTGCAGGGCATGATAGGTTTTGGCATTTGATTATCGCTCCCTCATCCAATACCTCAGCCCCACATACGGGACAATGGGTAGGTCTTGGTATAGGTTTTTCGTTTCCGGTTCTTTTGTGATACAAAACTTTAGTAATTTTCGGTATAACATCCCCGCTTCTTATGACTATTACGTGGTCTCCTATTCTTATATCCATTCTTTCTATTTCGTCAAAATTATGAAGCGTAGCTCTTTCTACTATCACTCCTCCGATTTCTACAGGTTTTAGCACCGCTACAGGGGTCAATACCCCGGTTCTTCCCACTTGCACGACAACATCTTCGAGTATCGTCTCTTTTTCAACAGCCGGGAATTTATACGCCACCATCCATCTCGGATATTTGGTCGTATATCCGAGCTTTTCAAGAAGATGTAGTTCGTTTACTTTTACAACCATTCCGTCAAGCATTACGGGAATATCGTCTCTTATTTCGATAAACTCGTGATATTTTTTTAGCACGCATTCGATATCCTCACTATCACACTCCCCTCTTTTAGGCGGTTCTTTAAATCCCAAAGAATAGACGTAATCCATTACGTTTTTGTATTTTTTAAACTCCTCGATAAATCTTTTTTTATCGTTTTCATATTGCTCTTTGCTCACTTCATCGCTATTTAAAACTTCTATCGGATATCCCACTCCCCACGGATAAAATATCAAAGGCCTACTTGCCGTAATTTTCGGGTCAAGCTGTCTTAAGCTTCCTGCCGCCGCGTTTCTTGGATTGGCAAATGTCGGCTCTCCTTTTTTTACTCTCTCTTCGTTTAATTTTTCAAAATCTTTTTTCTTAATAACGACTTCGCCTCTTATTTCTATAAGCCCTTTATAATCTATTTCAAGAGGAATGGAGTTGATTGTTTTAGCATTTAGAGTTACGTCTTCTCCTATTTCTCCATCCCCTCTGGTTTCTGCTCTTATCAGTTTTCCGTCTTTATACACGAGATTCAAACTCGCCCCGTCGAATTTAGGCTCTATATAAAACGTAATATGCTCGTTTGCAAGTCTTTTTACTCTATTTACCCAGTCTTTAAATTCATTTTCGTCAAATACGTCTTCCATAGACCACATTTTCGTAATATGACGCGCTTTTTTAAATTCTTCAAGTACTACATCACCGACTCTTTGAGTAGGTGAGCTCGGGTCTATTTCATCCGGATGAGCTTCTTCATACTTTTCCACTTCTTTATATAACTTATCGTATTCTTCATCGGTAACAAGCGGATTATCAAGTACGTAATAATAATACGCCCATTTTTTTAACGTTTCAACGGCTTTTTTATATTCCTCATGATTTTTAATCATTCCGTCTCCATTTTTTAACTTATTGTAGCATATTGTAGCCGGCGTAGTAATTGATTATATCAAAAATAGTAATAAAAATCAATTTTATTTAGTTAGTTTGACTAAATGATTAAATTTATTATTTTTTTGTTAATTTTTCTAGAAAAAAATTTTTTTTTGTATTATAATGAGATAAATGATTAAAAATGGGAGTTTGATGAAGGTTATATGGTCTATCGTAATAGCTGTGGTGAGTCTATTTGCTCAAGTAGATTTGACACCAAACGAAAAGTTGTTTATTAAAAATCACCTTTTTCATTGTGTCGTAACGCCTAATTGGGCGCCTTTTAATATGCTAAAAGACGACAAAATAGAAGGTATTGCGATAGATTATTGGAAACTCATAAAACACAAACTGAATCTAAAATCAAACTGCAAAATTTTACCCTCTTGGACGCTTGTTTTAGAAGATATCAAAAATAAAAATTCCGACATCGTTCCGGCTACGGCAAAAACGCCTCAAAAGCAAAATTTCGCACTATTTACAAAACCTTATGCCACATATCCTATCGTAATCGCCACAAGAAACAATATAGGATTCATAAACAGCATGGCGCAACTCGAAAACAAAAAAATAGTAGTCGGAAAAAACTATTCCGCCGCGGAAATATTAAAAAAACATTTTCCGAATTTGAATATTATAGAAGTAAAAGATATCAAAACAGCTCTTGATTATGTAAGCAGAGGAAAAGCTTTTGCCGCAATAGACAATTTACCGGTAATAGCTTATAACATCAACAAATATCAATTCGCAAACTTAAAAATTTCAGGAAAAACTCCTTTTGATTTTAAAGTGAGATTTATGGTCAGAAACGACTATCCCCTGCTTGTAAGCGCTATAAATAAAGCGATAGATTCAATTACTCCGGAAGAAAAAGAGAGAATATTTAAAAAATGGGTTTATGTAGTATATCAAACGGGAATAGACACCAAAAAACTTTTAACTATCGCTTTTATAGCTATCGGACTTATTTTGATTTTAATTGCGCTTGTTATTTATCAATTTTTCGAAATCAAAAAAAGAAGAAAATTCGAAACCCAACTTATAAAAACGGCGACCATCGACTCCCTAACCGGTATTTTTAATCGAAAACATATCGATTATATGCTACAAAAAGAGGTCGAAGAAGCCAAAAGATACGCCAATCCTCTTAGTATCATCTTTTGCGATATCGACCATTTTAAAGATATTAACGACAAATTCGGCCATAAAGTAGGAGATATCGTCCTTGAAGAACTTGCGAGAATTATGAAACAAAATATTAGAAAATCCGATATAATCGGGCGCTGGGGAGGAGAAGAGTTTTTGATTATTCTACCTCACACTCCTCTAAACGAAGCGTTAAGAGTAGCCGAAAAATTACAAAGTGCGATAAGAAACTACGAATTTCCGAAAATCGGAAAAATAACCTGTTCGTTCGGAGTTACCGAATTCAAAAGCGAAGATTCGATTTATAGACTTATGATAAGAGTGGACCAAGCTTTATATGAAGCGAAAAACACCGGAAGAGACAAAATAGTAGTAAAAAAGGACTGAAATGAAAAAATTGTTAATAGTTCCATTGGCTCTAAGCGCCTTATTTTTAGGATGTACGCAAGAGCAACAAAACAAACTCGGAAGAACTATCCAAAACTATACCGGAGTAAACGGAGTTGTGGACATTTATAGCGGCGGCAAGCTTGTTATGAGATTTTTGAAAGTAGACAAACTCACTACGGCTCACGGAACGGATGATAATAAACCTCGTCCTTATAGATTTGCTTACGGATATATCGATAAAAATTTCAACTACAAAGTAGACCCTGATGAAAAGAAAAAGGTCTATTTCGAAGTAACCAACTACGAAACTTATATTTTTTATGAAAATCCTCTGCCATGATTGTATATATTCACGGATTCGCAAGCTGTGCAAAAAGCAACAAAACCAAAATCTTAAGAGATTATTTCGGGGATTTGGTCGCAATAAACCTGCCTCCCTCCCCTCTTGAAGCGATAGAGAAACTAAAAGAGTATGCAAAACCTGGTAATCTTCTTATTGGTAGTTCTCTTGGAGGATATTATGCAATGCACTTGGCCGAAAAATACGGCCTAAAAGCTGTATTAATCAACCCGTCCTTAAAACCTTATAAAACCCTAAAACCTTACATCGGCACCCAATACAGATATTGCGACAACACTCCTTTTAAATGGAAAAAGAGCTATTTAAAAGAATTAAAAAAACTTAAAACAAAACCAAAAAGAGGAAAATATTTGGTACTTTTGCAAAGCGGTGACGAAATTTTAAACTATAAAAAAGCTCTTAAAAAATTCAAAAACCTGCCAAACGCAAAAGTTGTAGTAGAATACGGAGGCAATCACAGATTTGAAAATCTAAACGACTACCTCTCAATGATAGAAAACTTCAAAAACTCATAATCTCGCCACTCTTTTTTTATCTCTTATAACGAATTTACTTAAAAATTTACAATAATCGCTAAAACATACGTTTAATCTCTCCTCGACGTTGTGGGTATTTTCGTATTGTAGTCTTAAATAATCAAATCCGTTGTATCTATAAAACAAAACACCGCTGTAAAAAAATCTTTTTTTGTTTAAAAACTCGGTAATTTCTTCTATTTCGGGAGTGTGGAGGTTGATATCGGCATATACCATTTCTCCTCTGAGTTTCGCTTTTGTAAAGAGAGTGTTGAATCTGTTTTCGAAGTTTTTAATTTTTCCGTCAATTATGATACCTGAGAGTTTTAAAAGTCTGTTTTCCCAAAGTTTTAGGGACTTTTTAATAGGTCTGATTGCGGCTTTTGAGATTGGAAGGGATGCTTTTTTATACCTATCAAGTATCAATTTTCTATAAATTTTCGGAGTATATAAAGAGCGTTTTTGACGATTAAAAATCTTATAGCCTACAAGCGTGCCGGAGCGTTTTTCGAATTTAATATCTTTTTGGGCTATCCAAGAAGCGACCTCTCCAAGCTGAAGAGCGGTTTCAATCATTCCGTGTTTTAGGTTGGCTTTTTGAGAAAAAGGATGAAACATTATAGCTTCTCCGTATATTGCACTAAGCCCGAGACTCTCGGCTTTTTTTATCAAATAATCAAACATTTTATTCATAAGTCCCCTACCTTTGTAATCGGGATGAACCACTACCGCTCCGATTTCTCCGTTATATTTGTCATTTACAGTAAGCAAAAACTGCCCCACAACCTTCCCGTCAATTTCGGCAACAATCGGATAATATTTTTTACTCTCGACCATCTCTTCCCACGTTTTATGGTCATAAAAACTTTTTTTGTAATAAGTATCGTCGTAATTCGCTCTAAAAAGCTCGACAATATCTTTCGAATCGCCCTTTTTAATATCTCTAATAATCGCATCAACCGGCTTTTTTACGATAAAAAACGGCGATGATATTCCGCTATGTCCTTTCATTTAAGCTCCTTAAGAATATTTGCAAATATTTTAGCACCTATTATCAAACTATCCTCATCAATATCGAATCTCGGGTGATGTTGCGGATAGCAGGTGGCTTTGTTTTCATTACAACAGCCGAGTCTGAAAAACGCTCCCTTAACCACCTTTAGATAATTCGCAAAATCTTCACCGCCCATAACGGGTTGTCTTAAGTCTATAGGCGTTGCGAATTTTTTTGCCGCTTTAATAACCACATCCACCATTTTATCATCATTTATAAGCTCGGGATTTCCGAAGTAGTAATGAAAATTATATTTCGCGCCCATCGCTCTACAAATCCCGGCGGTTGCTTCTTCCATCATCTCTTTTATGTTTTGTCTAACCGAATCGTTTAAGGTTCTGACCGTTCCGCTAAGTTTTACATGGTCGCAAATGATATTGGCGGCCTTTCCGCCTTCAATCGTTCCGAAAGATATCACCGCAGGATGTAAAGGGTCGATTCTTCTACTTACGATATGATTGATAGAATTCACAACCATAGAAGCGGTAAGAATAGCATCCACCCCCTCGTGCGGTCTTGCCCCGTGAGCGCTTTTTCCGAAAATCTCAATCTCAAACATATCGGCACTCGCCATCATTTCGCCGTATTTATACCCTATCTCACCCGTCTTCAAATACGGATACATATGAAGCCCGAAAATCGCACTGACTCCATCAAGCGCTCCGTCTCTTATCAAATCTTCGCTGCCTCCGTCCATTACTTCTTCTTTGTGTTGGAAAATTCCTCTTATGTTAAAGGGGAGTTTGTCTTTGTGTCTGTTGCAGGCTATCAAAAAGCCCGTGAGTATCGCCGTATGCCCGTCATGACCGCAAGCATGCATAACGCCTTGTTTTCTTGACTTATACGGAACGTTGTTTTCTTCTTTTATCGGCAGTGCGTCCATATCAGCCCTAAACGCAATTGTAGGCAAATTATCGCCCGCTATAATATCCACGACCATTCCGGCGTGATTTTCAAAAGTTCTTATCTCTTTTATTCCCTCTTTTTGCAAAATCTCTTTTACATAGTCTCTTGTGGGATACTCTTCACCCGAGAGGTCAGGATACATATGAATATGACGTCTAATTTCGATGATTTTATCTTTTAGTTTGTCTATTTCGGCTATAATTTTTTTCATACGAAACTCCTTAAAGGTACAAAATGATAGAAGAAAAAATCAAATGGAATGAAAAATATAAAACTTTCACCCCAAAAGCACCGAGTATCCTTTTAGACCACATACCAAGCGCAAAAAATAAAAAAGCTTTGGATTTGGCCGGCGGTCTTGGTACAAACGCCGAAGCTTTACTAAACAAAGGATACGACGTAACGCTTATAGATATAAGCAATGTCGCAATATCAAAAATCAAAAACCCTAAAATCAAAACGATTTGCCTTGACCTTGATAATTATATTATACCACAAAATGAGTACGATGTTATCATAATAATTAAATATTTTAATTTAGATTTGCTAAAACAAATACCAAAAGCACTAAAAAAAGGCGGTTATTTCGCATTTGAAAAAATCCCCAAATACAAACTGACAACCGAGGAGTTTTTTGAAATTTTTAAGGATTTTGAAACGATTTTTTTTACTAAAGAACCCTTTAGATTCGTTGGTAAAATTTTTTAACTATTTAAAAACAACAACTTTATTAATGTTATTTTTTAAAATTTTTATTATTTTAGTTTTGTTTAAATCATTTTGCTTTAATAAATAACAATCATCTAATTCTAAAATTAATAGACCTTTATAAAATCTTTTATTATTTGTTTCTATTTCTACAGGAATTTCTTTCCCACCACCAAAACTTTTATCTATATTTGAATAAATAAATTTTCCAAAGTAAACTGCAAATAAAATTAACCCAAATAACAATGAAAAAGAAGTAAAATAAAAATTTACATTATGTAAATATTTAATAATCTTAAAAAAAAGTAAATAAACTGTTAAAAGAAAATAAAAAGCAAATATTATAAACTCAATCAGATAATGTTTCCACGAAAAAATAAAAATAATTACTACAATAATTTTAAATATTAATTCAAAAGCTAAAATTAATTTATTATAAATTTTTAATAATTCTAAAATAAAAAAAAATACAAATCCACTAAAAAAGATATATTCAATCAAATTATCATGGACTGAAAAAAATATATTATTTAATATAAATGTATTTAGAGTTAATAAAAAAAACATTTCAATAGAACAATACCATAACACATACTTTTTTATACAAATAACTAAGTTATTCCACACTAAAAAATAATATTCCAGCAAAAATACCAAAAATAATAAACCAGCAATTATATTTAAAGTACTAATAGCATTAACCTCATAAACGCTATATTTACCCAAAAATGCATTTACAATAACAAAACCAAATAAATATATAAAAAACATAAATAATATACTATATTTTTCAATGCCGTTGACATTTTTTAAGAATTCATCCATTAAAAACTCCCAATCTGTTTTAAATATTATAAAATTCTAACAAAAAAGGCTAAAAATGGACGTAATAGAACTTTTTAAAAAGTTACTTGAATTTAAATCGATTACTCCAAATGACGACGGAGCGATGGAATTTATAAAGAATTATTTAAACGATTACGAAGTAATTGAAACAGAAAAAGAAGGTGTAAAAAATCTTTTTATTTATAAAAAATTCGGCGAAGGCGATCATTTGTGTTTCGGGGGGCATATCGACGTAGTACCACCGGGAGAGGGCTGGAAAACAGACCCTTTTACACCGACTGAAATTGACGGAAAAATATACGCAAGAGGTGCACAGGATATGAAAAGCGGACTTGCGGCGTTTTTGTGGGCTATGAAAAACGCAAAAAACTTCAACGGAACCCTCAGCGCTCTTATAACAAGCGATGAAGAAGGCGATGCCGTGTGGGGAACAAAATATATGCTTGAAATTTTAAAAGAAAAAAATCTTATTCCGGATTTTGCAATTGTAGCCGAGCCTACGTGCGAAGAGGTTTTCGGAGATGCTATTAAAATCGGAAGAAGAGGAAGTATTAACGGAGTGCTAAGAAAAATCGGACTTCAAGGTCACGCGGCATATCCGGAAAAATCAATAAACCCTATCCATAAAGTAGCTCAAGTACTACACAAAATCGCGGGTGTGGATTTGGACGAGGGAGATGAGTATTTTGCTCCGAGTAAATTCGTAGTCACCGACATCAGAGCCGGAATGGAAGTGACAAACGTAACTCCGGGTGAGCTTAAAATGATGTTTAACGTCAGAAACAACACTCATACTGACAAAGAAAAAATCAAAAACTTCATCCACGAGCATTTCAAAGATATGAACTATACGCTTGAGCTTAAACAAAGCGCCGAACCTTTTATTACCGACCCGAATACAAAAGTTGTAAAAGCTCTTGATAAGGCAATACAAAAAGAAACGGGCATAACGCCGAAACATTCAACCGCAGGCGGAACGAGCGATGCGAGATTTTTTGCGAAATACGGAGTAAAAGTAGTCGAATTCGGAGTAAAAAACGACACTATTCACGCTCCTAACGAAAGAACGGGCAAAGACGAAGTGATTAAGCTATCAAAAATATTCAAAGACGTAATTGAAGAGTGGAAATAGGTGAAATGTGAAAGATAACAATTTGTTATCTTTCAGCAAACCTTTAAGTTTATATGTTAATATACAATTAAAAAAGGCGTGGGTTGAGAAAGGTATACGAATTAAAAAAGGGGATGAAAATCATTAGCGACGGCGAAATTTTGGAATTCGAAGAAATCAGGGGTGATAAAGCCATATTTTATAACGATTGGGGTATCGAGTTCGAATTTCCGGATTATTTGGATATAGACGAAATAGGAGAAATTTACGACGAAACGAATAGAAGCGAAGATTCTCTAACGCCTTCGCTTTTTTAATTATTTAAATTCAACCTTTACGATATCACCGAATCTAAGACCTTTTCCGACCAAATCGACTCTATAGCTCGTAATATATTTGCTATCGGGCAAACTCCATACTTTTTCTATTTTAAAATCACTGAGTTTTCCGTTTATATAGACGTCTTTGTTTAAAATCGAATCTATTTTATCAATCGGCACGTAAATTGTTAGCTTTTGTTTTGTAGTATCGTCCACTTCCGCTACCAAAACTCCCGGATTTACATAATCTCCGGCAGTGACATAAATTTTATTTACATATCCCGTAACTTTGATATTTTTTTTGTTTATGTTATCAAGAGTCGTTTTTTCTTGAGCTTGTAAATTACTAAGCTGAGATTTCATATTCAAAAGTTGATTTAACGCTCCCATATAATCGTAAAATTTCAAATCTTTTTGTTCTTGAGATTTGGTTTTTAAGTTTTTATATCTTTCATAAATTGATTTTTTTCTTTTTACGATTTGCTCTTGATTTTTAATCTCTTCTTTTAAAACCGCAATTTGATTTTTCAAATTTTGAAGATTGATTTTATCTTTCGTATCATCAATTTTGACAATTAGTTTATTCGTTACGAATTTAGATTCCAAGTTTTTATTTGAAACCAAAACTTCACCACTTTGAGGCGCTTTTATTTTATAAACCTCATACGGCTCCACTTTTGCATCATACGCAAACAATAAAACAACGCTTAATAAAAATAACAATTTTTTCATATCGCTCCTTTTTCGATTTATACTCCGTCAGCTATTTTTTCGTATTTTTCGCTGTTTCCTTCGATAAACGCCCTAACGATAGGATTTTGAGAGTTTTTAAATTCTTCGACGGTTCCGTATTCGATTATTTCTCCGTTATAAAGCATTGCGACATAATCGGCACTTTTGAAAGTCTCTTTCAAATCGTGAGAGATTACGACACTTGTCATTTTGTGCTCTCTTGTTAAAGATTCTATCATTCTTGTGATTTTATCACTGATAATCGGGTCAAGTCCGCTTGTAGGTTCGTCGTAAAGGATGTATTTGGGCTTTAGAATTATCGCCCTTGCCGTAGCCGCTCTTTTTCTCATTCCTCCGCTTAATTCGTGAGGATAAAGATAAGCCACCCTATCGGCATCAAGACCTACCATTTCAAGTGTTTCGAAAACTCTTTTTTTAATCTCGTCTTTATTCATATTCGTATGTTCTTTTAGAGGAAAAGCCACGTTATCGAAAATATTCATACTATCGAATAATGCCCCCTCTTGAAACGTAAACCCCACTCTTTTTCTAACTTCGTATAATTGTTGAATATCTGCATCGGCTACGTTTATTTCATCGACCCAAATCTCACCGGCAGTAGGTTTCAAAAGCCCTACGATATGTTTGATAATCGTCGATTTTCCCTGCCCCGACATTCCTAAAATATAAGTGATTTTTTCGTCTTTTATATCCAAATTGACATCTCTTAATACGACTTTGCTACCGAATACCTTTTTTAGATGTCTGATTTTTATCATCATGAACCTTAAAAAATTTTTAAACATTTTATCAAAAATATGTTATAATTAATATTAATAAACAACCGAGGAGCGAAAAATGAGTACTATTTATCCTTTAAGCTACTTACCTATAAACCCTATCCAAACGGTGCCTGTGACGTTTAATTACGACTACATCTCTCATCTTGAAAGTTTGGGAGTTACGGATTATTTTTTGCCGAGCCAATTCGCACAAAATCCGCTTTTTGCACAGGTTGACGAATTTCATCAAAACATAGGTATTTTACAAACGGCAAACAACGCTCTTGATACGATACTTACATACGTAGATATGCTAAAAAATATCAACAACCCCACACAAGACGTCTTAAAAGAGATTGCGGATGAGATAAATTCGGTTATTAACAATACGACTTTTGATAATCTAAACGTCTTTTCTCAAACGATAAATATAGGAGACGATAAACTAAACTTATCAATCCCGGCTTTTACACCGAATACGGATATAGAAAAATATGAGGAGCTTTTGCTAAAACAAAAAGACAATATTTTCAGCGCTCTTCAAAATTTAAGTATCACAACACCGCTATCGACTCAAAACGTAAATCCGGTCGATTTCGAAACGTTTACGTCACTACTAAACTCAGGAACACTTTTAAATGCATACAATACCGAGCTGATTAATCCTCAAACGCTTGAATTGCTCCTCTGATTTTTCTACAATTACAATAAAAAAGGCTCTCATGAGATATTTCGTTTTAGTGCTTTTTCTCTTTTTTAGTGCGTGCAGTCTGAAAATCAATCCGGCCGAATATCACAAAATAAACGCCCCTAAAGCAAAATATCTGCCAAGCCAAAACGAAATAAACGCACAAACGAAAGTTTTGATTTTAAATATTTCGACAAACGACCCTAAAACTTATTTTTTACTTGGAAGTTTTAAAAATCTGCTTGAAAACGCAATTTCAAAAACCTCGGCCGTGTTAATCCAAAGAAACAAAAAAACCACTCTAAAAGAAGAGATAATCTACGCACAAGAAGCGGAGCTTAGTAATTCGAATATAAATAGCGCGGATTACGTCATAAATGCAAAAATCTTATCTTCGAGTTATTCTCACTATTATCACAAAGGCTATTATTGGAAAGACAAAAAAGGCAGAACTCACTACGAACCGCCTTATTATTCGTATAGGGGGTGTGTGAGCGCTCAAATAGAGATTATTAAAATTCCTCAAAACTACATAGCAAAAACATTTTACATAAACGACTGCGCTTATGATTCGAGCAGATATTATCAAAACAAAAAAAGAGCCCTGCTTTATGAGGCACTTAAAGGCGCGATTTCAAATATTCAAACCAAACTGAAAAATTTCTTTGCAAAAAAAGGCTATATTATAGAAATAAGAAAAAAAGACGACGTCTATATTCTAAAAACGACGTTAGGAGCGATAGACGGCATAAAAGAGGGAGACGAGGTTGATGTTTATACGATAAAAGAATCGATAAACCCGCTGACAAACAAACCTTTTAAAGAAATAGTAAAAATTGCAAGCGGAGAAGTTTCCAACGTCATACACCAAAATACCTCTTGGATAATAGTAAAAGACCCGAAAACTCAAATAAAAATAGGAGATTTCGTCAAACCGAAATTTGACGAAGGATTTTTTAAAAGGCTTTTTGAATGAGATATTTAATTTTTTTGGCACTACTGATTTTGGGATGTTCTTCAAAACCTGATATTCCCAAATGGTATTTAAACACCCCAAAAGACAATTCACTTTATCTTTACGGCAGCGGTGAGGGATACGACAGAAACGAAGCAATTAACTCGGCTCTTAGTTTTATCGCCAGCAAACTTAAAGTAAAAATATCATCTACTTTTCAAAGCGAAAAATCATATATCGATTACAACGGAAAAGAAGACGTATATAAAAATATGTCTCAAAACATAAAAAGTACGATTGACAACTTCACGTTTTACAATTACAAAATAGACAAAATCAAAAAAATAGACGACAAATATTACGCTCTAATCAAAATAAACCGCCAAACTAACGCTCAAAAAATCATTCAAGATATAAAAAATTCATTAAAAAACCTCCCTGCTCTTACAAACTCCGCAATAGAAAACCTAAAAAACGCAAAAAAAGCCCAAAAAACGATAATAAAACTAAAAAACAGATATAAACTCGCAAAAATACTAAACCCTCAAATCCAAAACATCAATTTTCCTAAAAAATATGAAAAAATAATCCGAAACACAACTTTTAACGTCTATTCGAATTCTACGTTTTTAAAAAACTACTTGCTAAATACCATCTCAAAAAAATATACGATTTCAAACAGTCCGAAAATAAAAGTAATAGCAAACATATATTTAAAAACGAAAAAAATTGTCGGTGAATACCTCACAAACGCAAAATTAAATCTTTTATTAAAAGACAAAACGACACAAAAAGAGTACTTCTTCGAATGTGCCGCAAGCAGTTTCAATCCGGAACTTTCAAAAAAAATTGCAATTAAAAAATGTGCCGACAAAGCAAAAAAACTTCTAAATACTCTTTTTTAATTTAATCCTCTCTTCACTTTTGTAATATTTTCGTTATAATATTGTTGAACTATCAACGTTAGGGAGAGTAATGGAACCTATCATTCAGATGAAAAACATCAACAAACATTACGGCGATTTTCATGCACTCAAAAATGTCAATTTCGACGTTAAAAAAGGTGAAGTCGTCGTAGTTTGCGGTCCGAGCGGCAGCGGTAAATCCACACTTATCAGATGTATCAACAGACTCGAAGATATAAGTGAAGGAAAAATTATCGTTGACGGCAAAGACCTATACGAC
This sequence comes from Caminibacter pacificus, assembly GCF_003752135.1. NCBI lineage: Bacteria > Pseudomonadati > Campylobacterota > Epsilonproteobacteria > Nautiliales > Nautiliaceae > Caminibacter > Caminibacter pacificus. Next base: position 585,909 of record NZ_RJVK01000001.1, read on the forward strand.
AAAAAAACAAACATAAACAAACTTCGCCAAGAAGTCGGAATGGTGTTTCAGCACTTCAATCTTTTCCCTCATCTGTCAATTTTAGAAAACATCACGTTAGCTCCTATCAAAGTCAAAAAAATGCCAAAAGAAGAAGCCGAAAAACTTGCTATGGAACTGCTTGAGAGAGTAAAAATACCTCATCAAGCAAACAAATATCCAAGCGAGCTAAGCGGAGGACAAAAACAAAGAGTGGCAATAGCAAGAACGCTTGCGATGAAACCTAAAATCATTCTTTTTGACGAACCCACAAGCGCACTCGACCCGGAAATGATAGGAGAAGTTTTGGATGTAATGAAAGAACTTGCACGTGAAAATTACACAATCGTTTGCGTAACTCACGAAATGGGATTTGCAAGGGAAGTTGCGGATAGAATCGTATTTATGGATGCGGGTGAGATTGTAGAAGAAAACACCCCGGAAGAATTTTTCAAAAACCCGAAAACCGACAGAGCAAAAAAATTTTTTAGCGAAATTTTACATCATTAAAGGAGGAAATTATGAAAAAATTAATCGCGTTTTTATTTATTGTCGCTTCACTATTTGCGGCCGATTTTCAACTTTGGCAAAAATCTACACTAAATTCAATTCTTAAAAACAATCAATTAAGAGTCTGTTTAGAACCCGGATACGTGCCGTTTGAGATGAGAGACAAACACGGAAGAATTATCGGTTTTGACGTGGATATCGCAAAAAAAATGGCAAAAGATATGGGTGTAAAACTAAAACTCGTACCTACTGCGTGGGACGGAATTATTTCGGCACTTATGACGAATAAATGTGATATTATCATTTCCGGTATGACGATTACGCAAAAAAGAAATTTAAAAGTAGCCTTTAGCGACCCTTACTTTTTAGTAGGACAAACACTACTCGTAAATAAAAAACATTCAAACGTTAAAAGCTACAAAGACCTTGATAAACCGGGAATCGTAATCACTACGAAACTCGGAACTACAGGTGAAATCGCAGCAAGAAAACTTTTCAAACACGCTACTATCAAAACTTTTGACAGCGAAAGTGCGGCGGTTCAAGAAGTATTAAACAACAGAGCCGATGCATTTATCTACGACAAACCTTACAACGAACTATTTATGGCAGGAAAAGGTAAAGGAAGACTTATCTTCTTAAAACAAGACTTAACTTACGAACCTTTAGGATTTGCTATCAATCACGGAGACCCTGATTTTCTAAATTGGCTAAACAACTTCCTAAGACAAATCAAACACGACGGAACTTACGAAAAATTCTACAACAAATGGTTTAGAAACACTGATTGGCTAAAAAGAGTACAATGAGAGAGTCGATTTTCAAAAATAAAAAAACGGGGCTTATTTTAGCCCTTCTGTTTTATATCGGGCTTGGATATTTCTTGTATCAAGCCGCAAGCAAGATAAACTACACTTGGAAATGGGATATGATTCCCAAATATTTCGTTTATCATCAAAAAGAACCGATAACTTCGCCTTGTGACGGAAAGCTTGAAATAAAAGGCGACAAAGCCATCGTAATTTGCGAAAACAAAAAAACATATACATTTAACATAAAAGGCTATAAGTTAGAGTTTAAAAACGGGGATTATCTTTATGAAGATGACGAAATAGCTTACAAAAGCGTACTAAAACCGGGACCATTTTTAATGGGACTTTGGGTAACTATTAAAATTTCGATTATTTCTATGGTAATTGCTTTTATTATAGGGCTTATTATAGCGATTATGAGACTTAGCGGTATTCCGGCGCTTGATTATATCGGAAGCGTTTATGTAACGGTAATAAGAGGGACTCCGCTTTTGGTACAGCTTTTTATTTTTTATTTTATTGTGGCGACGATTTTTAACCTACCGAGATTCTGGGCGGGTGTTATGAGTTTGTCTATCTTTTACGGAGCGTATATCGCCGAGATTTTAAGAGGTGCGATTCAAGCGGTGGATAAAGGCCAACACGAAGCGGCAAAATCCTTAGGATTCAACGCCTGGCAAAGAATGTATTATATTATCTTGCCGCAGGCTCTTAGAAAAGCGCTTCCGGCACTTGTCGGAGAGCTTATATCTTTAATCAAAGACAGCTCGCTTGTGTCTATCATATCTATTACGGACCTGACAAAAGTCGGACGCGAAATCGTAGCCAATACTTTCTCGCCGTTTGAAACTTGGCTGACCGTTGCGGCTTTATATTTGATGCTGACAAGCATTTTAAGCTTTATAGGACATAAACTTGAAAAAAGAATGAAAGTAAAAGGCGGCTTTTAGTGCTAAGAAAGTACGCCGATTTTCTGCTTGTTTTAGTGGCTCTAAGCTGGGGGAGTACTTTTATTTTAGTAAAAAAAGCGATAGAAGACCTCCCCGCTTTTTCATTTTTATTCGTAAGATTCTTTTTGGCTTTTTTGCTAATGTACGTATTTTTTCATAAAAAAATAGAAATAGACAAAAAAATCTTGAAAGCTTCTCTGATTTTAGGATTTTTAAATTTTTCGGCTTATGCGCTACAAACCGTTTCGCTTTATTATCTACCTTCAAACATAGTCGCTTTTTTAACGGGACTATTCGTAATATTTACTCCCGTAAGCGCTTATTTTTTCTTTAAAAAAGAGATTCCCAAAAAAGTCATAATTGCGGCAATTTTGGCGTTTTTGGGAATATACTTTTTAACTCAAGCGAAATTTGCCTTTTCCATATACGTTTTTTTGGTAATTCTTTGCGCCTTTTTTTACGCTTTACATATCAATTTTACAGATATTTTTTCTAAAAAATACAATATTTTTTCACTTGTAACTTTTCAGTTTTTGTTCGTAGCGATTTTCAGTCTGTTTTTAATACCTTTTGAAGATTTACAAAATGTCAAAATCTCTTTTACGGTCGTATTTGCGATAATTATTACGGTTGTTTTCGCAACCGTTTTCGCTTTTTTCGTTCAAACGTTCGCACAGCAGTTCACCACACCGACAAAAACGGCGATTATTTTTGCTTTAGAGCCGGTAAGCGCCGCGTTTTTGGGAGCGTTTTTCGGTGAGAGCTTGAATATAAAGCAGATAATAGGAGGAGTTTTGGTAGTTATTTCGATGATAACAGCCGAAATTTAATCAACCTCCTCCCAGTGAAGCTCGATTCCTTTGCTGGTTGTAACAAATCCGGTGATTCTGATTTTTCCTTCGTGTACCATTTTGTGATGTTTTTTACAAAGAGGAATAAGATTGTATTTGTGGTTGATATTCATATGTCCCACAAAGCCCTCTTTTGCTTTTTCTTTTTCTACGATATGATGTACGTCTTCCACCACCTTGCCGCAAATCGCACAGGTTGTAACATAAAGGTTTTTGTTGTAGCGAGAGCGCTTTTTCTTGATAAGAAGTTCAAGCGCACTGTATTCTTCACTTAATTTTTTTCTTATATTTTCCGCCGTTTTTAAAAATTCTTCGTCCATATATATCGATTTTGCAAACTCAAGCCCGTAAACGCTGCTGCCGCTTCCGTCTTTGAGTTTTCTATCATAAATAAGCTTTTCGCCGTCAAACCACACTTCAAGATGTTTCGCAACTACATTAGGCAAACTTTTTATCTCTTCCAAGTCCATTAACTGATGCAAATGCGTAGCAAAAACGAAATTGATTTTTTTCTTCGCAAGCTTTATAACGGCACTTGCGACAATGCTTAAAGCCGAAAGAGTTTCGGTACCGTGGGCTATTTCGTCTCCTAAAACCAAAGAGTCTTTGTTTGCGCGGTTGAAGATGTTTTTGAGTTCAAGCATCTCAACAGCAAAAGTCGAAAGCCCTTTTGAGAGATTATCTTTGGCTTCAATACGTGTAAAAATTCCTCTGTAAGGATTAAGTTCTATTTCACCCGGTACGAAAAAACCGCTTTGAGCCAAAAATACGGCAATACCTACACTCTTCATAAGCGAGCTTTTTCCCGAGCTGTTTATCCCGTAAAGCAGCATTCCGTCATATTCGCTAAAATCGACGTCATTGGGAACGTAAACGCCGTTTTCTTGATTGACTTCTATTAAAGGATGTCTTAAGTTCTTGAATACTCTTTTTTCATTAAGAGTAGGTTTAAAGTAATTGTATGTTTTTGCGACTTTTGCGGAGCTTATAGCTACGTCTATTTTTGCTATTTCTCTTGCAAGCTCATCTAAAAAGTCGAACTTTTTCTCGATTTCTTCGAGAGTTTTTAAGAAAAGTTTTGATGTAGCCGTTACGATTTTCGCTTCGAGCGCTAAAATTTTTTCGCTAAGTTCGTCTATTATTCCGCCGGTGATTTTTACGCTGTTTGTCAGTTGTTTGATATTAAAATCGCTAAAAAATATCTTTTTATTGTCAATCTCCATAAAAGTATCTAAAAATCTCTGTTTTATGAGATTGAATCTGTTTTTTGTAAGCGAAAAATAGTGCCCTTCTTTATCCAATACTCCGCACTCTACTTTTACATCCCCTAAAGATTCGATTTTTTCTTTGATTTTTAATAATTCTTTTAGATAATAATCCCTCTCTTTTACAAGCTCGTCAAGCTCTCTATCCACACCTTTTTTAAAAAACGACTCTTTTATATCTTCGAATTTAACTCCCAATTTGTCGGTATCGAATGTATTTTGCAAATACTCTATGAAATTATCTATTTTTGTCGTTTTTCTGCGAAGTTTCGTGTAGATTTTTTCGCTCGATTTTAAAGAGGTCAGCAAGAAATTTATCTCAAAAGGATGAAGTTTTTTAATTTTTATTTTTCTGTTGAGTTTTTCGATATCGTAAATATCTCTTATAAACTCTTCAAACTCTTTATATCTTTTTAGCATATATTCGACACTTTTGTAGCGTCTTTCTAATTCGTCTTTGTCATGGATAGGGTTATAAAGTCTCTCTTTTATAAGACGTCTTCCCATAGGAGTTTTTGTTTTGTCTATAAGTTTTAAGACTTTATTTATTTCAAGCTGTTTTATAGGATTATTACCGAGATATACGAATTTATCGTCTTCTATCATTTCAGGGAGTTTTAATTTATTGAGAAGCTCTTTATTGTGAGCTATTACAAATTCAAGCAAAATAGCAAGAGATTCGGTAATTAAAGGATATTTTTCAAGATTCATCACTTCAATAGGGCTTAAAAGACTTTGAATATTATAAACCTGTTTGAAAAGCTCGTTTTGATAATCGATTTTCATACGCGCTTTATTGATGATAATATTTTTGCCTTCAAGTTCCAAATAATTCACAATTTCATCGCAGTCCACATTTTTTAAAGTAAGAATAATTTCGTTGCTTTTGTATGTTTGAAGAAGCCTAAAAAGTTCGTCCAAAGCAAAAGTCGGGTCGTCTTTTGTGGAGTAGTTTTCGTAGATGTAGCTTTTCCCGGTGTTTAGGTCTATATTTGCAAATCCTACGTGATATGCGTTATATTTTTCGATGATAATGCTTGTTACGTAATTTTCCGCGGATTTTGAATATTCGATATTGACTCCTGGAGATATTATCTCGCTAAGATATCTTTTGACGTTAGGAGGCGTTCCTTTTTGCTTTATAAGAACGATAGTGTATTTGTTTTCGTCTATTAATTTTTCGAGATACCTATCAAGAGCGTGATTCGGAAACCCGGCCATTAGAGGATTTTTTACATTAATTTCCGGGATTGATTTATTTTTTTTGGTAAGCTGAATATTAAGTACGTTTGCTATTTCTCTGGCTTTTCCGATTCCGTCCGCTTCGTACGTCTCGAAAAAAGTCCCCACCTCCATCAAAACTACCGCATTCGGATAGAGGCTGTCGTAATATTTTTGAAGCTCGAAATAGATTTCAGTTAGAAGTTTTTTTGAATTAAGAAGCTTATTAATATCCATTTTTACCTTTATTTCACCCTGATTTAATTGATATAATTATATCAAAAAGGATCGATATGAAAAAGTTAATTTTTGCCGTAATTTTGGCAAGTTTTTCATTTGCTTTCAATTGGAACAGTATTGTAGGAGTTTTCAAAAAAACGGTAAACACCCTAAGCTACACAATCGAAACGAGCGGTATTAACCCGAGGGTTTATGAATTCGATACGCAAGGATACCCGAGAATGCATTGTGTTGTCGTATTTAGAGACGACCCAAAAACAAGCCCGGCTATGCAATGTATTGAGACAAAACCTGAATATATAAAAATGAACGAAAAGCTTAAATAATGGATTTTTTCTCCGTTTTCGTGACACTTTTTCTCATTATGGACCCGTTTGGCAATCTGCCGGTGATTATTTCTTTACTCAAAGATTACGATAAGAAAAAACGAATCGAAATTATCACAAAAGAACTTGCAATTTCTCTCTTTGTAATTTTTATTTTTATATTTTTCGGCAAAAGTTTAATGCATCTATTGGGTCTAAGAGAAGAATCCATATCGATTGCCGGAGGAATAATTCTATTTTTAATCGCTATAAAAATGATATTTCCAAGCTCCGAGCCGATGTTCGGAGCACAAAACGAGCCTTTTATAGTGCCTATCGCAATTCCGATGATAGCGGGACCTTCATTACTTGCGACGCTTCTTTTGTTTTCGACTAATTATGATTTAAAAATAGTAATCTCGGCGGCATTTGCAGCATGGGTGGCAAGTGCTGCGATAATAATATTTTTCATTCAGCTTTCAAAATACATCCCTTATAAATTTTTTAGCGCAATGGAAAAACTCATGGGTATGATTCTTATCGCCCTTGCCGTTCAGATGTTGCTTGAGGGAATCTCAAAATATCTTCATATACAAGGATAAAAATGAAATTTCAAAAATCAAAAGTATTACTGATATCTTTTGCTCATTTTACGCATGATATCTTCTCAGCTCTTCTTGCTCCTATTCTTCCTCTTTTGATAGACAAAATGGGAATTACGCTAACACAGGCAAGTCTTTTTGACATAGCAAGAAAACTACCAGCCCTTTTTAACCCCGTTTTGGGAATAGTGGCAGAGCGCACCAACGCAAAATATTTCGTAATCCTCGCTCCTGCCGTAACTGCTATATCCATGGGACTTTTGGGAGTTGTAAATTCATACTTTTTAGCACTGTTGCTGCTTTTTATTGCAGGTATCAGCGCTACTTTTTTTCATATCCCAAGCCCCGCTATGATAAAAGAATTCTCAGGCGATGAGAGCGGCAAAGGAATGAGCTATTTTATGGCGGCGGGTGAAAGCGCGAGGACGATAGGACCTCTGCTTGCCGCGGCGGTTATATCCATGTGGGGACTTGAAGGGATTTTGAGACTTTCGGTCTTAGGGATAATCGCTTCTATTTTTCTTTATATCAAACTAAAAGACTACACGCCAAAATACCAAGCAAAAAAATTCGAAACAACACAAATCAAAGATACACTAAGAAAAGTCAGCCCGTTTTTTATAAAGCTTGGCTCTTTTATGATGTTAAACTACACTTCAAAATTTTCCCTTAGCCTCTTTTTACCGGTATATCTGACCCAGCACGGGAAAAGCGCGGAGTTTGGGGCTATTGCTTTTGGTATTATGCAAGCGGGAGGAATTTTGGGGGCGTTTTTTGGAGGTAGGATATCGGATAAAATAGGCAGAAAAAAAGCACTGCTTTTTCAGGCTATTGGTGCGAGTTTATTTTTGGCGCTCTTTTTAGTTATGAATTCTATATTCGTACTTCCGTTTTTGGGATTTTTTCTTTTTTCTCAATCACCCGTACTTCTTGCTTTCACACACGACCTAAAAACCGATACCCCGAATTTCATCAACAGCCTTTATATGTTTATTAATTTCGGTATCAGCTCTTTAATCGTTCTTTTTGCGGGGATTTTGGGACAGCATTTGGGATTATTCAAAACATTCGAAATTGCAGCGATTTTGACACTTCTGTCAATTCCTTTTATCTATACGATAAAAACTCAATAGACTCTTTTTCTCATTTCTTCTATAGCATTCGCCAAAAAATATGCAAGCGGCAAAATATCACCTTCTTTTTGCGCTTTTTCAAGAGTCATATAATAAAAAGATTTGTTTTGTGCATTAATAAGAGGCGGCAATAAATTTAATTTGACAAACTGATGAGCCATAATAAGTCTGCCTACTCTTCCGTTTCCATCCCCAAAAGGATGAATTAATTCAAAATGCTCATGAGCTTTTGCAATATCATAAATATTAGATACGTTTCCGTATAGTTTTACCCAATACTCCATCTCTTCTTCTATATCTTCAGGATGAGTTAAGGTTAAATCCGAATTTTTGATTTTTCTTATATGTTTTGAATACTCTCCGGCATCCTCTCTTATACCCAAAAACAACCCGAAATGCCATTTTTTAATTAAATCGGTGGTTATTTTTTCAATTTTACCTTCTATAGTTTGTTCGATAATTTGTTTAGTTAAAAAAGCAAGGTTATTCATTTCAAGAAGTTTTCTTTTTTCTATATCTTTTTGAATATACCTACCCTCTATAATTTTTTCAAACTCCTCTTCATTCGAATCAGAAACCTCAATTTCATACGAACCGAATGCTTGAATTTTGCTAACCTCTTCAATCAAATCAATGTTTCTTAAATATCTGCTATCATCAAGGGAAATAATCTTTTTGACATATTTTTCAACTTCTTCTTTTTTTAAAGCCGGAATAAAAATATACTTGTTATACAACACGTCAATTTTAAATCTATTCTCTTCACTTATATTACCTCCGTCGCGCCAATTAATAAGACTCATACGACTTACACCCAAAGCTTGGGCAAGCTTAGTAGAATACTTAAAAAATTTAAGCAATTCTTCAATTTTTTGTTGATAATCCAATGTAACCCTTTTTGTTTATTTACACAAATATTTTACACAAAAAAGGTAATTATGTAAAGCAACAGTGCAAATTTACACTTTCACTTTACACTATTATCTCAACGCCTCTAATATTTCCCGCCAAATCCTCAAAAAATTCAAAACTTTTAACTTTTCCTTCCAAATACTCACTTAAACTTTTCTTTTGATTATAACCTATCTCCAAAACCAAGGCTTTATATTTCAAAGCAATAGCATAATTTATCAGTTTCCTTACTATATCAAGCCCGTCATCTCCTCCGAAAAAAGCAATATCGGGCTCATAAACATTCGGCTTTTTCCAGCTGTTTTCCACATACGGAGGATTGGAGAGTAAAATATCACCCTTTATCAAACCTTTTTCAATCTCAAAACCGAAATTTTTGATATTTTCTTCAATATCATTGTATTGCAAAATATCATTTTGTTCTATTTTCTCTTGACTTGCCCTACTTTTTACAGATATTAAATCCGAATCTCTCAAACCTCTCACATCCAACAAGTCGGCTTTCACTACTTTTACTTTTTCTTGCACTCCACTTAACATAATATTTTTTCTCGCAACTTCTATAGCTGTGTCGCTTATATCCGTAGCCAAAACTTTTGAATTCGTATGTTTTGCAACTTCTATCGCTATCACTCCGCTTCCCGTACAGCAATCCACCACCCTGCATCCATTTTCCATTTTACATTTTCCATTTATTAATTTTATAGCTCTTTCTACCACCACTTCCGTATCGTCTCTTGGAATCAGCACACCTTCTTTTATATAAAACTTATCTCCATAAAACCACACTTCTTCAAAAATATACTCAATCGGGTACCCTTTTTTTACCTTCTCAAGTATCTCAATTGCCTCTTTTGGTACTTCAATATTATCGTTTAAGTATATCCAGGTCTTGTCTTTATTTAGTACTTTTTCTAAGATGTAAATTCCATCTCTTTCTTTTATAAAATCTTTTATTTTCATTTATTAAGTACCTCCTGCTCTACTACGGCTGAATGGTTTTTGATTAATTCATATACAGCATCCACTTTTTTTACTTTATCTTCAATAAACTTTTGTTTGAGGTAAAGTTTTTGATTTGGATATTTTATAAAAAGCTCTTCTAAGTTTTCAGGCACAAAAAATTCTTTGCTTTTACACTTAATCGAATCAAATATCATCATCCCGTAAAAATCAAAATCCCCAAAAAACAATATATCTTTATCTCTTAAAAACTCAGCCGTTTTTTTATTGCTATATCCCCCAAGATATATAAAATCCACTTCTTTAAACAACTCAAAATCAATCCTCAAAAAACTCTCATAATTCTCAACCACAACAACCCTGCCGCTAATTTTAGGCTCAAATTCATCATAAAAAATTTGAGGAAGTGCATTTCTTTTTCTATGTATTATCGTAATATCGCTTGTGTGAAGATTTTTGGCTTTCGTATCCTTAAAAATTTCTGCGAGTTCTTTTTTGCTTTCAACCTCTCCAAAATCTTCAAACTTACATCCAAGAATACTTTCAATAAACCTCCCAAAAATTTTTTCATCATTAATAATAACCTCTTTACCCCTAAACCTTACAAAATACCTAAAAACATCCTCTTTTTTGCTAAATTCATCAATAAGTTTTACCAAATCTTTTCTGTCTTTGCTATTTTCTACAATTCCGTTTTTTACTTCTTTTATTATGCGGTAAAATCTTTTTTTAGTCATTTATTATCCTCTTAACCTCTTTTTCGCAATTTTTCAAATCAATAAACCTTACTTTCAATTTATATTCTTCATCAAACCCAAACTCTTGTTCTTCAATATTATAAACCCTCGGAAAAATCAAAGTCACTTCTTTTGAAGAATATTTTTGCGAATATGCAAACATTTGATAAAAGTCATTTCCTAAAATATCATCTAAAGATTCAATTATCTTCCATTTTGTATCAAAAATCTTATTTTCAATAACAATATCAGGAGTGAGGCGATATTTTTTATCCACATCAAAAAGATAATATTTTTTATGCTGAAGTTTTACTTTATCACAATATTTTTTAAACCAATACCCGACAAAACTTTCAAACAGCTTATTCATATCAAAAAGAATTGCAAATGAAATACTTTCACCTTTATAAGGAGTAAAAGATTTGTTATCCAAAAACACCTTACATATCTCAATCACGTTTTCATAATATTTTTTACTTCTGTCGATATGAATTTTTTTTAATTCTGACAAACTTCTAATTTCACCCACATCATCAAAAACAAACATGAATTCCCTAATTCTACGTTGATTTTCTAAATTTTTTGAGAGTTTATTTAATTTTATAAGAGTTGTTTTTATAACTCTATTTTCCAAGATATCTTCGATATATTCGTCATACTCCACAAAAAATCTCTCTTTATGTACTAAATTGTTTTTAATATGTTCGTTAATTAAAAGTTTGCCTTTTAAAAATTTTTGATTTTCCTGAATGGAAATGTAGTCTCTTTTTATTCCTTTTTTAACCAATTTATCAAGTTCATTTAGAAAAAAAGAGACAAAAATCTCTAAAAGAGACATTTTCTCAGTCTTTAGATTTGCGGTTGAAAGTTTTTTAAAAGGATGATTTTTAAGAGTTTTTATCATCTCAATTAAGATTATTTTACTTTCTTTGTAAGTATCATTACCAACAGAAATTTTAGGAAATATCTCAAGCACAAATCCGCTTTTTGTCTGGATAATTCCTACATAGTTTTGAGATTTCAAAACCCCTTTTTTAGAATACGATAAAAACTCAGTAGTTTGTGCTATTTCTTCAAGCTCTTTGAAATATTTTTTATTAATATTTTTTTTATTTATCTCTTCATACTCTATAATTTGAAAATGTTTATTATTGATTTTCTTCATTGTATATTTTTTTATAATTTTCTATCTCTTCGAAAGCATTTTTATCTATTTCATAAACTATTTTTTCATCATCGGCTAACTTACCTAAATATTTAAACTCTTTTTCTTTTATAAATCCGTTATTATTTAAAACCAAATTAATCTTTTCCCAGTCATCATAAAAATACTCTTGAAGCAAAGGAATGATTTTATTTTTGAAAACTTCTTTTAACTCTTCAAAAGTTTCAATATTTATAAAATAAGCGTGCCCGATTGTATGGTCTCTGTCGTATAAAAACTCAATTCTTTCATTCATAGCTTTTAGCATTTCTGAAATATCAATATCTTCAATATTTGGTAACTCATCATATTCTGGCATCATTTCAACAAATTCAAATCTTCTTCTCAAAGCCGTATCCATTAAAGCGATACTTCTATCAGCAGTATTCATTGTCCCGATAATATAGAGATTTTTAGGTACCCCAAAATCTTCCTTGCTATAAGGAAGTTTTACTCTCATCTCTTCCTTATTCCCAAGCCTCTTATCCTTTTCAATCAATGTAATAAGTTCACCAAAAATTTTAGAAATATTCCCGCGGTTTATTTCGTCGATTATGAGGATGTAGTTTTTTAACACTTCATCTGAATCAACTTCTGAATCACTTTTTAAATAGTTTAAAACTCCCTGATAATAAGGTTCTAAACCTCCAACTATTCTGGATTTAACATCTTCAGAATTATAAATATCTTTTAAAGTTTTAATGGAAAGAGTATGACTTATGTCTCCATTTTCTTTTTCAAATTTTATACTTCTGTCTGTTACTTCATAAACATAAATATTTTTTCTTTTTAATGGAATTTTTATTTTTTCCTCAGCTTCCAATTTATCAATTATTTTTTCTTTAAAAACTTCTTCAAAAGATTTTTTTCTTTTTCTATTTTTATATGTATACAAGTTTTTTTTTGCTTTATTGCTCAACTCTTTAAAAATCCCATCGTCAATCTCATAATAAACATTACCCTCTTCATCTGTTTTTGCTTTTAAACCTTCCACAAATTCTTCATAACTATAGCTTTGATGAAATGTCACAAATTCTATTTGCCCCTCTTTTTGATACTTTTTAAATTTTTCTTTTGCTTCTTCTCTTGAACTTGGCATAACTTCCTCAATTATCTCAACAGCACTCTCAATTACACTATATGTCTTCCCTGTACCTGGAGGTCCATATAAAATTTGGTTGAGGGAAGTTTTCGGTTTATTGTTATTTTCATGATTCATTAATTTACTTTCCTTCATGCTAAATTCTTTTGTATCATGATATTTATTTAATAATAATTGAATTATCACGGGTTCATAAGAAGGATAAGTATAATCTTCCTTTTCGAACATAATTCTTAAAATTTTATTTAATGAAATACTCATACGTTCTTGACCGTTTCCTCCATCACCTATTGTGACTAATGATGAAGAATTTATATCAATAGCAAAAGGATTTCCTTCCAATGTTTTCACCACAAGAGGTCCGTATTTTTGAATTTCTTTATATAAACTTTCATATCTTTTTTTTATTTCTTCTTCATTTATTGAATCTCCATAAAAATTATTCTGATATTCTAAATATTTTCTGTATGCTGATTTAAAATCATTATATAGATCAGGATGCAATTTATTCTTTTCTACATATTCTTGAAATTTTTCTTTAAATTCATCATTGTCAAATTCATGGATATTTAAATTTAATTTATTTATTATTTCAAATCCTCTTTTTAAATAGGATATATATGTATCCATTGACTTGATAAAATTTATATTTTTACAAAACCTTTTAAAGCCATTAATATCCAATATCATTGTTAATACCTTTTATTTGAATTCGACACACTTATTAATATCTTTAATTTTAATCCAAAATCTTTTTTTTCTTAATGTGTTTATTTCAATTTTCCTATCCCTCCATATCCCAAATGCAATATCTTCTCTTTTCATTTTCCATTCTCCATTCTCAATTCTCAATTCTCAATTTACCCTAACCCCTTCTTCTCCGATAAGTCTTACGACTTCAAACTCACCGCCGATGTTTCTGAATTTGTAGATGTCGATTTCGTCTACGTCTACAAGCGGAAGGTCCGGTGTAACGTATATAACCCCAAGGCCTCTTTCGTTTACGTATTCTTTTAGAAGTTTTTGGTTTTTGGTTGAAAGGACGCTTACCTCATCTAAGATTAGGAAAAGTGAGGCTTTTTCTTTTATAAATAGCTCAAGCAAACTCACGGCAATTGCGATTTTTAGTAATATCGACCCACCGGTTGAGCTTTCGTTTTTGATGAGTTTGAGGGTGTTTTCTTTTTCGTTTTCTATAAATTTTACGTTTATATCCACGACGTCTATCAATGTAAAGCTTTCACTCTTAACTTCTTGTTTGATGATATTGAAAAGCTCTTCGATTTTTCTGAGTTTTCTATCGCTCTCAGCCCTGTCGAAAAATAGTGACTCTTCACTCTCAAGCAGAGTCACCAAATCAGCGATATTTTCTTTGATTTCATCAAAGATTTTTAAAATATTTCTTTTTGTCTCTTCAATTTCTATTCTTATACCTTTAATAATCCCGAAATCCACTTTGCTTAAGTTGTTATTGATTCTTTTTACCTGTTTTAGGAAGTCTTCTTTTGCGCCTTCAAAGTTATCGAGTTTTTTATCAAGGATACCTGAGATTAGGTTTTTTAGACCTTTAAGCCTTGTTTTATTAAGTACGTCGAATTTTTTATCTTTGAAGATATAAAGCTCATCCACTTTTTCAAGCTCTTCGGCTACCAGGTTTCCAAGAGCCTCAAGGTTGAAGTTTACTTCAAGCCCCTCTACAACGAATCTCTCAAGTGCACTTTTTATATCGCTTGCTATATCTTTTAGGGCGATTTTTTTCTCTTTGAATTCTGAGTCTTTTAGTTTGTATTCGTCAATCAGAGTACTCAAATATTCGTTTGTTTTTATTTTATTTTCAGGCAGTTTAATTCCCGATACTTTTTTTAGCCCTTCTTTTACGATGTTTAGTTCGTTATCTTTATTTTTTATTTTCTCTTCGATTTTAGCGAGTTTATTATTTAGGATTTTTTCCATTTTTAAGAAAAATTCGTTAATTCTTACTTTATAGTTTTGGTATTTTTCGAGTTTTTGTTTTAGAGAATTTTCGGAGTTTATAAACTCTTTTTTCTCTTCCCACTCTTTCAAAAACATTTCGGCTTTTTCTATCTCTTTTAGTTTATTTCTTATGTTTTGAATTTCTCTGTTTAGTTCTTCAACCCTTTCGTCTTTTGATATTTTGTTTTTCTTGATATTTAATTCGTTGATTTTTTCATCTATTAATGCTTCTTTTTGTTTAAATTCTTCTATTAATTTTTCTTTTATTTCTTTGAATTTTTGAATTTTTTCTTTTTCGAGTTCCTCTTTTTTGTTTTGAAGTTCTCTTTTTAATGCTTTTATGTCTCTTCTGATTTTATTAATCTCTTCGTTTAGGGCTTTTATTTCATCGTTTTTTTTGTTGATGTTTATTTTTATGAGTTTTATTTCTTCGTTTTTTAGGTTGTTTAGTTCGTTTAGTTTAGCTTTTAGTTTTTCATTTAGGTTTTTAATCTCTTCATCAATTAGCTTAAATTCGGCATCTATCTCTTTTGCTTTTTCTTCGTTTATTTCGATTTTCGAGGTAATTTCTATCTCTTTTGCTTTAAATTCTTTCTCCAAAAGACTTAAAGTATTTTGAAGCTCTTTATTTAGCGAATCGATATTGATATTTAGTTTTTCTATCTCTTCTTCCGCTTCTTTCATGGTAGGAATGGATTTTAAACGGCTCTTGTCAAGCTCTATTCCAAATACCCTATCACTAACAACTTTCGGTTTTAATTCATCAATATCCATACTCAAAAGTTTTTCGTCAATCACTGGATATAGTTCTTCTTCCCAGTTTTCCACGTTTTGATTTAAGAATTCTTTAAAAGAATTAGGTTTTGTTTTTAGGATGTTTTTGTAAAAAATGATTTTTTCTTCCAAAAGAGATATTTTTCTTGTGTACTCTTTTTTTATGTTTTCTACTTTTTCCTGATAATCACCTTTTAATTTTTTCAGCTCTCTTTTAAGCCTTACGACTTCATCAAGCAGTTCGTCTTTTTTTATTTGAATTTCTCTTTTTTTGTTTTTGAGTTTGTTTATTTCTTCTTGAATTTCGGCTTTTAGTTCGTCTTCTTTTTTTGAATATTTGAAATTTACTTCGTTTAGTTCTCTTTGGTAAGCTCTTTTTTCATCTTCTTTTTCGGTTATCTCTTTTTCTATTTTTTCAATTTTGCTTAAAAGTTCTTTTTCTTTTTGAATGAATTCCTCTTTTACTTTTTCGAATTTTTCGAAAAACTCTTCTTCCAAGTTTCTTTTTTCCCTGATTTCTTCTTCTTTTAGTTTGTCTTTTAGAATTCTTTTTTCTCTTTTTAGTCTTTCTATCTCTTCTTCAATCTCTTCGACCTGGTTTTTTATTCCTTTAATCAGTTCGTTAAGAGATGTTTGGAGAGTTATGAGTTTTTTTTCGATTTCTTCTTTTTGAGACACCTTTTTTTCCGCTTCTTGGATTGCTTTTAGGTTGAAAATCTCTTTTAGTTTTTCAATCTCTTTTAGTTTAGAGCTAAGCTCAAAAATAGTGTTTTGAATATTTTCTTCTATATTTTTGATTTTCTTATCAAAATATCCGAATTGCTTTAAGACTTTTCTTTTTTTAGTTTCAAGCTCTTTTAATTCATTTATAAGCTCATCTACGAGTTTTTCTTCGATTTCTTTTTTATAAGCTATTTTTGCAAGCACTTCTTCAATATCTTTTTTTAATTCGATAAGAGCGTTTTTATAGATATATAGTTTTTCGATATTTGCGCTTTCTTGTTTGAATTTTCTATAAAAAATAAAATATTGCCTGTAATCCATAAGCTCGTTTGCAAACTCTTCGTAATTAATCTCACCCGCTTCCACCCTATCAAGGGTAGTAAAAATAGTCTCTTTTATACTTTTTGCATCGAATACGGCTCTATTTACGTTAAAGATTTTATTGTAAAGGTTTATAAAAGTGTTGTAGTTTTTTATGGTTGTGAGTTTAAAATCAAGCCTTTGTCTATCAAGCCCGTATATGATTTTTTTGTATTCTTCGTTTGTTTGAGGGCGGTATTTTAAAGGCGCTTCGTTAGCATATTCTATCACTTCTTTAAGAGGTGCGATTTCATCGCCTTTTAGGACTCTGTTTAAATCAAATTTTTGCTTGCTAAAAATTCTTTTAATATCACCCGAGCGTTTATACATCAAAACAAAATAATCTTCAAATTCATAAACTAAAAACGAGTTGTCGTATTTAAAATAAAAGTCTTTAAAACTCTCTTTGTTCGGGTCTATTCCAAGCGCTTTTACATCGGAATTGTAATAGTAATGAATAGCTCTAATAGCCGTAGTTTTCCCGCTTCCGTTATCTCCTACGAAAAAGACGTTTTTTTTGCGTAAATCTATCTCGGCAAATCCGAAATTTGCGGCGTTAAAAAAATATATCTTATTCATCAACTTCTCCTTCACTTATCGCATCTACAATATCAAGATAATAATTTATAGAGTTAAGCACTACATATTCGTCTTTTTTACCTCTGTTTTCTATGACGTAGAATCTCTCAAGCAGATTAAAAAGCTTATCGGTAATTTCGATAATATCATTCGTATCAAAAAGCGCTTTTATGATTTTTTCATCTTTTTTTGCCTCGAATCTTTTTATAAATTCGCTTTTTTTGATTTTGTGTCCCTTATCAAGATGAACGAAAACTTTTTTTAACTGAGCAAGTGCCAAAATAAGCTGTTTGTGGGAATTAAAAAACTTCTCTTCTTCATCGGCTTTCAAATCTTTGCTAAGGTAAAAATATCCGTTTTCACCCACCAAATAAAGCCCGATTTTATTAAGAGTCCTGTTTAGTGATTCGAAATTCTCATCCTCCATAAGCCATGAGGCTTCTTTTTGAAATTTCGAAGAATTGGTGGAGATTATTACGCCCTTACTTAATATTTCAAAAATTACGCTTTCCATTTTACTACCCTTACGTTAAATTCATTGTATTCTTTTGTATATGTGAGTTTTTTGTCGAAGTGGTTGAGGATATAGACAAACACCCTAACGCTTTCATTTAACAGTTCTTTATCGATTTTTCCGACATATGCGATAATGCTTTTAAATATATCTTCACTGCCCTCGATACTTTTAATAAGACCTTTTAGGTCGATTAAATTTATCACTTCTTCGAGGTCTCTTTTTACGTGAGAATGTTTGATTTTTCTCTCTTTTGTGAATTTTCCTATTATTTCTCTTATTTTTTCATAATTTACATACGCGCTATCAGGAACGTATTCGAATTTTTGTTTTATTACGAAACGTTTTGTAATTAAAAAGTTGTCGATTCTATTATCTTCATTTATTATTAAATGAGCGATTTTAAAGAGTTTTTGATTAAAGCGTCTTTTCTTTTCAGTTTGAGTTATGAATTCTCTTAGTCTCTTTAAATAACTATCAACGTTTTGATTCAAATGTATGATATCAAGCAAAATATCTTTTACAAACTCTTTAAAATCACCAAATTCCATAAACCCTTCAAAAACATTCACTATCATTTCGTTTTTAACCATAATCTCTTCGACGTCTTTTAGTATGCTTCTTGCCTCTTTTATCAAAAATTCAAGCTCACTCACCTCATCGTTTTCAAGCTTTTCGATAAGTCCCAAAAGCCTTTTGTCGCGGTTTTTCATTCCCTGATAGATTCTGTTTAAAAGTTTGAAAATCAAATCTCTTAAATAGTTGCTTTTGTTTAGTTTGTACTCTTCTTTCAGCTCTATCAGTTTTTTAAGCTCTTTATCAAAATCCTCCGCGATATAGCTAAAATCCGCCCTTGCAAGCAGAGTATCCACAAAAGTAAAATATATTTCATTGAGATAATAAAACCCGCCGACTTTATTAAAAAGACCTATTTCAATGAGTTCCTGGGGGACTGAGAGTAGTTTTTTGTTTTTATACGCACTGTCTAAGATTTTTCTGTGACGACAAAGAAGATTCAAAAGCTCAATATGTTTCATCCGCTCTCCTACACGAAATAAATGAAATTATAACATCAAAAAATGACTTGAAAAGGAAAAAAAGAAGTTAAACGAGTCTCACATCCACAAAACTTCCGTTTTCGAACTCGTCAAGTTTTTCAATAGTGTTTACGATTCTTTTGACACCCTCTTCAAGGCCGACTCTTCCAGCTTCAACCCTATCAAGGCTTGGGAATTTAGAATGGTCACCGCTTATCACTTTCGCTACCATATCGGTATCGATAACTCCCGGAGCCAAAGCGTAGATTTTGGAGTCTATCTCTTTTGAATAGATACTCACCATCATATTAACTGCACACTTACTAAGGCTATAACCACCCCATCCCGGATTTCCGTTTACTGCCGCGCCGCTACTCATAACTACGATTTTTTCCGTAAAAGGTGAAATCTCATCTATCAAAACTTTATTCGCCCAAACGTTTATATCGAAGATATTTTGGAGCTCTTTTACACTCCACTCTTTCATAAGCTTAATTTCACCCAAAATTCCGGCATTCAGTATCGCCAAATCCAAAGAATCTATTTCAAGAGCTTCAATAGCGTGAGGTATTTTTTCAAACGCACCCATATCGAGTTTATAAAACCTAACGGCATCGCCGAAAGGATTACTTCTTCCAAGAGCGTAAACCTCAGCTCCTTCTTCAAGGTAATATTTAGCAAGCCCGTAACCGATACCTCTGCTTATACCGGTAATTAATACTTTCATACGCTCCCCTTTTTTAAAACTTGACACAACCTCACAACTTCATTCACTTTCTTTTCTCTCCAATTTCTCAAGTCTTTCTAAAATCGGTGGATGAGTGTAGTGTAAAAACGAATAAATTTTGCTAACTTTCGGGAAGTGTTTGTTTTCTTTTACCAATTTTTTAAGTGCGCTTGCAAGGTCTTTTTTGCTTACAAGCTCGCCACCCGTCTCGTCTGCTGCAAATTCGTTATGACGGCTTACGGCATTAACCAAAGGCTGAAGCAAGAAGAAAATCATATCGCTAAACAATAACGCCAATATCACTATATTAACGCCGTTTTTAGGGATATGGAGCTCATGAAAAAGGGATTGCGGCAAATGTCCGAATATATAAAACAAAACAAAAAGCATAACACCCACAACCGCAATGTTTTTGATTATGTCTTTATGTTTGAAATGTCCGAGTTCATGACCCAAAACAGCCAAAATTTCGTTTTTATCAAGTTTTTTTAATAAAGTATCGAAAAGTACCACCCTTTTACTTTTTCCAAGCCCAGCAAAATAAGCATTTAGCCTCGTATCTCTTTTGCTGGCGTCCATTACGAATATGCCGTTTGATTCGAAACCGACTTTTTTCATCATATCTTCAATTGCCGTTTTTAATTCTTCATCTTCTAACGGCTCGAATTTATTAAACATAGCCGCAAATATAGGATAAAGTACGTTTATCAAAATTACAACCGCAAAAGTAAATAAAAATCCTATTAACCACCAATTCTTAAAATGTTCGATAAAATAGATAAGTCCTGCAAAAAAAGCTCCTCCGAAAATTACGAAAAGAGCTATTTTCTTAATCTCGTCAACTACGAAAAGTTTCCAAGGCGCGACATTAAATCCGAATCTTTTATCGATATGTTTCTCCCAAATATGAATCGGAAGAGTCAAAATATAATTCACCGCAAAAAAAGCAAAAAGTATCTCAAGTTCGCTGAGTAAATCTCCCGGTTTATAAAGTAAAAAGTTCAGAATAAACAGCCCGCCGCTTATCCAAAACACCACTAAAAACATCGAAACGAGGTCGTTGAAGATATTTAGAGTGTGCTTGTTTATCGCATAAAGAGCGGCGTTTTTGTATTCGTCAAGACTCATCAACACCGCCCCTTTTTCAAACTCTTTTTTGATAAAAAAGACTTCGTGAATCTCAAGTACGATTTTTATAAAAATATATATTCCGTATGCCGCAATCAAATAATTAACCATCTATCCTCCTAATTTTGTTTGATAATAAGATACCGAGCCATTTTGTCTTTTCGCTGCTTAAAAGCGCAAGTTTTAGAGTCATCGTAAGAGGTGCCGCCAAAAACATACCTACGATTCCGAAAACCCATCCCCAAAAAAGCAGAGAAAAAAACACCACAGCAGGTGATAAATCAAGCCCGTCTCCCATTATCTTCGGTTCTATTACGTTTGAAACCAAATTATTAACTATCAAATATCCTATCGTCACATATAGTGCAATCTTTATATCATACGTAATCAAAGCTATCAAAACCGCAGGAATCGCCGCAATAATAGACCCTATTACCGGTATGAAATTAAAAACAAAAGCCATAATTCCGAAAAGAAAAGCGTACGGAACCTTAAAAACAATCAAAATCAACGCAATCAAAACGCCCGTTAATGCCGAAGTGAACGTTTTGATAATAAAATATTTTTGAGTGTTTTTAAAAAATAGCTTAAAAGTTTCTTTGTTTTTGGAAATATATACCAATTTTTTGCCGAAATTTTTCGTTTCGAAAATCATAAACGAAACCCCGATAAAAACAACCAAAAACCCGGAAACTATTCCCCCGGCTTTTGCCAAAAACGACTTTATTATCGGTATTATGTTTATCGAAGCGATGTCGAATTTTATTCCGTAAGTATTTAGATAATTATTTACATCACTAAACATTCTTCCCAGTTTTTCCTGATAAAACGCCGCGTTATTTAAAAATTCTTTTAGTGATGAAGTCATAACCAAAAACATCCCGCCGAAAATCAAAACCACCATAACCGCAACGATACTATAAACGATTAAAATATGAAAACCTCTTTTTTCAAAAAACTCTATAATCGGATAAATCAAAACGGTCAAAAAAAGAGATAAAATCAGATAAATCAAAACGGGCGAGAGAAATTTTAGCCCCAAAATAATTATAATACTCGCCGCAATATACAAAACGCTCATTAATCTATCTTTAGCACGCTTAAAAACGCTTCTTGAGGAATATTTACTTTTCCTATGGCTTTCATTCTTTTTTTACCTTTTTTCTGTTTCTCAAGAAGTTTTCTTTTTCTACTGATATCCCCTCCGTAACATTTGGCAGTTACGTCTTTTCTTAGGGCTTTTACGGTTTCGCGAGCGATAATTTTATTTCCGATACTCGCTTGAATCGCCACTTCGAAAAGCTGACGAGGGATAAGCTCTTTCATAACCTTAATAAGCTCTCTTCCTTTTTTCTCGGCTTTGTCTCTTGGAACGATAATACTTAAAGCATCCACAGGCTCGCCAGCAACTCTGATATCCATTTTTACAAGGTCGCCCTCTTTATAGCCGATAGGTTCATAATCAAAGCTCGCATAACCTTTTGTTAAGGTTTTTAGTTTGTCGTAAAAATCGGTAACTATTTCATTTAGAGGAATCTCATATTCAAGCAGTACCCTCTCAGGCGATAAATAATCCATTTTCAGCTGAATTCCGCGTTTTTCATTCAAAAACTGAATCAAATTCCCTACAAATTCGGCAGGAGTTAAAATCGTAGCTTTAACGTACGGCTCGTAAATTTTGTCGATTTTATTCGGAGGAGGAAGTTCGCTCGGGTTGCTAACTTCCATTTCGCTGCCGTCCGTCAGTTTTACTTTATACGTAACGCTCGGAGCGGTTGCGATAAGTTCGATTCCGAATTCCCTCTCAAGTCTTTCTTTGATAACTTCCATATGAAGCATTCCTAAAAATCCTACCCTAAATCCGAAGCCTAAAGCCTGGGAAGTTTCCGGCTCGAAAGTAATCGAATCGTCGTTTAGTTTTAGCTTTTCAAGTGCGTCTCTTAAGTCGTCGTATTTATCGGTATCGATAGGATAAATCCCCGCAAATACGAAACTTTTCGCTTCGCTCATCTCTTCAACGGGCTCCGAAGCAGGATTTTTCGCCATTGTAATAGTATCACCGACTCTAATATCCGCCACGTTTTTTAGCCCCATAACCACAACGCCGATTTCACCCGTTTTGATTTCGTCCGTTTTTAGTTTTCTTAAAGGATGAGGATAATAAAGGTCGAGTACTTTATGTTTTTTACCCGTACCCATTACGAGCGCTTCTTCGCCTTTTTTTATACTTCCGTCAAACACCCTTACAAGACATACCGCTCCGAGGTAATTATCAAACCAGCTATCGTAAATCAAAGCTTTGGTAGGAGCGTTCGGGTCTCCTTGAGGTGCAGGAATTCTTTCGATAATCGCATCAAGGAGCTCTTCTATTCCTTGTCCCGTTTTAGCGCTTACCATAATAGCTTCGCTCGCGTCGATTCCTATAGTCGTCTCTATCTCCTCGGCAACCCTTTCAGGCTCTGCGCTTGGCAAGTCGATTTTGTTTATAACCGGAATAATCTCAAGGTCGTTTTCTATAGCCATATAAACATTCGCAAGTGTTTGAGCCTCTACGCCTTGGCTTGCATCCACGACCAATAGCGCACCCTCACTACTTTTTAAAGATTTGCTAACTTCATGAGAAAAATCGACGTGTCCCGGGGTATCGATTAAATTTAGAATGTGCCCTTTATATTCAAGTCTAACGCTTTGGGCTTTAATCGTAATACCTCTTTCTCTTTCGATATCCATAGTATCAAGAAGTTGGTCTTCTTTTTCTCTTTCGGTAATTCCGCCGCAAAATTCTATAAGTCTGTCGGCAAGCGTACTTTTGCCGTGGTCTATATGAGCGATAATTGAAAAGTTTCTGATTTTATCTTGCATCAACCGCCTTTTTTGATGTAATTATATCTAAATATGTTTTTAAAATTTAGATAATCTTTATTAAGCAAAAATTAAATTTTGAGTCTTTTTAGTGAAAATTCTTGACATAATATGACTAAAATTTATATAATAAGCTTACTAAAATATTTTAAGGAGGGTCATATGAAAAAATTACTTACATCAATGATAGCTGCAAGCTTACTTGTGACATCATCATTCGCTGCTGACGCAAAAACAAACGAAGTTAGCAAAAATGCCGTTATAAAAGCGGAACAAAATGCTCAAAGCGCAACTAAATTGGTAAAAGAAGCTATCAGAGCCATCCAATACACTCAAGACGCTTTAATCTACCTAAACGCAAACAAAAAAGATAAAGCTATCGAATCTTTAAAAAAAGCGGTAGGTGAACTTGCAATAGTACTAAACGCACCGAATGCGCCATATTTACTACCTGTAGATATTCAAATGGAAGCTTATCAATTCAACGGAAAACTCAGCGACGTAGCAAAAATGGTAGCTCAAGCGAAAATTTTAGTAGCTGAAAACAAACTACCTCAAGCAAGAGCAATCCTTAACGCTTTAAGAGACGAAATTGTAATCAAAACAATCAACCTACCGCTTGCAACATATCCGGCGGCATTGAATTTGGCTATCAAATACATCAACGAAGGGAAAATCAAAGAAGCAAAAGACGTACTTGCTATGGCGCTTTCAACTCTTGTAGAAGTTGATACTATTATTCCTATTCCTATCGTAAAAGCCGAAGCTCTTGTAAAACAAGCAAGTAAAATCGTTAAAAAAGACAAAAAAGAAGCTCTAAGATATCTTGAAGAAGCGAAATATCAACTAAAACTTGCGGAAACATTAGGTTATACAAGCAAAAGTTCAACTACTTACAAAATGTTAAAAGACGCGATTAATCATCTTGAAAAAGAGATAAAAGCCAACCATAAAACCGGAGGATTATTCGAAGAACTCATTAAAAAACTTAAAGAGTTCAAAGAAAAAGCAATCGAACATATCAACAAATAATTCTCCTTTTTCTTCTTTTTTTCTTAAGATTTCCTTAATCTTACATCAATTTTACTTTAAATTTTTATAATATCATTTAAAAGTCAAGAAAAGATTGTATTATCAACTTTAAAAAATGCAAGGATTATAATGAAATTCTTAATTTCATCATTAGCATTTATTACAATATTAATTGCAAATGACTCGTCAAAGATAGTTATAAAAAATGGAAAAATTGACTATTTTACAAATAATCAAATTAAAACTTTAAAATGCACTTATGCAATAAATCCCTTTGACACTAAAAAGCATTACTATTGTGGAATTCCTTTATTAGATTTTGTAAAAAATGTATGTAAAAAAATAAACATTATAAAATTTACAGCATATGACGATTATGAAACAATTTTCTCCAAAAAAGAAATTAACGATAAAACTATTTTCTTAGCATTCGAAAGCGACAATAAAAAAATAATTCCAAAAATTGTATATACTCAAAAAAATTATCCTCAAACAACTATCTATAAAAAATCGATTTTTCTTATCAAAAAGGCTGAATGTAAATGAAAACAAAACTTTTCTATTTACTATTAATAACAATATCCATATTATTTATTTCCGGACTTGAATACACAAAAAATCAAAAAATAGTTCAAATAAACAAACAAATAGAAACTTTAAAAACCCCAATGCATTTTCTTTTTAATATTCAATATATGTTTAACAAGGCAATGCTAACCAAAGATAAAAAATTGCAACTTCAATATATAAATACTGCTGAATTTTTCACAGATATGATAAAAAACTCTCAAGTTATTAAAAATTTCTTGGAAAAAGAAAAAATAAAAATAAAACAAAATAAAGTAAACCCGACTCAAGATACTAAAAATCTTTATGAGATAATTAAACATACAGCCGAAAGCCAGTACTTAAATATATTAAATAGTTTAGACAACCTACAAAAATACAAACATGTTATCAATCAAACGTTTATATTTATTGATATATCCATTATAGTTTTGAGTGTATTAATAATAATTCTTTTAGAAAACAAACGCCATAAAAACCATCTCGAAGAAGCTTCATTCAAGGATTATTTGACAGATACTTATAATAGAAGAAAATTTTACGAAATCGCAGCTTCACTTCCTAGCGATAAAACACACTCTTTAATAATGCTCGATATCGACCACTTCAAACAGATAAACGACAACTACGGACACGACAAAGGTGATTTCGTATTAAAAGAAGTGGCAGATATAATTCGTCACAACATAAGAAAAAACGATTATATTTTCAGATGGGGAGGAGAAGAATTTATTATTCTTCTTAAAAATACCGACCTTGAAGGAGGTATGAAAGTAGTCGAAAAATTAAAAAACGACATTGAAAGTCACGATTTTCAAGGATTAAAAATCACTTCAAGTTTCGGTATTTGCGAAACGAATAAAATCACTAACGATACTCTCCAAAAACTAGACGAAGCCCTTTACGAATCAAAAAGAAAAGGAAGAAACAGAATAACCGTTGCTTAGGTTATTTTTTCTTTTTCTTCGGAGGCGTTACCAATAGATTGATATAGTTACCTTCAAGTTTAGGTTCGTTTTGTTTTTCGGCAACATCTTTTAGCATATCCCAAACTCTATTAATAACCTCAAAACCTTTCTCAGGCGTTGCAAGTTCTCTACCTCTTAGGAAAACTCTAAGTTTTACGTGTTTTCCTTTTTCAAGGAATTCTCTTGCGTGTTTTACTTTGTAATTGATGTCGTTATCTTGAATTTTCGAAGTGAATTTAATCTCTTTTACTTCGATTTTAACTTGCTTTTTCTTAGCTTCTTTTTTCTTTCTCTCTTGTTCGTATTTGTATTTTCCGTAATCCATTACTTTTGCAACCGGCGGATTGGCCTGAGGCGCTACAAGCACCAAATCAAGCCCTTTATTGTATGCAATTTCAAGCGCTTTTTGCGAATCTACTATTTTAGGCTCGCCTTCTCCGTCTACGAGTCTCACTCTGTCAGTAAAATCGATAATATCTTCATTAATTAACGTTTTATCTTGTTTCTTACTCATAGTTTTACCTCGCTAAGTTTTTTAATCATTTCCACAAATTCTCCTTTTGTCATTTTGTATTGTTCTCTTTTGCGTCTATCGCGGATAGCAACAGTGCCGTTTTCCACCTCTTCATCACCGATAATTACAACATAGCCGACTCTTTGTTTTTCGGCGTTTCTGATTCTTTTATTAAGCGAATCGTTGCTTGCGTAAATTTCAGTTTTTAAATCGTTCTCAAGCAGTTCTTTTTGAATCTCTTTTGCATAATCTATATGTTTTTCTCCGATAGGTACGAATATCGCCTTAATAGGTGCTATAAACGTCGGAAATTCACCCGCGTAATGTTCTGTCAGAATCGCAATGAATCTCTCGAAACTTCCGATAATAGCCCTATGAATCATTACAGGACGTTTTCTTTCGTTGTTTTCGTCGATATAGCTGATATCGAATCTCTCAGGCAGGTTAAAGTCTACTTGTATAGTACCGCATTGCCATTTTCTACCGATAGCATCTGTGATTTTGATATCGATTTTCGGCCCGTAAAACGCTCCACCGCCTTCATCGATTCCGTATTCTCTTCCAAGTTTATTTAAAGCCGCTTTAAGAGCGTTTGTCGCTTTTTCCCAAATTTCGTCACTACCTATAGATTTTTCAGGACGGGTTGAGATTTCCATTTCGTATTCGAATCCGAATCTTTGCATTATAGAATCGACAAAATCAAGTACTTTAATCACCTCTTCTTCTATTTGATCCGGTCTACAGAAAATATGAGCGTCGTCTTGCGTAAACTCTCTAACTCTAAGAAGTCCGTGAAGTACACCGCTTTTTTCATGTCTGTGGACTGTTCCGAATTCGAAAAATCTAAGAGGAAGCTCTTTATAACTTCTCGTTTTGTGCCCGAAAATTTTTACGTGAGCAAGGCAGTTCATAGGTTTGATACCGTACTCTTCTGCAGGTTTGTTCGGATCGTCGTGTTCTATTTCGGTAAAGTACATATTTTCTTTGTAGTTGTAATAATGTCCCGAAATTTTCCACATATGACTTCTAAGAAGCTCAGGTCCTCTTACGGGGTCGTATTCGCGTCTGATATGAGCCGAATATAAAAGTTTTTCCAAATTCCCTCTAAGAAGCGCGCCTTTCGGAAGCCAAATAGGCATACCCGCTCCGATTTCTTCGTCAAACATCCAAAGTTCAAGTTCGGTTCCGAGTTTTCTATGGTCTCTTTTTTGAGCTTCTTCAAGCATTTTTAAGTATTTTTGAAGTGCGTCTTTAGTAGCGAATGCAGTTCCGTAGATACGAGTCAGCATCTCTTTTGAGCTGTCACCTCCAAGATAAGCACCCGCAACTTTTTGTAATTTTACGTTTTGAAGATATTTTGTATTCGGTACGTGAGGGCCTCTACACAAATCTTCGAAATCACCTTGTTTATAAATCGATACCGTATCTCCCGGTATCATTTTTAATACTTCTTGTTTTAGCTCGTCGTCTTTGAATTTTTCGATAGCCTCATCTTTTGTGATTTCGTATCTTGTGATATCGAATTTTTTCTTTGCGAGCGCTTTCATTTTCTTTTCGATATTTTTTAAGTCTTTATCACTGATTGGCTCGCTTGTTTTTAGGTCGTAGTAAAATCCGTTTTCAATAGTAGGCCCTACATAAAATTTAGCATCAGGATATAGCTCTTTTATCGCTTGAGCCATTAAATGCGCAGCAGAGTGGCGAATAATTTCAAGTGCGTCTTCACTATCGTCGAAATATATAGGTGTTGCGTTGCTCGTATCGATATTTTTGGCTTCGATTGTCTGTAAATCGACAATATTATCGCCTATTTTGTATCCAATAACATCACTCATTAAAATCCTTTTGAAATATTAGAAGTTGTAGATTGATTGCAGTAGCGTTTTGTGTAGAAAAAATCTTATTCAAGTGTCTCCTTGTTTATTGCAATCTCCTTGTGTTTAATTTTTATGAATTTTATCTTAAATTTATTTTAATGTCAATCGTTAAAGAAACATAAAAAAATCAATTTATGGATTGTACTATTTTAGAAAGATTTTTTTGAAGTGGTGGTCGCAGCTGGACTCGAACCAGCGACCCCTACCGTGTCGGGGTAGTGCTCTACCAACTGAGCTATGCGACCGACTTCGGAATTTTACCAAAAATATAATAATAAACAAATACCAAAATGGAAAAATCTATCATAACATCCGCAAAATTAAATATTGCAAACTTAAATCCGCAATGCCAATAGACATAATCCACCACTCCGCCTATTAAAAACCTATCAAGTAGATTTGATAATGCCGCCGCTAATAATATCCCCGTAATTATCGGATGTTTTTTTATTATTTTTTCTTTATAAAGAAATATCGCAAGAAGTATTATTATCCCGAGCTGTATGAATTTTAGGTTGCTACCAAGAAAACTCAAAAGCGAAAACGCTATTCCTTTATTTATGGCAAGCACTAAAGAGATACATTTGCTATGCCACTCGAATCCGTGCAAAAACAGCTGTTTTAAAAGCTGGTCTATAAAAAAAACGGCGAAAAAAGAGAGAAAAAATTTTTTCATGAAAGCTTACTTTTGAAGAAGTTAGTCAATTTCTCAAGCAGCTCTTTTGCCTTTTTGTGCTCTTTACCTTCTACCAACAGTCTAAGTTTGTTTTCGGTACCCGAATATCTCACAAGATGTCTATACCCTTCTTTTTCTACCGATTTTAACATTTCATCGGCGCCTTCGATTTTTTCAAGAGGAATTTTTTCGGAGACGTTTATATTTGTCTGGACTTGAGGATAAAGTTCAAAAAGATTAAACGCTTCACTTGCTTTTTTGCCGCTCTCAAGCACATACGCGATAGCCTGAAGAGCACTAACAAGTCCGTCACCCGTCTTTGCGTAATCGCTAAATATAATGTGTCCCGATTGCTCTCCGCCGAAATTCAAATCTTTTTCTTTCATAACTTCAAGTACGTATTTATCCCCTACTTTGCTTCTATAGACTTTTATTCCGTATTTTTTTAGAAAATCTTCAAGAGCTCCGTTACTCATAACGGTTACGGCTATACCGTTGTTTTTGAGTTTTCCTTTTTGATGTAAATAATATGCAAGAGCACCTAAAAGTTTATCTCCGTCAACCAAATCTCCGTTTTCATCCACAACAACGAGCCTGTCGGCATCCCCGTCAAGCGCAAAACCGATATCGGCTCTATATTCTTTCACTTTTTGTGCCAAAAATTCAGGATGCATAGCTCCGGCGTTTTGGTTGATATTAAATCCGTTCGGATTATCGTTTATCGTAATCACATCGGCCCCAAGTTCGCTAAAAATAGTCGGTGCGACCTTGTAAGCCGCTCCGTTTGCCGTATCAATGACAATTCTAACTCCGTTTAAATTCAAATGTTTAGGAAAAGAAGATTTGATATGCACGATATATCTACCGATAACGTCGTCGATTCTTTTACTTTTTCCTATATCTTTTCCCGTTTTTAAGTTAAAATTGTTTTCAAAATATCTTCTTTCTATAGCTTCTTCAATATTTTGAGATAATTTATTACCTTCGTTATTAAAAAATTTAATTCCGTTATCATAATACGGATTGTGACTCGCACTTATCATTATTCCGCCGTCACATCTCATATCTTCAGTCAAAAACGCAATCGCAGGAGTTGGCATAGGACCTATTTGAATTACGTCATACCCAATAGCGGTAAGTCCGCTAACTATGGCGTTTTCTATCATATAACCGCTTCTTCTCGTATCTTTTCCTACCAATATTTTTCCCGTTTTTTTAGGAATAACTTCACCAAATGCCATTGCGAGGTTCATAGCAAGACTCGGAGTTATAAACTCTCCCGCTTTCCCCCTCACTCCGTCAGTTCCGAATAATTTCATCCTTTTCCTTTCCAAAATGAAATAACGATTTGCAAATTTTACCAAATTTTTATAAAATACGCTTCAAAAAAAGGAACTATATGGCAAACACAAAATCAGCTCAAAAAAGAATCAGACAAACTAAAAAAAGAACAGAGAGAAACAGATACTACAGAACAAGAATCAAAACTATCACTAAAAACGTAGAAAAAGCTGTAGAAGCTGGTGATTATGCAAAAGCTCTTGAATATTGGAAAGTAGCAAACAAAAAATTCCAAAGCTACATCAACAAAGGTATCTTAAAGAAAAATACTGCAAGAAGAAAAATCAGCAGACTTCACAAACTTGTAAAATCAATCGAACCGGCAAGCTAAAAAACCCGTCGAATTCCCAGATTCCCCTCCTTGCTTTTTAATGTTATAATTCCACCAAAAAAGGATATTTATGCTTCTTGAAAAGTTACAACCTTTTGTCGAAAAATATAATGAAATCAACCAAAAACTCTCATCTCCCGAAATTACCCAAGATATAAAACAGATGACGAAACTATCCAGAGAAGCCAGACAACTTGAAGAAATAGTAAATAAAGCCAAAGAATACGAAGAGCTGTTAAATACTATCGAAGAAGCGAAATCAATGCTTGACGACCCGGAAATGGCGGAACTTGCAAAAGAGGAATTAAAAGAAGCTGAAGAAAAACTTCCTAAGTTAGAAGAAGAGATAAAACTACTCCTTTTACCTAAAGACCCGAATGACGATAAAAACATCTATCTTGAAATAAGAGCCGGAACCGGAGGAGATGAAGCGGCATTGTTTGTGGGTGACTTGATGAAAGCATATGTAAGATACGCTGAAAAAAAAGGTTGGAAAATAGAGATAGTGAGCGAAAGCAAAAACGATATCGGCGGATTTAAAGAGATTATTCTTTTGATAAAAGGGGAAGGCGCATACAGCAGACTGAAATACGAAGGCGGAACTCACAGGGTCCAAAGAATCCCGGCTACCGAATCCCAAGGAAGAATCCACACTTCAGCAGTTACGGTAGCGGTTATGCCAGAAGTTGACGACGTAGATATAGAACTCGACCCGAAAGACATTAAAATCGAAGTTATGAGAGCCGGAGGTGCTGGAGGTCAGCACGTAAATAAAACCGAAAGTGCCGTCAGGATGACGCACATCCCAACAGGCATAACGGTATCGATGCAAGATGAAAGAAGCCAACAAAGAAACAAAGAAAAAGCCCTTCAAATTCTAAAAGCAAGAGTTTATGAAAAACTCGAAAGCGAAAGACTCGCAAAAATCGGAGAAGCAAGAAAAAGCCAAGTGGGAAGCGGTGACAGAAGCGAGAGAATCAGAACGTACAACTATCCTCAAAACAGAATTACCGACCACAGAATAGGCCTTACTCTTTACAGACTCGAACAAATTATGAGTGAGGGATTATTTGACGAAATTATCGACCCTTTAATAGCCCACTACCAAGCCGAAGCCCTAAAAGAAGCGGGGCTTTAGTCTTTCTTTTCTATAATTTCTACGATTTCGACATCGATAATATCATCATCGCTTGAAGTGTGATAATTTTGATAATGAGTTGTTTTTGGCTTTAAAAACTTCTTAGCAAACCATCTTGCTATCGGCTCCATTAAAAACAAAATTCCCAATATATCACTAAATACTCCCGGAATTATCAGCAAAAAAGCACCTATAAGTCTAAAAAGTCCGGCAGTCATAAACTCTTCTTGAGTCATTTCCATTCGCATTACTTTTTGCATTTCAACGGCAAGAGAAAAATGAAGCGTTCTTAAAATATACACCCCAACTATAGCTGTTACTATAACTTCTATAAAAAGCCCTATAGGAGTAAAAATTTTCGCAAATTCATAAGAAAAAAGAATTTCAAAAAAAAGATACGCCAAAAAATATAAAAGTGCCATAATTTTTACCTTTTTAGAAGAACTAAATCCTCAACTTTTTTAAACCCGAATTTTTCATAAAAACCTATCATCTCTTCTTTACAATAAAGCTCGAACGTTTTTACGTTTTTTAATTCTTCGTGGTTTAAAATATTTTCCATTAAAATTTTAGCCAAACCTCTGTTTCTACAATCGCTCCTAACTATTACGTCAAAAATAAAAGCTTTGTAAACTTTATCGCTTAAAACTCTACTAAAAGCTATAAGCTCGTTATTTTCCACTATTCCAAAAACAAAAGTGGAGTTTTGAAGCATTTTTATTACTTCTTCTTTGCTTCTTTTATTCGTCCACCATTCGTTTTTGTAAAGAGCCATCAAATCATCGATATATTCATCTACATTATAAACTATTTCCATTATCACTCTCCGCTAAAAAATCCTCAGATTTTTTAGCGATTAATTAATTCCATAACCTTCTCAAACGCTTCACCGGCCTCTACTTCAAATTTCTCACCAGTTTTCCTATCTCTAACTTCAACTTTTCCGTCTTTAAGTTTCTTACCTACAATCACTCCCACAGGAAATCCCACAAGCTCGAAATCGGCAATTTTAGGCCCGAATCTTTCGGCTCTATCATCAAGCATTACTTTAACGCCGGCTTTTTGAAGGTCTTCATAAAGTTTTTCGGCAAATTCAAGCTGCTCGGTTTTTTTAACGTCTCCTACGATTATATCCACTACAAACGGAGCTATCTCTTTTGGCCAGACAATTCCCTTATCGTCGTGATTTTGCTCGATTGCGGCAGCTATCAGACGACTAACTCCTATCCCGTAACACCCCATAATAAACGGCTTGGCTTTTCCGTTTTCATCAAGAAACGTAGCGTTCATCGGCTCGCTATAAACCGTCCCGAGTTTAAAGATATGTCCTACTTCTATACCTTTTGTAATTCTAAGAGGCGCACCGCATTTAGGACATTTATCTCCTTCTTTTACGGCTGCTATGTCTCTATAAATAGTTAGATTCCCAAGCAGATTAGCATCAAGTAGTCCCGCACCTTTAATATGATAATCTTTCTTATTCGCACCGCAAACAAGTTCTTCCGCCATTCTCAAATCATCATCAATCACATACTTCACATCAAAAGGAAGCCCGAACGGTCCTATGAATCCAGGCACAAGCCCGGCTTTTTCAAGCTCTTCTTCACTCGCATCCACAAGCTCAAGCGCTCCTATTGCGTTTTTGGCTTTTGTCTCTTCCAAGCTGTCAGTACCTCTTACAAAAAACACGACAACTTCTTCTTTTCCGTCATCATATATTGCCTTTTTAGCTACCGCTTTTATACTGAAATACGGGTCGATTCCCAAAAATTCGCACACCTCTTCAATAGATTTTTTATCTGGAGTATATACTTCTTCTATTACTTCGGTTTTTACAGGATTTTCTCTTTTTTCGTGTTTTCTTGTGGCAACCTCGATATTCGCCGCATAGTTACACTCGCTGCAAACTACGATATCATCTTCTCCCGTATCCGCAAGCACCATAAATTCGCGACTACCACTCCCTCCTATAGCGCCGCTATCGGCCTCAACCACTCTAAAATCAAGACCCATTCTCTCAAAAATCTTTTCATAAGTTTCCTGCATAAGATTAAATTCTCTATCCAAATCCTCTCTTGTAGCATGGAAAGAATACGCGTCTTTCATAATAAATTCACGACCTCTAAGAAGTCCGAATCTCGGTCTTGCTTCATCTCTAAATTTAAGGTTTATCTGATATAAATTTACCGGCAGTTGTTTATAGCTTTTGATAGTACCTCTTACCAAATCCACCACACTCTCTTCATTTGTAGGAGAAAGTACGAACTTTTGCCCTTTTCTATCTTCAATCCTAAGTAGCTCGTCCCCGTATTTTTTAGCTCTTCCCGTCTCTTCCCACAATTCATAAGGAGTTACGAAACTAAGCATTACTTCCTGAGCCCCCGCTTTATCCATCTCTTCTTTTATAATGTTTCTAATATTATCAAGCACCATTTTCCCAAGAGGCGCAAAATCATAAATACCTGCCGCCACTTGCTTAATATATCCGCCTCTTACCAAATACTTGTGACTTGCTACGACAGCGTCTTTTGGCGCTTCTTTTAATGTATATGCAAAAAATCTACTCCATCTCATCAAATCTCCTTTACGTATTCGCTTTTTTTGCTTTTAGGAATGGTTTTTGTCTCCGGCAACTTTAAAACTTCGTATTTTTTTATTCCGCTAAGATAATGTATCTCTATAACATCTCCTACTTTTACGTCTTTTGCGCTCTTTGCTTTTTTGCCGTTTATAAAAACTACGCCTTCTTTACACATCTCATCGGCTATTGAGCGTCTTTTTACGATATTCACCGCATTTAAAAATTTATCTATTCTCAAATTTAGCCTTTTTTTGCCAAATTATACTATAATTGCACTAAAAAAGGATATCGATGAAAGTAGTTTTGGCTTATAGCGGCGGACTTGATACGAGTGTTATTTTAAAATGGCTTCAAGATAAATACAATGCGGAAGTTGTAACGTTTACGGCTGATATCGGACAGGGTGAAGAAGTAGAAGAAGCAAGAGAAAAAGCACTTAAACTTGGCGTAAAACCTGAAAACATCTTTATTGAAGACTTAAGAGAAGAGTTTGTTAGAGATTACGTATTTCCTATGTTTAGAGCGAATGCTATTTATGAGGGTGAATATCTTCTTGGGACTTCAATTGCAAGACCGTTAATTGCAAAAAGACAAATAGAAATCGCAAAACAAGTAGGCGCAGAAGCGGTGGCTCACGGCGCGACAGGAAAAGGAAACGACCAGGTGAGATTCGAGCTTGGATATTACGCGCTAAAACCTGATATTAAAGTTATCGCTCCTTGGAGAGAGTGGGATTTGAATAGTAGAGAAAAACTTCTTGCATATGCGGAAAAACACGGAATTCCTATTCAAAAACACGGAAAAAAATCTCCTTATTCAATGGATGCAAACCTACTTCACATTTCTTATGAAGGCGGAATTTTGGAAGACCCTTGGGCTGAGCCTGAAGAAGATATGTGGAGATGGACGGTAGCCCCTGAAAAAGCTCCTGATAAACCAGAATATATCGAAATAGAATTTAAAAACGGAGACCCTATTGCAATCAACGGAAGCGCAATGACTCCGGCTCAAATTCTTGAAACTCTAAACGAATACGGAAAAAAACACGGAATCGGTAGAATCGATATCGTTGAAAATAGATTTGTCGGTATGAAATCACGCGGATGCTATGAAACTCCGGGAGGTACGATTCTTTTAAAAGCCCATAGAGCGATTGAAAGCATTACACTTGATAAAGGTGAAGCTCATCTAAAAGATGAAATAATGCCAAAATACGCAGAGCTTATCTATAACGGATTTTGGTTTGCGCCTGAAAGAGAAGCTCTTCAAAAACTAATCGACAATACTCAAAAAAATGTCGAGGGAACCGTAAGGCTCAAACTTTACAAAGGAAACGTACAAGTTGTTGGAAGAAAATCTCCAAAATCACTCTTCAGTCCTGAATTTGCTACATTTGAAGAAGATAGCGTATATAATCAAAAAGACGCTGAAGGCTTTATTAAACTTAACGCACTAAGATTTATCATCGAAGGTTATGTAAGAGGGAAAAATAAATAATTTCCTTCCTTTCTTATTTTATATTTTAATCAAATAGATTCAAACGAAAAAGGGGTATTTCATGAAATCGAGAAATATATTTAAGATACTTTTAACTTCAATTTTTATATTATCTTTCACAGGTTGTGTGGAATTAAACCAAATTACTCAAAAAACAAAAACATTTATTAATAAAACTTTTTCAAATCCTAACGAACAAAAAGAAATTTCTTATTCCAAAATTAAATCCGACAAACCGGTATTGCTTATCATTTTAGACGGCTCAGGAAGTATGGGAGAAAAAGATTCAAGCGGTAAAATAAAAATGAATGCAGCAAAAGAATCATTAAAAGATATTTTAAACAAAGTAGACACAAAAAAAGTAAATATTTCTTTAATGGCATTTAATCACGGTTGCGGCAGCACTAAACTACTCGTACCGCCTACCGACAATATCAATCAAGTAATAAATACCGCAGATAAAATCGAACCCGAAAATAAAACTCCACTTGCTTACTCTTTAAAAAAAGCTGGTGATTTTATAAAAGCCGTGCATCAGCCGGTAAAAATTATTTTAATTACCGACGGTATAGAGACATGTAACGGAGACCCCGTTTATCAAGCAAGAATGTTAAAACAAAAATACGGTGCGGATATTCAACTTTATGTAATAGGTTACGGTGTTGATACTTTTACAAAAAAATCATTAGAAAAAATAGCTAAAGCTGCAAACGGTGAGTATTTCGATGCCAAAAACAGTATGAGCTTAAATGAATATATCAATAAAATATCAAAGAAACTGAAAATTGTTTCTAACAATTGGAACGGAGACACATTTAAGTTTAATATCAATTTCGATAGTAATTCCTATAAAATAAAACCGAAATACATACCTCAAATAAAAAAATTGGCACAATATCTAAAAAATACAGGCTACGGGGCGGAATTACAAGGACATACCGACTCTACGGGAAATGCAAAATACAATGAAAAATTATCATTAAAAAGAGCACAAGCCGTAGTAAACAAACTAATAGAAATGGGAGTAGACAAAGATAAAGTTTATGCCGTAGGATACGGAGAATACGCACCTATCGCTTCAAATGACACTCCCCAAGGAAGATTTTTAAATAGAAGAGTTGAAGCACATATTATAAAAGACGGAAACTTAAACATCTCTCATCTTAATAAAATAAACCTTGAAAAGAAAACAACTATTAAAAACGCTACAAAATATTCGTTTATCGGATATTATAAATTAACCGACCCGAAAAGAACGTTCGATCAATACCATACCTATCTTGTATTATATGCCAATAATACGGGACAATTTAGCGAATACGCATTTAATAAAAAAATGACTTATAATCAAAAATTTAGTTGGAAATATAATAAAAACAGTGAAACCTTAACATTAGATTTTACTTTTAACGGAAAATACCCTAATAATGCCGTTTTCAAAGGTAAATTAACAGGAAATATAAATGACTTTTATGCTTCAGGACATTGGTCAAACGGCAAACCTGGATATATTCACATCCAAAGAGTTACAAGAGATGAATATGAATGTACACAAAATAACGGAAGATTTATAAACAATCAATGTTTATATTAAAAGGAAACTTTTTTTCCTTTTTTTATTAAAATTTGACAATCCTTTGACACTTATTTTAATATTTGATTAATCTTTTCTACAAGAACGCTTAAATCGATACTTTTTGAGAGATAATCCGTAGCTCCCGCTTCAAAAGCTTTTTGTTTACTCTCTTTATCTTCGATAGAAGTCAAAAACAAAATAGGCACGCTACTGAATTTTCTAATCGCTTTTGCAACGTCATATCCCAACATACATGGTAACATCACATCAAGTAAAATCAAATCGGGATTATGCTGTTTTGCCATTTCTACCGCGCTAATTCCGTCA
Source organism: Caminibacter pacificus (assembly GCF_003752135.1). Taxonomy (NCBI): domain Bacteria; kingdom Pseudomonadati; phylum Campylobacterota; class Epsilonproteobacteria; order Nautiliales; family Nautiliaceae; genus Caminibacter; species Caminibacter pacificus. The sequence goes on from NZ_RJVK01000001.1 coordinate 623,837, forward strand.
TAAGCACTAACAACATCATAATCACTATAAGTTAAAAAAGTACTTATAGTATCATTAAGTAATTTTTCATCTTCAACGACTAAGATTTTTCGATTCACTATCTCTCACTTTTTTTTATTGAAACTATACCGAAGAAAAATGAAATTAAAATAACAAAAAGAAGAAAAAAAGAAGAATTAACCTTCCGTATGAGCTTTATGGGCTTCGATTAAATATTTGATATCGTCAGTCATTACGAATACGTTTTTATATCCGAGCACGTCAAGAAGACCTTTTACTCTATTAGCAAAAAACGCTTTTCTACAAGCAACTACGATAGGCTGAGTTTTATCTTCAGGTAAAATATCCAAATATTCCGTAAATTCCGGATACGGAGTATAGTACGCTGTCGGAATTCCGGCTTCTTCAGCATTTTCACCTTCTACCAAATTAGGCAACGTTACATCAAGTAAAATAGCACCCGCATCTTTTATCAGCTCTCTTGTTTTATGAATATCGATATTTCCAAGTCCCGGTTTTTCTTTATTAAGTTCAATTGCTTCTTTGAATCTTTCAACTACTTCTTGTTCAAATGGTGTTAATTTTGCCATTAGCCCCTCCTTAAATTAATTTTAGTTATTATAACTCAAGTTTATTGATTTGTCAAGTTCATCTAAATTGAGACAATATTTCTTTAACTTCTTTATCGCTCAACTGATGAAAATCCTCATACCATTGTCCCACACTCATAAACATAGGAGGAGTTTCCAAAATTACGAGATTATGAGAGACTTTTCTAAGCATTTCAAGTACATTTTCATCCGCAGGTGCAACCGGTGCCGCAATAGTGATGCTTCTTGGCATATCTCTAACAACGCTTTGAGCGGCAAGATACATACTCGCTCCCGTCGCAATACCGTCATCTACTAAAATAACATCTTTTCCTTCAAGAGGTAAAGGCTCTACTTTATAAGTATCTCTTTTTCTTGCCATTTCTTGAATTTTTTCAAGCGCTTTTTGTTGAATATAAGATTCGTCAACATCAATTCCTCTAGCTTTTAAAGTTTCAATAGCATTAGTATTTACAAAAACAAGACCGCTTTCACTTACACTACCTATCGCAGCTTCTTCATTTACGGGAGACGGTATTTTTTTAACGAACAAAATATCAAGAGGAGCATTGATTTCTTTTGCAATTTCTGCAGCCACAGGTACTCCGCCTCTTGGCAAAGCTACTACAACAGGATCTACAATTCTTCCGGATTGAATTAATTCTTTTATTTTTTCTCCAAGAAGTCTTCCGGCCTCAGTTCTGTCTTTAAATATCATCTTGAATCCTTTTTTTTGGGGATTATAACAAATATATGAAATTAATATTAAAATAACGTTAGCTTTGATATAATTCTAAATTATTATAAGTATAAGTCCTGGTTAAGGAGGGGTAAATGAAAGATTTAATTTTAAAAGTAACCGCAAGCAAGTGGAACTATTATCTAAGCTTGATAACTGACGGTTTAACAGCTCTTGTGTTTTTAGTATTGAGTATAATTTACTCAAAAGACGTATGGGCGAGTATCGCTCTTTTTGTTCTTGGAGTTATCATATTTACATTTATAGAATACGCCGTACATGCTTGGCTTTTTCACGAAAACCATCCTTTAAAAGTTTTCATTGAAGGACACGCACACCATCACCAAAACCCATTTAGTTACGACGCTATGCCGTTTTTTATGAGTGCGCTTATAGCTTCGATTTTCGTATGGTTATTTCATTTCATTATGCCTCTTGGAGACGCTTTTGCCATCGTAGGAGGTATGGCTCTTGGATATTTCAACTACGGAATTATGCACCACATTATGCATAGACGTGAATTTTCGAGCAAATATTGGAGATATATGCAAGAGTTTCATTTCGTTCATCACAAAAAACCTAAAATGAACCACGGAATTACGACTGATATTTGGGATAGAGTATTCGGAACATATTATCAATGGAATGAAGAAGACCTAAAAGGAATCGAAAAACTTAAAAGAGTAAAGAAAAAAGCTTAATCAGTTCTTTTTTATAATCGCCTTTTCCCTCTTCTATTTCATCCATTAACTCTTCAAGTTTGGCTGTAAATTCTTCGCTTACAAACTCTTTATATTCGCTTTTATCTAAAATATCTATCACTTTAAACCCGAGTCTTGTCGCAAATAAAAAGCCGTGTTTTTCTATAATATATTTTCTCTCAAGCAGTTTTTCGATAGTAATTGCATAAGTTGAAGGTCTTCCGATTCCTTTTTCTTTCATCGTATCTATAACCTCGGCATAGGTAAAAGGAGTGAATTTACTTTTTTCGAAAATCTCTTTTTTCGCTTTGAATTCGCCTTCATTTACTTTTTTTATCTCAATTTCATATACCAAATCACACCCGTGTTCTAAAATTTCGGTTAAAAATTCAAACTCTTTATCAAAAAGCGAGAATTTCTCTTTTTTTACTACCGCCTCTTTCATTTGAGAAGCGATAAACCTTCTAAAAATCAAATCGTAAAGCTTTATATGTTCGTTTGTTAAATTTAGGTTTTTCATTAAAAGATAACTTTTTAAATCGTTCGCATCCATAGCGCTCGTAGCTCTTATCGCTTCGTGCGCTCCGCCGCTGCTTTCAAAACTCCTAAGCTTTACAAATTCGCTTCCGAATCTCTCTTTTATATACTCTTTTGCGATATGCTCTCCAAGCGGTGAAATTCTTATGGAATCGGTCCTATGATACGTAATAAATCCGCTTTCAAAAAGCTCTTGGGCCAATTTCATCGTTTTTTGAGGAGAAAATCTAAGCTTAAGAGCCGCTTCTTTCAAAAGAGCGGAAGTATTGAAAGGGGTAAAAATATAATTTTCAATTTCTTGAGATACTTTTTTAATAACGACTTTATCTATTTTTTCAAAAAACTCTTTTGCTTTTTGCTTATCTTCAAAAACAAACTCAAAATTTACATCACTAACACTCACTCTAACGACATAAATTTTCTCTTTTAAACTCTCCGTCCTCTCACAAATCCACCTAAGTACCGGTGTTTGTACTCTTCCGGCGGATAAATGAGCGTTTTTTAGAAGTTTTTGGAGATACTGAGAGATTTTAAATCCGACCCACCTATCCGAAATTCTTCTTAAAAACTGAGCCGCCACCCAATTTTTATTGACTTCTCTTAAATTATTTAGAGCTTCTTCGAATGCGTATTTGGTGATTTCGTGAAATTCGGCTCGTTTGATGTTGAAATTATAAGGTTTGTTGTTTAGTGTCAAGTCAAATGCAATTTTTTCTCCTTCTCTATCGGGGTCGGTTGCAATTATCACCTCTTCAACCTCGGCGGAAGTTAGATTGAAAGCATCCAAAATTTTATCTTTGTTTTCCAAAACATGAAAAATCGGGATATATTTATCCTTAACTCCCCAAACACCCTCATCATGTACCAAATCAAAATCATGACCTATACTCGCACTAATAAGCAGTACCCTATTTTCGCTCAATATCTCATAAACACTCACTCCCTCAATCACTCTTCTTGAAGCTTTACCGAAAAATTCGCTTATGGTTTTTGCTTTTGTCGGCGATTCGACGACCACAAACGTAGTTTTTAGAGCTATTTTTTCTTCGCTTTTTCTACTTTCGTCAATTTCTTTTAAGATCTCATCCAAATCAAGAGTATTAATATCCACAAATTCGTTTTTAACAAACCAAGAAAGTCTCTTTTTTAAAGAATAAAAAGCCTTTTGATTATCCACAAGCGTTAAAGCAAGCCCTTTTGTAAGATGCCCTTTATAAAATCTACTCGACCTTCCGCTTGCTTGAATATATCCTGTAATATCCGCAACTATTAACTTTTCCGAGTCAAAACTGATTTCCGGAGAGTTTTTTATTTCGTTTTCGTATTTTTTAATAAACTTTTTTATTTTTTGAGAAATTTCACTCAGTTTTTTTTCGACGTTCGGATGCAATACGCTAAAAAATACGTACTTTTTCATAAATTCTATAGCTTTTTGAAATTCGATTTTTTCATCCTCGTTTAAAATATTATTTTTCAAAAGATAAGGATAAACGCTGAGCAATATAAAATACAAACTCCTGTAATTATCTTCACTAAGCCTAAACTCCATTTTCGGCACACCGACAAAAAGCGTATATCTGATGAACTCAGGCAAATCTATTCCTCTGGCAAGAGGGTTTTTATAACTCGCAAACCCTACGAAAAAACACTCTCCTTTTTTAAATTCTTCGATTTTTTCCTCAAATTCCTCATAAGAATAGGCCTTTATCGAATTTTTTTTCAAAAACTCTATATATTCATAAACCTTTTCTTTGGATTCGTTACCAGGTAAAAACAAAAGTCCGCCTCTGCCAAGCCTTCTTATCCATTCAACCGACTTTTGCCAGGAATATTCAACGTCGTACGAATCGATTACGTTTCTTAATGACAAGTTGGGTCTGCTAATCTCAAATCCCAAAAGATACTTAAACAAAAGCACTCTTTTACTTTTAGGATTCGCCGTAGCCGAAGAGACTATCAGATTGCCTTTTTTCTTTTTTTGAAATTCCTGAAGTTTTTCGTACTCTTTTTTTTCAATCAGCCTCAATGCTTCGTCAATATCTTCTTTTGAAAATCCAACAAGCGACAAAACGTCATCGATTTTTTTGGCACTTTTAAGAATAGAATCAACATCATCTACAAAAACAAGTTTAAAATCTTTATTTATGATTTCTCTGTTTTTATACAAAAATTGAGTGGTCGTAATCAAAATATCGTATTCACCGCTTTTTATTTTCTCTTTTTCTTGTTTTTTACCCGTATATGCCAAAACATCTATCCCCCAAGATTTAAACCTCTCAAGAGCTTGAAGCACAAGAAGTTTTGTTGGGAATATAATATAAGAGTTTTTCTCAAACGCACTGAGTAAAAGCCCGAATGTAGTTTTTCCTATTCCTGTCGGAGCAAGAAGAGCAAACGAATTATCCAAAAAATATCTCTTAGCCCACATTTTTTGAATATCGCTCAAATCATTACCTGTTTTTGAATGAAAAAAATCGTTAAATTCTTCCAATTTCTCTTTTGCTTTGCAAAATTTTTCATAAAACATTAAATTTTCACAATTTTCAAACGATTTAATCTCACTCATACATTTATCGCAAAACTCTCCGTTTTGAAGCCTGTTTGAAGTGATGTCGCCGTGACATCTCGGACATCTGTTTTTGTATATCGATTCGAGCATTTAAGACCTTTTTTTAATTTGATAATATCATAAATGTGTTATAATTGAAAACCTTCAAAAAAAGGGAAAAGATGACTCTAAACCCGGTAAAAATCTTAAAACAATCCCTTACAAAACTATCATTAATAAGAGATTTTTTGCTCGCCTCTTTACTTACCGGATTTATCAGCGGGTTTTTAGTAGTCGTATACGATATCTTAACAAAACTCATTTCAAAATTTTTATATAGAGGAGACCCTTTAGAAACGATTCATAATCTTCCATTGTGGTATTTGGTTTTGATACCTACTCTTTCGATTTTAATCGTAAATTTTATCGTCTCAGTCGATAAAAGCGTAAAAGAGTACGGAGTTAGCGAAATTGCCGAAATCGTAGAAAAAGACAAAGAGATGATTACGATTAAAAACCTTTTATTAAAAATCATAGCTTCCGCTCTATCTATCGGTAGCGGCTTTGCTGTTGGAAACGAAGGTCCGAGTGCGGCAATAGGCGCTATGATTGCATATAAAATCCATAAACTTTTCAAACTTCCAAGCCAACTAATAAAACCGATTATCAGTGTTGGTGCCAGCAGCGGAATAGCCGCTATTTTCGTATCCCCTATAACCGGAATAGCATTTGCCTTGGAAAGCATTGCTTATAATTTTGTAAAAACATATCTTAAATTCATAATCGTAGGAAGCCTTGCCGCTTTTACCGTTTCGGTTTTATATCTTAAACCTTTTCATTTTATTTTTTCAGCCGGAAGAGAGATAGATTTGAAATATATCTATTATACGATGCTATTTATTCCGTTTATTACGTTTTTTATCTATTTTTATCTTATTTTGCAAGACAAAATTCTCTATTTATTAAATTTGAAGCTTTTTAATAAATTCGGAATTATTAAAGATTTGATTTTTGCGATTATCGGTGGAGTAACAATAGCTCTTATCATATATATCAATCCATATGCCGGCTTTACGGGACACAATATCGTCACCTATCTTATAAACAACGCCTATCATATTCCTTTTTTATTAATAATCGAAATTCTTCTTTTAAGAATCATAGCAACCGCTTTTTCAATCTATTCAAATGCCATCGGAGGTATGTTCGTGCCTCTTATGAGTATCGGTGCGCTTGTAGGATACGGATTTGCGGAACTTTTAAATCTTATTCATTTAAACATAGAGCCTTTTTATTTCGCGGCTATAGGAGCTGCCGTTTTTATGGGAGTACTTATGAAACTTCCTTTTACTTCGATAGTTTTGGCGTTAGAAGTTACAAACGACTACAACGTAGTAATCGCAACCGGAATGAGTGTGGCTATTATTTCATATCTTACAAGACTAAACTTCAATCTCAAAAAATTCAATACCATAGATATAAATTTTACTAATTTCAAGCTCCATTGATTTTAGTCAATGAATTTCTCCTTTTAAAATCCTACAATACTCTCACATACAAAATACAAAAGGAGAAAAAATGTTCGGACTTTTCGGTAAAAAAGAAGAAAGCAAAAAGCAAGCGTGCGATTTGCCGTTTTTATGTTGGCAATGTGAAATGAGCGCACCTGGAGGGTGTGGAGCTCACGGAGAAAGCAAAGGAGTTTGTGGTAAAGACGCGACAAAAGCAAGACTTCAAGACTTAATGACATACGGACTAAGAGGTCTTAGCGCATATAGAGAACACGCAAGAGAATTAATCGAAAAATTCGGTGATGAAGCTGAATGGAAAACATTAATGGATATTGATGACGTAACTGCTGAAACATTATATTTCACACTTACAAACGTAAACTTCAATTTTGACGAGCATATCGCTCAACTTATGAGAGTAGGAAACGCAGGTGTTAAAGTAATGGATTTACTAAGCGAACTTCATACAAAAGCTCTTGGTATCCCTACACCTGTAGAAGTTACTCAAAATAAAGCGGAAGGAAAAGGTATCCTTGTTTCTGGACACAACCTCGATATGCTTGAAAAATTACTTCAAAGAATTGAAGAAAGAGGACTTAGTGATAAAATCAACGTATATACTCACTCGGAAATGTTACCGGCTCACGGATATCCTCATCTAAGAAAATATAAAAACCTAAAAGGAAACATCGGTAAAGCGTGGTTCGACCAAACTGACATCTTCAGCAAATGGAACGGAACGTGCGTAGTAAATACGAACTGTATCGTACCGCCTGAAAAATCAGGAAAAGTTAAAAACTATATCGACAGACTATACACTTACAAAATCGTAGGTATCGAAGGTGCTAAAAAAATTGAAAACGACAATTTCGACCCGCTAATCGACCATACTTTAGAACTTCCTGATATTACGGGATTCGATAGCGACGAAAAAATCGCAACAGGACATCATTACAAAACCGTACTTGAAGCTTACGGAGCGAAAGTACTTGATGCGATTAAAGAAGGAAAATTAAAAAGAGTTTGGGTAATTGCAGGATGTGACGCACCTGGTAGAAAAAGAGACTACTTTAGAGAACTTGCACTTGCAGTACCGAAAGACCATATCATTATCACAAGTAGCTGTGGTAAATTCAGATTCAACGACGTAGATTTCGGAACCGTACCTGGTACTGACATTCCAAGATACATCGACCTAGGACAATGTAACGACTCGAACGGAGCGGTTCATATCGCACTTGCGGTTGCAAACGCTCTTGGAATCGAAGATATCAACGAACTTCCGGTATCAATCGCTCTTATGTGGATGGAACAAAAAGCGATTATCATTTTACTTGCATTGCTTAGCCTTGGAATTAAAGATATCTATATCGGACCGAACGCTCCTCAATTTGCAAACGAAGATATCGTTAATTTCTTAGTACAAAACTTCAACTTAGGAGTAATTTCAGGAGATATTCACAAAGATTTCGGAAAAGAACTCGCAGGCTGATTCGTTTAAACAACCCGCCCTCCTTCCTGGCTTCTTAGCCTTTTTTTTATTAAAATACCGACCAAAAAAGGAAATTTATGGAATTAAAAAGAGTTGCGTTTGAACCAATGAACGAAATCCACGACAAAGAAGGTGAAATACTACAAAAACTCCTAAACGCTATAAAAAACAGAGAAAATCTCGAAGAAATATTCGACGAATTCGTAAAAGATGTGGAAAATCATTTTGAGTTCGAGCAAAACTTAATGGAAAAATACGATTTTTTTGCAAAAATACCTCACAAAATGGAACACGACAGAATCCTAAACGAGCTATATCAACTAAAAAATCACTTAGATAATTACGAAATGCTTGAGAGATATTTTAACGACCACTTTTTACCGTGGCTTGAAAATCATATAGCAACAATGGATACGGTTACGGCCGGATTTTTCAATATGGTAGGGGCAAAGCCCTAATCGAAGATAAACTTATCGGCAAACGCCGGTTTTAACTCGTCTATCCAAGTGGCTTTTTCATCGAATTTAGCAAAAAACGGAATATCTACAAGCTCCGGATTTTTAGCCTGAAGCATATTTAAAACAAACACTTTCTCTCCATTAATCTCATTAACACCAACCACAGCAACTTTACCGGGTGTAGCACTCATACTCGGACCTCTTACAGTTCTTGCAAGTCCGCTGACTTTACTAATAGCGCCTTTATATATTTTCCATGCTTCATATAGCGGTAGCTCGAAATAATGCTTTGCCCCGGTATCGCGCGGCATAAACATATAATAAGGAATCATTCCAAGAGCCACTTGTCTTTTCCACATTTTTTCCCAAACTTCACTGCTTGCGTTTATGTGTCTAAGCACCGGCGCTTGAGTTCTTATAATAGCTCCGGTTTTTCTTATATTTCGGACAGCTTTTTCAAGGATTTCGCCCTCAAGCTCTTTATAGTGATTAAAATGCGCCATAAACGCCAAATGATATCCGCTATCTACGATTTCTCTAAAAAGATTTAACAAATCTTCACTATCGCTGTCACTTACGAATCTATAAGGCCAAAACCCTAAAACTTTAGAGCCGAATCTGATATTTTTAAGATGTGGAATTTTAGCTTTCAATATTGGCTCTATATAAGCTCTAAGAAGTTTAGAGCTCATTACAAGCGGGTCTCCTCCTGTAAATAGCAAATCCGTAATGGTAGGATGAGCTTTTATGTATTCGATTAAAACCTCAACCTCTTTACTTGCGAATTTAAGTTCGTCAATTCCCGTAAATTGAGGCCATCTGAAACAAAAAGTACAATACGCATGACACGTTTGACCTTGTTTCGGGAAAAAAAGAATCGTTTCTTTGTATTTGTGTTGAGACCCCTCAAGTTTTTTTCCGTTAATTTCCGGAATATTTGCCTGTTGTCCCGCCGGATGAGGGTTTAGGCTCATTCTGATATCGTAGATAGTTTTTTGTAATTTATCCTCGTCATCCAACGCTTTTAAAAGCTTCTCTTTATGTTCAGGTTTTAACATCTCCATTTGAGGAAAAACAAGTCTGAAAATCGGGTCGTCTTTGTAGTTTTGCCAATCGATAAGAGTCACGACGTAATTATTGACCTTAAAAGGAAAAACAAGCGAAGCTATCTCTATCTCTTTTATGTCTTCAGGTTTCATATAGGTTTTTACTTGCTCGATTTGTTTAAAACTTTTCGCGTTATATGCTCTGTATTTCAATGCACCTCCTTACCATGTGAAATTTTCTTTTATAAGTTCTCTGTTTTTTACTTTCAGTTTTGAGCCTATATTTTCTATAATACCGAGTTCTTTGAATTTTTTCAACTTTCTACTTAAAGTTTCGGGTTTTATATTCAAAAGACTCGCAATCGAATGCTGTTTTAAATCTTCAAAAGCTTCAGGGTTTTCATAAATAAACTTTGCAATTTTCGTCTCGGTATCAAGTACCAAATTGGCTTGAATAAGCCCGTCGAGATATTTCATTTTTCTAAGCAGAGAACTCATAATAGAAAAACAGACATCACCTTTTTTCATAAACTTTTTAAATTTTTCAAACTCTATTTTCAAAATCACCCCGTCACTATCCATAGCGCAGTTTGCCGGATAGGGCATATTTTCAAGATTAGCAAGCTCGGCTATAAGACTTACGGGACTGAATTTATGAATAATAAGCTCGTTTCCTTTGCTATCGACTTTATATACTCTTGCAACGCCCTCAACCAAAAGATGTAAGTATGCCGGATTTTCTTTTTCGTAAAAAACTATTTCGTCTTTTTTTAATTTTTTTACGATTGTGAATTTTTTCACTTCTTCAATATCTTTATCATCAAGACCTTTAAAAAGAAAAAAACTCTTTAAATTCATTAATTTCTCCTATACTCTTTAATAAGACGTTTTAATTTTTTGATATCGGATTTGGTCGATTTGTAAAACGTGATTTTGTTATAAAGCTCGTTTATTTCATCGAGTTTCGGGTCGTTAAATTGTTTTAGAAACTTATAAACGCTTTGGTTTTGCGGTTTTGCGCCAAGCTTTTTATACAGCTCTTGGAGTAACTCTTTTTTCGTATCTATTCTCTTTGCAAAAACGAAAATCAACACAACGAAAAAAGAAAAAAGTGCTAAAAATTCAAAAAAATGAGCTTTTAAAAATTTGAAAAATTTCTTTTGTTTTAACGTATTATACCTTAAAACCCACTCTTCAACCAAAAATCTTACATATGACATATAAAAGTCAAATTTATCGATTTTATATTCGTTTCTTACTTCTTTTGTCACTTTATATGCAAAATCAGTAGGGTCTATTCTTTTCCACCTGTCATTTATAAGCACTTCGACCCATGCGTGAGCGTTTTTTTCGTAGACTTTACAGTATCCGTTTTTATTATTACTCACCATATATCCGCTAACGACCCTGCTTGGAATTTTTACTATTTTCGCCGCAATGGCAAAAGCGGACGCAAAATGAATACAAAAACCTTTTTTCTTACTAAAAAGCTCGTCAACGATATTTTTTCCGTCTATTTTGCCCGGATTTTGCGTATAAATAACTTTTTGGGCTTTAAAAATTTCTATAAGTTTTTTTAATCGTTCGTTTATATTTTTCTCTTTTAAAAGAGGCTTTAGGAGTTTTTGAGCGTTTTTGTTGTAGTTTTTGTCGTATTCTAAAGCGCCTTTTGGCAAAAAAAGCGGTTTTAATTCATAATTCAACACACTTGTCATTTTTACAAAAAGAGGTCTTTTTATCGTTTTTTTGGAATAAAAAATAAAATTCCCGTCTCTATATCCGTAATTGCTTTGAATCGGTAAATCGACTCCGAAAATTACTCTATTCAAAGTCGGGTACTCTTTTAGCGTATAGGTTACGGGCTTAGTGAAACTTATAAGTTTATCTTTTGAAAAACCTTTCACCCAAATTCCGTTTATCTGCTTATAAAAAACTGCTCCTCTTAAATAGAGTTTTCCGTAACTTTTCGGGAGTTTTAACTCAAGTACCGGTAAATTAAGGAGTTTTATCGATTTCGTATTCGTATTTATTACGTTACTAAAGCCCGAAATTGCCGTATTTGAGGTAAATCCGAATAAAAAATGCTTTTGTGATACTCTTGGAAAAAACAAAAACAAAATCACAACTACCGGCAAAGAAAAAATAAAAATTTTTAAAGAAGTTTTAAGAGGTTCTTTTGAATGTTCTTTTACGGCAAAATATAAAAAGACGAATATTTCGAAAATAACATAAATCAGCATATAAATATTTTGGAAAATAACGATAGAAAAACCGAAAAAGAGATAAGGTGAAATTTTAAGATAGAAATTTTCCTCTTTCGTTCGCTGCATCAATACGGCCCAAATCAAAAGCGACACCAAAAACCTAACGTAAACGTCGAAGTTTTTAAGCTCGAAAATATTAAAACTAAAAAATATAGCCGCAAATCCTAATATTGCAATTAAAAGCGTCTTTTTTTTGTATGCCAAATAAATTCCCAAAACCACAAAGGCTTTCATAAATAGAGGAAGTGCGAAAAAAAGCGGCAAAAACGATACGAAAAGTAAAATATCAATATAACGCAAGTTTTTTAAAAACCTCATCAAAACCCTCTTTCGAATCTATAATAACTGACGGCAAAACTATTTGAAACTCTATATTGTCCCTAAAAGCTTCATAAGCCCACAACGCAAGCTGAGAAATTTTCATCTCTTTATCTCCGTTTATCGAATCGTAATAAAAAACACTTTTTTTATTCTCTCCCGAAGAAAATTTTTTGGCTTTTATGTCGCCTTTTGCGACACTCGGCCAATGAATATATTTCATACTCTCACCCTCATACTCTTTTAACTTCTCAAAATCTTCACCTTTGCCGAAATACTCTTTTAAAGAAACACCTTTTAATTCTGGATATACTAAAAATCTCTTTTTTACTTTTTTGTAAAAAGTCGCAATTCCTATTGGATAATCGCTTTTTATAAAAAATTCGCCTTCTTGATAGCCTCTTTTTGAAAATTTGATTTTTTTTGGTGCAATATCCACCAAGTAAGGCGATGAAAAAGTGATATTCGCTTCTTTGTTTGCAAAAATTTTAATATCAGGAATAAAAACTTCGGCTTTTTTAATATAAACCCTACCCATTATCATACTGACAAACAAAATCGAAAAAATAAAAAACATCGCAATATAAGCGATGTTGTTATTATGTACGAAACCGGCAATAAAAAAAAGCGCTATCAAAAATAGAGCTACGTAAAATTTGGTATGTTTTTTAACCCTGATAGTAGAGTCGAATAATTTTTTTATCCGCATTTTCTTCCAATCTGTGAGGTGTGACGTATTTGAGAATCTCAAAAACGTCTTCGTCTATCACATAATCCCTGCCCTCAATCATCGCATAAGCTTTTGAAATCTCAAGAAGCGTAATAAGCGCTCTTGTAGATAGACCCGTCTCAAAAATATCTCTGCTTATTTTCCCCAAATCCAAAACCAAATCGTATATTTTTTCATCTGTGAAAATCTCTTTTGCTTTTCTTTTATATTTTTCGATACCGCTAAAAGAGTTTATTTCTATTCTTTCGGATTTTAATATAAGCTTTTCAAATTCCCTCTCAGGGTACCCCAAAGATATACAAATCCCGAATCTGTCAAGCTGTGAAAGAGGAAGAGGATATATTCCGTGTTCTTTTGGGTTTTGTGTGGCTATTACGAAAAAATTTTCACTTAGTTTATATGTCTTCCCGTCCACACTCACTTGTCTCTCTTCCATAGCTTCAAGAAGTGCGCTTTGGGCTTTTGGAGTGGCTCTGTTTATCTCATCAGCAAGTAAAATTTCGGTAAAAATCGGCCCCTTTTTAAAAACGAACTCTTTTTTTTGCATATCGAAATAATTAACCCCCACAATATCACTTGGAAGCATATCGGCGCTAAATTGGACTCTTTTGAATTCAAGCCCCAAAACCTTGGCAATCGTTTTTGCAAGCGTTGTTTTTCCAACTCCCGGGACGTCTTCTATCAAAACGTGTTTATCGGCAAAAAATGAAGCGAGGATGATTTTGATTTTCTCTTTTTTACCTTTTATCACTTTTTCTATTTCGGATATTATTTGGTTAATAATTTTCAACTCCTTATTGTATAATTTCAAAAAAAAGGACTTCGATGTATAATAAATTAATCGAATTTGACGACTCCGCTAACGCTATTATATTAAAAACGGATAAAGAAAGTATTAATTCGATAGTGAAACTAAACTCAAAAGAGATAAAAGAGCTAAAAATCAAAAAAGAAGCGATTCTTTTTTATACCCTAAACCCGGTAATAAACAATCCTCTAAAACCCGAATGTACGTTTTTGATTTATACTTCAAACAATATGGAAATAGAAGTAATTTATGAAAGCGAAGATAAAGAAGAGCTAATAAAGTTCGAAGAATTCGTAAAAACGACTCTTATATAACCTGATATTTTTTAAGCTCCTCTTCGCTTATTCCCTCAATCAATCCCAAACTTTTAAGTTTTTCCAAAACTTGCGGCGTAGTATCCACATCAGGCGGCCATTCGCGATTAAACCCGTCTATTTCGCTTTTGTTCGTTCCGTCGATTCCTATTATTTCTTCAATCCACACGTCTCTTAAAGCATCGATATTGTTTGTCACTCTCCATACAAGCATATAAGGGTTGAATGTTTCTGGAGTATTTATAAACACCACAATTCTTAAGTGATTTTTGAGTTTTTTTAGCTTATCGAAAATCTCCCTTGCGGGCTTTGTTTTATTAAACTTAATTACACAAATAGGATTTTTCGTATCGGTCATATACTGCTTTATCTCCTCCACACTCTCATCAAGCGCTTTTATTTTCTCAAACAACTCTTCATCACTTAGCACTACAACATTTTCCATTTTACATTTTCCATTTTCCATTGAATACGTTGCGTCCACTCCAAGCTTACCGCCCACCAACTCTTCTACGCTCGAATGGTCAAGCTCGTCCACCACGCCTTTGCTGATAAGTACTTTTTGCGGGTCGAAATTATTAAGAATATACCTTGTAATGTTTTCATAATCCCTAAGTTCAGGTGCGTCTTCTGCGACAAATATTGCGTGTTTTACAAAACTCATCTGCCCCACACCCCAAAGACTATGCATAACTTGCATACTATGCCCCGGGTATCTCGGAGCTATTTTACAAAGAATCAGGTTATGAAAAACTCCGTTTTCAGGCATTGCGTAATCAATTAAATCGGGCGAAGTGGTTTTAAGTAGAGGCAAAAATATTCTCTCGGTAGCATACCCCATATATTTATCTTCCAAAGGTGGTTTTCCGACAACCGTCGCGTAAAACACCGGGTCTTTTTTTGTCGTAATAGCTTCGACATGCATAACAGGAAAAGGTTTTTTAAGCGTATAATATCCGGTATGGTCTCCAAACATTCCCTCTATTTCCATTTCATTAGGGTCACACCATCCCTCAATCACTATATCCGCATCCGCTGGTACTTCGAGGTCGTTGGTTATACATTTGACGAGCTTAGGATTTTCGCGTCTTACAAATCCGTAAAGCATTACCTCAAAAATCCCGGGAGGCATAGGAGCCGTCGCACACCATGTCCAAAGAGGGTCTCCCCCTATGGCAATCGAAACGGGCATTTTTTTGCCTGCTTTTTTATACTCCCAAAAAAGATGAGCGCTATCTTTATGTATCTGCCAATGAAGCCCGAGACGCTTGTCATCATACACCTGAAGTCTGTACATTCCTACGTTTCTAACGCTTCCGTCAAGACTTTTGGTATAAACCTGCCCCATTGTAATAAATTTTCCGCCGTCAAGCTCCCATGTTTTAAGAATAGGTAAATTGCTAAGTTTTGCAGCTTCTCCTTCATATACGTGATATTGACAATCTCCCGATTTTACACTCTTAGGGATTGTGTTTTTTATCGCAAAGAGCTTCCCGAACGCTTTTAATTTTTCACTAAGAGTTTTTGGAGGTTTCATTTTTATAAGGCTCTCAATCTCACCGGCAATCTCATCAAGGTCGCGCCCGAAAATATCTCTTACCACCTCATCGTTTGCAAAAATATTCATAACAACCGGCATATCGAATTTTTTATCACCCTCAATCGGATTGGTAAACATCAAAATCTTAGGCTCTTTTTTCTTAGCTTCTATATACGCAAGATGAGGTATTTCAAGGTTTATATCAAGTGGAGTGTCTATTATTTTTATGTGTTTTTGCAAATCATTTAATGTCATTATCGCCTCCGAAAAATTTCATTACTACGTTTAAAATGATTATGGTATTCAAAACTTCTTTTAAAATCTCTTGGTTATCGTCTATTTTTTTAGCCAAAGAGAGCATTTCAAGCGATTTTATTATCGCTTCGCTTATTTCTTTGGGGTATTTTAATAAATCGTTTCGTATTTTATCCGGATTTTGAGAAAGAAGTGCGTCTCTTGAGATGAACGGCGCAAAAAATAGAGCCAAATTATCGGCACTTTTTTCATTAAAAAACATAGAAAAATTCTCTATAATCTCTTCTTTGTGAGAAATCAGATACTCACCCTCTTTTAAAGAGTCGAAAAAATCTCTTAATATCTCTATTTCGTTATTGCTAAAACGATTCAAATCGAAAAGTTTTAAAGAAACTCTCTCAAAATCTTCGTTCGCACTCACAATATTAGCCAAATAAACGCTAAAAGTCTCTATCAAGTCACTATCTTGCTTTTTTGCCGTTTCGTCTATTATTTTAAGAATGATTTTTTTCATCAAGAGCCTTTAATTGTTTGTATTGTAATAGCGATTTTAAAACACCCTCTTCAAGCTCGGCTAACGAAGGCTTTTGGAGTTTTATTTTAAGATTCGGAGCATACATTATCTCTTTTATGAAGTTACTCAAATCCGGCTCATGCCCGACTATCGCTATTACTCCCTCATTTTTCAATACTTTTTTTAGCTCCTCCAAACCTGCTCCCGGCAGCAAAAGAGGCGTCTCCTCATACACAGCTTGAGGATAAAAGTTTTTTAAAATTTCTGCGGTTTGTTTTGCTCTAAGTGCCGTTGAGGTGATTATATAATCGATATCCGGATAGATTTTTTTTACTTTTTCAAAAAATTTTTTGGCTCTTTTTTTTCCTTTTTCGTTCAAAGGTCTCTCAAAATCGTGCCCCCTAAATTCGTCCCTATCCACTGCAAGCGAATGTCTTATAAATAAAATTTTCATTAAACTCTCCTTAAAAGTACGCCTGTTAAATACAAAGAATTCGGTACGTTTAGCAAATACGGGTGGTCAATGTCTTGTTTTAAAAATTCGATTACTTCCAAGTCGCATTTTTCAATTACGGCACTGCTTAAAGCCAAATCCAAAAGGTCTTTTGAAGTAATGGAGTGCGAACAGCTGAATAATGCCAAAAACCCTCCCTCTTCAAGAAGTTTTAAGGAGTTAACAATTAAATATTTCCAGCCTTTAATCGCTCCTTTTCTTGCGCTTTTGGTTTTGGCAAAAGCCGGAGGGTCTATAATTATAAGGTCGTATTTTTCTTTTTCATTCTCCAAAAATTTAAATACGTCCGCTTTTATGATTTGATAATTTTTTAGATTGTTAAGAGTGCAGTTTTTTTCTATTTGAGAGCAAGCAAGGGCTGAGATTTCTACGAATTTGGTAAATTTCGCATTCGCATAGATTCCGAATCCCCCAGCATTTGCGAATAAATCAAGAGTTTTTTCGTTTCCGAATTCTCCTACTATTTTTCTATTTTTTCTCTGGTCTAAAAAAAATCCGGTTTTTTGTCCTTCTTTTAGTGAAGTAAAAAACTTTTTATCGTTTTCCACTATTACAAATTCATCATCCACACTGCCGTAAAGAGTTTGGTTTATAACTTCAAGCCCCTCTTTTTCTCTTATTTTATCGCCTTTTTCATATATGCCTTTCGGGTTTAAAAGCTCTATTAAAATTTCGATAATTATTCCTTTGAAATTATCCATCCCGGCAGTCGTAAAACTAACTACCAAATTATCTCCGTATTTATCGACTATAAGTCCCGGTAAAAAATCGGCTTCTGAGTGAATAAGTCTTAAGGAGTTGGTGTTTTTTATAAGCTCTCTTTTTTTTATCGCTTTTTCTATTCTTTTTTTAAAAAAGTTTTTATCAAGATGAGTTTTTTCAAAACTTATGATTCTTGCGCTTATTTTGCTTAGAGAATTATAAAAAGCGGTTGCTACGTAAGTATCTTTATAATACACATCTACGACGCTTCCGGCGTCACACTCGGGAGCTTTCGTAATTTCGTTTTGGTATATCCATAAAAATCTTTTTTTTAACTTTTCATACGCGCTTTTATTGATATAAATTTTCATTTTTTCTCCAAAAGAGTTTTTTGTATTATATCAATAAAAAGCGCAATTAGAGAAGTTTTAAAAACTCCTCTTTCGGCATAGGTTTGTAATAATAAAATCCTTGAATATAATCACAACCCAGGGCCTTTAAAATAGCAACTTGCGATTCGTCTTCCACTCCCTCGGCAACCGTTTTGATATCAAGCTCTTTTGCGAGGTTGATAATCGTTTTCACAATCGCCATATCTTTATGGTTTTGCATCATTTTTCGAATAAAACTGATATCGATTTTAATTATATCCACCGGAAGTTCTCTTATATAGCTTAGCGAAGAATATCCGGTACCGAAATCGTCAATTGCGATTAATATTCCGTTGTCTTTTAGCTTTTCTAAAACTTTTTGAGAATATAATTTTTCGTTTATAAGTACTCTTTCGATAAGCTCGATTTGAAGTCTATAAGGAAATTTTTTACCGATATTTATCAGTTTGTCTATCGCTTGAGTGTTTCTGAATTGTTTTTCGCAAAGATTGTAAGAGAGTTTAACGTTTTTCGTATTTTTTAGAATATTTTCGATGTTATCAAGCATTTTCATTGAAACATTTAAAGAATAATTGCTATTTTCAAGTACGTCTATAAAAACTCCGGGAGTAATGATTTTAGATTTTTCTCTTATTCTCAAAAGCCCCTCCGCCGCAACTATATTTTCTTTTTCGGCATCGACTATAGGCTGAAAGAAAAGTTCGAATCTATTTTTTTCAAGAGAAGTTTTTATTAAGTTCAGAATATCATTGAATTTATAAATCTCTTTACTGTACTCTTTTGAATAAAGTTTTACGATATTAGGCCCCTCTTTTTTTGCGTTTATTAAAGCGATAGAAGCATTGTTTAACAAATCTTCAATATCGCAAGCGTCTTTTGGATAAACCGAAATTCCGGCGTTATAATCGAGTTTTATTTTTTCATTTTTAACTTTATACGTACCACTGAAAACTTCATAGAGTTTATTCAAAATCTTAGGAATACACTCTTCATCCGCTTTTTCCAAAAATATAGCGAATTCGTCCCCGTTGAATCTTCCAAGCGTAATATTAACCGTATGAAATTTATATATCAAATCCCTTTCGAAAAATACGGTTCTTAATTTTTTACCGAGCTGTTTTAATACCTCATCACCTTCTGTAATACCGTATTTGTGATTGATAACATTAAAATTATAAACGTCTACTACCAAAACGATATGCGATTCGTATTTGAATTTTTTGAGATAATCTCTGGCGTGTTTGAAAAATCCTTCTTTATTATAAAGTCCCGTAATCGGGTCTTTGAATTTAAGCTCTTCAATCAAATGAAAATATTTTTTTTCATTTGTAATATCTTTTCCAAGAGAAATATAATAATCCCCTACAGGAACTATTTTATCAAGCAGATAAAAAATAGAGCCGTCCTTTTTCTTATTTATAATAATACTTTCGAAAATTCTTCCTTTTTTTATAGTTTCCCATAACTCTTTATAAAAAATTTCGTCATGAAGTCCGCTTTTGAAAATTTTAGGATTTTTCCCTATAAGCTCCGATTTTTTATAACCGGTGATTTTCTCCACCGTTTCGTTTACAAAAACTACTTTCCCCTTTTTATCGGTTATAACAACCCACTCATGTCCTTTGTTAATTGCATTTAACAAAACGTTTTTAAATTTTATCTCTTCCAGGTTCTCAAGAGTTTTCGAAAGAGCTTTTGAGATGTACTCGATAAGTTTTTTATACCCTTTGAAAAAATCGACTTCATCTTTACAAATACAGATAACTGCTTCTACCTTTTTTCCTTTAAATATAGGAATACCTACAGAACTTAAATAATTTCTTTTTAACATCTCTTCTCTTAAAGGTTCTACATCCGGGTTTATTCTCGTATCGTCGTTAAAATAGATATTTCCGTCTAAAAAAGCTTTTGCTACCGGAGTTTTTAAAAGAGGAGTCTGCTCATCAAGTGGTATTGTTACGTCTTTTATACAATCAAGTCCGTCAGTATCGTTACCCCAAGCTACAGGGATAAGAGCGTTTTTTTGCTTTTTCATAACAAAACAGGCGTTAAATTTGGCTTTTTTAATTACGGCTTTGATAAATTTCTCGTAAAGTTCGTTTTCATTCTTAGACTTTGCCAAAACATCGTTCATATAAATAACGATATCGGTAATATGTTTTTCTCTAATATATTTCGTAAAATCATCCGCTAAAAGTATGAATCCGTCAATTGTTTTTTTAATATAAAAATTTATATGTTTAGTTTCGATTTTGGTTTTTATTGTCACGATTTCTTTAAAAACGCTTTTTTTTGAATTTAAAAACTCTTTTATCTCTTCTATTTTATTCAAATCGTTTAAAATATTTCTTTTTTTCAACCCTAATAATTCTATCACTCTTTTATTTGCGTAAACTTTCGAACCTTGTTTTAATATAAAACCGTACTTGGTGATTTGATTTAATATTGAGACGTCCACACTAAAGCCTTTTTTGTTTTAAAAATCGACATTTGAGATTTTTAATTTAGAAAATATGTAACGAATATTAATTTTTAAGTTAATTTTTTACCCCTAAGCAAAAAATATCATATTTGTATCATTTAGTTTTAATAAAACTTTAATCGTATATTAAACCACTAAAAAAAGGATGAAGATGAACAAAAAAGTACTGCTCGGTATGACACTTGCAGGTGCATTCGTTCTTAGCGGATGTGCAAACAAAACTGAAGTAGCGCCAACGAACACAACAGCTACTCAAACTGCTCAAACGACACAAAACACTCAAACGACTCAAGAGACTCAACCAAAAGTTATCGTAAAAAAAGTTATTGAGACTAAAATCGTAAAAGAAGAAGTAAACAACCCATATCCTCCAAACGCACAACCTGGACATTGTTATGCGAAAGTGGTAATTCCACCGAAATACAAAACTGAAACAAAAAGAGTTTTAGTAAAAGAAGCTGGTGAAAAAATCAAAATCGTTCCGGCACAATTCAAACCTGCAACCGAGCAAGTACTAGTAAGAGAAGAAGCTTATAGAGTTCTTCCGTCAGAACCTGTATATAAAACTGTAACAAAAAAAGTACTTGTAAAACCTGAAACTAAAAAATACGTAGTAGTTCCTGCTAAATACAAAACTGTTACTGAAAAAGTACTTGTAGAGCCTGCTCACACTGTATGGAAAAAAGGTGAAGCTCTTAACGGTTCTAAAGTAACTGACATTATGTGTTACGTAAAAGTTCCTGCTAAATATAAAACTATTACAAAAAGAGTTCTTGTAGAACCTGCTCACGTAAAAGAAGTAACTGTTCCTGCGGTTTACAAAACTATCAAAGTTAAAGTAGTAGATAGAAACGCTACTTGCAAAAAACAAATCATTCCTGCTAAAAAAGCAAACATCAGAGTATATGAACTTGCTCAAGAGCCAAAAGTTCTTAAAGAAACTATCCCTGCTCAATACAGAACAATTACTGAAAGAGTTAAAGTTGAAAACTCTAAACTTGTATGGCAACCAATCGTATGTAAAACAAACCTTACAAGAGATTTAGTAATTAAACTACAAAAAGCTCTTAAAGAAAAAGGTTACTACAAAGGTCCTATCGACGGAATTTACGGAAGATTAACTACTGAAGCGGTTAATGCTTATCAAAAAGACAACAACCTTGCAAGCGGTGCTCTAACTCTTGAAACACTTAAAAAATTAGGCATCGAATATAAAAACTAAGAGGCTCCCTCTTAGTTTATCTCTTTATAAACTCCGTTTTTCTTAACATACTCAATCAAATTTTCATAAGTTTTATGTACTTTTAGAGTTTTTGCATCTCCGATTATTATAAGTTTTCTTTTAGGTCTTGTTATTGCTACGTTTAGACGTCTTACATCGCTCAAAAATCCAATTTCTTCTTTATCGTTCGCTCTTACCAAACTAACAATAATAATCTCTTTTTCCCTACCTTGAAAACCATCTACCGATTTCACTTCTATACGAACATTCTCTTTTTCAAGCAGATTTTTAATGTATTCTTCGTGGTCTTTATAAGGAGTTATTACTCCGATATGCTCTTCTTTTGCTCCCTTATCCAAAAATTCCTTCACAAGCTCTTTTACAAATTCCGCTTCTAAAGGGTTATATTTTGATGGAGAATCTTTTTTTACTTTTTCCAAAAATTTACCACAAGTGTCAAAAAATACATACGGCTCGAAACCTGCGAATTTTTCACTTTCTTTAATGCCTAAATCTTCAATAGTAATATTTTTAATCTCTTCGAAAGTTTTGACTTTACAATCATAAAATTCGCAACTCGGAAAATTGTTTATTTTCTCATTCATTCTATATTGAATTTCAAGAGTATGCATAGCTTCGGGATAAATATGAGAAAACCTCTCGAAAATACTAACTTTTAATCTCTCATCATTACTCAAAATGGTAGGAGGCAGTTGTTTATGGTCTCCCGCAAAAACGACTCTTTTTCCTTTTACAAGAGCAATAAGAGAGCTCGGCTCCATAGCCTGCGCCGCTTCGTCGATAAATACCACGTCAAACTCTCTATTTTCCAAAAATTCACTTCCGGCACCCGAATTGGTAGAAAAAATCACATCGGCTTTTTCCAAAATATCATTCATTATCTCTTCTACAATTGCATTTTTTTTATCATACAGCTTATTGATATTTTGCTGTATTTTTATCCACTCGGCCATCTCTTTTATCCATTCGGCCTTAACACCTCTTTTTCCTTTGCCTTTTTTTGCAAGTTCTAAAATCTCTTCGTCACTCATCCCTCTTCTTCTACCTGGAGTCGGTTTTTTACATCTTTTTTCTTGAAGATACTTCAAATCGTCTATTTTTTTGATAAGTTTTTCAACCTCTTTGTATCTCTTATCGCGTCTGATTTTTACATCCAAAGAGTATTTCATCAAATTACTTTCGATTTTAGCAGGATGACCTATTCTTACGACATTATAATCTTTTAATTTTTCAAGCACGTTATCAACAGCTACGTTACTATCCGCACTCACCAAAATCTTTTTGCCAATATTTTGTTTGATTACTTCCGCAAGTGTCGTAGTCTTACCCGTCCCAGGAGGCCCGTGAATCAAAAACACTTCCGAATTTACAGCCTTTTTTAAAGCTTCGTTTTGAGAAGAGTTTAATGTTTCGCTTGTAATATTCACACTTTTTATCTCTGGCTGTTTTTTACCTATTAAAATTTGAGTGTCAAAAAGAGATTTTTTTTCGGCTACGATATCAAGAGCTTTTTGCATTCTTTTAAAAGTAATATCATTTACATACAAATCAAGTCTGTATAGTTTGCTCCTAAAAATTTGCTCTTTACTATAAACTTCTATAAAGTTTTTTCCTACCGCACTAACGGTCGCTTCTTGGGAAAATTTTAAAGGCTCACCCTTGCTAACAAGTACGATATCTCCCACTTTTATTTGATGTTCGGGCATATTGTTTCTATTGAAGCGATAAATTTTAAAATCCAAAAATTCCCCGACAAATCTCATTCTAAGGCCCAAAACCGCACGGCCTCTTTTTTGTCTCTCAGTCCCGCTTAGACGTTTAATCTCATTAATATGAAATTCTTTTTCGGCGTTTCTTTCTTTTTCGATAAGCTCGCTAAAATATTCCTTATATTCCTGTTCGTTTTCAAATATATATTTCAATTTCCTCTCCTTAAATCGCCAAAATAACTATAAAAAACGCTAATAAATTTATACCATAAAAAAGATATTTACTAAAAAAAGCCAAAAGCGACATAATACCAAATATAACCACCCAAACAAAAGATATCTTCACTTCATAAAATTCGCTTCCCAAAGAGAGATATTTCAAAATAAAATCATCAAAAACACCTCCGAATCCTATCAAATGCAAAAAAATCTCCAAAGGATAAAAAAACGAAAAAATTATATTAACCAATGGAGATAAAAATTGAAAATAATTAAAATTTCCAAAAAAATAATGAGACCAAACAAACATCACCAAAAACATATAAAAACTCAAAAAAACGGAACTAAAAAACGAGAATTTCACATGCTTGAAAAATAGATAAATATAAAACACACCCAAAAAACTTAATAAAAAGCCTATTGAAAATATTTTCGAAAAAAAGATTAAAAAAGAAAACAATATCGTAAAAAATAAGATATTTAAAGAAAACAGCTCCTTAAAACGCATCGCAAAAATAAAAATCAGCACTTCCAAAACATACGCTCGA
Source organism: Caminibacter pacificus (assembly GCF_003752135.1). Classification (NCBI taxonomy): domain Bacteria; kingdom Pseudomonadati; phylum Campylobacterota; class Epsilonproteobacteria; order Nautiliales; family Nautiliaceae; genus Caminibacter; species Caminibacter pacificus. The sequence continues at coordinate 648,011 of NZ_RJVK01000001.1, forward strand.
ATAAGCGACGGCGGAAAAGAGGTAAAATAAAGATAGACAAATTCCACCGCCAAAACCAAAATCCCCAAATCAAAAAATCTGTTTCGATAAGGAAATTTTTTTTGAAAAATTTTATATAAAGGCGAAAAAACAAAATACAACACAAAACTAATAAACCCTAAATGTAATCCGCTTAATGCAAAAAGGTGAGAAACTCCTAAGCTTGATAGCTTTTGTCTTGTCGAAAAATCAATAGACTCTCCTAAAAACAACGCTTTAAATAGATTTTTCATAACACTTGAAGAGTGCTGTTTTTCTATAAAAAGATCGATTTTATCTGCCGAAAGCAATTTTATATTAAAACTCGGAGCATAAAAAGTAAAAAGATATTCGAAAAATGAAACTTTTGAAGTTATTATGGTTAATTTCACTTTTTCATTGAGTAGATTTTTTAGATTTTCTCTTGAAGTCGTATAAAAAGTGAGACTATTGTTTTTTAGTTTTAAAATTTGATAATTTTTGCCCTCTTTCTTATATTGATTAATCACTCTTGCTTCTACATTTAAAAATTTATGATTTTTAAAACTTAAATATTCAAAAAAACTTATCTGACACCGAACTACAAATAAAAGAAAAAAAGCCAAAAACCAAAAGCGGTTTTTCGATAAAAAAGCCATTTTAAATTTGCGGCATATCTACGTTTATGTCGGCTTCGTTCATTTCGATTTCGTTAACTTCGCTCACTTTATCGGTAAATAACGTATATTTTTTATGGAAAAGCATCTCCACAGTACCTGTCGGTCCGTTTCTCTGTTTTCCTATAATAATTTCGGCATCTTCCACCTCTTTTTCTTGAAAATCCACCTCAACCGCTTTTCCTTTTTCCATAGCCTCTTTTTGTTTTTGTCTGGCTTCCATGGCTTTATATACGTCGTCTCTATAAATAAACATAATAATATCGGCATCTTGTTCTATAGCTCCGGATTCTCTAAGGTCGCTTAACATAGGTCTTTTATTCGGTCTGCTCTCAAGCGCCCTATTTAACTGAGAAAGTGCGATTATAGGTATTTCAAGCTCACGCGCCAAAAGTTTCAAACTCCTACTAATCTCGGCAATTGCCAAATGTCTCTCTCTTTGGTCCGAAGCGATTAATTGCAAATAGTCGATAATCGCCAAGGAAAGCTCCGGATTTTGAGCTTTTAGTTTTCTTAATTTCGCTCTTATCGTATGAATGTTGATATTTCCCTCATCATCCACAAAAAGAGGTTTTTCGGCCAAATCATCAGCTATGACGCTTAGTTTACTCCAATCTTCAGAAGATAAATTTCCTTTTCTTATATCTTGAAGAGGAATTCTCCCGGCAGCACTCAACATCCTAAGCATCAACTGCTCTGCGGGCATCTCAAGAGAGAAAATAGCAACTCCTTTATTTTGTTTTAAAACGTTAAGTCCGATATTTAAAGCAAGAGCCGTCTTACCCATAGAAGGACGAGCCGCTAAAATTATCAAATCCCCTTCACCAAAACCGCTTGTCATTCTGTTTAGTTCGCTAAATCCGGTATCAAGTCCAGTTACGATTTTATTTTTCTTTGCGGCTTGTTTTTTTATAAATTCAAGCGTATCGTTCATAATTTTCCTGGAGTTTTTAAAATCCCCCGAAAGATTAGACGTAGCGATACTAAAAAGTTTACTTTGAATGGCTTCGACTTCTTCAATAGCTCTTTTATCCTCTTCCAAAACCATTTTTTTAATTTCGTTTGAGAGATGAATAAGCTCTCTTTTTGTAGCCATATCCTTAAGCTCTCTGGCGTACGCTTCAACCGCCTCAATAGGAGCCGTTCCCAAAATCTCAAAAAACAACTCTTCGTCAAATTTGTTTTTTTTACTAAGTTCGTCTTTTAAGAAAACTTCGTCAATCGGGAGGTCTTTTTTATAAAGCTCCTCCATAGTTTCAAATACAGCCTGATGAAAAGGAAGATAGAAATCCTTAGGCGTCAAAATAGCCGCCACGTCTTCATAAACCTTTCCGTCAAACAAAATCGCACTTAAAATTCCTCTTTCGATGTCAAGATTATATAAATTCAACCGATATCTCCTTATAGAAAGTTTAAAAAGGACTCAAATGATTATTAAAATTTCATATCCGTACAAAGACAAAATCCACTCCATCGACCTAAAAGAGATATATATCCAAACCGATAGCGACGAGTTGATTAAAGAATTAAAATCGACAATTAACCCGATTGAAATCGGTATTATTTTATCTGAAAATTACGACAAATTCAAAAAGATAGAAAAAACAAAACCGGATTTGGTAATAGATATCGAAGAAGTTATCATAAATCCGGAGCTTAAATATAAAGAGCTTTAAAAATACTCTTTTAATTTTTCCGCAATCTCTTTATTATCCATACTCAAAAACAACTCTTGTAATTTCGCTCTTTTTTCTTTATCCAATTTTTTTACTGCTTCTTCGAAATCTTCTTTGGGTATTTCTCTAAAAGCTTTCGCACTCTCACCCAAAATCTCTTCGACTTTCTCTTTTGAAGCGAAATTTTTATTCTCAAGCAGCACTTCATTGATTAGTTTTAAAGCGTCCACCAAGTTTTGAGATTCAGCAAGGGTTTTGAGTTTTATTTTTCTACTCTTTTTCAATGACATAATCACTTTTTTGATATCTTCGATATCTTTTGCTTGCTGTATTCTTTCAGCAGCCTCTTTTCCTAAAACTTTTATAAGTTTTTCTTTTGTAACACGTGTAGGTTTTAAAATCAAAAACATAAAAATAAACGCCATAGAAAATATCGAAATCCCTACGATATAAATTAAAGTAGTAGCACTCATTCACTCTCCTTTTTTACTTCTTCTAAAAATCTATCAAGCAACTCGTCTTCTTTGTATTTTCCGATAATTTCGCCTTTTTTTATAATAAGCCCGTACCCTTTACCGCATGCAATCGCAACATCGGCCTCTTTGGCTTCACCGATAGCATTCACCACACACCCCATAACCGCAAGATTAAGAGGTTTTTTGATATCTTTTGTGGCCTCTTCAACAGCTTCTACGATAGGCGGCAAATCCACCTCAATCCTACCGCAAGTAGGACATGAGATAATATTTACGCCTTCTTTTGAAAGTCCCAAATCTTTAAGTATCGCTTTTCCTACCCTAATCTCTTCTTCAAGCTCACCCGTTATCGAAACCCTAAGAGTATCGCCTATCCCATCAAGCAACAACGCCCCAAAAGCCGCCGCGCTTTTTATTGTGGCGTGAAATTTCGTCCCGGCTTCGGTCACTCCCAAATGAAAAGGATAATCCACAAGAGGTCTTAACATCCTATATGCTTCTACGGTTCTTTGAACGTCGCTGGCTTTTAGAGAAACTTTGATATCCAAAAAGTCCAAATCCTCCAAAAACTTAATATGCCAAAGAGCGGATTCGACCATTGCTTTTGGAGTTTGTCCGTATTTGTTTTCGAGGTGTTCTTCCAAACTTCCGGCATTTACTCCGATTCTGATAGGAATATTTCTTGCCTTGCACGCTTTTACGATTTCCTTTACTCTCTCTTTTCCGCCAATATTTCCGGGATTGATTCTAAGTCCGTCCACAACTTCCGCAGCTTTTAAACCGAGTTTATAATTAAAATGAATATCCGCAATTATCGGAAGAGGTGATTTTTCTTTTATTTCTTTCAGAGCATTTGCGTCTTCTTCGTCAAGCACCGCAACTCTTACAATATCGGCACCCGCAAAATAGAGCCTGTTTATCTGCTCAAGAGTATCGTTTATATTTTTTGTCTTTGAAAAAGTCATTGATTGTACCGAAATAGGAGCATCTCCTCCTATTTCTACATTTCCTACTTTTATTTTTCTTGTGGGATATCTTTTTATCACGTTTTTCCTTTATGCAAAAGCTGTTGATTTTACTCTTATATTTTTTTTGATATTTTCTATCTCTTTTTTTAATTTTTCATTAACTATACCCTCAAGCTTATTCAAAAATTTCATAAGCTCTTCTTTCGTATCTTCGTTTATAGCATAAGTTTTGATTATTTTTTCAATTTTTTTAAGTTTTTTAGGAATATCTTCTTTAGATTTTATAATATCTTTAATTTCTACGTCCGGATTAAATATCGCAAGAGGTTTTGGTGTTTTAATCAATATAAATTTTTCGTTTTTTGTTTTTATAAGTTTGCAGCCGTTTAGCGACAAGATATTATTCACCTTTTGTAAATTATCTATTTTCGTTTCGATTATCGCCTTTTTGGAATAATCAAGCTTTAAGCACTGATTTATCAAAAAAGTAATATCCATTAATTTCCTTTCTTAAAATGATAAATATATTCGGTATTACCCTCTTTTCCTTTTATGCTCGATTCTTCGCTTCTTATAAGCTTCCACCCTAAATTCAAACACTCTTTTTCAAAGTTTTCTTTGGCTTTTTTTATAGCTTCTTTGTCTACTACCACGCCTCTTTTATCTCTTTTTGCATCTTTTCCCACTTCAAATTGAGGTTTAAACAGCAAGATAATATCATCTTTTGCGTGTTTGTCTATATTTTTTATAAGTTTTAATAGCGAAATAAAACTAACGTCGCTAACTATGACATCAAAGCTTGAATCGTATTCGAAATCTCTAAAATCGGTATTTTCGTAATTTTCGATTTTAGGGTTGTTTTTTAAACTCTCATCCAATTGATTACTTCCCACATCCACGCAAACAACTTTTTTTGCGCCTTTTTCCAAACTCACTTCACTAAACCCGCCAGTAGACGCCCCGACATCCAAAACTTCTTTGTCTTTAAAGTCAATATTATATTTATCAAGATAATTTTTTAACTTCAAAGCGGCTCTACTGACATAAACTTTATCTTCCAAAAGCTCGATTTTATCCTCTTGAGAGACTTTAAAAGAAGGTTTCGTAATAATTTTTCCGTTTACTTTTATTTTTTGATTTTTGATAAGTTCTTTGGCTTTATTGCGACTTTTTAATAAACCCCTATTCACAATTGCTTCGTCTAACCTCATATTTGTTACTTTTTTTCAAAATTTTATCAAAAGTTATTCACATATTCACATAATTTGCTATAATTTAGCAAAACAATAAAGGAGAAAAAATGGGATTTAGTGGATTTATGGCGCTTGTTTTATGTGTGGTAGCTACAGGAGCAATGCTTTATATAGCAATTGACGCAACTAAAAAATCACCTGTAAAAGACTAATAACTTCTTTTTCCGCTTTTTGCGGTTAACTCATCAAATCTTTCAAACTATCAAGTACGTTTTTCTTTTGATACAATATTTTATAAACTTCGTTTGCAATAGGCGTATAAATGTCGTGTTTTTGAGCCAAAAGATATATCGCTTTTGAAGTAAAAACACCCTCGGCGACTTCTCCGAGTTCATCCAAAATATCTTCAAGAAGTTTGCCTTTTGCAAGATTAAGTCCGACTCTATAATTTCTACTCATCGTAGAATTTGCCGTCAAAAACAAATCCCCACTTCCCGCAACTCCTAAAAACGTATCTTTCTTAGCCCCGAAAAATTCTCCGAATCTCGCCATTTCAACAAGTCCTCTTGAAATTAAAGCGGCTTTTGCGTTACTTCCCAAATTAAGCCCCTCACAAACCCCTGCTGCAATAGCTATTACGTTTTTATACGCACCTGCAACCTCAACACCCTCTACGTCATCATCGATATAAGTTTTTATAAACGGAGGAAAAAACTCGCTAAACTTTTCGGCTAAATTGAGATTTTTAGAAGCTATAACAAGGGCTGTCGGTTTATTTTGTTTTACTTCTTTTGCAAAAGAAGGCCCGGAAATAAACGCAATATTGTTTTTATCGGTATATTCTTCGAATATTTCGTTTAAAAATTTGAGTTTTTTATTATCTATTCCTTTACTTGCGACAAGAATTTTTTTATTTTTTATCTTTTCTCTATTTTCTCTTAAAAAATCATCTATAGATTGTGCGGCTATTACTATTATTAAATATTCGTTTTTAAAAGCTTCATCTAAAGAAACGAAACCTTCTATGTTTCTTTTGTGTCTTGAAGTAATGACCGCGTTTTTAATTTTTTGTTTTATCGCATGATATAAAGCGCTTCCCCAAGCACCCGCTCCTATTACACTAACCATTTGCAATCCTTAATAAATCCAAGTCTTCTTTGAATCTTTCAATCTCTTCCATATCTCCCACCACTATCAAAACATCTCCGGCATCGATTTTATGGTTTACTCCTCTTGTTATAAACTGCACGTTTTCGCTCATCTCTTTATCCACAATAGCAATAATCAATATATTATAATTCGAAGAAATCTCTTTGTAAATATCTTTTATATATTTTCCGTCCAAAAACGAACCTTTAGGAATCTCAACTTCGGCAAAGGCCAAATGATTATCTTCAAAAATTATCTCTTCGATAACTTTTAAAGTAAGCGGTTTTTTAAGTATAGTCATAATTCTATTTGCCGTAACTTCATAAGGGTTGATCGTCTTATCCACACCTGCAAGCTTATATTTATAATCGTTGTCTTTATTGGATACTTTTGCGATTAATTTTTTATTCGGAAACTTATCTTTTAAAGAAAGACACAAAAAGAGGTTTTTATCTTCATCTCTTAGTACGGCCAATACGACATCAAAATCCTCAAGCTCTTCTACGGCATCGTCAATAGAGTGATAAAATCTCACGTCATAAAGTTTATCTTTTGCTTTTTCATACTCTTTTTCATCAAAAACTATAATTTCAAGATTCTTTTTTTCTATATAACTCGCTACTTTTTCACCGAAATCGTCAAATCCGAATAACAATACTCTCATATACTACTTCTTTCTACAAGATATTTGAAATAATTAACACTAATACTATATCCCATAACAACCAAAATATCTCCCGCTTCAAGTTTTAAATCAAAAGGCGGGTTGAAATAAAAATGCCCGTGCTCTATTTGGAGCGTTTCGTTTAAAAGAGGCGATTCGTTTACTTTTAATACTCCGAAAAGTATAAGTTTGTATTTATCAAAATCAATCTCACCTATAAGTTTACCATCAAGAATCGAACCTTCGATAACCATAATTTCATCGATTATCGCATTTCTTTTTTCGGTCAAAATCGCATCTATTACCTCAAAAGTTATAGGGCTACCAATATATTCGGCCATCAAAAGAGCCGTCACTCTTGTAGGTACAACCACATAAGTAGCACCCGCTTTTTTCATTTTCGAGATATTTTTTTCATCGTTTGAAAGAGCGATTATTTCTATCTCTTTTTTATACGCTTTGATACTCAAAATCATAAAAGAGTTGGCAATATCGTTGTTCGTTAGAATAAACACTTTGGAGATTTTATCAAAATCCAACGTTTGTAAAATTCTTTTTGTGTAATATCGCCTTTTACTGCAATGTATCCTTTAAGAGTCGCTTTTGCGACTCTATCTTCATCGATATCCACTACTACGAAATCTTGATTATCTCTATGAAACCTATCACACAAAATCTCCGCTTCGTTTGAAAAACCGCATATCAAATAGACGTCGTTCATAGATTTTACTTGTCTGACGACTCTTTCGGCTTTTAGTTCTTCAAGCTTTTCCGTAAAAGCCGATGCGATAATTGAAGTTGCAAAAGAGATAAAACCGATACCGATGATAATCAAAATCATCGTCAAAACTTTACCCTCATGGGTAACAGGGGTAATATCTCCGTAACCTACCGTAGAAATAGTAATAAGCGACCAATAAATAGCGTCAAAAAAGTTGTCTATTTTAGGATTTGCGTGGGCTTCGAATACATAAATTACGGCACCACCGATAAATGTAACGAAACCTACCGCAATTAATAATATGAAAAGTTCGAATTTTTTATTTGCAAGTACTTCAAGAAAGGTATTGATACTTTTTGTATATCTCAAGAGCTTAAAAAGTCTGAAAATTACGAAAATCCTAAAAATTCTAAGAGGTCTGTATCCCGGAAGAATAGCCAAAAGGTCGATAATCGCAAAAGGAGAACGTATATATTCCCATTTTTTTAACACAATCTCTTTTACTACTTTCCAGACACTAAACTTCCGTCCTAAGAAGTTAGCTTCTTCATACTCTTCTATAATTATTCTATGAATATCGTTATAAACCCAAAGTCTAATGATATATTCCACTAAAAATACCGAAGTGACAAAATAAAAATCAAAATCCTCCAAAAAAGGATAAACGTCGTTTTTTATGTCATAAAGCAATATCCCGACACTGATAAGCACCAAAAAGAACATAAAAAAATCAAATACTCTTTTTGGTGCAAACGTATCGTCATTCATCAAACGCCAAAAGAAAGTTTTGATTTTTTTATATGTTTTGTTGCTATCTAAATAAAAAGCAAAAGCCACTAAGGCTTTTACGATAGGAGATTCTTTTCTCAAGACAGCTTGCTTTTTAAGATTTTATTTACGATTTGAGGATTTGCCTTACCTTTACTCGCTTTCATTACCTGTCCTACGAAGAAACCGAAAAGTTTCTCTTTTCCGGCTTTGTACTCTTCTACTTTATCGGCATTTGCCGCAAGTACTTCATCAACTATTTTTTCAATAGCTCCCTCGTCGCTTACTTGTTTTAGCCCCAGTTTATCAATAGCTACGTCAACTTCGATATCTTCTTCCATTAATAAATCAAGTACTTTTTTACCACCGGCACCACTGATAACCGCTTCTTTTTCTCTAATAGCGATTAATGCCAATTTCTTAGGACTTACAGGTGAATTTTCAATAGAAATTCCCGCTTTATTCAATCTTCCTAAAAGCTCGATAGCAAGCCATCTGTTCGCCGCTGCCGGCTCTACACCAAGCTCAATCATCTCTTCAAAGAATTTAGCAAGCTCAGGTTCCGCCGTTAATACGCCCGCATCGTATTCTTTTAATCCAAATTCTTTCATATATCTCTCTTTTTTCTCATCCGGAAGCTCCGGAATTTCGATATCGAAGAACTCTTCAGGTACTTCAAGAGGCAAAAGGTCAGGGTCAGGAAAATATCTGTAATCCGCAGACTCTTCTTTTCCTCTCATAGAGCGAGTCTCTCCCGTTTTGCTGTTAAATAATCTTGTCTCTTGAACCACTTCTTCTTCATATTCGTCGTATTCGTACGCTTCGATATGTCTTTCCACTTCGTAATCGATCGCTTGTTTGATAAATTTAAACGAGTTGATATTTTTAATCTCAACTCTCGTACCGAACTCTTTTTGTCCCTTAGGTCTTACCGAAACGTTGGCATCAACCCTAAAACTTCCTTCTTGCATATTCGCATCACTAATGCCTAAATATTTAACGATAGCATGTAATTTTTTAAGATAAGCGATAGCTTCATCGCTGCTTCTCATATCAGGTTCGCTAACAATTTCCAAAAGAGGTGTTCCGGCTCTATTCAAATCGACTTTGGAATAATCGCCTTCATGGATATTTTTTCCTGCGTCTTCTTCAAGATGCGCTCTTGTAATTCCTATTCTTTTCGTACCTTCTTTCGTATCGATAAACAACTCTCCGTTTTCAACGATCGGTACTACGAATTGAGAAATCTGATAGCCTTTTGGAAGGTCAGGATAAAAGTAGTTTTTTCTCTCAAACGTACTTCTTTTATTGATAGTGGCATTTACCGCTTTTCCGAACATAACCGCTTTTCTTACCGCTTCTTTATTCATAACCGGCAAAGCTCCCGGAAGCCCGAGACACGTCGGACATGTATTGGTATTAGGTTCATCTCCGAAACTTGTAGGACAATTACAGAAAATTTTTGTTTTCGTATTTAGCTGAACGTGAACTTCAAGACCTATTACAACTTCATATTTTGATGACATTTTTACTCCTTTGAATTCCTATTATTTATATTTTAACTCGGCTTTACTATTCAACTACGAATCTGAATCCGGCTTTATGAAGCGCTCTTTTTATAGATTCTTGATGTTCCAAACCTCTTGTTTCAAGCGCAATAGAAACGTTTGCGTCTCCGATTGCAAGATTCAAATCCGTTCTATCATATCCGATAGAGACGATATTTGCTTTTTCTTCGGCTAAAATCTCTGTAAGTCTCATTAAAGCTCCCGGTTTATCCACAAGCGTAATTACGAGTTTCATTTTTCTATGAGATTTTAAAAGACCTTTTTCTATAATCAAATTAATCATAGTAACGTCGATATTTCCGCCGCTTAGCACCACCCCCACTTTTTTAGGCGCACCGAATTTTATTTTATGATGTAAAAGTGCGGCAATTCCTACGGCACCGGCACCCTCAACAACAAGTTTTTGTCTCTCCATTAAAAATAAAATAGCATTCGCAATTTCTTCGTCATCCACTTCTACAATGTCGTCAACCACTTCTTTTATTATTTCAAAAGTAATCGGTGAAGTGTCTCTTACCGCAATTCCGTCGGCAATTGTTTTTACAAACGTAGTATCTTGCACGCTGCCGGATAGAAAGCTAAGCCTCATAGCAGGAGCACCCGCTGCTGTCACACCTATAACTTTAATATGAGGGTTTATCTGTTTTGCGGCACTTGCGATACCGCTAATAAGTCCTCCACCTCCTATAGGTACGACGATATAATCCAAATCTGGGACTTTTTCAAGCATTTCAAGAGCGATAGTACCCTGACCTGCCATTACGTCGTAATCGGCAAACGGATGAATAAATTCCATATTTTTCTCTTTTGCCAGCTTAACGGCATATTCGTACGCTTCGTCGTAATTATTTCCGGCAAGTACGACTTCCCCGCCGTACTCTTTGACACCGCTAACCTTAGTCAAAGGCGTAGCTTCCGGCATTACGATAATTGAAGGAATATTAAAATAGTTCGCACTAAACGCAACACCTTGCGCGTGGTTTCCAGCACTTGCTGCAATAACCCCTTTTTTTCTTTTCTCTTCCGAAAGAGACGCTATTTTATTAAAAGCGCCTCTTAGCTTAAAAGCTCCCGTAGTTTGGAGATTTTCTTTTTTTAAAAAAATTTCGTTTCCTACTTTTTGAGAAAGAACCGGCGCGTATGCAAAAGGAGTTTTATATACTACTTTTTTAACTCTTTCGTGAGCTTTTTTTATTTTTTCAAGAGGAATCATAAAAGTCCCTCTCTTTCACATCTCATATGCTCGACCATAAGACATTTATCTTCTACATAAAATATACCGGCGTTTTCAGCAATCTCTTTTGATTTTTCGTTTGTTACGCCTTCTTGTAAAAATACGCATTTTACTCCCGGAAGTTTTACCGCTTTTTCGACTATAGGAGGCGTATCTTCTCCTTTTCTGAATACGTCTACGATATCCACTTCAAAATCTATCTCATCAAGACTTCTATAAACTTTTTCTCCCAAAATAAACTCTTCTCTCGGATAAACGGGAATAATTTTATATCCTTTTTCTTGCATATATTTAGCAACCTGATTTGATGCTCTATGCTCTTTTGGTGAAAGTCCGACAACCACTATAACTTTGGAATTTTTAAGAATTTCGCAGAGTTTTTTATCAGCATTAGAGCTGCTTGGTAGTTCACAAGCCTCCATTTTTCACCTTTTTTAGCAAAATTATATCAAAACTCTTGATTTTTAGGGAAAAAAAAGAGTAAAATTTTTAGAAAGCCAAAAAAGGAGGAAAAATGAAAAAATCTGATTTAGTAGCGGTAGTAGCGCAAAAGACGGGACTTAGCAAAAAAGATGTATCTGCAGTTATCGATGCGAGCATCGAAGCAATCGAAGAGGCACTAAAAAAAGGTGACAAAGTAAGTTTTATCGGTTTTGGTAGTTTCGAAGTTGTAAAAAGAGCTCCGAGAGTTGCGAGAGTGCCAGGTACGAACAAAGAAGTTAAAATCCCTGCAAGCAAATCTGTAAAATTCAAAGTTGGTAAAAAACTTAAAGAAACTGTTAATTCTTAATCTTGATTTTATTTAGGGGATAGGATATAATTCTATCCCCAAACGCCAGCGTGGCGGAACTGGTAGACGCGCCGGACTCAAAATCCGGTGGGCCTTGCCCATGAGGGTTCGAGTCCCTCCGCTGGTACCACTTTTAATCAATCCAATGTTTTACTAGCTTTATTGTTTCACTTTTTGGTTCATAACCTGTTTTTATTTCATAAACTGAAATGATAATTGGCATTGGTATTGCTAAACCTGCGAGAATACAAGTACCCGTAGGTAATATAGATAAATATTCAAATGACAATCTATCTAAATAAGAAATTGTTCTTTCTACCGCTTCAATGTCTTTATTATTAATTAATCTATGCAAAAAATAATTATGCAATTGTGAAATTATTGTTGAAGAAATATCTGAAGGCCTTTGACTTGCAATAGTTAAAAAAACTCCGAATTTTCTACCTTCTTTAATAATTTCTTCAAATGTTTCTAATCTATATTCTTTCCACTGTTCACTTTCTCTATTAGAAATGGGAGATAATATGTTATGTGCTTCATCAATAATTATATTTAAATATTTCTTATTATCTAAATTTTTATTAACCTTTTGTTCTTCATAAAGTTGTTTAACAATCAATAAAGGTAAAATTTTCTTTATCTCAGAATTAACATTTTTTAACGAAATTATATTCATTAGATTTAAACTATTTTCACTGTAATTATCTATAACTTCTATTACTTTTTCTAAGTAATTTATTCTTCTAAGTCTTTTTAATAATGGTGCAATAAATTCCATATTCATATTTTTTTCAAGTTTATCATTATAAAATTGAAAAATAATTTTTAAAGGAATTTTTAAAAAATTATCCTCAATTTTTTCCGGAAAACTATTAAAATTATAATTTTTAATTTCTTTAACCAACTCTTCTCTATGATCATTAAAATATAAGCGTTTATCATTATTAAAATAAGTGTTGTTAGGCTGTATATAATACACTTCACTTGAAGAATGATAGATAAAACTATTAATAAAATTAATAAACATTATATAATCTTCTTGATCATTAATATGTAATATTTTCCCAATTTCTTCTAAAAAATTTTGTATATCTGACATTGCAAACTTTTTTTCAAGCATCATTATTATAAAATTTAAAAAATAAATTTTAAAGTTTTCAAAATCCACTTCCATTTTAAAAGACCTTTTTAAAAAAGGAATTTGTGTTTTTTCAGTAGCATTCAAATAAATGGCCCAAAACTCTATATCTTCAAAATATTTCTTTAATATAGGAAACTTATCTTTTGAATTTCTTGTATTTAAATTAAATGTTTTTTTGTATTCAGGTTCAATAATTGTATAATCTCTTTCTTTATCATCAATTAAATATTCTCCATTAAAATCTATTAAGACAAATCTTGATGTCTTGTGAAAATTCTTATTATTTTTGAACTTTTCTAATAATTCATGATATAATTTAGCTAAAGTATAAGACTTTCCACTACCCGTATTACCAAAAATACCTATATGACTTGCAAAAAGTTTATCTATACTTACTTTAATATCCTGATTATCTTCTAAAGCTAATTTACCTATAACTATACTTCCATAATTTTCTTCTTCTCCCAAATCTAAAAAATTATGTACCATATTAAATTCTTTATTATCTAATAAATAACACTCATTAAAAACTAAAGGCATTTCTTTTATACCTTGAAAAAATTTATTTCTTTCAATATATCCAAGCAAACTAACTAATAGATATCTATTAATTTTTTCAGATTGTTTATAATAAGCTAAATTTATACTTTTATCTTCTTCAATGTATTCTCCTTCAACTTTTCCAATAATTTTAATATAACCTTTAACAATTTTTATATAACTTCCAACAGAAATATTTTTAATTATTTGCCCTTGATAAAAAATATAAGAAGAGTTTTTATTTTTATCTACTTTTATTTTTATTTTTCTTCCATCAACCGAATAAACTTCACCTATTCGAAAAACTGATTCTTTTTCAAATTCCTTCATTAATCTTCCTTAATTTCTTTAATCTCTTTCAAAATATTTTCAAAATCATGATTTATATTTTCAAAATCATATTGATAGTTTTCTTGTGGTTTTATAATATGTAAATTATTGTTTTTAATTTTAGTATTCTCAATTTCAATATGTTTGACCCCATTGCCATCATAGTCATAAACGAATACATTTAATAATGGATTATAATTTAATGCTCTAATAGTTATATCTCTAATATGCTCATCAGCAAAAGAAAAACCAATTACAATTAGAATAGTATTCTCTTTTTCTAATTCATTAGAAAAAATTCTTAATAATTCATAATGAGTCTTTTTAAAAACAGTTTCTTGAAATTTTTCTTTAGTCGGATTAATAATTTGTAATTTTTCATAACTTTCAATAAACTGTTTTATTATATCTTTCTTTTTTTGTAAAATTTCAAAATCATTTTTAGTAATAATTTTTTTAATCTCATCATAAGTTTTAGTTTGATCTTCTATAGCTGTAATATTTATTGAATTTAATAATTTATTTATTTCTTTTAATAATGATAAATTTAAATCAAGTATTATTTCTCCTTCATCGTATTTCCAATTTACTGAACCATGTAATTTATAAATATTAAATATTGGTATTTCAGACATTTTATTGAAAAATAAACTTTCTTTATGAAATGTCCTTCTAAAACTACTTAAATCAAGTTTTGGTTTAAATCTTCCAAAAAAACCATCATTAAAATCATAATTTAATTGATCTAAAACATATTCATGAAAAATATCAATATTAGTAGTAAAAACATTAATTTGTTTTGAAAATAAATTACTTTTCCTTTCAAAAATCAACGCTCTTATTATTTTAAAAAAATTTTCATAATTTTTTTTCACACGAAGAAAATTTATTTCTGTAGTATTTTTTAAAATATCTATATTTGATTTCATAGCTATTTGATAATATTCTCGATAAAAAAGAAACTTCAATAATAAATATTCCTCTTCATTAATATTTTTATCTTTATCTAAATCGGTTAACCAATTTTCAATATTCGATAATACACCAAAAAAAGGAACAGAAGCACCTGACCCTATTAAAAAATTAATATTTGAATTTTCAATTATTTTTTTATTTATTTTCAATTCCATACCAATTTCCTCTCAAAAACTTTTTTATTAAATTATATAAAAAATTAGAAAAAAGCTAAAAACATTACCCCCTCATCATTTTCCAAAGAATCCAAACTATAGGTACTTCAAGTATAAATGCGATAATAACAGCTTTTATCGTTCCGTAAGGATCGTCTGTCAGAGGCAAGCCGCCCGTATTCATACCGAAAAATCCGGTAATAAGTGTCAGTGGTAGGAAAATACCCGAAAGAAGTGTCAGTACGAACATAATCTTATTCATTTTTTCATCTTGTTTAGCTCTGAAAAACTCATACAAATAATCAAGCTTTTCAACTGCGTTTTTGGCAAATCTAAGCGCTCTTTCGAAGTGTTCTTTTAAGTCTTTAAATGCAAAATTATCCACTTCACTTTTATAATATTTTAAAAATCTCTCAAAAGCGATAAGCGCATGCCCCATAAGTCTTTCTATCAAAACCAAATCTTTTTTAAATTTAAGCCATTCGTTCGCAAACGATTTATCGATTCTGTTTTCGTAAAGGTCGTCTTCCATTTTCGCGATTTGCATATGAAGTTTATTTATTTTCGCAAGGATTTTATCAACCCTAACATCCAAAAAATTATGCAAATCCATAAAATCTCCAAGCAAATCGAAATCATCTTTTTTTCTATCGAAAATATAAACTTTATCGTCTTTTATCAAAAACGCATAGTTTGCAACGTCCACTTTGTCATTTTTTATAAATGGTAACCTCAAAATCAAAATAGTATAATCTTTTGCTATTTCAAAATCGCTCGGGTGTTCGCTGTTTTCGATATCGTCAAGTAAATATTTATTAATCTCAAATCTCACAAAAACTCCTTTTCATACCAACGGCTAAACAAATACAAACTCCAAATATGCTGTTTGTAACGTTTATGTCCCGTTTTTATAATCTCTTTTAAATATTCTTCGTTAAAAATTTTATTTTTTCTGTTTATATCTATGATTCTTTTAAGCTCTTTTTCTTCTTTCAGCCACTCGTAAAACGGAACGGCAAAGCCTTTTTTTCTACGATAGACAATCTCTTTTGGAAGATATTTTTGAGATATTTCTTTTACAATCCACTTTTTAGAGCCTCTAACATCTTCTGGCAAAGTAAAAACGAAGTTTACCAAATCTCTATCCAAAAACGGACTTCTCGCTTCTATAGTATTTGACATAAACATTTTATCAAGTTTCATCAAAAGCACTTCACCAAGCCATACTTTCATATCGAAATAAGTAAAATAAAAACTACCCCAATTTTTGTAAAATCTCTCGTAATCGACTTCAAAAGCGTTTTTTCTAAGTGCTTTATTTATTTGTCTTTGGAAAAACGTTTCGTTGATACCTCTAAATACCACCTCATCGGCAAAAAATCTCCTAAAAACCTCCCACTCTTTTATATCTTCGGGATATCTTTCAAGGTATTTTTTAAGCCACTTTTTATTCGGTAAAAAGGCATTAAAAAATCCTAAAAATTCCTCATACCTCCTATACCCCAAAAACAACTCGTCACTTCCCTCTCCGCTAAAAACAACTTTCAAAGGTATGCTTTTAGCCAAATGAAAAGCAGCAAAAAAGCTGCTATCGGCAATCGGCTCGTCCATATGAAAAAGTACGTTTTCGAAATTATCGAAAAAATCTTTTTTTCTAAGCGTTACATCGAAGTTTTTTATTCCCAAATAATCCGCAACTTTTTTAGCATATTTTCTTTCGTCGTAATTTTCAAATCCCTCATACCCCACGCTAAAAGTATCGATTTTCCTATATTTACTCGCAAGTGCGACAATCAGACTGCTATCGACCCCTCCGCTTAAAAGAGACCCTATTTCGACATCTCCCATAAACCTCTTTTCAATACTTCCGATCAATAACCTCTCGACTTCAGCAGATACGTTTTCTTTTGTGATACTTTTATTTTCCACTCTTTCAAAATCAAACCACCTTTTTATCTCTCCGTCATAATAACATCCGGCAGGAAGTTTAAATATACCTTTATAAATCGTTTTTGGAGCGATTGAAGAGTTAAAAGCCAAATATTCGCTCAACGCCTCAAAATCCAACTCTTTTGAAACAAAAGGCAAAATTGCTTTTATCTCACTTGCAAATATTCCGTTTTTCGTAAAATATAGAGGTTTTTTGCCGAATTCGTCTCTAAAAAGATAAAGTTTTTTATCAAAAACGGCAATTGCAAACATTCCTTCAAGTTCTTTTATAAAATCAACTCCTCTAATCTCCCAAAGTTTTGCAATAACTTCTATTTCGCTATTAACGTTTAAGTCGTATTTTTTTATTAAATTTTTATAATTATAAATCTCTCCGTTAAATACGAAAACTTTATCTCCCGTTTTTAAAGGCTGGAGATTTTTATCGATATTTTCGATAGCCAAACGATTAAATCCGAAAACTCCCTCTTTAAATTCCAAAATTTTTTGATACTTTTTTCCTCTGTGAAGCATTAAATCGAGGGATTTTTTTACTTCGGAGAGTTCATATTTTCCTATTATTCCGAAAATCGCACACAAAACAGACCTTTTTTGATAGAATTTTACAAAAAGGATATAAATGAGAGAAGTTTTTAAGTACACATTTACAACAATTGCGGAGTGGAAAAAACTTCTGCTTGTAATTTTAACCGTCTCGATTCTAACCGTTATCGAAGCTTTTCCGGTAATCAGCATTGTAGCGTTTTTGTTTGAAAAGCTAATTTATCTGAGTATCGGAGCATTTTTAATTTTTTTAGTCACTCGCTCAAAAGATATCGAAAGCTATTTTGACAACCTAAAAAGAAACTCTTTTTCTACGTTTTTATTTCATTTCATTCCAACTGCCAGCGGTATTTTGGTCGCTCTTTTGATTATTTTGACGTTTTGGATTATGTTTTTCGTTCTTATTTTACAATTCACTAACACAATGTATATTATCGCCGATCCTCATCAAATAATCGTTTCAGTAGAAAATTCTCCGGTTTTAACACAAATACTTTTAGGATTTTATTCTATCTATTTGATGTTTTATTCTTATGTATTCTTAGGAAAATTCGGAGAAGCTCTATCTCAAGAAACATTTAGAGGAGCGTTTTTGAGTATGATATCTTCTTTAATTGATTTCAAATATTGGATAAATACGTTTAATCTAAAATATTTCGTAATCTATTTGGTTTGGAGTATCATCATTTCGGTTATTTACACGCTTATCGGTTTTACTTATCTTTTTGTAATTTTCCCGGCAATTGTTAACAATCCGAATTTAGGGCTTATCATTATTCCTATTTTAGTGGGAATTACTACGATTCTTACTTACTATACGTTTTTCAGTGCTTATTTTGCACACCTAAGCACCGAGGCTTAGGCGATATCCATCGCTGAGCTCGGTTTTTCTTCTACTATTCTTACATTTTGTGCGATTTGAGGAATCGGTACCACTTTTGTTTTAGTTACCACTCTTTGTGGCAAGTGAATTTCATGACCTCTTACGTGGATTGTTGTCGGTCTTATTGTCATTTTATATGTAATTTTTACGCCGTATACTTTATTTCCAAATCTGTTTTTAAATTCGCCAGGCCCTTCCACTCTCAAATCAAACGCATCGGCAGGGAAATATAATCTTTTTGCATACTCTCTTTTTTTACCAGGATGATAGTATACAAGCCACAATACTTTAGCGCCGCCTTTATATCTGAGCTCTGTCGGAACGTATGTACTTGCTTTTTCTTCTTCTTCAAGGAGTTTAGCCAAATAATCCTCAGCCGTAGTTTCGAAATCTTGGTCGCTGATTGATTCGTAAAATCTATCCCATCCGTTTACTTCCGCTACGATATTCGCAAGTTCCACACTTCTTTCTTTTTCGGCATTTATAAGTTTATCGATAGCTGCTAAAACTCCTTCGTCAAAATGTTCTTCGAAACTCTCAAGATAAGGCAATGTAGATAAAATATCGACAGCTTTTTTTAATTTATCCAAACATTCGACATTTTCGCATAAAACCATACCTTTTCTAATATCACAGAATTCTTTTCTAAGCTCTTCTAAAATATCTACGCCGAGTTTCAAGCTAAATAGTGAATTAGTAAGTTCTTCGACGATTTTTTCAGGAATTTTTTTGAGTTCGTCTTCGATATTGATTTCGCTTTTCCAAGGTTCATAGCTTCTATCGAAGTTTTTATATTTTGCTACGTAGTTTGCAGTTTTTACAGTTACTCTGTTTTCTTCCAAAGCTACATTTCTTAATTCTTCTATTTTATCACCGAATTTTTTTTGCCAAAAAGGAGAATAAGTGAGAGTACATAAATAATCACTTCTTTTTTTAAGGTCGGTAAGTTCCGCCGCTTCTTTTACGTTTAACATTTCGTCTCTAATAATACAATTAATTCTTCTGATATCCTCTACTGATTCCACTCTTCCGTAGATTCTTGCCATCATCCCCTCCTTAAAAACTTTTGATTTAATTTTCTTTTAATTATTATATAACAAAAGTTGAGGGGATGTCAATAAACAAACCTAAATTATCTATACAAATTAGAAACACACTCAGGACAAAGTTTTTCACCTTTATTCGCTAAAATAGCACACTCTTCTCTTGCTTCTTTAGCATTCATACAATCTATTACGCAATAATGGTCACTAGAAAGTATGTATTCTTTACAAATTGAAGTCGTATCTACAAAATAACATTTCTTCGTAAGCAAATTTAATTTACAAATAAAAATATGATATACCTCTGACTCCGAATTTCTACATATACAATAAAATACTTTTCCCATGTTTTACCTTTAACAACTACTAAAAATTTATCGGTTAAGAGAAAAAGAGGTTATTGTCGAGATTTATATTTTCTTGAGGTTATAAAAAGATATACCAAGCTTACAGCAGGTACGACACTAACTCCGAATAAAAAGCTCATAGTATCAAATATCCCTACATTTTTCAACCATAAAAATCCGGCTATTAGGGCAACATAACCTAAAATTCTTATAAGATTAAACCCGCCTTTAAATGAAAACAAAAGCGCTTCGTACCATTTTAACTTTTTTTTCTTATATTTTTCAAGCTCTTTTTCTTTAATTTCATCTTCTTCATCATACAAATCAAACTGATCGTCATATTTTTTGAGTATGTCTTCTCCGACGTTTCCGTTTTCTATTTGGCGTCTTACCATATTAGAATACCCGATAAAACTACCAAGAACGATTAATGAAGTGGCAAAAAAAGCTATTTGCGTATTATATAGCCATATTTGATTATCTTCCAAATAACAAAACACCACTATTCCCACATCCACAGATATTAAAACTCTTATTAAATTAAGAAGTTCCCTCATACGTACGCCTTATAAAATTTTATTCCCCCAACCCACACTTCTTCAATCAAATTCTCTTTTAATAAATCGTTAAATATTCTTTGAGTATGCTCGTCAAAAATATTTTTTACGTCACTCTCGCTAAAAGGTCTTTTTTTTAGAGTCGTTAAAAGCTCTTCTTTTGTCAAATTTTCAATTTTAAAATCCAATTTTTCTCTTGTCGGAATAAAAATATTTTGATTTTCTATATATTTCGACAGCTCAAACAATCTATCGGTACTCACACCCTCCACATTATAAGCCGGAGGTCTGTCTATTGTAGAAATATCCACTCTATCCGGATTGATATCTTTTAATACGTCGTTTAATTTTTTAAACTCGTCCTCTTTGTCGTTAATACCTTTGACAACCAAAATCTCGATAATAAGCTCTTTATCGTAAATTTTTCTAAAATTTTTTATTCCTTCGATTATATCTTCGATTTTTATACTTTTGTGAGGTCTGTCTATTTTTTTAAAAATAGACGGTGTGACCGCATCAAGAGAAAGTTTTACGATATCAAGTTTTTTAAGAGCTTCTTGTATCTCTTTTTTATTTATCGTCGATGAATTACTCAAAATAAGCGTTTTAAATTGTTTGATTTTATCTATCTCATCGATAAGCTCGCTTAAATATGGATACAAAGTCGGCTCGCCGTTGCTCGTAATTGTTAAAAAATCAAAATCATACCTCTTTACAGCTTTTTTAATATCCTCCATTATCTCTTCAACTTCTGGCGGATTATCATAAAAATCGACAAGTTTTTCAGGCTCAAGCTCACAATAAATACAATCGAAATTGCATCTTTTTTTGTCAGGAGAGAGGTCGACTCCCAGACTCATACCAAAGCGTCTGGAAGCAACGGGGCCGAAAATATATTTCATCCGTATCCTTTAAATTAATGTTCGCCTTTATGCATAAAATAAAGAGCAAGCGCAAGCGCTAAAATACTTCCCGCAAGATAAAGCATCGATAACGGAGTATTGAAATCCATATGAATAACTTTTTTAAAGAAACTAACGATCAATACCATTACAACGACTTTTCCGAGTTTGTCTTTTAACTCGTCAAGACTGTGAATTGCAAGGATTTTCGCTCCGATTTCGCTATTTTCCGCATCATCGATTTCACTAATAAACAGCTCGTAAATACCGAATGAAAAGATTAAAAGCACAACGGCTATCAAATATAAATCCACAGCCCCGATAATTCCGCCTATCAACTCTTCGTGGAAGTTTTCAGGGTGATAATGCATAAAGAAATATTTATACGTGATAACAGCCATATGCCAAACATCCGCACTTGCAATCAAAAACAAAGAAACCGCACCTATCATTCCGAAAATAACCGCAAGAATCGCGATTAATCTACTCTTCCACAAACTCGCTTCAAAAATAGCTTCGATAATTCCTCTTTTGTGGTCGTGATTTTTTAATAAAAACCCTTCGTTTCTCTCATGATTATTACTTGTATGTTCCATTATTTCCCCTCCATTTCAATCCATTTTTCAGCAATTCTAACAGCATTTGTCGCAGCACCGACTCTGATTTGATCGGCAACGTTAAAGAAATGCAACACTTTAGGGTCATACAAATCTTTTCTGATTCTACCGACATAAACATAATCCGTATCCGTTGCGATTATCGGCATAGGATATTCGTTTTTTTCAGGATTGTCGATAACTTTTACATCTTCGAAATTCGCTAACACTTCTCTTGCTCTATCGACATCAACATCTTTTTCACAATAAATCGTAATAGCTTCGCTGTGACTTCTAAGTACGGGTACTCTCACACATGTCGGAGCCACTTGAATATCGGCGTGCATAATTTTTTTGGTTTCGTTTACCATTTTAAGCTCTTCTTTAGTCCAGCCTCCGTCCATAAATTTATCGATATGCGGAATTACGTTAAGAGCGATTTGGTGTTGGAAAACTTCTCTTTCTTCCACTTTTTTATCAAGTTTGAAATTAAATAGAGCTCTCATTTGCTCAAAAAGCTCTTCCATACCTTTTTTACCCGCACCGCTTACCGCTTGATAAGTCGCAACATCCACTCTTTTAATTCCGAACTCTTTATGAAGCGGAGCAAGTGAGATTACCATTTGAATTGTTGAACAATTCGGATTTGCAATAATCCCTTTTTTATTCCATAGCGCAATATCTTCCGGATTCACTTCAGGTACCACCAAAGGTACGTCCGGGTCCATTCTGAAATAGCTAGTATTATCAATAACAACGGCACCGGCTTCAGCCGCACAAGGAGCAAATTTCGCACTAACGCTTCCGCCCGCACTGAAAAATGCGATATCGATTTCTTCTTCTTTAAAGACATCGCAAGTTAGCTCTTTTACTTTTAAAACCTCGCCTTTAAATTCAACTTCTCTTCCCACACTTCTTGCGCTTGCAAGAGGCACTAATTTTTTAACCGGAAAATTTCTCTCTTCCAAAATTCTTAACAGCTCTTCACCTACAGCTCCGGTAGCACCGGCAATAGCTACGTTATACATTCGCACTCCTTTAAATATATAAATCCTCTTTTTTTATCAAGTTTCCTTCGCTCAAAATCGCAGCCCTCTCTACAACGTTTATTAATTCTCTGATATTTCCGGGCCAATCGTATTCAAGCAATCTCTCAATAGCTTCATCGCTAAATTTCTTATCTTCCAAAGAGTACTCTTTTATAGTTTTTTTGAGTATCTCTTTTGCAATTGGAATTATATCGTCTTTTCTCTCTCTTAGTGGAGGAATTTTAATCGGTATAGTATTTAATCTATAATACAAATCCTCTCTGAATTTGTTTTCTTTGATTAACTTATCGATATCTTGATTGGTCGCACTTATTATTCTTACGTTTAATTTCTTCGGCTTAGTAGCTCCTAAAGGATAAAATTCCCTCTCTTGCAACACCCTCAAAAGTTTAGCTTGCAAATTATAAGGCATTTCGGCAATCTCATCCAAAAACAAAGTTCCATCTTCCGCTAATTCGAAAAGTCCTTTTTTATCACTCGTCGCATCGGTAAAAGCCCCTTTAACATACCCGAAAAGCTCGCTTTCAATCAAGTTTTCGGGAATCGCGCTCATATTTATCGCAATAAACTTTCCTTTTTTCCCGCTGTTTTCATGAATAAACTTTGCAAATTCCTCTTTCCCCACTCCGCTTTCACCAAGAAGCATAACGTTTGCATTTGTCGGAGCCACTTTTTTCGCCATTTCAAGAACTTTTTTAGTATTTTCGTCATTTGCGACGAATTTGTGTTTTACGTTTTTATTTTTCGTTTTCGTTTTTTCCTTAACAATAACGTTTCTTTTAATAGCTCCCAGCAAATCTTCTATTTCAAAAGGTTTCGTCAAAAAGTCCTTAACCCCAAGCCTCAAAGCTTCAATAGCTCTATTTAAAGTGGCATTTCCCGTAATCATAATCACTTCGTATTTTCCGTTTAACTCTTTAACAAAATCGATACCGTCCATTTTAGGCATAGTTATATCCGTAATTACCAAATCGACACTCTCATCGAGTTTTTTCAAAGCATCTACGGCGTTTCTAAATTCAATTACGTCATATCCTTCGCTTTTTAGTGCAAGAGATAACGATTTTCTCATATTTATATCGTCTTCGACAATAGCTATTTTCACTCCTCTTCCTTTATATAAAAATATACTTCATCACCTTTTATAATAATATCAAATCTTTGAGGCAAAAAGACGAGTTTGGTTTTCATCTTGATTTTTGAAGAAAAATCGTCACTACCGGAAATTACTATCTCTTTTTTTAAAAGTTTTGAAATTATTTCATCTTTATATCGCAAACAGGTAGATTTGATATCTTTATGTAAAGGAAGAATCAAAAAAAGTTTTTTTGAAGAATCGGTATTAAAAAGAGCTTCGGAGCAGTTGAAATGCTCCGCTCTTAATTGCCCGTTTTTCGAGACGAAATCAAAAGAGATATAATAATCTCTTGCAAAACTAGATACTGCTAAGAGAATAAGGAGGATTCTCTTCAAGGTATTTATTCCATTCTTTAACATTTACTTTCAAACTCATAACAACCTTATACATTCCATTGTTATAAGATTCCTCTTCTATATTAGCACCTCTTATCACGCCTTGGATATATGCTCTAAGAGATTCGTTTTGCAACATCATATTTTTAAGAGTCTCACGTCCGTTGATTTTGATTCCGTACAATTTTTCGGCAAGAGCCTTATACGCTTCCAAAATCGCGGCTCTTCTTGCCATCGCCATAGCTTGCGCCGTAGATTCCATGCCTTCTGCCGGTGCCACACCTACACCCACCGCTTCTACTCTTAAGACACAATTTTTTTGAAGTCCGGGAATATTGGTAATAACACACGCCCCGGAAAGTTTCTTTTCAACTTTTGGAGTTTGAGGTTTTTGTGGTAATTCGTACTGAGGAATCACCTGATTATTTACCGCTTGATAATTTATAGGATTAGGTTTTGTATCGTTGCAGCTATTACATTGGCTTTGAGGCTGCATACAACAACACCCCGCAAGTAACATAGTCCCGCTTAGCATCCCTGCTATTTTATAGATTTTATTCATTCCAACTCCTTTTTCTTTTATATCGGAAAAAGGAGAGGAAAACTTAATCGTTTTCTAAAGGAAGCTCCGATTCTTCAAGAGATTTTTCAGAAGGAGTTTTTGCGACGCTTACAACTTTATCGTCACTATCAAGTTTTACTATTCTGACACCTTGAGTGTTTTTACCAGTTTTGCTGATACTCTCAATCGCAGTTCTTATCATCTTTCCTTTGCTTGTCAAAAGCATTAAATCATGATCTTTTTCAGTAGCCACAACACCTACCAAATCACCCGTTTTATTGGTAAGTTTCATAGCTATTACACCTTTACCGCCTCTATTGGTGAGACGATATGCGTTAGCTTCGGTTCTTTTCCCGAAACCTTTTTCGCTAACAGTTAATATTTCTTGATTTTCATCTCTTAAACTCAACGCTCCTACAACCTCGTCACCTTCTATCTTAAACGTAATACCTCTAACACCTCTTGCACTTCTTCCCATCTCTCTTACGGTATCCACAGGAAATCTTATCGCCATACCTTTTTTTGTTACGATAAAGAGCTCTTTATCTTCAGGTTTTACGATTTTAGCCGTTACGAGTTCGTCGTTTTCATCGATAGTAATAGCTCTAACTCCCGTACTTCTTATATTTTTAAATTCACTTAAATTCGTTCTTTTTACAACTCCGTTTTTAGTGAAAAACGCTAAAGATTTGTTTTCATCAAAATCACTCGTTTTAATAATTGTTTGGATTTTTTCATCTTTATCAAGATTAATAAGATTCACAATCGCTTTACCCTTGCTCGTTCTGCTACCTTCAGGAATTTTATAAACTTTTAGCCAATGAAGCTGACCTTTATCCGTAATAATCATAAGCGTATCGTGAGCTTTTGCAATATAAAAATCTTCGATAAAGTCGTCTTCATACGTAGTAAGGGCTTTTTTACCTTTTCCGCCTCTATTTTGTCTTTCGTAAGTTTTGAGAGGCACTCTTTTTACATACCCTCTGTGAGTAATTGTTACGACCATATCTTCATTCGGAATCAAATCTTCGATATCTATCGCGTCATAGTCGTCTTCTATTTCAGTGAGTCTATCAGAATGATATTTGTTTTTAATTTCGATAAACTCTTCTTTAATTACGCCGTTTAGTACGCTCTCTTCTTTTAAAATTGACGTCAAATATGCAATTTTTTCCATTAATTCGTCATACTCTTTTTGAAGTTTTTCAGTTTCGAGTGAAGTCAAGCGGCTTAGTTTCATATCAAGAATAGCTTGAGCTTGCACTTCAGATAGCGAGAATCTATCCATTAGTTTTGCTTTTGCTTCTTTAGCATCGGCCGATTTTTTAATAATCTCTACAACCTCATCAATATTCGCAAGAGCGATTAACAACCCTTCTAAAATATGAGCTCTTCTTTTAGCCTCTTCAAGTTCGTAAATCGTTCTTCTGATAACTACGGTTTTTCTGAATTTGATAAACGTATTTAAAATCTCCATTAAATTGAAAAGTTTAGGCTCTTTGTCGATAATCGCAAGCATATTGATACCGAAACTTACTTGCATTTGAGTGTGTTTGTATAGGTTATTGAGTACTATTTCGCTCATCGCATCTTTTTTCAGCTCTATTACAACCCTGATACCTTCTCTATCACTCTCGTCTCTAATTTCGCTGATACCTTCAACAATTTTATCTTTAACAAGGTCGCTTATTTTTTCGATAAGCTTCGCTTTATTAACTTGATAAGGAAGCTCGTCTATTACGATAATTTCTCTGTTTCCTCTATGTTCGATATGGTGTTTTGCTCTTATTTTTATACTTCCTCTTCCGGTTTTATAAGCTTCGATTATTCCGCTTCTTCCGAAAATTATACCGCCTGTCGGAAAATCAGGACCTTTTACGAATTGCAAAATATCATCAAGAGTCGCTTCTTTGTTGTCAATCATATAAATCAACGCATCAAGTAGCTCCGTTAAGTTGTGCGGAGGAATGTTTGTCGCCATCCCTACGGCAATACCACTACTTCCGTTTACAAGAAGATTCGGAAATCTCGCTGGTAGTACGACCGGCTCTTTTTCAGTCCCGTCGTAGTTCGGTACGAAATCGACCGTATCTTTATCGATATCTTTTAAAAGTTCTTCGGCTATTTTTGTAAGTCTGGCTTCCGTATATCTCATCGCCGCCGCGTTGTCGCCGTCGATACTACCGAAGTTTCCTTGCCCGTCGATTAGCGGCATTCTCATTGAAAAATCCTGCGCCATTCTGACAAGCGCTTCATAAACCGCACTATCTCCGTGAGGGTGATATTTACCTATAACATCCCCGACGATTCTCGCACTCTTTTTATAAGCGCTGCTTGAAGTGATACCCATTTTATACATAGCATATAAAATTCTTCTGTGAACGGGTTTTAGTCCGTCTCTTACATCGGGAAGCGCTCTTCCCACAATTACACTCATTGAATATTCAAGATAACTTTTCGCTAACGTCTCTTCAATCTTAACCGGAATAACTTGCATTAATATCCTTTTTTTTGGAAGTTTTTAAGGTAGATTATACCAAATTAAGCTTTCAAATTCGACAAAACCAAACTAAAAGCCACATCCACCCCGTTTTTACTTAAAATCTCTTTTGCTTCGTTTATCGTCATACCGGTAGTTACAACGTCATCGACCAAAACTACGCTTATGTTTTGTTTGCCTTTATATATAAAGTCTCTTGGGTTTTTGAGTCTGAATTCCAAGCTTTTACCGGCATATTTTACTTCGTTTTTTGCGTGTAGTGTTGAAAAAAGCGGTTTAAAGGCGGGTTTTAAGGCATTTGCTAAAATAGCGGTGTGAGAGAAACCTTTTTCGATTTTATCATCGATAGGAATTGCAAAAAAATTTCTTTTTAACTCGAACTTTTTGGCAAAAACATTAAACGAATTCTTTGCAAGGATTTTATAAACGAAACTTCCGAATTTATGATACTTGTATTTTATAAAATCCTCAATAGCATAATAATCGTAAAAACTGACTATTCCGTCTTCTTCATAAAAAGAGGAAGTAAGGAATTTTTTTTGACAATTTTTACATATGATTTCAAAAGAAAAATCCCCGCATTTTATACAACTAAAAATCTCCCTCATCCTTCGGTTTATATTTAAAAAGCAGATATAAAGCAATAGCGCTACCTACCGCAAAAATACCGGTGCCACTCCAAAAAAGCCCGTTATTTCCCGCAGCACTTCCGCCCATTATCATCCCAACTCCGAAAAACATCAAAAGCGCGGCCGTTACTCCGGCTTTTTCGGCAGGCGTTAATTTTCTGTCTTTATAATCTTCGCTCATTACGCTCCTTTAAAATGAACTTCGTAATTATATTTTAAAATATCCTCTTTCGTTTCACATTTTGTAATAGTAATTTCACTTCCGCTGTTATAAAAAATAGAATCTTGGTCGAACATATTTGCAATTCTAATAGCCTCGTCCTTATCAATATCATAAATTATAAAAGACTCTTCTTTATAATCGAAAAGCTCGCCGATACTTGTCATATATTCATATCCGAGCGTCTTAATTACACCCTCAAGCTCGGTATTTTTTATAAAATTCAAAAAATCGTTAAGAATCAAATTTTTCGGATTATGAGCCGTAATTATTGCAAAAGGCCTTTGTAATACGCTTTTTTTGCTCGGAATAAATTGAAAGCTTATCCACTCTCTACCCCAAGGATTATTTATCAAAAATTTCGTATATCTTAGATAGTCTTTGTATTTTTTCTTAAAATCGACAACAACCTCATCGTCAATCATCAAAGCGTCTTCCGCTTCATCATAAATACATCTGCCTTTATAATCCCCTATTCCGATTACGTTAAACTTCATCTTTTACCTTTATTTGATATAATTACTTAAAAAAGGGCTTTAATGAAAAAATTCGCATTTTTACTTTTGCCGTTTATGGTATTACTTACCGCTTGTAGTATAAAAACGGCTTTTAAACAAGACCCGCTTTACGAAAAAACCCTACGCTACACACAGCGCGGACAAATTTTAAATTCATTGGAAACAAAAGCGTTAATCGACGTCGTATATCTAAATCCATTATACCAAGATAAGTTCAAAAATCCAACATTTTTAGTAGGTGTATATAACAATTTCGACAACACATTAAACAACGACGAATTCAATTTGACTATCAACGGAGAAAAACCTTCGAAAATCTCTCAAAATATCCCTAAATTCGTACTATATAAACATTTTCCTTTTTATAACAGCTGGATGAAATATTATTTAGTAGAGACAAATACGTCGGCACCTTTTAAAATCGAATACGACTCAAAACATTGGGGAGACGTAAACTTTACTTTTTAGTCTTCCCTAAAAGCTCGTGAAGAGTTACGTTTTTTTCTCCGAAAATATAAGAATAAATCACATAATTAGCCAATACTTTTTTCCCGTATTCCCTACTTTCGTCAAAAAGTACCTTTTCCATACTTAAAAACGGCTCGTATTTACCTTTGTATTTAAATACCGGAATTACTCTTCTTTTTACAAATCCGATTCCTCCGTTATACGCATAAGCTACCATTAAAGGATTATGGAGCTTTGAA
Organism: Caminibacter pacificus; assembly: GCF_003752135.1. Lineage (NCBI taxonomy): Bacteria > Pseudomonadati > Campylobacterota > Epsilonproteobacteria > Nautiliales > Nautiliaceae > Caminibacter > Caminibacter pacificus. Next base: position 677,512 of record NZ_RJVK01000001.1, read on the forward strand.
AACAGCCATTTGAGATGTTTTACTCCAAGACGTACGTTTTGATTATAATCGAACTGCCCAAAAACGTCACCTTTCATCGCTCTTACCAAAAACGGCATTATCTGCATCGTTCCAAGAGCATAACTACTGCTAACGCTTGCCGGAATAAATCTACTCTCTTGTCTTGCGATAGCATAAACGAACGCTTGAAAACTTTTGTTTTGGTCACTATACATTTTAGGTGTTATGAAATAATTGACTCTAAAATGATGAGCTTTATCAAGCACCAACGCTTTTAAAGCTTCGCTTTTTTGACTATCAAGCTCTTTTGCGAATTTATACAAATCTCTTCTTTTTCTAAACTCATCCCAAAACTTCAAAACGTCCCAAGGATCGGTTTGGATGTATTTTGGATTTTTTATCGTATCATAAACTACTTTGTGCCTTATATCAAAAGGAATGTTTTTCTCTTCGTGAGCATATAAGGTATAAAAATCGACTCTGGGGTTATTCAAAAGTTTATCTAAATATTTATCTTTTTTAGTTAGACGCCAAAGCCAAAAAAAGTGTTTGCTTTTTTTCTTCTCTACGGATTTCAAAATCTTAACAGCTCTTTTTTCATCTCCCAAACTCAAAGCGTTAATAAAAAGCCACCATTTGGTTTTGTCACAGAAACGTTTATACGGAATTTTGTTTAGAGAAATTTGAATTTTCGGCAAATCGTGCTTTACTGCACTTTTTACGAAAAGATGAAAATATTTATCGTAAAAAGGTGAAAAATCGTTTATTTCTTGGTCAATTACTTTATTTGGATAATTCAAAATAAAATAATACCCTAAGTCTCTATTTTTAAAAATTTTAGAATAGTTATGATTCAAAAAAGCCCAAACCGCTTCTTTTTCTTTTCCCTCAGGCAACTTCGAATATAGATAACTCAAATCCTCAGGAGAGAGTTTTGCCATACTGCTTAGCCAAAGCCCGTTATCTAAAATACAAGCGATATTAATATTTTTTATATCATTTATCGAAGGATTGACACATTGATACATAGGTTTGAAAAAGTCGAATTTAGAAAGAATTTTTAGGTGTTTCATTCTTTTTTTGTATAAAGCGTGATAAGCTTTAAAAGCAAGCGAGGAGCTGTTCGTCTCTTTCATAAACTCTGTTAAATAAAAGTCCCTGACATAACTTTTTGGTTTTACGAGAAGATTTGTTAGATTAACATCGTAAGCCAAAAGAAAAAGAGGGATTAAAAATAATAACTTTTTCATTAATAAAGCGACGCTATTATGTTATTTATTAAAATTTGTAAAAATTGAAGAGCCAAAATCAAAATAATAGGCGCAATATCAAATCCCCCGAACGTAGTAGGTATATAGCGTCTGATAAACGCATACACAGGCTCCGTTACCGAATATAAAAACCTAACGATAGGATTAAACGGATTCGGCTGTACCCATGTAATCAATGCAGCGATTATCACAACCCAAATGTAAATGCCAATCACCACGTTTATAAATTGTAAAATGCTTATAAGTATCGTATTCATATCTCCCCTCTATCTTGTTTTTATCACTTCTTTTAAATACGGTTTCATTGCGGAATACAAATCTTTTATCTCCGCTCCGTGTTTTTGGTTTATTAAAAGTTCTCTTAAAGGCATAAACAGATTTTTACCTTTAAGCCCCGTATTTTTCATAAGACGTTTTTTAAATTCGTCATAATTTTCTTCGAGCTCACCTTTTAAAATCTCTTCTTTTAAAATTTCTCTTTGCTCTTTAAATTCATCGTCTTCGGCCGGTTTGAATATTTTATCAAATTTTTCTTTTATCTCTTTTAGAGTATCGCTTTCGTCTCTGAAAATTTCCAAAAGTTTTTCATAAGAAGGATGAGCTCCGATAATTTTATGAAGTTCTTTTAATCTTTTCATATGTTCTTTATTTAAGAATTTTAGTTTTTCAATATCGAATTTAGCAGGTGAGCGTGAAATTTTCGTTAAATCGAAAAATTCTATCGCCTCTTCGAGTGTAAAAACTTCACGTTCAAAACTATTCCCAAGTAAAATCAAATAATTCGCTATAGCTTCAGGTAAATACCCTTCTTCCAAAAGCCATTTTACAGATGCGTGATTTTCTCTTTTTGAAAGTTTTTTACCCTCTTCATTTAAAATTATAGGCAGATGAGCATATTTGATTTCTTTATCATAACCTAAAGAATTTCTTATGTGGATTTGTTTTGGGGTATTGCTTAGATGATCTTCTCCGCGAATAACCAAAGAGATATCATAAAGCATATCGTCAATAGCACACGCAAAATTGTATGTAGGAGTATAATCTCCTCTTAAAATCACAAAACTATCGACTTCAAAAGGGGTAAATTTCATATCGCCTTTTATCAGGTCTTTAAATTCAATATCATTTTCAGGTTTTTTAATCCTAATAACAAACGGCTTTTTTTTCTTCATAAGCTCTTCTACCTGAGCTTTTGTCAGATTTTCACACTTTCCACTATATCTGTAAGGTCTTTTTTCAAGTTTGGCTTTTTCTCTTTGAAAATTAAGCTCTTCTTCATCACAAAAACAGACAAAAGCTTTTTTGTTTTCAAGAAGTCTTTTTGCCATTTGCTGATGAATATGAAAGTTTGAGGATTGATAAACGACTTGGTCGTATTTGATTCCGAAAAGATTTAAAATATCAAGAATTTCTTTATCTTTACCTTCTATATTTCTCTCTTTGTCCGTATCTTCTATTCTGATTAAAAGTTTTTCGCCTTTTTGTCTGGCGACTATGTAGTTAAATATGGCAACTCTTAGATTCCCTACGTGCATATCACCCGTAGGAGAGGGAGCGAATCTTAGCATATTTCTCCTTAAATATGGATTTTTTTACTTGCATCGAGAATTTGTTCCAATAATTTTTCTTCTTTTGCAGTTTCGACAAATTTCTCGAATTCTTCGAATAGAAGTTTAGCATATTTTTCAAGCTCTACAAGTTTATCGTAATACCAATCTTCATTTTCTCTTGTCACTCCCTCTTTTTTCACTCTAAGCAACACTTCATGTCCGATATTATGTATTTCTTCATGGTATTTTTTAAACCTACTATAATATTTTGTTTTGATAAGTATTTCTTTTATTTCTGGTACTTCAAGCCATTTTCCAAGCATACAGTTTTCGGCGTTTATATCAAGCAAGAAATCTTCGACATGTTCTCTTGTTACGGACGAATAGACGTTTGATTTGTAAATAATATGATGAAGTTTGAAAGTAATAAAAATAAGTTTTAAAGTATTAATATCCGAAATATTACTTACATCTAAAAGTTCTTTTTGCAAGATATTAAGTAGATTTTCGAAATTTTCAAGTGTTTTATAAGATTTTTCACTGATTTGCACGACTTTTGAAGTATTATCGCTGATATTCATAAATTGTTGTTGAAGAGTTTGAATCGTAATAGCTATTTCATTGGTAGCTTTTTGAGTTTTTTCGGCAAGTTCTCTTACGTTATCGGCAACTACCGCAAACCCTCTTCCGTGTTCTCCCGCTCTTGCGGCTTCGATTGCGGCATTTAGAGCCAAAAGATTCGTTTGGTCGGCAATATCTTTAATAAGCTCAACGATATCCGAAATTGAACTAATCTGACTAGCCATTTGTTCTATTTCGCTGGAAGTTTCCATTACTTTTTGACTTAATTCCTCAAAATCGTTTTTACTCTCTTGCATAATATAATATGTCTCATCTGCCTGTTTTGAAGAATTTTTAACTTTCAAAGCAATTTCTTTAAAAGAGTCGTCGATTTTATAAATGGACTCACCCACTCTTCTTAAATTTTCAGGAACTCCACCATCTATTTGGGTAAATCTTTTACCCAAATTCGCAATTAATTCAACTTTTTTGGAAATTTTAAGAGATTCGATAGCTTTTTCGAATTCATAAGCCACGTTTCTAAATTCTCCGTGAAGTCCGCTTGGGAGAATATATCTGTAATCTTTACCCTCTATAATCGCTTTAATGGTATTTTGCGATTCTCTAAGCAAATCTTCGATTTGGTCAAGCATTTCGTTAATATGCCATCCGATTTTTTCCTCTTTGGTTTTATCGTCATCCAAAATTATTCTGTGATAAATTTCTCCGTTATATGCTTTTTCAACTACATTTTGTATTTTATCAAGCGTATTTTCGTTTTTTACTTCTTTTTTTGGCCACCATACGAATACAAGAGGTAGTAATGCTCCGATTGCACCTATATACTCTCCTTTAAATACCAAATATGAGGCAACTATCACTAAAATTGCGGTTATAACTACTCTGTTCATTTTTATCCCTTTTGTAAATCAAAAACTAATTTTTGATATTTATCGATTACATTTTCGTCGTTTGCGTTAAGAAGTTTTTTTAGAAGTTCGTAGCTTGCACTAATTCCGCCCGTTTTTTCAGCTTCTACAAGCTGTCTGTAAATATCGCTCATAACTTCAATTGCTTTTCTTGGAGGTTTTTTTCTAAAAGAAGTATAACTCACTATATTTCCGTTCAAATCCAAATCCGGCGTAATATAAGCAAAAACCCAATAAAAACCACCGTCTTTTCTTAGATTTTTTACAAATCCGAAAAATTCTTGTTTGTTTTGTATCAAATCCCAAAGAATCTTAAAGGCGATTTTCGGCATATCGGGATGACGAATAATATTATGGTTCGCACCGATAAGCTCGAACCTACTCCATCCCGCCATCTCTACAAAAATGCGATTACAATAAATAATATACCCTTTGGTATCGGTTTTAGAGACGATAAAGTCGTTATCACTCAAAACTTTTTCTTTATTTATTAATTTCTTAGGAGCGTCAAGCTTCGAAAGCCTTTTTCCCGCTTTTAGTTTTTCAGCAATTTTTTGCTCATTCATCCTTTATTCCTTTTACATCGGTTTGAATACACTCAAATACACCATGAACATAAACACCAAATAACTTAACCAAAACATAATTTCAAGAGCTTTTGAAGATATAGTTTTTTTCTTAAATACTACAAAAGCCAAAACCAAGTTTTCAATCATTAACAAAATGTCAAAACTTAGCTTTACATGAAGCCAAATACCAACTTTAGCAACATTCGGATTTAAAAGCATCATTTTCGTTCCCACACCTAAAACCGCAACCATAAAAAAAAGTGACAATAACGTAAAGATAACTTTGTCTTTAGTGTCGTTTTGAATTGATTTAATCAGCAAAAGCAAAAAAACCACCCAACTAATAACAAACAACAAATGCATACCAAACAAACCGAAATACATACCTACTCCTTTAATTACGTTTTTAATATCGTCAAATTAATGTAAAATTAAAGTTAAATATCTGTATTTAACCCCATTAAAGTGCCGTTAAAGTGCCGAAGGTTAAAAATTTTACCATAAAATGAACAAAAATTCATAAGAAAATTTTACTATAAGTGTCTGATACTATAAATTAATAACAAAAAAAGAAGCAAGGGATTATTTAGGGTCCCTTGCAACTTCAACTCCGTTTACTTTTACGATAATGTTATTTTCATCTACGTCGAATTCGACTTTATCGCCTTCTTTTACTTTACCTTCAAGGATAAGTTCCGCTAATTTATCTTCCACCACTTCAGCAAGCGCTCTTTTTAGAGGTCTTGCACCGAATACCGGATCAAATCCGACTTCCGCGATAAAATCTTTCGCTCTATCAGTAAGTTCAAGATCGATATCTCTTTCAGCAAGTCTGCTTTTAATTTTTCTAAGCAAGATATCGACAATTTGTTTAACTTGCTCTTTTCCAAGCGGATTAAATACCACCACTTCATCAAGTCTGTTTAAGAATTCCGGTTTCATTCTTCTTTTTAGCTCAGCCCAAACCGCTTCTTTTCTTGCGTTAGGGTCTTTGATTTCCATAATAATATCGCTTGCAATATTACTTGTTAAGATAATAATTGTGTTTTTAAAGTCAACAGTCACACCTTTATTATCTGTAAGTCTACCGTCATCAAGTACTTGCAATAGGATGTTAAATACATCCGGATGTGCTTTTTCTATTTCGTCGAATAGAATTACGCTATACGGTTTTCTTCTAACGGCTTCGGTTAATTGTCCTCCTTCTTCATATCCTACATATCCAGGCGCCGCACCGATAAGTTTTGATACGCTTATTTTATCCATATATTCTGACATATCGAATCTGATAAGCGCTTTTTCATCGTCAAACAAGAATCTCGCCAATGTTTTAGCGGTTTCTGTTTTACCAACCCCTGTCGGTCCTAAGAACATAAAACTACCGATTGGTCTGTTCGGATCTCCAAGTCCGGCTTTATTTCTTTTAATAGCTCTTGCGACCGCCGCAACAGCTTCGTCTTGTCCGACAACCCATTTTTTAAGTTCGTCTTCGATGTGTAAGATTTTTTCGAGTTCGCTTTGTAACATTTTATTAACAGGAATACCTGTCCATTTACTTACAACATCGGCAACCGCTTCTTCATCAACCGCATTTTTAAGAAGCGTACCTTGTTTTTGCATTTCTTCCCATTTTTTCTCTAATTCTTCAAGCTCTTTTCTAAGCTCTACGATTTTGCCGTATTCAATTTCTGCGGCTTTATGGAAATTACCTTCTCTTTTTGCAATTTCCGCTTCGTTTTTAAGTTTTTCGATTTGTTCTTTAATTTCGGCAATTTTTTTAAGAACTCTTTTTTCTTCTTCGAATTTAGCTTCGAGTTTTCTTTTCTCTTCTTCAAGATTTGCGAGTTCTTTTTCGATTTCTTCTATTCTTTTTTGAATTTTTTCTTTATTTCCGGCACTTTCAAGTTCAAGTTGAAGTGCTTCTTTTTCAACCATTAATTGTTCGATTTCTCTTTTAATTTTTGCAAGTTCAAAAGGCTCGCTTTCGATTTGCATTCTAATTTCAGCCGCCGCTTCGTCAATCGCGTCGATCGCTTTATCCGGCAAGAATCTATCCGTAATGTATCTGTCAGTAAGTTTTACAGCTGCGACAATCGCTTCGTCTTTAATCAATACATGGTGATGCGCTTCAAGTCTTTCTCTAAGACCTCTTAAGATTCTAATCGCTTCGTTTACACTCGGTTCGTCAACTTTTACAGGTTGGAATCTTCTTTGAAGCGCCGCGTCTTTTTCGAAATATTTTCTATATTCTTTTAATGTCGTCGCACCGATAGTTCTAAGCTCTCCTCTTGCAAGTGCAGGTTTTAAGATATTTGCAGCATCCATACTACCTTCACTCGCACCCGCCCCTACGATTGTGTGAATTTCGTCGATAAATAATATAATGTTAGGATTCGCTTTCACTTCATCGACTACCGCTTTTAATCTGTCTTCGAATTCACCTCTATATTTCGCACCCGCAATAAGTGCCGTCATATCAAGCGCTACTATTTTTTTGTTTTGAAGACTTGTCGGTACTTCTTTTTTAACGATTCTTTGAGCTAAACCTTCTACAAGAGCTGTTTTACCAACTCCCGGTTCACCAAGTAAAATCGGATTGTTTTTAGTTTTTCTGATAAGAATCTGAGTCATTCTGTTAATCTCTTCATCTCTTCCGATTACAGGATCAAGCTCACCTTTTCTCGCTTTTTCAGTCAAATCGATTCCGTATTTGTTAAGTGCGTCAAGATTTTCATCCGCACTTTTGCTTTCGATTTTTTTATCCCCTCTTATTGCTTCAAGGGTTTTTTTAAGTTCCATTAAATCTACGAATTTACCAAGAGTGTCTTTAAACATATCAAGGTTTGCCATAAGCCAAGTATCAACGGCAATAAATTTATCTCCCATTCTTGTTGCCAAAGCTTCCGCATTTTGAAGACTTTGGATAAGCTCTCTTCCGATTCTGATTGATTCTTTTGTAATATTATCGACTTTCGGAAGTCTGTCAACCGCACTTTTTACTTCAAGCTCGATAGCTACTTTATCAACACCCATTTTATTTAGGGCTTGATTAAGTACGGTATTCGTATTTGTTAAAAGCCCCCATAATACATGTAAAGGATGTACTTCAGGGTTTTTATTATGAAGTGCAAGACTAAGCCCGCTTTCAATCGCTTCCATCATTTGATTAGTTAATTTTTCGAATAATTTTTCCATATTCTCCTCCTTAAAAGTTTTAGTTGCTGTAATTATATCAAGTTTAGTCATTTTATGTCAAGGTTATTAAATTGTTTTTTTTACTTTTAATTAAAAAAATATTAAGATTTGGTATATTTCTTGATTTTTCACTACCTTTATAATAGAATTTCAAAAACCCACAAGGAGATTGCTTGAAAAAATTTGTTTTAGCCCTGTTTGTTGTAGTCTCATTACTTTCCGCAAGAGAATCTCAACAAACAAGACTTGCCGCATATGAAAAATTCGTAAAAGTCGTCAATATGATTGAAGCGTATTATGTCGACGACATCAACACTACTACTATTATTAATAAAGCTCTAAAAGGTTTATTACCGGAACTTGACGCACATTCAAGCTATCTTGATAAAAAAGCGTATAAAGAACTCAAAATTTCAACAAACGGAGAATTCGGAGGATTAGGTATCGTCGTAGGTATGAAAAACGGAGTTTTGACAATTATCTCTCCGATAGACGACACACCTGCATATAAAGCGGGACTAAAAGCCGGAGATATTATTCTAAAAATCAACGACAAAGCAACTATTGATATGAGTCTTGATGAAGCGGTAAGCCTAATGAGAGGAAAACCGGGTACGAAAATTACCCTTACTATCGTTAGAAAAGGACAAAAACCTTTCACCGTAACAATCACAAGAGCTATCATCAAAGTAAAATCGGTAAAAGCGAAAGATTTGGAAAATTACCCAAAAATTAAATATATAAGAATCTCATCTTTTGATAAAAACGTCGTACCAAGCCTCAAAAAAATCCTTGCGAATCTTAAAAAAGAAGGAAAAGAAGGAATAATTATAGACCTAAGAAACAATCCTGGAGGTTTATTAAATCAAGCGGTAGGAACTCTTGATTTATTTGTAGACAAAGGAGTTTTGGTATCTCAAAAAGGTAGAGTAAAAAGCGAAAACGAAGTATATTACGCTCATAGCGCAGGAACATATAAAAATATTCCTATAGTCGTACTTGTAAACGGTGGAAGCGCAAGTGCGAGCGAAATCGTAAGCGGTTCTTTACAAGACCACAAAAGAGCGATTATCGTAGGTGAAACTACATTCGGTAAAGGAAGCGTTCAAGCAATTCTTCCGGTTAATAAAAACGAAGCGATTAGACTCACAGTCGCAAGATATTATTTGCCAAGCGGAAGAACTATTCAAGCAAAAGGCGTAACACCTGATATTGTCGTTCATCCTGCAAAAATTCAAAAAGAAGAACCTGCGGAACTCATCAAAGAAGCGAATCTAAAAGCGCATCTAAAAGCCGAACTTGCAAAAATAGAACATAAAAAAACAAAAAAAGAAAATCCTAAGAATTTACAAAAAATTAACGGTGATTTGCAATTATTAACGGGTGCTGATATTTTAAAAGCTTTAATAATCCAAAACGAATCGAAAAAATAAGGAGCTGATATGGAATTACTTTATGAAGGAAAAGCCAAGAGAATATACAAGACTGATAATCCTAACGAAGTTATCTGTGAATTCAAAGACTCTTTAACGGCGTTTAACGGAGAAAAAGCTTCTCAAGAAGCCGGAAAAGGAGCACTTAATTGCGCTATTACGACTTTAATTTTCGAAGCGCTTGAAAAAGAAGGAATTCCGACTCACTTAATAAAACAAATAGACGAAACAAAACAACTTGTAAAAAAAGTAGAAATTATTCCTATCGAGGTGGTAGTAAGAAATATAGCAGCAGGTAGTCTTGCTAAAAGATTAGGATTAAAAGAAGGTGAAAAACTCCCTTTTACAATCGTTGAGTTTTATTATAAAAACGACGACCTTAACGACCCTTTAATCAACGACGACCACGCGATGATTTTAAATCTTGTAGATAATAGAAAAGAACTTGACCTTCTTAGAGATTACGGAAGAAAAGTTAATGATTTTCTAACTAAATTCTTTGACAAAGTGGGATTAATTTTAGTAGACTTTAAAATCGAATTCGGAAAAGACGAAAACGGAAATATTATTTTAGCGGATGAAATTACACCGGATTCTTGTAGATTATGGGATAAAAAAACAGGTCAAAAACTTGACAAAGATTTATTCAGATTCAATCTCGGAGATATCAAAGAAGCATATACCGAAGTATTAAATAGACTAAAGGAAGTAAAATGATAGTTGCAGTAAACGTACATCTTAAAAAAGGCGTATTAGACCCTCAAGGAAAAGCGGTACATCACGCTCTTGAAACTTTAGGATTTAAAAACGTAAACGACGTAAGAGTAGGAAAACAAATTCTTATTGATATAGATACTGACAACAAAGAAGAAGCGATTAAAGAAGTTGAAGAGATGGCAAAAGAGCTTCTTGCAAATCCTGTTATCGAAAATTATGAAATCAAGGTTAAAGAATGAAAGTAAGTGTAATCGTTTTTCCCGGTACGAATTGTGATAGAGACACGAAATGGGCTTTTGAAAAACTAGGAGCTAAAGTCGAGTTTGTTTGGCATAACGAACACGACTTAAAAAATCCGGATTTAGTCGTATTACCGGGTGGTTTTAGCTATGGTGACTATTTAAGAAGCGGTGCGATTGCAAGATTTTCCCCAATTATGAACGAAGTAAAAGATTTCGCAAAAAAAGGCGGATACGTTCTTGGAATTTGTAACGGATTTCAGGTACTCGTAGAATCTCATCTATTGCCGGGTGCTTTGACAAGAAACGATTCTTTGCATTTCATATCAAAATATCACCATTTAAAAGTAGTAAATAACAATAATAAATTTTTAAGCGAACTAAATGTGGGAGATATCGTAAATATTCCTATAGCACATGCTGAAGGAAATTATAAAGTTGACGATGATACTTTAAAGAAAATGTACGATTCGGAACAAGTTTTGCTAAAATATTGTGACGAACACGGAAACGAACTCAATCCAAACGGCAGTGTTGACGCAATTGCCGGAATTTGTAACGAAAACAAAAACGTTTTCGGCCTCATGCCGCACCCTGAACGTGCGATGGAGAGTATTTTAGGAGGCGAAGACGGAATCAAAATGTTAAAGGGCTTTTTTAAATGAAAAAATTTTTACTGATACTTTTAGTACCGATTTTCGCACTTGCTTACAAAGTGGATATAAAAACATGGGGTCATAAAGACACGTTTTATGACTTCTTAAAAAACAACTCACTTCCTGTAAGCATTTATTACAACCTACCAAGTAATTTAAAAAGAAAAGTCAGAAGACTTCCAATAGGCGAAAAAATATTTATTTTAAAAGATAACAATATTCTAAAACAAGCGTTAATTCCTTTAAACTCAAAAGAACAACTTCAAATAATTAACAACAACGGCAAATACATAACAAAAGTAGTTCCAATTATATATGACACCGAAATCAAAAGTGCCGATATTACTCTTAATAATTATTTAAGTTATGATATTTATAAAACTACCGGCATTAGAAAGCTTTCTTCAAAACTTATCAATATATTCAGCGATAAAATTAATTTCAGACATATTCCGAAAAATACAAAAATAAAAATCATTTATGAAGAAAAAACAAGATTCGGTGAAGTTAAAGACGTTAAAATTTTATATGCGAATATAAAAAACAAGCAATTCAACTATCAAGCTTTTTATAATCCTTACGACGGTAGATATTATGATGAAAAAGCGAGAAGTTTAAGAGGTATGTTTTTACCGGCCCCACTTCATTACAAAAGAATTTCATCTTATTTTGGAAGAAGATTTCATCCTATTCTTCATAAATGGAGAATGCATGACGGTATTGATTACGTAAATAGAATTGGAACTCCTATTCACTCAGTAGCCGACGGAAAAATAATTTATAAAGGCTGGGTAAGAGGATATGGTAGAGTAGTAAAAATTAAACATGCAAACGGATATATCACTCTATACGGACATTTACACGGCTGGCCAAGAGGTCTTCGTATCGGTCAATGGGTAAGACAAGGACAAGTAATAGGATATCTCGGAAACAGCGGGCTTTCCACAGGACCTCACCTTCACTTCGGAGTTATGCATTACGGACATTGGATAAATCCGCTTAGAATCAGAAAATCTGCAAAAATCACTCTATGGGGTAAAAGAAGAAAACAATTTTTCAGTTACATTAAAAAATTTGAAAACGAATATCAATTAGCGAGCAAATGAGAAAGTTAGTTTTTCTTCTTTTTTTCACTTTTTTATTTGCAAAAACAGATGCAATAATTAAATTTGAAAACATAAAACCTTTTTATTATCAAAATCAAATTGCTAATTTCAATATCAGAATAGCCCTTTCAAAAGCAAATAATTTAACTATAATTCCACCAGAAAATATGGAAGTAAATCTTACTAAAAAAAACGACTACTTATATATTTTAAATTTAAAAACAAAAATCACTCCGCAAATTCCTAAAGTTATTTTAATAGGTCGAAAATTTTATAAAGAGCTAGATTTAAATAAATATATCAAAGTTAGAACATTAAATTCACCTAATAAAATGTTTTGCGGAGTGTTTGCCGATAACTTGGTAGTAAAAAACCCTATAGCCGCAAAAAACGATGAAAACTCGACTATTTTATCATTTGATATTTTTTGCAAAAATTGTAATATCTCCGATTTCAAACTACCATACGAACAAAATATAACTATAAGAGATGCTAATTCGGCGTCTTATTACGTAATTCTTCCGAAAAACCAAAAAAAATTGACTTTTTACTATTTCAACACTCAAACAAATACTTTTAATAAAATAACGATACCGATAATTTTAAAAGACGAAACGATAAGCACTCAAACAAATATTAACCCTGAAGAAAACAACTTTTTCACACCTATAAACATTTTAATATTATCATTAATTGCATTCACTCTTTTGATTTTTATTATCTATCAAAAAATTTGGCTTTTGATATTCCCTATTCTTCTTTCCGCACTTCTTGTGTATCCTTATATTCCAAAAGGAAGCGTCACACTTCCTAAAAACACAAAAGTATATATCTTACCGACTAAACAATCCACGGTCATTTATATTACTCACCAAAGAAGAAAAGTAGAAGTACTTAAAAAATTAAAAGGTTATATTAAAGTAAAAATTAACAACAAAATCGGATGGGTGAGAGATGAAGATACTAAATAGTATTATTTCCATATTCAAAATAATAATTGGAGCTCTCTGCGTTTTTATTACGTCGATACTTTGCGGTATAAACCCAAAAAACGAACTTTTTTATAGAAAAACTTGCTCCAAAATCCTCACTAAAATGTTCGCAAAAGAGATAATAATAGAAGGCAAACTTGACCCTGAAGCGCAGCTACTTATAGGAAATCACACTCACAATATGGATATCGCTCTTATGGAAACGATAATCCCCGAAAAACTTATCTGGGTAGCAAAAAAAGAGCTTGGTGAAACCCCCGTTATCAAATATATGCTCACCAAAACAGATATGATTTTGGTAGATAGAAACAACAAACGCTCAATCCTTCAAATGATAAAAGAGATAAAAGAACGAACACAAAGAGGCTTAAAAGTAGTATTGTTCCCGGAAGGAACAAGAAACAAACTCGATCCGAAAAAAATGATAACCTGGAAAAACGGAGTTAAGGGAGTTGCTGAAAAACTGAATTTGAAAGTACAACCTTTTGTAATTATAAATTTACCTTTCGCATTTAAAAAAAATCCTTTTAGAATAGAGCCTCAAACGATAAAAGTAATTTTTCTTGACAGCTTCTACCCAAAAGACAACCCGAATTGGTATGAAGAAACAAGAAAAAAAATGCAAGAAATACTCGATAAAGAGTATCAAAAACTTAATAATTAATTAATATTAAAGATTTACACTAATAAAAAAAGGAGATTTATGAAATTCGATACCTATCTTGCAATCGGAATCGGCGGTTTTATAGGTGCGATTCTTAGAGCTTATACTGCCGGACTTGTTAACGGAATAATTAAACACGACATACCTTTTGGTACCCTTGCCGTGAATTGGATCGGAAGTTTTACATTGGGATTATTAATCGGACTGATTCAAATGAACGTGATCGAAAATCCATATCTAAAATCACTTCTTACTACGGGTATGATGGGAGCACTTACAACTTTTTCAACTTTTGCTATCGAAAGCTTCTTTTTATTTAAAAACGGGCTTATTATCGAAAGCTTGGTATATATCACATTAAACGTAATCGGTTCTATAGTTCTTGCCGCTGCGGGATTTAAAGCGGTTAGCGCTATTTATGGATAATTTCAAAAACTTTCTCTTGCTCCTTTGGGGAGCATTTTTTGTTTTTATTATTTTTCAGATAATCTCTCATTTCAGATATTTACAAAAACTAAAAAAACTAAAATCGACTCCATTGCCCCAAAATCTAAAAAAATATATCGAAAATCTACCTCAATACCAAAAACTAAACGAAAAACAAAAAAGAATTTTAGAATATAAAATTCAAAGATTTTTGCTTGAGAAAAATTTCATACCCGTAAATATAAACCTCAACGACGAAATAAAAACTTTAATAGCATTTTATGCATGTCTGCCGAGTATTGCATATATTGATTTTTGTTACCCTAATCTAAAAAATATATACATCTACCCCCACCCGGTAATCCTAAAAAATCTCCAAAATGGCTATGTGGTACAAGAAGAAGAAATCATAGAAGGTGAAGCAACCGGCGAAAACGTTATAATTGCTTGGGATGAAGCAAAAAAAGAGATTCATCACCCAAATTTCAGAAATGTAATTATCCACGAATTCGCTCATCAGCTTGACGCCGCAGACGGAGTAATTGATGGAATACCACCGATTGAAACATCCAAATACAACGAATGGGTCAAAATAATGTTCGGAGAATATAAAAAATTCAAACAAAAAACGTTAAAAAATAGATTTTTAGGCAAATTTTCTCTAATTGACAAATACGCGGCCACAAACGAGGCCGAATTTTTCGCAGTAATGAGTGAGTACTACTTTATGAAACCTCAGATTTTAAAAAAGCATTTTCCGGATATTTATAAAGAATTAAAAAATTTTTATAAAATCGAATTCATATAAAATAACCGATATTTTCCAAGAAAATAAAAACTGCCATTGCCATTGTAAAGTATGCAAATATTTTCCTTAACTTTTCTTGATTGAGATGTTCTCCTATGTACGCACCGATAAACCCTCCAAACACTCCTCCAAGCACGAAAATCGCACTAATCAAAAAATCGATTTCTCTTTTTTCAACTATATAACTCGTCATACCGAATAATCCGTACATAAAAATAATAAATAAAGACGTCCCAACTGCCTCTTTCATAGACAAATTTACTCCCAAATAAAGAGCCGGCACAAGCAAAAAACCACCTCCAACACCGAAAAGTCCGCTCAAAAACCCTACTATAAACCCGAAAAACAATATCTTTAGAATATTTTGTGTATCACTTTTAACATTTTCGATATTTCTTTTTTTTAGCATTCTAAAACCGATATAAAACATCAAAAAAGAAAACATTATAAGCAATAGATGTCCGTTGAGTTTTTTATTTATTAATGAGCCCAAAAAAGTACTTAGAATTCCTGGTGCCGCCATTAAAAACGCCACTTTAAATCTGACTAAATTTTGTTTCATATACGTAATTGACGATATCAATGAAGTAGCCCCTACGGCAATCAAAGAAGTCACAATCGCCAAATGAATATTTATCCCTACCAAATATACAAGCAAAGGCACGGCCAAAATCGAACCTCCTCCGCCTGTCAAACCTAAAGCAAGACCGGATAACAATCCGCTTATCAATGTAAAAACATACGTATGCATTACTGAGTCTTTAAGGTTTTACCGCATCGGCAAAAGCCGCAATACCACCCTCAAGAGATTTGGCACTCTCTATACCCAAAAGATGCAAAAACGCCGTAGCAACAATAGTTCTTGCTCCGCTGTGACAACTAATAATAAGCTCATACCCTTTGTCTTGATACTCAAGTAGTTTTTTAATATTCTCTTCTTCAAAAAGTTTATTTAAAGGAATATTGATACTATCTTTGTATGTATAACCCACAAGCTGAGTCTCAAATTCCGTTCTTATATCCACAATTAAAATTTTTTCATTATTTTTTATCTTTTCAAGTACTTTATCAACACTTATCCTACAAGGCTTTTGCTTTAAAAAATCTTGATCGAAATGCTTAAAATGTTCATTTATCGTATTTAATAATTCTATATTTATACGATTCATTATCACTCCTATTTTTTTGAAGAGCATTTTATTTAATCAGTTTAGTTTTACAAAATTAAATATTTTAAATAAAATAATTAATATTTTTAATAAGGAACACCATGACTTTAAAAGAAATTGAAATATTCCTCATGCTTGCAAAAACACAAAACGTTACAAAAACAGCACAAATACTAAACCTTTCGCAAAGCGCAGTTTCACTTGCTATTAAATCTTTAGAAAACAAACTAAACACTAAACTTTTCAACAGAATCGGCAAAAAACTTATATTAAACGAAAACGGCAAACTTTTCAAAGAAAAAACAGAAAAAGCCTATTTTGAAATTATAAGCGCTGAAAATTTATTTAAGACGAAAAATTTAAGCGGTGAGCTTATTTTTAGTGCGAGTAAAACGATAAATAATTTCCTTTTACCTCCAATTTACTTAAAATTTATCCACAAATATCCAAATATTAAACTAAATAAAAACTCGAAAAACTCTAAACAAATAATAGAGGAATTACTACAAGGAAAAATCGACTTCGGATTCATCGAAACGGAATTCGACCATCAAGATATCATAAAAGAAGAACTAAAAAAAGATAATCTTATAGTAGTCAGCTCGGATAAAAACCTAACAAAAAAAGAATATTTTATAGACGAGCTTTTAAATAAACTGTGGATATTAAGAGAAAAAGGCTCGGGTACAAGAGATATGTTTTTAGCAGGAATAGAAGATATAAAAATAGACAAATTTATAGAAAGCGATGATGTTTGCGAAATAAAAAACCTACTCCTATCACCAAACACGATAACCTGCATTTCAGAACTCGCAGTTAAAAACGAAATTAAAAATAAAACGTTATATAAAATAGACGTAAAAAATATAAATTTCCAAAGAAAATTTTATCTTATCTATCATAAAAACAAAGAAATAACTCCTATTTTCAGTACCTTTATCGAGTTTATAAGAAAAAATATAAAAAACTCATAATTTTTTCTATTTTTTCCCAAAAAGTATTGACATTAAAAAAGTTTTTCTCTATAATTTCAATCCACAACGACAAGTTGTGAAACAAAGAGCTGACCCGTTAGCTCAGTCGGTAGAGCATCTGCCTTTTAAGCAGAGGGCCGCTGGTTCGAATCCAGCACGGGTCACCATTTATGTCCCCATCGTCTAGTGGTCTAGGATACCGCCCTTTCACGGCGGCGACACGGGTTCGAATCCCGTTGGGGATGCCACCTCTTAATAAAAAATCCCATTTGATAAATTGATGTTGGTCGCTTAGCTCAGCTGGGAGAGCACCAGCCTTACAAGCTGGGGGTCGCAGGTTCGAGCCCTGCAGCGACCACCATGCGGAGCCGTAGTTTAGCTGGTTAGAATGCCGGCCTGTCACGCCGGAGGTCGCGGGTTCGAGTCCCGTCGGCTCCGCCATTACTTCAAAAACTCCGTAATTTCGTATCTTTAAAAAATCAACGAGGTAAGTGTCAGTCGTTTTTTAGTTCATTTTCTACAAACTTACAATTAAATTCATAATCAAATTAATCATTAATTATTTTTCATTTGGATGTGATTGCGCAATTGTAAAGTCAAACTTATTAATGTTGCAAATTTATTTCCATCATATTGATATCATATATTTTTAAACTGCACTGACACAAATCAAAACTCTCAAAAAGTATTTTCTCTTTAAAAATTGTATTCTCGGCAATGTCAAAAAATTCAACATTTCCTTCCAAGTTATAATCAAGTTATAATCCCGTAAATTCATACTTTTGATAAAATCTTTTGTTCTGTATTATCTTTTCTTTAAATCTTTCGTTAAAGCATCACAAATTTTTACAAAAAAAGTTTTCATTTTTTATTCCTGTAAAAATTAAATTAATTTCTATTTCTTTATTTTCTGTTGTTTCACTTCCGAATATAATATCAGCGTCTTTGTCTGAAATTTCATAAATAAAATCCATAAACTTTTCAATTTCACTTAGAGGTAAATCATAGCTTATTTTAAATTTCACGATTACACCTTTTGGATTAAACCTGGAATTTTTAATCTTTTCTATACACTCATCCATTTGAGTGCATTTTATGGTTTTAACAAACGCAAACCCTTCATGAGAAAACACTACATCCAAATCATTTGTATCGATATTTATATCGTTATCGTTTTTAATATTTATTATTTCACTTATTTTCATATCGCCTCCTTAAACTCTTCAAAAAATTTTTCAATCACTTTATAATCTTTTTCATTAATATTTGAATTTGCAAAACCTTTTGCTTCGACAATAAATTTTTTTTGCTTATCGAAATTAACAGCATATTTTAATTTTCTTCCTTTAAACACACCAAAAATTAAATATCTTTTATTATGAACATTTGTATACATTGATAGACAGTTTCTCAATTCATTACCGTAATTTTTTAGTTCAATTGAATTTTTGGGGAGTTTGAAAACAAATTTATCAAATTTGAATTTCACAGGTATGGAATATTCATATTCACAATAATCAATTGTATTCATTAACGTATCTTCAATACTTTTAAAATAACGCTTTATCGGATGGTTTAAAAATGTAGCAATATAAAACATGAAAATGTTATATTCAAAAGCCTTTTTCAAAAACTTCACAATTTCTTTTTGTTCAAATCTCCTTAAAAAATTTATAAATTTCTCAATACTTTCTATATCAATACTAACAACTCCGTCATACTCACAAGAAAGAGATATTAATTCTCTTTGATAATTAATATCATCAACCGCCCTTAAAATCAATATATCAATTATAGGATTGTAAGCAAGATGATAAAGCTGTTTTTTATACTTTTCATAAATTGCTTTTTTAACTGATTTAGAAGAGTCTTTAAGAAGTTTTTCAAAAAATTCTTCTACCGAAATATCCTCATCATATACACTCCACAATAAAACTTCAGGATCTTTAACTTTTATAATTTCTAAAACTCTTCTACTCTCAAGCTGTTTTAATAACTTAAAAACTCTTTTTCTCTCATTCCACAACCCTAAAAATTTCAAATATTTTTCAACAATAGTGGCAATTTCATCATAATAAAAATCAAACTTTTCTCTAAACTTTTGGCTTAATTTGATTTCTTTATTTATTAAAATTGCTAATCTTTCTTTTTTAAACATAATTTTTTCATTAAAAACAGGATATTCAATAAAACACTCGATTCCATAATTTGATTCTTTTAGTTCGTATAATTTAGGGTTGAGTTTCTTAACGTCTTCATAAGTATAAAACTTCTGATTACCGCATTTTGGACATCTATTTTTATCGACAAATTTGTTACCACACTCGCAAAAGTAGTGATTTTCGATTTCAGCAGGAGATTTTGGAAGAGTTAAATCGAAAGATTTCATTATTCCCCCTTTTTTGAGGGAATAATACGCTTTTTATTGCTCTATTGTGACGAGTTTAATAATCTTTTCTATAATATTATTTTCACCATTTTTTAAAACTTCCAAAGCAAGCTCTTTAAAAGCATATTTAGATACAAAGTTATAAGGCCATTCAGGACAAATTAATTTATTGTTTTTTTTATTTTCAATACATAATTTATCTATATATTTAGAATTTTCATTTTTTTCAATTATAATATTTAAATCAGGAATATTTTTTAGTTTATCTAAGACTTTATAGTTAATTTCATCAATTATTTTAGCTAAGACTTCACCAAGTTTCTCTTCTTCAATAATTTTTTGACATTCTTCATCATTTTTTACATATTTCTCAAATTCATTTTTATTTTCAATAAGAGTTATTAAAACTTCTCTATGTTCTTCTTTTAATAAATAATCTTTCAAGTTCATAATATTTTCCTCCTCACCCAAAATTTTTTTTACAACTTTAATATATTGTTTTATAGCCTCACTGAGGTTTGTAATGTTTTCAACTTCTTTTAAATTTTCCTGCATCCATTTAAATATTTCATCATAAGAGATGCATTTTATTTTGGCTTTTATTTCACCATTATTTTCCAAATAACCGTTTTTAATTTCATAATTATCCAAACTGTATTTTGAAGGGAAACTTTTATTTTTTGTAAGGTATAAAACAAAAATATCTTCCGGTTTCAAACTATCCTCGTTTTCTTTATATAAACATTCAACATATTTAAAAATTTGAGCCTCCTGATCTCCAGCTCCAATCTTGTTTTCCAAAATAATATGTTTTTTACCGTTTGTCATATAGATATCAATTCTTCCCTGTCCCTTGTCAACACAATTTCTTACAAATCTTTCCGTAATAACATTCCAATTATCAATATTAAACGGTATATCCAACGTTCTAAAAAAATTCTCTAAAAAAATTTTTCCCTGATAATGACTGCCGTCAGGATTTAAAAATTCGGCAATTATCTTTGAATGTGTGTTTTCATCATCAAACCCTTTTAAAAGTTCAATATAATTGAAATCGTTAAAACCTCTTAATTTCATCTCTTCTTTTTGTTTTTTGAATTTTTTGAGTAAGTGACATACTTCTTCAAGTTTTTTATTTTTTACTTGACGATATTTTTTCAAAAAATCACAAATTTCTTTTATATCACTCATAATTTCTCCTTTTCATTTATACAAATACTCTTTTATCTCTTCTTTAATCTTATCATCAAGCCATTTTGGCTCAATCACTTTAATCTGTGGCAAAAAGCTTTTAACAAATCTTTTTATCTCCATTTCGTGAGTAATTTTAATCTCAAAAATACTTCCGTCAGGCAGTTTTTCAATCTCTTTTTGGGTAGGGTTTAAAGGAATTCTTTTTAAATATTTACTTGCCCATTCATCTGCTTTCAAGACAACTTTAAAAGGTTCTTTATTTGGCTCAAACCAAACATTTATTGCGTTATCGAGTTTTTCAAGAAAAGTAGGAGATATTTCAAAACTCTTTTTTAAAAATTTTAAATTTTTAATTGATTTTAAATGAAATGTTTTATATTTATCTTCATCAAGCGCCAAAAGATACCAATACCCTTCAAAATTTGCTATTTTAAGTGGCTTT
This sequence comes from Caminibacter pacificus, assembly GCF_003752135.1. Classification (NCBI taxonomy): domain Bacteria; kingdom Pseudomonadati; phylum Campylobacterota; class Epsilonproteobacteria; order Nautiliales; family Nautiliaceae; genus Caminibacter; species Caminibacter pacificus. The sequence goes on from NZ_RJVK01000001.1 coordinate 698,796, forward strand.
ACTTCATATTCATATCCGTTATCATAAGTAAACTTAATCATCCTTTTTTGTTTAATAGCATTCTCTATTAAATTAACATTTTCGATATAATCGCCAATATTTTCAATATGAAGTTTCATGTAAGTTGAGAGTGAATTTTGCTTGATAGTTTTTATAAAATCTTTAATATCATTATAAAATCCGGCTTCTTTAGCAAAATTTTCAATTGCTTCAATTGCTCCGGTTATTTCAGGATTTTTATTTGCAAGTCTAAATTTTCTACCGACTTTTTCAATTGAAAATCCTGCATCGGGAAGATATTCGTTTAAATATCTACTCGCTGTCCTATCTTTAATTCCATATTCTTCTATTAATCCTTTTATTGTAACATACCCACCGCTATAGAGAATATTTAAAATTTTAAGAAGATTTCTTAAAGTATCTTTTGTTCTCATCCTTTTCCTTTTTTTATACAATAATACAGTACATTATGTCATATTATGGCAGGTTTTGCATTAATAATCCTTTTCCACACTCTTTTATTTCTTTATATTTATGAAAATGATATGTTTTATATTTTTTCGTATCAGGTTCAAGTAAAATAAGTCTTTTATTTTTATCCAAATTATTTATTGATTGTTTAGTTTGATTATAAATTAAAATTCTTAACGATTTTTCAAACATATCGAGACATTTTTTGTTTTAATGGAATTTTGGGGAAGACTCGTAGAAAAAGAGTTTTTACCAAGCACGTCAACAGCTATAATATTATCTAAAGATGCTTCTTTGACACCTAAATTTTGAGTTAAAAATCCGTCAACATATATTTCATTATTTATTTCCTTTTCTTCAAAAACTCCCGGAATAGCCATTGTGGCAAGCAAAGCATCTTTTATTAAAATATCATCATCTTTAGTAAACACTTTACACTCGGTAGTACGTAGATTAGTTGCAATAATTTTTAAAGGAACAGTAGTGTCTTTTATTTTTTTATTACCAAAAATTAAATCGAATATCTTTTCAATTTTGTCAGTCTTTATTATTGCATTACCGCTAAGAGAAAATTTTATCCAATTAAAAACATTAGAAAATTCTTTAATTATTTCGAAAATAGCTTTTTCTTTCATACCTATTGCAATGCCCGCACTAATAATACCACCCATACTCGTACCGATTATTTCAGAAGGAAATAACTTATATTCCTCCAAATCATCTAACACACCTAAATGTGCTATACCTAAAGCTCCACCTCCACTTAAAACCAAAGAAAAGTTTTTCATATATTTCCTTTCTTAAAAAGCAAATAAATTAACTTTAATTTTATAATAGTTTATTAAAAAGTTATAAGCACTTTTTCATTTTATTTTTCCTTTACTAAACTTGTATTGAAATCACAATAAAATGGATTACTATCACTGTCATTTGGAGAAGAAAAAACACCTCTACTAAGTTGTTTATTAAATTCATAATATAATTGTTTACGATTATTATTGTTAAATACAATATTTTCAATATATTTAATTGAAATAGGGTCATATTCCCAATAATTCCAAAAATATTCATTACAATATACAAGTCTACTTGTTACTTTCTCAAGCTCATAAGCCTTTTCTTCACTTCCGTCAAACTCCTTTAATATTTTTTGAAAAGCTTTTGCCATTTGAAACGATACAGCAATAAAAGCGGGATTATGTGATAGGTTACACCTTTTTGCATCAGGTCTGAAACGACATATACTCGGTTTGAAATTTAATATCTTAATCTCCACATCATCTCTTATCCCGTTATTATTCGAATCAATCC